>NZ_DATBTV010000107.1:0-40847 GCF_036559105.1 Lapillicoccus sp. | reverse complement strand
CGACGGCGGCACCGAGGTCGGCCGGCGCGGGCAACCCGATGACGACCAGCTCCGGAACCGAGGTGACCAACCGTTCGTGCGCCTCGACGAGCTCGGTGACCCTGGACAGGACGGAAGCGTTCTTCGAGGAGGCGACCTCGGCGTCGTCGGCGGCTACGACGACCATCCGCTCCGGAGGCCGGGTCTGGGCGGCGAGGGCGTCCAGGACCTCCGGCAGCCGGCCGACCCGGGTCGCCGCGACGCCAGGCATACCGGAGTCCGACGCTTCCTCGGAGGCGGCCGGTCGCCCGAGAGCGTCGGCGCGGACGAGGAGTACCGCCGTCACCCGAGGTCCCGCCGCCGCGCGGTGCGCGGACGCGGCTGAGCCAGGGGTCTCCGGATGCACAGCGTGGGGCGGCGCGAGCGTCGTCGTCACGTGGCAGGGTACGTCGGCGTCACGCGCTAGACAGCGCGTTTCTTCAGCTTGCGACGCTCTCGTTCGGACAGCCCGCCCCAGATGCCGAAGCGCTCATCGTGCTGGAGCGCATACTCCAGGCACTCCGCGCGGACCTCACAGCCGATGCAGACCTTCTTCGCCTCCCGGGTCGAGCCCCCCTTCTCCGGGAAGAACGCCTCCGGGTCCGTCTGGGCGCAGAGCGAACGCTCCTGCCAGGACAGCTCGGTCTCGTCCTCGTCGATGGTGTTCAGCATGACCAACTGCACCTCGTGCATGGCGCCCTCCTCGACCCTTGCCCGTACACGATGTCGCTCACATCCGGCTCTCGGGCGCTGGCCGCGGATCCCTGGCGGAAGCGGTGTGCGGGTCGACCGTGAGAAGGACAGTGATGAAATTACACGCGTGTCATTGGTCAGAAGTCAAGCCGGATTCTGATATTCACCCGAATTCCCCCCGATTAGTCCTGTGTCGACCCGGTGGGAGGCCGTGAGGAGGCCCTGACAGACTCTCGGGCATGCACATCACCGCCCTCGCCGGCGGGGTCGGGGGCGCGCGCTTCCTGCGTGGCCTGCTCGCCCACATCGACCGCACGCCCGAGCTCGAGGGGTCCCACGTCACGGTCATCGGCAACACCGGTGACGACATAACCCTGTTCGGCCTGCGCGTCTGTCCCGACCTCGACACCGTCCTCTACACCCTCGGTGGCGGCGTCAACGAGGCCCAGGGCTGGGGGCGCACGGACGAGACGCACCACGTCCAGGGCGAGCTGGCCGCATACGGGGTGACGCCGCAGTGGTTCGGGCTCGGCGACCGAGACGTCGGGACCCACGTGGCGCGCTCGCTGTGGCTCGGGCAGGGCCTGACCCTGTCGCAGGTGACGGCGCGGCTCGCCGATCGGTGGAGCCTCCCGGCGCGCGGGGTGACGCTGCTGCCGATGACCGACACTCCGGTCGAGACGCACGTCGTCCTGGACGACGGTGATGGCGAACGCGCGGTCCACTTCCAGGAGTGGTGGGTCCGGCTGCGGGCGGCGGTACCGGCGCGACGGTTCGTCGTGGCCGGGATGGACGGTGCGGTGGCCGCTCCGGGCGTCCTCGAGGCGATCCGGACCGCCGACCTCGTCGTGCTCCCGCCGAGCAACCCGGTCGTGTCGATCGGCATCATCCTCGGCGTACCGGGGGTGCGTGACGCCCTGCGTGGCTCGCGCGCGCCGGTTGTCGGTGTGTCGCCGCTGATCAAGGGCCGCCCGGTTCGCGGACACGCTGATGCCTGCCTCGAGGCGATCGGGGTGGCCACCACGGCGCGGGCCGTGGCCGGACTCTACGAGGACTTCCTCGACGGCTGGCTGGTCTCCGACGAGGACGGTGAGGTCGGGTCCAGCGGGCGGCTCACGATCGAGGCCCGGCCGTTGCTGATGTCGAGTGTGGAGGCGGCGGCGGACATCGCCGGCGCGGCGGTGGACATGGGTATGCGGCTGGCCGGAGTTCGTGCCTGACGGCGTCTGGGTCGTCCCGGTGACGGGCATGCCCGAGGTCGGCCCCGGGGACGACCTCGCCGCGCTCGCCGCGGCGGGGGTTCGGGCCCTGGGCTTGCGCGTCGCGGAGGGCGACGTGTTCGTCGTGTCGAGCAAGGTTGCGTCGAAGGCCCTCGGGCTGGTTTCCGTGGATCGTGACGCGGCGATCGCGACGGGGACGGTTCGGGTCGTCGCGGAGCGGACCATGGACGACGGGCGGGTCACCCGGGTGGTCGAGTCCGTCGCCGGTCCGGTCATGGCCGCGGCGGGGGTGGACGCCTCCAACACCGGGGAGCTCGACGGCGTGCTCCTGCTGCCCACGGACCCGGACGGGGTATGTGCGTCGCTCCTCGCTGCGCTGCAGGCAGCCTTCGGTGTCGAACGGATCGCCGTGGTGCTCAGCGATACGAGCGGGCGGCCTTGGCGGGTCGGCCAGGTGGACTTCGCCCTCGGCGCGGCCGGGATCCGGGTGGTGGACGACCTGCGTGGCGCGGTCGACGCCGACGGGCGGGCGCTGGCGGTCACGGCGCGCGCGGTCGCCGACGAGGTGGCGGCCGCCGCCGACCTGGTCAAGGGCAAAGCGGCCGCGGTCCCGGTGGCGCTGGTCCGCGGGGTGGGCGAGTTCGTGACCGGTGTGGTGGAGCGCGACGGTGGACGGGCGTTGGTCCGGACCGGCCCCGGGGACTGGTTCGCGATGGGTGAGGCCGAGGCGATCCGTTCGGCGTTGGGGGTCACGCCCGGTTCCGAGCTGGCCGAACGCGTCGGGATCGCGGGCCTCGGTGTGGAGACACCGGCGGTACGGGTGGAGCGAGCGGTCGCCGTCGCGTTGTCGGCCGAGGACCTCGACGAGGGCGTGGGCGTGGATGTCGGTCTCGACGAGGTCGTGGTCACGGGCGGCGACCCGGTCGACCGCGGGCTGCTGGCCGGCCGGATCCGGGTGGCGTTGTGGGGCGAGGGTTTCGCGACGTCCGTCGATGCGGCGCCGCAGCGGCACGCGGACGCGGTTCGGGTTCGGATCCGCAAGCGCTGACCGCGTAAGGCGTCAGCCGTCAGCGTGGGAGGTGGGTCCGCGGGGCCATCCGCGGTCCGCGGCGAGGCCGCCGGTAGCCGCTCAGCTCGAGCAGCCGCTGCACGCGGTAGCGGTGACCCGCGTAGGGCTCCAGCACCTCGGCCAGGACGTCGTCGCCGTGCGACTCGCCCAGCAGCGCCCAGGTGATGTCCTTCGCCACGTGGTAGTCGCCGAAGCTCACCGCATCGGCGTCCCCGAGGGCCCGCTGGGCCACTTCCGCGGACGTCCAGACCCCGACACCCGGAAGGGCCTGGAGTCGGGCCCGAGCAGCCACCGCGGGCATGTCTACCGTCTGCTCTAGACGGCCGGCCACGCGTGCCGCCCCGACCAGCGTCCGCGAGCGTGCCGGGTCGACCGACGCCTTGAGGAAGTGCCACGACGGGATCGCCGCCCAGGCTGCCGGCGACGGCTGGACGAGGAGCCCGACCGACGCATACGGGCCGGGCGCCGGCTCCCCGAACCGGCGGACGAGCTGCCGGAACCCCGCGAACGCCTCCTGGCCCGTCACCTTCTGCTCGATGATCGCCGGTGCGAGGGACTCGAGGACCAACCGCGAGCGCGGGACCCGCCAGCCGGTGAACCGCCGTGCGGCCTGCGCGACGACGTCGTGGTGCGCAACGAAGCCGGACGCGTCGTCGTGCTCTCCGAGCAGGTCCGGTATGCCGTCCAGCGCCCAGTCCGCCCCCGGCCCCCACGCCCGGGCGACCACCTCGGCGTCCGTGGGCCGGGTCTGCAGCTCGAGCGTGGCCAGCCCTGCCGGGGTCCGGAGACCACGCGCCACCGACCCACCGCGGCCCCGCAGGAAGGTGGGGTCCCCGCCCCCGTGCCTCAGCGTGGCGAGGATCCCCGACACCGAGAGGGGACGATCGGACCGCCAGACCCGGCCCCGTTGTGGCCAGTCGACGACAGCCGCTGCCGGGGCGGCCGCCGGTTCCGTCGTCACGCCGCCAGTGTCGCCCACACCGCCGACGCCTCAGCCCCGACCCCAACCCCTCACCCCAAACCCCGACCCCGGGACCCCCACCAACCTCGGCCAGCGGCTCGGCGGGCGGAACGTACACTTGGCCCGGCTCGTTGTCGGCTCGTTGCGGGTTCGTGCACCCCGCCGACCGACCGAACGCCTCACTCCCCGTCCGTAGTCCCTGGCGCCGCGCCCTGTCGCTCGCCAGCGCACCGCCCCGAAGGACACCGTGGCCAGGAAACCCCCGACCAGCCCGCCCTCGAAGGGCTCTGCCCAGACCTCGTCCGGTAAGTCCTCAGCGAAGTCCTCGGCGAAGTCCTCGGCGAAGTCCTCAGCGAAGTCCTCGGCAGGGCCTGCGGCCGGTTCCGGCCGGCAGCCCTCCGGTCGCCCGACCTCCAGCCGCCCGCAGCGGAGCGACCCGGCCGGCCGCAAGGCCCGCGTCGCCGAGGTCCAGAAGGCGCAGAAGAGCCGCGAGCGGCGGACGGTCCTGATGATCGTCGGGGCCTGCGCGGTCCTGGTCCTCCTGCTCGGCGGCGTCATCACCTACGGCATCCTCGACGCCCGGAAGAACCAGCCGGACAGCCTCCTCGTCGCCTTCGGCACCCCGGCCGCCTCCGCCTCCTGCGACGCCGTGACCACGGACCCCGCGAGCGGCAACTCCGACCACGTCGGCCCCGGGACCAACCGCACGGACGTGACGAAGGTGCAGTACTCCACCATCCCGCCCACCAGCGGCTCGCACTTCGTCCAGCCGGTCCTGGACGGCCGCCAGTTCTACGCGAGCGCCGACGCACCGGCCGTCGAGACCTTCGTGCACAACCTCGAGCACGGCTACACGGTGCTCTGGTACCTCCCGAGCGAGGAGTCGGCCCGCAGCGGGCAGCTCAAGGAGCTGGCCGGCCTGGCCAACAAGATCGCTCCCTCGCAGGGGAAGTTCCTGGTGGCGCCCTGGAACGACGCCTACGGCCAGTTCCCGAGCGGGAAGAAGTTCGCGCTCACCCACTGGTCCGCCACCACCGACTCGACCGGCAAGGTCACGACTCAAGCCGGGCACCGCCAGCTCTGCGGCGACCTGTCCGGCGAGGCGGTCATGAACTTCGTGACGCAGTTCCCGAAGAGCGACGCCCCCGAGCCGCTCGGCGCCTGACGCCGGAACCTCCGGCCTGCCGCAAGCCCCGGGCCTCAGGGCTTCTCGGGCACCGTCTCCCCGGATGAGTGCTCGCGCTCCTCTCGCGAGGTGACGAGGTGGTGCCGTCGCGCGTACGCCCAGCCGGCGGCAGCCGCGAGCACGTCGACGAGGGTCACGACGAACCGCGAGACGAGCGCGACGGCCGTCCCCGCCGAGAGCGGCATGGCCGACGCGAGGACGATCGCGAGGATGCCGTCGCGGGCACCGAGCCCCGCCGGGAGGATGACCGTCAGCATGCCGAGCGACCCGGCCAGGGCATACCCGGTCAGCGAGGCCAGCGTCACGCCCGTACCCCCGCCCACAGCGAGCGCGAGGACGAGGATGTGCACCCCGAACAGCACCCACGCCAGCGCATACAGGCCCACGGTCGTGAGGATGGCCCGCGTGGAGAGGGTCTCCTCCAGCGGTTCGCGGCGCAGGACCCGCAGGCCCCAGGCGATGAGCCGGTTCAGCAACGCGGGCCACACCAGGACGACCAACAGCGGGACGGCGAGCAGCAGCCAGCCGGACGAGCCGGCGGACCGTTGCAGCAGAAGGGGAAGCGCCGGTAGTCCCACCAGGAGTCCGGTGAGCACGGACAGCCCGATCGTCACGAGGCCGGTGACGCCGGTCCGTCGGCGCGGTACGTGGAGGTGAGACGCCATGTCGGCCTGGACCAGCACCGTCCACACGGAGCCGGGCAGGTACTTGCCGAGCTGGCCCACGAAGAACACTCCCCCGGCCGGCGCCAGGTGCAGCGGCGAACCGAGGTCGGCGAGGATCACCCGCCACCCGACCATCGTCAGCCACGTCCCGAGCGCGGCCGGGACGAAGGACAGCAGCAGGGCACCGATGCTCACCCGCTGCAGGTCCTGGCTGATCTCGGTCCAGTTCCGCGCGACGCCCCACACCAGCGCCACGACGACCGCCACCGCGACGACGACGCGGACGATCGCCACCGTCCGTGAACGCCTCACCGTGCGGTCATCCTCGGGTCGGTCTCGGACCGGCTCGGGTCACCGGCGGCGCAGCGTGAGCCGCACCAGGCCGTAGGCCGCACCAGGGATGCGCCCGGGCGTCCCGTCGGCCGCGACCCCGGCCGCGCGCATCCGCCACCCGACATCTCCGTCGAGGTCGCCGACGAGGACGTACCCCTGCTCGTGCGCCCGGGCCACGATCGCGCGCACGTCGGCCGGGCCGAGCGCGTCCTCGTCGCCGGGCCGCCCGAGCGGCAGCGTGACGACGAACAGCCCACCGGGCCGCAACGCCCACGCGGCCTGGCTCAGGGCCTCGTCGATGTCGGTCGCGTCGCAGCCGCCGGGATGAACCCGGGCCACGACGTCGATCGAGCCCATGTCGACGTCCAGCAGGTCGTACCCGCCGCCCACCACCGTCAGCCCCAGGTCCACGGGCGCGAACCCGCACGCGCGCGCCCACCGGCCCAACGGCGACGCCGAACCCGACTCGTCGACGACCAGCGCGGTTCGCCGGCCCTCGTCGCCCTCCCCCGGAACCCAGTCGGCCACCCGGACCACGGCGGCGAGGGCGCCCAGGGCGGCCCACGCAGCGATGCCGTCGCGAGCCCTGGGCAGTCCGAGCGCCCGGGCCGCCGCCTTGGCCTCGTCGGCCTGCCAGCCGTCCTCGAGGACGTCGGTCGGACGCACCCACTCGGGTAGGTCCCCACGGGTCAGCTCGACGCGCGGCGCCCGGGCCGCGGCAACGCGACGGGCAGCCGCAGCCGTCCGAGCGGTGAGGCGGGCGGTCAGGGTCGAGGACGCGGCGACGTCAGCCTCGGCGGTCGGGGCCGCCGCCACGTCGGTCCCCGCGAGGGCCTCGATGGCGCCGACGTAGGTCGCCCACGGCGCGCTGAGGTCGGCCGACGGCGGGTCGCCCGGAAGGGGTCCGAACGCCGCCCGCCGGTCGCCGCCCCCGGCCGGGCTGCCGGTGGTCTCCGCGACGGTCAGCACCGGTATGCGACGAACCTGGTCCGCGTCCCCGGTCCGGTCGGCGACGCGGCGGGCACCGGCACCGGCACCGTCGTCGGCGGGCCGCAGCCCCAGGGCCGACGCGAGCTCGGGCTGCTCGGCCGCATACACGCGCGCGGCGCCGAGCCGGGTGGCGAGCGGCGCCTCCTCACGGTGGTGGAGGAGCACGCCGTCGACCCGGCCGAGGAAGGTCGTGAGGAGGTTCCGGCTGGCCCGGCCGGGCCGGGCCGAGAGCAGGTGCTCGACGAGGACGACGCCGCGCGGTCCACCGTCTACGGCGCCAGCTGGCGCTCGATGGACTCCGGCGCCCTGCAACAGGGCCAGGTGCAGCGGGATCATGGCGGCGCCGGTGTGGACGATGACCACCGCGTCGTACCCGCGCAGTCGCCGCCCGGTGCGCACCCAGGTGTCGGGCCGGTTCCACGCGAGCGACCGGACCGTGCGGGGGAACGGCTCTCCCGCGGCGGCGACCCGCTCGGGGGGCGACCACGAGACCAGCGTGACATCGTGTCCGGCCCGGGCGAGCTGGTGCGCCAGGGCGACGGTATGCGGCGCCATCCGGCCGCCGCCCTCGTGGGTCGGCCCGACCAGGGCGACCCTGAGGAACGCCGACGGCGCGAGGCGTGAAACCGGTGCTCCCGACGTCCCTGCGGCACGGCCCAGCATGCTTCGGAGCGTAGCCCGCGAGGCGGCGAGGCTCGCGACGCCACTCGGCGCGCCGCCCGCTATGGTCGCCGGGTGCCCACCCCTGCCGCGGTGCTCGCCGCGATGCTGGCCTCCGACCCGGGCCGTCCGCGACTGACCTGCTACGACGACGCCCCTGGACCCACTCACGGCGAGCGCATCGAGCTGTCCGCGAAGGTGCTGGCCAACTGGGTGTCCAAGGCGGGGAACATGCTCCAGGACGACCTGGACGGCGCGCCCGCGACCACGGTCGGCCTCGACCTGCCGGCCCACTGGCGAGCGTTCTACTGGGCGCTGGCCGCCTGGTCGGTCGGCGCGACGGTCGTCGTCGGGAACGGGGCCGACACCTGCGACGTCGTCGTCACCACCGACCACCAGACGGCTGGTCAGGTCGCCGAGAACGCAGGCCTCCCAGTGCTCGTCAGCCTCCCCATGCTGTCGGCCGCCAACCTCGACGCGCCCCGCGACGTCGTCGACGAGGCCCGTGAGCTGCCGAGCCACGGCGACGCGTTCGCCGCCTACGAGGACCCGAACCCCGACGACCCCGCTCTGGTCGTTGAGGACGACGCGTTGTCGTTCCGTGACGTCGTCGTCGCGCAGCCCGACTGGGGCCCCAGCCCTCGCGTCCGCGTCCCCGACGACCTGCACCGGGCGCTCCGCGCAGCGCTCTCCGCCTGGGCGGCGGACGGCTCGGTGGTGCTCGTGCGTCAGCCCGACGGCGACCAGTCGAGACGGCTGGCCCCCGAGAACATCACCGTCGACGTCAGCTGAGCTCGACCCGCAGCTCCGGCTCGGTCTTCTCCCGCACCTCGGCCTCGGTGACGCCCGGCGCGAGCTCGCGCAGCACCAGCCCGTCCGCGGTCACGTCGATGACCGCCAGGTCAGTGATGATGCGCTGGACGACGCCGCGGCCGGTGAACGGCAGCGAGCACTCCTTGACGATCTTGTAGGACCCGTCCCTGGCCACGTGCTCCATGAGGACGATGACGTGCTTGGCGCCGTGGACCAGATCCATGGCCCCGCCCATCCCCTTGACCATCTTCCCGGGGATCATCCAGTTGGCGATGTCCCCGCGCTCCGACACCTGCATCGCCCCGAGGATCGCGGCGTCGACCTTGCCGCCGCGGATCATCCCGAACGATGTTGCCGAGTCGAAGTAGGACGCCCCGCGCCGCACGGTCACGGTCTCCTTGCCGGCGTTGATGAGGTCCGGGTCCTCGGTGCCATCGACCGGGTAGGCGCCCACGCCGAGGATCCCGTTCTCCGACTGGAGCACGATCTCGACGTCGTCGGGCACGTAGTTCGGGACCAGGGTCGGCAGGCCGATGCCGAGGTTCACGTAGGAGCCGTCGCTCAGCTCGCGGGCCGCGCGGGCGGCCATCTCCTCACGGGTCAGCGGCATCTCAGGCCTCCCTCACGGTGCGTCGTTCGATCCGTTTGTCCGCGGCCTGCTCGGCGTCGAGCAGCAGCACCCGCTGCACGTAGATCCCCGGCAGATGCACCTGGTCGGGGTCCAGCTCGCCAGGCTCGACCAGCTCCTCGACCTCGGCGACAGTGACCCGGCCGGCCATCGCCGCGAGCGGGTTGAAGTTGCGGGCCGACTTGTTGAAGACGAGGTTCCCGTGCCGGTCGCCCCTCCACGCGCGCACGAGACCGAAGTCCGCGACGATCGCCGGCTCGAGGACGAACTGCTTCGTCTCCCCCATCCACTCGATCTCGCGCACCTCCTTGGGCGGCGAGGCGACCGCGATCGAGCCGTCCGCCGCATACCGCCAGGGCAGCCCGCCCTCGGCGATCTGGGTACCGACACCGGTTGCGGTGAAGAACGCGGGTATGCCCGAACCGCCGGCGCGCAGCCGCTCGGCCAGGGTGCCTTGCGGGGTGAGCTCGACCTCGAGCTCACCGGCGAGGTACTGGCGCGCGAACTCCTTGTTCTCGCCGACGTAGGACGCGACCATGCGCCGGATCCGTTTGTCGCGCAACAGGATTCCGAGCCCCCAGTCGTCGACGCCACAGTTGTTCGAGATCGCCTCGAGGTCGCTGATGCCCGCATCGTGGATCGCACGGATGAGCACGCTGGGGATACCGCAGAGCCCGAACCCACCGACCGACAGCGTCATCCCGTCGACGATGCCCTCGATCGCCGCGCTAGGGCTGGAGACCACCTTGTCCATGCGGCGGACTCTAGCCGCCGAGCGCCCACACGCCGGTCAGGGCTCTGCGCCACGCATCCCCGGTATGCCTGTGGTGGGGCACATCCGAGGATTCGGTCGCGAACATCGGTGCGTGAGACCATGGGTCGCTATGCCCGAGGGAGACGACGTCCGCGCCGTCGACGACCGCCCTGGCGGCTATGTCGTCGACACGAGGAGCCCGTTCCGCCGCCGCTCCTCTCGTCGCGGTCCCCTGCCCCCGCTGAGGCCCAGCGAGAAGCGGGCCGGCAAGTCCAGCGACGGCCCCCCGCCGCGGTCGCCGGGACGCGCACCCGTGGCGGCCGCGCCGCCGCGTCCGCGACGTACCGGGCGCAACGTCCTCATCGCGGTCCTCGTCATCGTCATCCTCTGGGTGACGTTCCTCGTCTGGGTGCCGTTCAACGCCTGGAACAACGTCACCCGGGTGGACAACAACCCGTCCGGCGACCGGCCGGTCGACAAGGGCGGTCACAACTACATCCTCGTCGGGTCGGACAGCCGCGAGGGACTCACCCCGGAGCAGCAACAGGCGCTCAACGGCGGCGGGTCCGCAGAGGGCAAGCGGACCGACTCGATCATCCTCGTGCACGTCCCCGAGGGCGGGGGCAAGGCGGCCATGGTCTCGATCCCGCGCGACTCGTACGTCCCGATCCCCGGCCACGGCAGCAACAAGATCAACGCCGCGTATGCGTTCGGTGGCGCCAAGCTGCTGACCCAGACGGTCGAGCAGGTCACCGGTGTGCACGTCGACGGGTACCTCGAGATCGGGTTCGCCGGCTTCGCCGGCGTCGTCGACAGCCTCGGTGGGGTGGACGTCTGCGTCCCGTTCGACATGAAGGACCAGGACGCCGCCATCGACCTGAAGAAGGGCTGCCAGACCCTCGACGGTCCGACCGCCCTCGGCTACGTCCGGGCCCGCAAGTCCGACCCGCGCGGCGACATCGGGCGGGCCGAGCGGCAGCGCCAGTTCCTCGGTGCGCTGCTGAAGAAGGCGGCCACGCCGTCGACCGTGCTGATCCCGTGGCGCTACAAGTCGTTCGCCGACTCGGCGGCCACCGGACTCGAGGTCGGTGAGACGACGTCGTTCAGTGACGCCGTAAAGATGCTCCAGGCGCTGCGGGGCGTCGACAGTGGCGACACCCTCTCGCTCGTCGTCCCGATCGAGACGGCCGCCCTGCAGACCCCGAACGCGGGCGTCGCCGTCAAGTGGAACACCGCGCAGGCCAAGGCACTCTTCAACGCCATCCAGCAGGACCAACCCCTCACCACACCGCCAGCCGGGACCGTGCCGGGCTGACCCGTAGGTCTCACCCGCGGTGGGTGACGCGGGTGGGTCCCGCCGCGCGGGAGCGTAGTTCCATGAGTCCGACCTCGGAGTCCAGGGAGATCGTCGCCGGCTGGGGAACCACGTTCGCGGGCGTGATGATGATGATCGTCGGCCTCGTCGAGTTCTTCCAGGGGCTGGTCGCCGTCATCAACGGGAACCAGTTCTTCGTCACCACACCGAACTACGTGTTCCAGCTCAATCTCACAACGTGGGGCTGGATCCATCTCGTCCTGGGTGCCGTCATCGCCGTCGCGGGACTGTTCATCTTCACCGGAAACATCGTGGCCCGCAGCCTCGGGATGCTCCTCGCCGGACTGCAGGCCCTGGCCAACTTCGTGTGGCTGCCGTACTCCCCGCTGTGGAGCATCGTCATCATCGCCATCGACGTCTTCATCATCTGGTCCCTGGCGACGCTCCGGATGGACCACCCGTTCTAGCTCGCGCGGCTCGGGTGGGAGGCCTTGGGGACCACCGGGAGCAGGCCCTGGCGACTGTGCGATCCGGCCGCGGGCTGAGCCCTACTTGAGCAGCTGACGAGCCATCACCAGCCGCTGGATCTGGTTGGTGCCCTCGTAGATCTGGGTGATCTTCGCGTCACGCATCATCCGCTCGAGCGGGAAGTCCTTGACGTACCCGGCCCCACCCAGCAGCTGCACGGCGTCGGTGGTGATCTGCATGGCCACGTCGGAGGCGTAGCACTTGGCCGCGGCCCCGAAGAACGGCAGGTCCTTGTCGCCGCGCTCGGACTTGGCCGCCGCCACGTAGACCATCTGCCGGGCCGCCTCGAGCGTCATCGCCATGTCGGCGAGCATGAACTGGATGCCCTGGAACTCGGCGATCGCCCTGCCGAACTGGCGCCGCTCCTTGACATAGTCGATGGCCACGTCCAGAGCACCCTGGGCGATCCCGACCGCCTGCGCCCCGATGGTGACCCGGGTGTGGTCCAACGTCTGCAGCGCGATCTTGAGCCCGTCACCGACCTCGCCGACCAGACGGTCGCCGGGGATCCGGCAGCTCTCGAAGTGCAGCTCCCGGGTCGGCGACCCCTTGATCCCGAGCTTGCGCTCCTTCTCGCCGAACGTGAAACCGGGGTCCGACTTCTCCACGACGAACGCGGAGACGTTCGCCCCTCGCCGGCCGTCGGGGTCGGTCACCGCGAGCACCGTGTAGTACTGCGAGACCCCGGCGTTGGTGATCCACGACTTCTGCCCGGTAAGGACCCAGTCGTCGCCGTCCCGCCGCGCCCGGGTCTTCATCGCCGCGGTGTCGGATCCCGCCTCCCGCTCTGACAGCCCGTAGGAGAACCCCGCCTCGCCCCGCGCCAGCGGCGGCAGGTAGCGCGCCTTGACCTCCGCGGACCCCGCGAGGATGACCGGCATCGAGCCCAGCTTGTTCACCGCCGGGATCAGCGACGACGACGCGCAGACCCGCGCGAGCTCCTCGATGACGATGCACGTCGCCAGCGCGTCCGCGCCGACGCCGTCGTACTCCTCGGGCACGTGCGGCGCGAAGAAGTCGCTCGCCACCAGCGCGTCGTGCGCCTCCTGCGGGTACCGCGACTGCTCGTCGACCTCCGCCGCATACGGGGCGATCTTGTCCTCGGCGATCGCCCGGACCGCCTCGCGGACGGCCTCGTGCTCCTCGGACAGCCGGTACAGGTCGAACGATGACGCGCTCACCAGCCCAGGTTACCGCCGGGTATGCGCGTCGCCGACGCCCGCGGTCAGGCCGCCACCACCGCCGGCAGCCCCGGGTCGACGCCGGTCAGGCGGACGGCCAGGTCCCAGAGCGCGCGCTGGGTGTCGAGGTCACGGGAGGCGGCCGAGGACCCCACGATGCGGGGTGGTCCGGTCTGCTCCATGAACCCCGACGGCCCGACGAAGCTGCCACCAGGCAGGTCCGGCGCCGTCGCGGCGTACAGGGTCGGCAGCGCCCCGTCGGCGGCGTCCTGCACCAGTCCGGCCTTGAGCATCCAGCGTTGGCTGGTGAGCGCGACGGTGCCCAGGTTGGCCTGGAGGTTGGTCGCCGCGTACCCGGGGTGGGCGGCGATCGAGCGCAATGTCGACCCGGCGAGGAGCAGCCGCCGCTGGAGCTCGTAGGCGAACATGAGGTCGGCGAGCTTGCTCTGCCCGTATGCGGTCCAGCGCTGGTAGCGGCGGCGCTCGAAACCCGGGTCGGCCAGGTCGATCCGGCCCATCCGGTGCACGCCCGAGGAGAGCGTGACCACCCGGTCGGTCACCTGCGGGAGCAGCAGGCCGGTCAGCGCGAAGGGCCCCAGGAAGTTCGTGCCGTACTGGCTCTCGAAGCCGTCCACCGTGCGCGCGAACGGGACCGCCATGATCCCCGCGTTGTTGACGAGGACGTCGATCGGCCCCTCCCACGCCTCGGCGAAGGCGTGCACCGACGCCAGCGAGCCGAGGTCCAGCTCCCGCACCTCGGAGTCCCCTCCGACCACCGCCCGCGCGGCTTCGGCCTTGCCGAGGTTGCGGCAGGCCATGACGACGCGAGCACCCTTGCGGGCCAACGCTTTCGCGGCCTCGAAGCCGATGCCCGAGTTCGCTCCGGTCACCACGAACACGCGCCCGCTCTGGTCGGGCATGTCCGCGAGGCGCCAGACCATCAGGACCCCCGCAGCTCCGGGATGACCGCGGACTCGAAGAGCTCCATCCCCGACGTGTCGAAGGCGGACTCGGCGAAGTTGGTGATCGCGTAGGTCATGCCGGCCTTCTCGACCTCGCGGAACCGTTCGACCAGCTGCTCCGGCGTGCCGGACCCGAGGTCGTTGCGGAAGCCTCCGATGCGGCTCTCCACCTCGGCATCCGAGACGCCGGCCGTGCGGTAGATGTCCTCGATCCGCGCGATCCGGTCGTCCACCTCCCGCTGCGTCTCGCCGATGGTGATGTTGTAGTTGGCACTCCGCACGATCGAGCCGAAGTCACGTCCGACCTCGCGGCAGTGCCCTTCGAGAATGGCGCTCTTGGCGGCGAACCCCTCCGGCGAGCCGGCAAAGTTCGTGTAGTCGGCGTACTCCGCGGCGATCTTCAACGTCACCTTCTCGCCGCCACCCGCGATCCACATGGGGATGCCGTTCGCGTCGGACCCGGGCGCCGACGTGCCCTGGAGCGGCCGCGGCTGGCCGATCGCGCCGTCGACCGTGTAGTACTTCCCGGCGTGGGTCGCGATGCCCTTGGTCCACATCTGACGGAAGATCTCGACACCGTCGCGCAGCCGGCCGAGCCGCTCACCGGCGGACGGGAAGCCGTAGCCGAAGGCCCGCCACTCGTGCTCGTACCAGCCCCCGCCGATGCCCATCTCGACGCGGCCGCCGGAGATGACATCGATGGTGGCCGCGACCTTCGCCAGGTAGGCAGGGTTCCGGTAGGACATGCACGTGCACATCTGGCCGAGCCGCACCCGGCTGGTCGTGGCGGCGAAGGCGGCCATCAGGGACCAGGCCTCGTGGGTCGCCTCCTCCGACGGCTCCGGGACCGTGTGGAAGTGGTCGAAGACCCAGATCGACTCCCAGTCGGGGTTGTCGTCCGCCCGTTTCGCCAGGCGCTGCATGGTCTCCCACTGCTGTTCCGGGGCGATGCCGACCAGGTCCATCCGCCAGCCCTGCGGGACGAAGGTGCCGAATCTCATGTCTCGCATCATGTCACCGGCCTCTGCTGGCCGCTCGGGGGGCGGCTCCCAGCCGGCGGTGCTTGGATCACGGTGTGACGAAGTACGACAACGACCCGGTCGTCATCCGAGACCTGCTGCAGACCCGGGCGACCTGGGGGGTGGTCGGCCTCTCGACCAACCGGTCACGGACCGCCTACTCGATCGCCCAGTTCCTCAAGGTCGAGCTCGGTATGCGTGTCGTCCCCATCCACCCGCGGGCCGAGACGGTTTTCGGTGCTGAGGGGTACGCGTCGCTGGCCGACGTGCCGGATGGCACGCGGGTGCACGTCGTGGACTGCTTCGTGAACTCCTCCAAGGTGGGCGCCGTCGTCGACGAGGCCATTGCCCAGAAGGAGCGCCTCGGCATCGCGGCCGTCTGGCTCCAGCTCGGCGTCGTGGACGAGAAGGCCGCCGCCCGGGCCCGCAAGGCCGGGCTGGCGGTCGTCATGGACACCTGTCCGCGCATCGAGTACCCGCGCGTCCAGCCGGGGGACGGCGCCGGCGCGATCGCCGGCTAGCCCGTCCCGGCGGTGCGGTCGCGCAGGGCGCGACCCTTGGCCATCGCCGCCTCGCGCAGCTCGACCTGGAACTCCACCATGGCCGCACGGATCCGGGCCGCCTCCTCCCCCTCGCCCGCGCCGAGGATGCGGGCCGCCAGCAGCCCGGCGTTGCGGGCACCCCCGATCGACACGGTTGCCACGGGGACGCCGGACGGCATCTGCACGATCGACAGCAGCGAGTCCATCCCGTCGAGGTGGGCCAGCGGGACCGGCACCCCGACGACCGGCAGGGGCGTGACCGAGGCGAGCATCCCCGGCAGATGGGCGGCACCGCCCGCTCCGGCGACGATCACGCGAAGACCGCGCCCGGCCGCCGACCGCCCGTAGTCGACCATGTCCTCGGGCATCCGGTGCGCCGAGACGACGTCCACCTCGAAGGGGATCTCCAGCTCCTGCAACGCGATGGCGGCCTTCTCCATCACCGGCCAGTCGCTGTCACTGCCCATGACGATCCCGACCACGGGGCTGTCACTCATCGATGGCTCCTGCGATGTAGTCCGCGGCGTGGGTGGCGCGGGTTCGGGCGTCGGTCAGGGACCGCGCGGAGACGTTGACGTGCCCGATCTTGCGGCCGGGCCGGACCGCCTTGCCGTAGAGGTGGACCTTCAGCCCGGGGTCGCGGGCCATGACGTGGCGGTAGGCGCTGTAGAGCTCGTCGTGCTCGCCGCCGAGGACGTTGGCCATCACCGTCCACGGCGCCCGGGTCGACGGGTCGCCGAGCGGCAGGTCGAGCACCGCCCGCAGGTGCTGCTCGAACTGGCCGGTGACGGCGCCGTCCATCGACCAGTGGCCGCTGTTGTGCGGTCGCATGGCCAGCTCGTTGACGAGGTATGCCGGTGCCGATCCGGCTTCGGCCGCGGGTACCTCGAACATCTCGACGGCGAGCACTCCCGTCACCCCGAGCTCGCCCGCGATCCGCAGACCAGTCGCGGTGGCCTCGGCGGCCAGCCCAGGGTCGATCCCGGGCGCCGGAGCGAGCACCTCGGTACAGATCCCGTCGGTCTGCACGGTCTCGACGACCGCCCAGGCGGCCGCCTGCCCCGACGGGCTCCGCGCGACGAGAACCGCGAGCTCCCGGCTGAACGCCACCCGCTCCTCGAGCAGTACGCCGTCGGCCAGCGGCCCTGGAGTGGCGACCTCGGCGAGCCAGTCGGCGAGCTCCGCGGCGCCGTGCACGACGCGCACGCCCTTGCCGTCGTAGCCGCCGCGCGGGGTCTTCGCCACGACCGGCCACCCGACCGTCGCCGCGAAGGTCTCGACGTCCTCCCCTGACCGCGCACGAGCCCAGCGCGGGCACGGGACCCCGAACGCCGCGAGCCGCTCGCGCATGGCCAGCTTGTCCTGGGCGAAGACCAGGGCGGCCGGCGAGGGGTGCAGCGCCACCCCGTCGGCCTGCAGCGCCGCGAGCACGTCGGCCGGCACGTGCTCGTGGTCGAAGGTCACCACGTCGCACTGGCGGGCGAAAGCGCGTACCGCCTCGAGGTCGGTATGCGAACCGACCGGCGCCGACGGGACCACGAGGGCCGCGGACGCGTCGGGTGCCTCGGCGAGGACGCTCACCTGGACCCCGAGCTCGACCGCCGGGCCCTGCATCATGCGGGCCAGCTGGCCGCCGCCGATCACGCCGACCACCGGGAACCCGCCGGGGGTCCGTCGCGGCGCGTCGGTGGGGTCGGGCCGGGCGCTCACGGCAGGCGAGCCTAGCCGGGAGAGGGGTCCGACCCGTCCGTCGGGCGTCGGCTGGAGGAGCTGACGGTTTCGGTCTGTACCATTCACGCCGTGACGGACTCCCCCAGGCCCGGCCTCATGGACCGGCTGCGCGAAGTCGTCAGCATCTTCTGGCGCGAGGCGGCCAAGTTCGGTGTCATCGGCGCGGTCGCCTTCGTCATCGACTTCGTCGGGTTCAACCTGTTGTTCTACGGCCCCCTGGAGGGACGGCTCGCGACCTCGAAGATCATCTCCGGGGTCGCGGCGACGCTGTTCGCCTGGGTCGGCAACCGGATGTGGACCTTCCGGCACCGCCGGAACCGGCCGGTCCACCACGAGGCCATGCTGTTCTTCCTGGTCAACGGGGTGGGCCTGCTCATCTCGACGCTGTACCTCAACGCCACGCACGACCTGTTGCACATGGACTCGCGCCTCGCCGTCAACATCAACAACATCATCGGGATCGGCCTGGCGACCATCTTCCGGTTCTGGGCCTACCGCCAGTTCGTCTTCACCCGGGAGCACCCGGGCGACCCCGACCAGGAGGCGGCCGACATCGCCGCGGTCCAGGCGCGGACTCCCGACGAGGGCCAGCGCCTCCCCTAAGACATCTCTGAAGCTGCGCTGACACCCTCGGCCGTTCGGGCACTCAGTGCCCGTCGGCCTCCGAGAGGAACAGCGCGAAGCGCACCGGCTGGGCCGAGACCAGGTCGAGCCGGCCGCCGTTCGACTCGGCGAGGTCCCGGGCGAGGGCCAGCCCGAGCCCGGTGCTCTGCCCCCGGCCGCTGCTGACCGAGCGCTCGAAGATGTGCGGGGCGATGGCCGCGGGAACGCCGTCGCCCTGGTCGCTGACCTCGACGACCACCGACGGTCCGCTGCGGCGGGCCTGCATCTCCACCGTGCCGCGACCGTGCACCAACGAGTTCTCCAGCAACGTGCTGAGGACCTGGCTCAGCGCGACCGGCGTCGACCGGACGAAAAGTCCCCGCTCTCCGTGGACCCGCACGCTGCGCCGGGCCTGCTCGAAGGCCGGCTGCCACTCGCGCTGCAGGGCGGCGATGACCGAGTCGAGGCTCACCTCGGGTCGGGGGGCGTCGTTGCTGCGGCGGCTGCGCATGAGCAGGTCGTCGACGACACGGGTCAGCCGTTCCACCTGCTCCATCGCGATCCCGGCCTCCTCGTGGACGACCGCGACATCGTCGGAGACCGAGATCTCCTCGAGCCGCATCAGCAGCGCCGTCAGCGGGGTCCGGAGCTGGTGCGAGGCGTCGGACGCGAACTCGCGTTCGGCGGCCAGCGACTTGGTCACCCCTTGGGCGCTGCGGGTCAGCACGATGGACACCCGGTCGATCTCCGGGATCCCGGAGCGGATCGGGTCCAGCTTGGTGGTGCCCTCGCCCAGCTTCTCGGCCGCTTCCGCCAATCGGGTGAGCGGCTCGGTCAAGCGCAGCGACATCCGCTGGACCAGGGCCAGCGTGATCGCGGCGATGAGCAGCGCCACGACGACCACCCCGCCGAGCAGCTGCAGGCTCCGGTCCACCGCGGTCTGCGCGAGCCAGCTCTCCACGGCCGCGGGTCGCTGGGTGACCACCCACACCCCCAGCACGGAGAGCGGGATCAGGACGACGAGCATCGCGGCGATGACCGCATACGCCGTGGTGCGCACGAGCTGGCGGCGCATCCGGGCTCAGTCCTCCGGACGCTCGAACCGGAAACCGACGCCGCGGACGGTGGAGATGTAGCGCGGCTGGGTCGCGTCGTCGCCGAGCTTCCGGCGCAGGACGCTGATGTGCATGTCGAGGGTCTTGGTGGAGCCGAACCAGGCCGTCTCCCAGATCTCCCGCATCAGCTGCTCCCGCGAGACGACCTTGCCCTGCTCGCGGAAGAGCACCCGCAGCAGGTCGAACTCCTTGGCCGTCAGCTGCAGCTCCTGGTCCTGGAACCAGGCGCGCCGGCCCTCCGGGTCGATACGCAGCTGGTCGCTCGACGGGGATGTCTCGGTCGGGTTGCGGCGGAGCAGGGCGCGGACCCGGGCCAGCAGCTCGGCCAGGCGGAACGGCTTGGTGACGTAGTCGTCGGCGCCCGCGTCGAGCCCGACCACGGTGTCCACCTCGTCGGCGCGAGCGGTGAGGATGAGCACCGGCACCGTCTTGCCCATCGCCCGGATGCGCCGGCACACCTCGAGGCCGTCGATGAACGGCAGTCCGAGGTCCAGGACGACGAGGTCGGGGTTCTCGCGGGCGCCTTCGAGGGCGGTGCGCCCGTCGGCTCGCACGTCGACGTCGTACCCCTCCCGCCGCAGCGCACGCGCGAGCGGCTCGGAGATGGCGGGGTCGTCCTCCGCCAGCAGTACTCGGGTCACGGCCCCGATGGTAGTCGGGGTCCCCGCGACGTTTCGTCGCGTAGCGTGAGGAGAACCTCGCGGGGATGGGTGGGGTTCAGCGTCCAGGCCACCGGGGGGGCCTGCGTTCGGCGAAGGCCGCCACGCCCTCGGCGCGGTCGCCGCTGAACGCCGTGGCCCGCCAGCAGGCGTCCTCGACCTCCAGTCCGGTGGCCAGGTCGACGTCCGCGCCCAGTCGCATCGCCCGCTTGGCCTGCCGCAGGCCGACCGGCGAGTTCGCGGCGATCTGCCGCGCCAGCTCGAGCGCCCGGTCGCGGGCGGTGCCGGCCGGGACGACCTCGTCGACGCAGCCGAGCGCCAGGGCCTCGGGCGCCGGCAGGCGGCGGGCGGTGAAGACGAGGGACGCCGCGCGCGACCAGCCGACCCGCCGGGTCAGCAGCTGGGTGCCGCCCCCGCCGGGGATGACGCCCACGGACACCTCGGGCAGCCCGACGGTCGCGCTCTCTCCGGCCACGATGAGGTCGCAGGAGAGCGCCAGCTCGTACCCGCCGCCGAGCGCGTACCCCTCGACCGCCGCGATCGCGGGCACCGGCAGGTTCAGGACCCCCCGGTATGCCTCGCGCGCCACCGGCCGCTGCCGGACCAGGTCGGCGTCGGAGAAGGCGTTGCGCTCCTTGAGGTCGGCCCCCACACAGAACGCGCGTTCCTGGCTGGACCGGAGCACCACGCAGCGGACGTTGGGGTCGGCGGCGACGCGGGCGGTGGCGTCGGCGAGGGCGGTCGCCATGGCCGTCGAGACGGCGTTGAGGGCCTCGGGGCGGTCAAGGACGATCTCGACGACGTGGCCCTCGCCGTCGGCCTCGATGCGGACCAGCGTGCCGGTGTCGGTCACCGGTCCTCCTGTCGGTCGGGGGTGGCGGCCGGCCGTCGGACGGGCGTCCCGGCGCGGGTCAGCAGGAACGGTTCGACCTTGCCCACACCGCGCAAGGTACGCGGTCGCAGCGGGACGAGGGCGAACCCGGACACGTCATGCAGTGACTCCGCCACCGCCTCGTCGGCGAGCACGCTGCCCGGGTGGGCGATGGCGGTGAGGCGCGAGGCCCGGTTGACCGTGTTGCCGAAGACGTCCCCCAGCTTGGGCATCACCCGGCCCGCGGCCAGGCCGACGCGCACGTCGGGGAGCAGCTCGTCGATGGCGATCGCCTCGACGAGGTCGATCGCCGTCGCGGCGGCCGGCGCGGCATGGCGGTTGGAGAACAGGATCTCGTCGCCCACCGTCTTGACGATGCGACCGCCATGGGCCGTCACGACGTCGGCGCTGAGCATCTCGAACCGCTTGACGACCTCGGAGAGCTCACGCTCGGTCGACTTCCGGACCAGGGTGCTGAACGCGACGAGGTCGGCGAACCCGATGTGCCGGTAGATGCCCTCCTCGGTCGTCTCCGGCTCGGCGTCGGTGAGCAGCCGCGAGACCGCGTCGGCGAGGTGCCGGCGCCACGCATACAGCAGGAGCGGTTCGAGCTCGTCGGCCATGCCGACCAGGTAGGCGGCGGTCGCTTGGGCCGTCGCCGTCGTGGAGTGGTCGGCGGAGAGGTCGCCGGTGGCCGCACGCTCCGCCTCCAGCGCCTCGGCGACCAGCTGCACCTGCCAGGACGCCAGCCGGTCGGCGGTGCGCGCGAAGGCCCGGGTGAGCTGCAGGGCGGTGGCCTCGTCCAGCTCGCCGCGGCGCACGAGCCCGGCCACGACCGCGAGGGCGTCGACGTCGGCCTGGGTGAACAGCAGCTCCTCGGTGTTGACCAGCGGGAAGCCCAGGGCCTGCCAGAACCGGCGGGCGCTGTGCAGGCTGACGTGCGCCTGGCGGCTGACGTCGCGGCGGCTGAGGTGGAGCGGGCGGCCCAGCAGCGCCGCCGTGACGTCCTCGAGGTCCTGGCCGGTCACGGCGGGTTCGGTCCGGCCCGGGTCGGCCGGCGTCTCGCCCATGCGGCCATCATGCCAACGCGCGCTCCCCGGATCACCCCGCCGATCGGACGTGCGTGACGTCCCCGGCGGCCCACGCGTGCCGCCCGTCCGCACCGTCGACGACCAGGCGACCGTCGTCGTCGACCGCCACCGCGGTCCCCCTCGCGTCCGCGCGGTCCGGCCGGCTGACCGTGACCTGCCGTCCGACGGTCGCGCACTGCCGGCGGTACGCGGCGCGGGGTGCGTCCGGGTCCGGACCGGTCAGGGCCGCATACCAGCCGGCCAGCCCGGAGAGGTAGGCGGCGACGAGCCGGTTCCGGTCGACCTCCTCCGCCCCCGCGAGGGCCAGGGAGGTCGCGGTGTCGACGGGGAGCTGCTCGCGGGTCTGGTCGACGTTGACCCCGGCGCCGACGACGACGAAGGCGGCACCGAGCCCGGTGACGACCTCGCAGAGCACTCCGCAGACCTTGCGGTCCGCGTCATCCGGGAGCAGCACGTCGTTCGGCCACTTGAGCTCGGCGACCAGGCCGGTCACGGCCGTGATGGCCTGCGCCGCCGAGAGCCCGGCCAGGAGCGGAAGCCAGCCGGCGCCCCCGGGTGGGAGGGGGACGGTCGCCGAGACCGCGACCGACGTGCCGGGTGGTGCTTCCCAGGACCGTGCGAGCCGGCCGCGTCCCTCACTCTGATGGTCGGCGACGACGACCCGCCACGGCTCACCCACCATCGCGGCCCGGGCGTTCGTCGAGCCGATGGTGGCGTGGTGCTCGAGGTCATGCCAGGGCGAGTCCGACGTGAGCAACGCCGCACGAAGGACCTCGCCGTCGAGTGATCCGGCCACGACCGGCAAGGCTATTCTCCGCAGCATGCCCGACGCACCCGACCTCGAGGCTGCTCCTGCTCCGGACCTCTCCACGACCGCGGGCAAGCTGGCCGATCTCAAGCGCCGCGTCGCCGAGGTGGCCCACGCCGGGTCGGAGCGGGCCGTCGAGAAGCAGCACGCCCGCGGGAAGAAGACCGCCCGCGAGCGCCTCGAGATGCTGCTCGACGAGGGCACGTTCATCGAGATGGACAAGTACGCGCGCCACCGCAGCACCGCGTTCGGCCAGGAGAACAACCGGCCCTACGGGGACGGCGTGGTCACCGGCTACGGGCAGGTCGACGGACGGACCGTGGCCGTCTTCGCGCAGGACTTCACCGTGTTCGGCGGCTCGCTCGGCGAGGTGTTCGGGGAGAAGATCTGCAAGGTCATGGACTACGCCATGAAGATCGGCTGCCCGGTGGTCGGGCTCAACGACTCCGGCGGCGCCCGGATCCAGGAAGGCGTCGTCGCCCTGGGGCTGTACGCCGAGATCTTCCGGCGCAACGTCCACGCCAGTGGCGTGATCCCCCAGATCTCCCTGGTGATGGGCCCGTGCGCCGGAGGCGCGGTCTACTCCCCTGCCATCACCGACTTCACGGTCATGGTCGACCAGACGTCGCACATGTTCATCACCGGTCCGGACGTCATCAAGACGGTCACCGGCGAGGACGTCGCGATGGAGGACCTGGGCGGCGCGCGCACCCACAACACGAAGTCCGGTGTCGCGCACTACATGGGCACCGACGAGCAGGACGCCATCGACTACGTCAAGGCCCTGCTCTCCTACCTCCCCTCCAACAACCTCGAGGAGCCGCCGACGTACGAGGGCGGCGGGTCGCTCGAGGTCACCGACGAGGACCGTTGGCTCGACACCTGCATCCCCGACAGCCCGAACCAGCCGTACGACATGCACGAGGTGATCCGGCACGTCGTCGACGACGAGGAGTTTCTCGAGGTCCAGCCGATCTTCGCGCCGAACATCATCACCGGCTTCGCCCGGGTCGACGGGATGCCGATCGGCGTCGTCGCGAACCAGCCGATGCAGTTCGCCGGCTGCCTTGACATCAACGCCTCGGAGAAGGCGGCGCGGTTCGTCCGCACCTGCGACGCGTTCAACCTGCCGGTGCTGACCTTCGTGGACGTGCCGGGGTTCTTGCCAGGCACCGACCAGGAGTGGGACGGGATCATCCGCCGCGGGGCCAAGCTCATCTACGCGTATGCGGAGGCGACGGTTCCGCTCGTGACGGTCATCACCCGCAAGGCCTACGGCGGCGCCTACGACGTCATGGGTTCCAAGCACCTCGGCGCCGACATCAACCTCGCCTGGCCGACGGCGCAGATCGCGGTCATGGGGGCGCAGGGTGCAGTGAACATCCTGTACCGCAAGGAGATCGCCGCCGCGCAGAGCGACGGTCGCGACGTCGACGAGGTGCGGGCCGGGTTCGTCCAGGACTACGAGGAGCAGCTGGCCAACCCCTACATCGCGGCCGAGCGCGGCTACGTCGACACGGTGATCTCGCCGTCCAACACCCGGATGAACGTGACCCGTGCGCTGCGCGCGCTCAAAACCAAGCGCGAGACGCTCCCGCCCAAGAAGCACGGAAACATTCCACTGTGAGCAGCGACGTCGACGCTCCTCAGAGCGGCTCCGTCTTATGACTGGCGACGTCGAGATGCCGGTCATCCGAATCGTCCGCGGGAACCCCTCGGCCGAGGAGGTCGCGGCCCTCGTCGCGGTTCTCGCCGCGGCCGGGGGGGCAGCCGAACCGGACGAGCCACCTCGCGCGCGCGGCTGGGCGTCACCGGCCGCCCGGCTCCGGTCACCCGCGTACGGGGCGCGAACCGGTGGCTGGCGCGCGTCGGCCCTGCCGCGCTGACGCGCCCGCCCCCGTTGAGACCCCTCCGATCGGAGGGTTGTTGCCCCTATCAGGGCAGAAACCCTCCGATCGAGTCGCACCTGATCCGCGGGGCTAGGTTGGCGCGCATGCCGCGCGTCGCCGTCCTGCATCCCGGGGAGATGGGTTCGGCCGTCGGTGCCGCGCTCGTCGAGACCGGCGCCGAGGTCGTGTGGCGGCCCGCCGGTCGCGGCGCGGCCTCCCGGCGGCGCGCCGACGACGCGGGGCTGCTCGAGGTCGACGACCTCGAGGGGTGTGACGTCGTGCTGTCGGTGTGCCCGCCCGCAGCGGCGGTTGACGTCGCCCGGTCGGTGGTTGGCTTCACCGGCCTCTACGTCGACGCCAACGCGGTGAGCCCGGCCACGGCCGAGTCGGTGGCGACGGCCGTGGCGGCGGGCGGTGCCACCTACGTCGACGGCGGGATCATCGGGCCGCCGCCGCGCGAACCGGGTACCACGCGGCTCTACCTCTCCGGCGACCGTGCCGGGGATGTGGGGAACCTCTTCGTCGACTGCAGGCTCGAGCCCGTCGTCGTCGTCGACGCCGGCCGGTTCGCCGCCTCCGCGACGAAGATGACCTACGCCGCGTGGACCAAGGTCAGCGCGGCCCTGCTGCTGTCGGTGCACGAGGCCGCCGAACGGCTCGACGTCGACGACGTCCTGCGCGCCGAGTGGGAGATCTCGCAGCCCGATCTGGCGGAACGCCTGGCGTCGGCGCAGCGCTCGGCGACCGCCAAGGGCTGGCGGTGGGAGGCCGAGATGCGCGAGATCGCCGCGACGTTCGCGGCGGTCGACCTGCCGGCCGGTTTCGGGGACTCCGCGGCGGAGGTCTTCGCCCGCTTCCCGCGCCCGGGCTGAGCCGGCACCCGCGCCCCTCGCTAGGTTGGCCTTCATGCCTGGAGTGAACGCCGAGTTCCTGGCCCTGCCGCTCACCGCGCTCGCCGACGCCGCACTTTCCCGCGCCCGCGAGCTCGGGGCCGAGTACGCCGCCCTCCGGGTCGTCTCGACGCGCGGTCAGTTCCTCGCCCTGCAGGACCTGGACCTGGAGACGTCGATCACCTCCGACGACGTCGGCCTCGCGGTGCGGGTCGTCCACGACGGGTGTTGGGGCTTCGCCGCCGGCATCGTGCTGTCGCCCGAGGAGGCCGCGCGCCTCGCGGAGCGGGCGGTCGAGGTGGCCCGTGCCAGCCGGCCCGTGTCCACCGAACGCGTGGCGCTCGCGGACGAACCTGCATACCCGGACCGGCAGTGGTCGTCCCCCTACGAGACCGACCCGTTCGACGTGCCGGACGCCGACAAGGTCGCGACTCTCCTCGACCTCACCGAGCAGCTGAAGGCCGGGGACGGGGTGGCCCACACCCGCACCAGCTTGCAGGCGGTACGGGAGAACGCCTTCTACGCCGACCTCGCGGGCACCTCCACCACCCAGACCCGGGTCCGCATCGAGCCGAAGCTGACCGCGACGGCCGTCGACCGGTCCACCGGGTCGTTCGAGACGATGCGCACCCTGGCGCCCCCGGCGGCCGCGGGGTGGGAGTACGTCACCAGCGCCGAGGCCGACCTCGCCCGTGAGGTCGCCGAGATCCCCGAGCTGCTCGCCGCCAAGACCAAGGCGCCGTCGGTCCGCCCCGGCGACTACGACCTCGTCATCGACGGGTCCAACCTCTTCCTGACCATCCACGAGTCGATCGGGCACGCCACCGAGCTCGACCGGGTCCTCGGCTACGAGGCGGCCTACGCGGGAACCTCCTTCGCGACGTTCGACAAGCTCGGCACCTTCCGGTACGGCTCCCCCGTCATGAACGTCACCGGCGACCGCGACACCGACTGGGGACTCGCCAGCGTCGGCTGGGACGACGAGGGCGTCGCCGGACAGCACTGGGACATCGTCAAGGACGGGATCCTCGTCGGGTACCAGACCGACCGCGCGATGGCCGCCCTCAAGGACCTCGGTCGCAGCAACGGCGCGGCGTATGCCGACAGCGCCCGTCACGTGCCGCTCCAGCGGATGGTCAACGTGAGTCTCCAGCCCGACCCCGGGGGCGGGACGCTGGACGACCTCGTCGGCCAGGTCGAGAACGGGATCTACGTCGTCGGCGACAAGTCGTGGTCCATCGACATGCAGCGCTACAACTTCCAGTTCACCGGCCAGCGGTTCTTCGCGATCGAGAACGGACGCCTCTCGGGACAGCTGCGCGACGTCGCCTACCAGGCCACCACGACCGACTTCTGGCGGTCGATGGAGGCGGTGGGCGGCCCGTCGACGTTCTACCGAGGCGGTGCGCTCAACTGCGGCAAGGCCCAGCCCGGACAGGTCTCGCCGGCCAGCCACGGGACGCCCGCCGCCCTGTTCCGCGGTGTCCGGATCCTCAACACGGTGCAGGAGGGAGGACGCTGATGGCTCGCCTGGACTCACCCCAGGACATCGTGGAGGCCGCACTAGCCGCCGCGACCACCGAGGGCACCGTCGTCATCGTCACCGACCGCTCCGAGGCCAACCTGCGCTGGGCCAACAGCTCCCTGACGACCAACGGTGAGATGTCGTCCCGGTCGGTCACCGTCATCGCGACCAACGGGTCCGGTGGTGGCGCGAGCGCCGGCGTGGTCGGCCGGACCGTGACCGATGCCGATGCGGTCCGCGAGCTCGTGGCAGAAGCGGAGACCGCCGCCCGGGCCGCGGACCCGGCCCCGGACGCGGCCCCGCTCGTCACGCCGGACCAGGCGGGCACCGGGAGCGACTTCGCCCTCGAACCGGAGACGACGAGCGTCGGCGCCTTCGCCCGGGTGGCCACGGACCTCGGTGAGGCGTTCGCTGCGGGCGGGGCGGGCCGCCAGCACTTCGGGTTCGCCGAGCAGGTGGTCGACTCGGTCTACCTCGGCACGTCGACCGGCCTGCGGCTGCGGCACGTGCAGCCCACGGGCCGGCTGGAGATGAACGCCAAGAACGCCGACTGGTCGGCGTCGAGCTACCTGGCCTTCACGCTGCGCGACCCGGCCGAGGCGGACGTCGCCGCGGCCGACGCGGACCTGGCCCGGCGCCTCGGGTGGGCCGAGCGCCGGCTCGACCTCCCGGCCGGCCGCTACGAGACCATCCTGCCGCCCACCGCCCTGGCCGACCTGCTCGTCGAGGCCTACTGGGAGTCCGGCGCCCGGGCCGCGGACGAGGGTCGGTCGGCATACTCGGGCAAGCTCGGCGAGCGGTTGTCCCGGCTCCCCCTGGAGCTGTTCAGCGACCCGACCCGGCCCGGCCTCGAGTGCGCGCCGTTCGTCGTCGCTCCGGCCTCGACGGCGGACACCTCGGTCTTCGACAACGGGCTGCCGCTGCCGCGACAGGACATGCTCGCTAAGGGTGAGCTGGTGTCCCTCACGGGCACCCGCGCGTATGCGTCGTCTCACGAGACGCCGATCCGCCTCGAGAGCGACAACCTGGTGCTCGAGGCTCCGGGAGCGACCGGAGGTCTCGACGACCTCGTCGCCTCGACCCAGCGGGGGCTGCTGCTCTCGACGGTCTGGTACGTCCGCGTCGTGGACCCGCAGACCCTCCTGCTCACCGGGCTCACCCGCGACGGGGTCTACCTCGTCGAGGACGGCGAGGTGGTCGGTGCGGTCAACAACTTCCGGTGGAACGAGTCGCCGCTGGACGTGCTCGACCGCATCACCGAGGTGGGGGCCACCGAACGCTGCTACCCGCGCGAGTGGGGCGACTTCTTCACGCGGGCGGCGATGCCTCCGGTCCGGGTCTCCGACTTCAACATGAGCAGCGTGAGCGCCGCCCAGTAGGCCGGTCGGCCACGGCCGGATGCGACGACCGCAGAAGGTGGCGTCTTGGCCACGAATGTCGGCCGAAACCCCGAATTATCCCGCCAGTTCGTGGCGTCTCGGCCGGGAACCGTCGCGGGCGCCGTGCTCTTGCCGACCCCTGGGCCCGGTCTGCCTGCTCAGGGGATCGGAGCTAGCCGTACCGCCGTCGGCGACGGACCCGGCGCCAGGCATACACGAGTCCGGCCACCGCGAGCAGGCCGGCGCAGAGGCCGAGGCTGGCCGTCGGGCCGACCCCGTCGGTCGAGGCCTTGAACGCGAACGCCGCAACGTAGGTCAGGCCGCCGAAGACCCAGAGCATCGGGTCGCGGCCGCCATACCGCCCGAACCCCGGTGGCGACTGCGACCGCAGCCTCCGGAAGCGCACCCAGGGCACAAGCAGCACCACGACGAACAGCACGGCCTTCAGGGCAGCGCCCCAGTCGGCTCCGCGCCACAGCAGCATCGCCTGGACCGCCACGAGGAACCAGAGCCACCCGTACGCCTGCCGCAGCGGGCCGACGAGCACCGAGTCGACCTGCGCGATCGCGTCGCCGTGGCGCGGGTCGATCCGCACCACCCGCTGGAAGTCGTGGGCGACCTCGGCCCGGTTCGTCTTGACCTCCGCTCGGGCCAGCAGGTATGCGGCTTCGGCGTTCTCGGGGTCCTCGGCCAGGATCGCCCGGATCTCGTCCGCGACCGCTGCCCGTCCTGAGCCGTCGACCCAGCCGACCCGGCCGATGTCGATCCTCGCCTTGAGCAGCCGGACCTCCGGGTCGTGCGGGGCCAGCTCCAGCGCACGCAGCACGGCGGCGTACGCCTTGTCGTAGCGGACGATGCTGCGGTGTTCGAGGCCGAGCGCTCGGGAGTAGGCGACGCCGGGGTCGTCCGGGGCGAGCTCCACCGCCCGGTCCAGCAGCCGCTCTCCCTCCTCGCCGTGGCTGACCGTGTGCATGAGGGCGACGCCCAGGACGCAGAGCGCGTCCACGTCGTCCGGGTCCACGGCGAGCGCTCGCCGCAGCAGCTCGAGCCCTGACCGTCGGCTGGCACGGCCGCCGACCGCGATCGTCGCTCGACCGGCGGCGACGAGGAGAGCCGAGCTCTCGGGGTATGCGGCCAGTGCCCGCGTCGCGACGTCCAGCGCGTCCTGGTGCCGGCCGAGCTCGGCCAGTGCGCGGGATCGGGCGACGGCCGCCGCCTCGAGTCCCGGGTCGCCCTCCACGCGCATGAGTCTGCCAAGGCGTGCCCGCAGGGTCCGGGCCGCACCGGTCCTCCAGGCTTCCCTCCGGCCGCCGGAGAACCTACGGTCGGAGATCGTGGACCCACCAGAGCTGCCGGATGGACTGGCGGCACGGTTCGCCCTGTCGCCACTCGCCGGCGACGATCTCGACGAGGTGTTCGCGCTCGCCACCGCCGACCGGGTGTCGGTGCTCGGGACCTCGCGGCTGGCCCGGGAGCTGGTGGAGCTGCGGCTGACCTCGCCCTTCCCGTCCACTCATCTCGGCGTCCGTACGAACGGCCGGCTGGTGCAGGTCTGGGATGCCGTCCTGTACCCGGGGGACCCCGAACCGTTCTGCGAGGTCAACACGGATCCCGGGCTGGGTACGCCCCCGGACCGGGACGCGCTGGAGGCCGCCGGCTGGCGGCACATCGTCCGGTGGGCGACCACGGTGACGGACGACCCGGCTTCCGGACGGGTGCGCACCTCGCTGCCCACTCTCGACCTGGCGCGCCGCGAACGGCTGAGCCGGCTCGGGTTCGTCGAGGAGCGGGTGATGTGGGTGATGGAAGCAGCGTCCGACGCCGAACGAGGCACCGGACGGACGCCCTTGCCAGAACTGGAGATCCACGCCGGCGCCGACCCCCGAGCGGTCCACGCGATCTTCATGTCCGGGTTCGCCGGCACTTACGGCTTCATCGAGCTCTCCTACGACGACTTCGTCGCCAGCCGCAGTCGCCTCCCGGGCCATGACCCGGCGCTCTGGTACCTCGCCACCGTCGCCGGACGGCCGGCCGGGGCCATGACGGTCACCCGGGCCGCGCCGGAGCGCAGCGCCATGCAGGTCAGCGAGCTGGCGGTGCTTCCCGAGCTCCGCGGCCGGGGCATTGCCGGCGCTCTCCTGCATGCCGCCTTCGAGACCACCCGCCGCGACGGGATGCGGCTGCTCTACCTCTTCGCGGACAGCGAGAGCCACGACGACGCTCCCACCCTGTATGCGTCGGTCGGCTTCGAGACCGTCCAGGCCACCTCGATGCTCACCCGCCCGCTGGTCGACCCCTGACCGCGACGGGCCGCTATTTCCGGATGCTCCCCGTCGGAGCCGAGGTATACGTTCGCGGGCGTGACTTCAGACCAGGGCGCCACGAGCGTCTCCTCGCGACCCAGCACCGACGCCGACCGCGTCGCCGACGACTACTTCGACGCCGCCGTACGACTGAGCCCGATCATGGCGACCAACGCCGGTATCCCGGGCCACGAGGAGGACCTCGACGACGTCTCCCCTGCCGGTCGAGCCGCGTTCTCCGCATTGCGCCGGCAGACCCTGTCCTCGCTGGCCGACGTCGAGCCGATGGACGACGTCGACCGCGTGACGATCTCCGCGCTGCGCAACCGGCTCGAGCTGGACGAGGAGATCCACGCCGCAGGGCTGGACGAGATGTCGCTCAACGTCATCGCGTCGCCGCTCCAGGACCTGCGCGACGTCTTCGACCTCATGCCGCAGGACTCCGAGGCGAGCTGGGCGACGTTCGCCACCCGGATGACCAAGCTGCCGACTGCACTCGGCCAGTACCGGGAGTCGCTGCTCGCCGCCCGCAATAAGGGCCACGTGGCCCCCCGCCGCCAGGTCGACGAGGGCATCAAGCAGTGCGCCGACCTCACTGCTGACGACGGGTACTTCGCCACGCTGGTCGCCGGGGCCACGGTCGACGGCCGGCCCCTCGCCGGGGACACCCAGGCCGCGCTGGCCGCGGCCGCGACCCAGGCCGCCGGCGCATACCGGAGCATGGGCGAGTTCCTTCGCACCGAGCTGCTCGACGCCGCACCCGAGGACGACGCCTGCGGCATCGAGCGGTACCGGCTGATGTCGCGGTACTTCGTGGGCGCCACCGTCGACCTCGACGAGACCTACCGCTGGGGCATCGAGGAGTGCGCCCGGCTGGACGAGCAGATGCGGGAGGTGGCCGAGCGGATCGCACCCGGCGCGACGGTCAAGGAGGCCATCGCGGCGCTCGAGGCCGACCCCGCGTACCAGCTGCAGGGCAAGCCGGCCCTCAAGGAGTGGATGCAGACCAGGGCGGACGAGGCGATCGCCGAGCTGGCCGACGTCCACTTCGACATTCCCGGGCCGATGCGCACCATCGAGTGCATGATCGCGCCGACCGAGCAGGGCGGCATCTACTACACCCCGCCCAGCGACGACTTCAGCCGGCCCGGTCGGATGTGGTGGTCGGTCCCCAAGGGCATCACCACGTTCGGCACGTGGAAGGAGCTGACCACCGTCTACCACGAGGGCGTGCCGGGGCATCACCTCCAGTGCGCCCAGGCGGTGCTCCGGTCCGAGGTCCTCAACAAGTGGCGCCGGCTCGACCTGTGGATCTCCGGCCACGGCGAGGGCTGGGCCCTGTATGCGGAGCGGCTGATGGCCGAGCTCGGCTACATGGAGGACCCCGGCCACCGGATGGGCTGGCTGGACGGCCAGTCCCTGCGGGCGGCGCGCGTCGTTATCGACATCGGCGTGCACTGCGGGTTCGAGGCGCCCGAGGAGGTCGGCGGCGGAGCGTGGACCTACGACAAGGCCTGGCAGTTCCTGACCAGCCACGCCAACCAGGGCGAGGCATGGCTCCGGTTCGAGCTCAACCGCTACCTCGGCTGGCCCGGGCAGGCACCGTCGTACAAGATCGGCGAGCGCCTGTGGCTCTCGCTGCGGGAGGAGGCGCGCGAGCGCGAGGGTGAGGCCTTCGACCTCAAGGTGTTCCACCGCAAGGCGCTCGACCTCGGCGGCGTTCCGCTCGACACCCTCCGTGCGGCGGTCCTCGACGAGCTGTAGCCGACGGTTTCGGCGCTCGCATCAACGGCGCTGACGATCCTATGGAGCCTGGGTTTGCCTGTGAGCAAACGGTTTTCGGGCCTGAGGGCTGTCGGTGGTCTCGTCTAGATTGGGCTGATGGACGAGGTCATGGGCATGCGGGAGCGCCGAGCCGCGCTCGCCGCGGCCCGAGCCGCGTTGACGGAGATCGGGTCGGTCCTGCGGGAGGAGCCCGGGGTCGAGCTAGGGCCGCTACTGCGGGAGATCGACGACATGGGCCGGCTCGTGGACGCCGCGAGGATGGTGGTGGTGGACGAGGCGATGACCCGTGGGGAGATGCGCTCCTACGTCGGTCCGCACCAGGAGGGCGGCGAGCCCCTTGACGCCGTGGCGGCGGGGCTGGTCGGGGTGGGATGGGTGCGGGCGTGGTCGCCCACCATGAAGGCCGGCGGCGCTGTCGGGCTGGTCCAGCTCACCGAACGGCTTCGGTCTTACGAAAGCCGTCAGCTGCGGGAGGCGGTGCTCGGCGGCCGGGTCGGGCTCCGCAATGCCGCGGTGTGTGTGCGGGAGATGGACCGCCTGGCTCCCGACTGTGCCCGAACGCGGTGCCGGCGGTCTGGGATGCCCTCATCCAGCTGGGGTCCGACTTCGGACCGCGGGAGATCCGAGCGCTCCGGCCGCGGCTGTTGGCCGAGTATGGCTCGGACGGAGAGCTTCAGCACGAGCAGGACGTGGCCGCCCGCCGCGCTGGGCTGTCCCAGCCGTACGACGCGGGGGACGGCACGTTCGAGTACCGGTTGCGGCTGGACGCCGAGGGCAAGACCGTTCTCGAGGCAGCCCTAGGACCGCTGGCCGCGCCCCGACCGGCCGACGGTGTGCGCGACGTGCGGGGATCGGACCGCCGGCGCGCCGACGGCTTGATCGAGATCGTCCGCCGGGCGGTCGCCTGCCCCGACGGAGTTCCTACCGCGGCGAAGGCGCAGGTGTTTCTCCGGATCGACCTGGACGAGCTCGTACAGAAGACCGGCTGCGCGCTGACGGTCGGATCGGGGGACGCCGGCGCGGTCCTGGCCCCGGAGACGCTGCGCCGGATGGCCTGCGACGCCGGTCTCCTCCCCGTCGTCATGGACGGACCTTCGCACGGCCTCGACTTGGGCCGCGCGAGCCGTCCCTTCACGCCCGCCCAGGTCAAGGCGCTCTGGCTACGCGACGGCAGCTGCACGCTCCCCGGCTGCGGGATGCCCGCCCAATGGGCGGACACCCACCACATCCGACACTGGGCCGACGGTGGCCCGTCCGACCTCGGCAACGCGACCCTCCTGTGCGGGTACCACCACTGGTGGGTCCACAACCATCGCCTGGCACCTGAGACCACCGCCATCGAGGCCGGCTGACAGAATCGGCGGGTGCCGATCGCCCTGACCCTGCTGGCCATCGTGGCGGTGGTGATCGGGGTGTCCGCGCTCGCCCGCCACTACAACGCGTCGGCCCCCCTGGTCCTCACCGCCGTCGGGATCCTCATCTCGTTCGTGCCCACGGCGCCGGACGTGCAGGTCGGACCGGAGCTCATCCTGCTCGGCATTCTGCCGCCCCTGCTGTATGCCGCGGCGATCCGCACCTCGCTCGTCGACCTCGGGGCGAACAAAAACGTCATCGGGCTCCTCTCGGTCGGTCTGGTCATCTTCACCGCGGCAGGGGTCGCACTCGTGACCTGGTGGTTGATGGGCATCCCGATCGCCGCCGCGATCGCCCTCGGCGCGGTTGTCGCCCCACCGGACGCGGTGGCAGCGACGGCGGTCGCCCGCCGGATCGGGCTGCCGCGACGCATCGTGACCATCCTCGAGGGCGAGTCGCTGTTCAACGACGCGACGGCGATCACCATCCTCCGCACCGCGATCGTCGCCATCGGCGGCTCCGTGACCGCTCTCGACGTCGGGGTCGAGTTCCTCCGCGTGTCGATCGGCGGCATCCTCGTCGGGGTCGCCGTGGCGTGGATCCTCGCCCGGATCCGCAGCCGGGTGACCGACACGAGCACCGATACCGCGATCTCGTTCATGGCGCCGTGGCTCGCCTACCTGCCCGCGGAGCTGATCCACGCCTCGGGCGTCCTGGCCGTCGTCATCGCCGGCGTCCTGCTGGGCCACAAGGCGCCGTTGATCCAGACCGCCCCGTCCCGGCTGGCCGAGCGGATCAACTGGACGACGATCCAGTACCTGCTCGAGAACGCGGTCTTCCTGGTCATCGGCCTTCAGACGCACACCATCGTCGAGGGCGTCGTCAACTCGTCGCTCGGCCTGCCCCGCGCGATCCTCGTCGCCGTCGCCGTCTTCCTCACCGTCGTCGTGCTCCGACCCATCTGGATCCTCTCGTTCGGCGTCGTCCTGCAGCTGACGCCCGGGCTCGCTCGACCAGATGCGTTCTGGCGCAACGGAACGGTGCTGTCCTGGGCGGGTATGCGTGGGGTGGTCACGCTGGCGGCCGTGCTGCTGCTCCCGGAGGGCACGCCCTACGTCGAGGTGCTGAGGTTCGTCGCCCTCGCGGTTGTGGTCGGCACGCTCCTCATCCAGGGGCTGACGCTGCCGGCGCTGGCCAAGGCGCTCGACGTCCACGGCCCGGACCCGCGGGAGGACGCCCTGCAGTCGGCGTCGGTCCTCGAGCACGCCGTGACCAAGGGCAACGAGGAGCTCGAGCGCCTCACCGACGACAACACGCCGCCGCAGATCGTCGACCAGCTCCGCGCCGTCGGGCAGCGCCGGACGCACCTTGCCTGGGAACGGCTCGGCGAGACCCGCGACGACCAGCCGAGCCCCAACGAGGCATACCGTCGCCTGCGCCGCAAGATGCTCAAGGCCGAGCGCCAGGAGGTGCTCCGGATCCGCGACACCGGCTCGGTCGACCACGACGTCCTCGAGGAGGTCATGCAGACGCTCGACCTCGAGGAGTCGATGCTCACCATCGCCGACGACCGGAACCAGCGCTACGACAACCGGCTCATCCTCACGCCGGAATCCCAACGCGGCGACTGCGAGCACCTTCAGGACGCACCGCAGAAGACGCGACCCGTGACGCCGGAGGGCTGCGAGGACTGTCTGCGCGAGGGCCTGGTGTGGGTGAACCTGCGGATGTGCCTGGAGTGCGGGAAGGTCGGCTGCTGCGACTCGTCGATCGGCAACCACGCGACCAAGCACTTCCAGAAGGAGGAGCACCCGGTGATGCGTAGCTTCGAACCCGGCGAGGCCTGGCGCTGGTGCTACGTCGACGAGATCCTCGGCTGACCCGATCCGGCCCTGGTGTCCCGCCGCGCTGTTCCCTTCGGCTTGACGCAGCGTCGAGCGACTTGACGCATCGTGCACCCTGCGTCGAGTCGGTGGACGCTGCGTCAAGCCGACCGGCCGGTGGGGTTGTCCACAGGTCGGGGCTCCGCTCTGACGACGTACCGTCGCCCTCCGCCAGTGTTGAGGCATGGACGACTGGGTCGCGGCCGCCGACGAGCACCACGTCATCAGCGTGGCGGAGCTCCACGGTGCCGGCCTCTGCCCCCATCAGATCGCCAACCTGGTCGCTCGAGGTGAGCTGACGAACCTGTCTCGCGGTTGGTATGCAGCGACCTCTCCGGACAGCCTCCAGCATCGCCACACCCTCACGACATGGGCGATGTTGCGCGCCCACGAAGGGCGCGCCATCGCGGCTCATCACAGTGCCCTGCTGCTCCTGGAGTTGCCCACGTACCGACCGGACCTCGACCGGGTCCGCCTCGTCCGCCGCACGCCTGGGTCACCACGCACGCGGCCGGGACTCAGCGTCGGTCGAACCGTGCCGGCGGAGGCGCAGGACGCTCACACAGTGACTCCGGCGCTGGCCGTGGTCCAGCACGGGCTGAGCAGCGGCTCGCTCTCAGCGCTGGTCGCCGCCGACGGTGCTCTTCGCCAGGGGAAGACGACGGCCCAGGACCTTGATACGGCCCTCGGTTGGGTCCAGCAGCACCCCCGGTCCGCCCTGATCCGCGGGTTCCTCGATCTCGCGGACGGGCGTCGCGAGTCCCCCGGGGAGACGCGGCTGGCTCACATCCTGCATCTCATGAAGGTCTCAGCCACACCTCAGTTCCGCATCAGTGAGCCTGGGTTCGAAGCCCTCGTGGACTTCCTCATCGACGACGAGAAGGTCGTGCTCGAGTTCGACGGCAAAGTCAAGTACGCCCGAACCGCGGACGAGCCAGACCCGTTCGGCAACCGGCGGACACCGCAGGAGGTCCTCTGGCACGAGAAGCGCCGAGAGGACCGGCTCCGAGAGCTGGGGTACGAGGTGGTGCGGGTCACGTGGTCCGAACTCAACGATCCCAGGGCGTTGGCCCAACGGATCGCGGCGGCCATCCGACGAGCCCGGGGCCGCCGGCTCGTCCGTCAGTCGGCCTGACCCCGCGAACTGGCTGCGAGGTTGGACGCCGTCGCCGCTCGGCTTGGCGCACCGTCGAGCGACTTGACGCATGGTGCATCCCGCGTCGAGCTGCCCGACGCTGCGTCGAGCCGGAGGGAGGGGCACCGCACCTGGGTCGAGGATCCCCCTAGAGTCGGCGCCATGGCGACGATCCGCGTACACCTCGTTATGGCGAGCGCCTCTCCGGCCCGTCGAGCGACGCTGCGGTCAGCCGGCATCGAGCCGACGGTCATCGTCAGTGAAGTGGACGAGGACGCGGTGCTGGCCGACGCCATTGCTCGCTACGGCGCGCTGGAGGGTGCCGACATCGCCCTGCTCCTCGCCCGCGCCAAGTGCGAGGCGGTCGCCGCCGAGCTCACGTCGAGCGCCCTGGTCCTCGGTTGCGACTCCGTGCTCGAACTCGACGGCGAGATCCACGGGAAGCCGCGCGACGCGGCCGAGGCGACCGACCGCTGGCGGCGGATGCGCGGCGGGTCCGGCGTCCTGCATACCGGGCACTGGCTTCGCGACGAGCGGTCCAGCGACGCCGGTGGGACCAACGCCACCCTGGGCGCGACCGCGTCGACCACCGTCCACTTCGCCGCGCTGACCGACGCCGAGATCGACGCCTACGTCGCGACCGGTGAGCCCCTTCGCGTCGCGGGTGCCTTCACCGTCGACGGGCTCGGCGGTGCGTTCGTCTCGGGCATCGAGGGCGACCACCACAACGTCGTCGGCCTCTCCCTACCGCTGCTGCGCGACCTGCTGGCGGAGGTCGGCGTCGGCTGGTTCGACGTCGCGAGCGCCCCCATGCATTAGGGGAAGTAGATCGGCCCGTCGAGGTGGCTGACGATGAGGTAGTTCTGGATCCACCAGACCTGCTGCCCCAGCCCGAGCAGCGCGACCCCCACCAGGCCCCAGACCTCCCAGCGGCGCCACCACCTCAGCCGGAGGAACCACGCGATGAACAGCGTGAACGGGAAGGCGAGCAGCGCGTAGCGAAGCCGTGACGGTCCGGTGTTGGTGGCGAGCAGGAGGTATGCGGGGTAGGCCCCGGCCCAGCCCCAGATCTCCGGGCCCCACCGCCACGACCGTTTGGACAGCATGAACCAGCCGAAGCCGATGACGATGGCGATGCCGCCGATGATCCCCCACCAGCCGTAGGCGAAGTCGAGGTAGTTCCACCACGTCGACAGCTTGATGTCGGTGCCGATCTTCCAGGCCTGCATCGTGTCCGCGTAGCCGGCAGGGTTTCTGGTCACCGCCCCGATGATCGCCGGCCAGAGGAAGGTCAGCGCGCCGGCCTCGACGATCAGCGCGCCGAGCATGATCTTGTCGCGCACTCCGAAGTCGTCGCGCTCCTTGCGCCAGCGCACGAAGCCGTGCGCCATCAGCACGGGCACCATGGCGATGACGACGTTGCGGGTGAGGGCGAGAAGGACCAGCGCTACCGCCGTCCACCAGTAGCGTCGCGCCCGGATCAGCATGAGGTTGACGATGACGAGTAGCAGGGCGAGCGACTCGGTGTAGGTCGCCTGGAGGATCGGCGCGCTGATGAACGTGCAGACGCCGACGACCGCGACGATGGCCTCCCAGCGACCGACTGCGCGGTCGACCAGACGGAAGAGCAGCAGCATCGCGGCGGCGCCGATGATGATGGCGGTGATCCCGCCCACGACGTAGAAGCTGCCACCGGTCACCCGCATCAGGGCGCCGACCATTATCGGGTACAGCGGGAAGAACGCCCACGCGTTCATGTCGACCTGGCCGAGGTCGTCCAACGGGAGCGGGTTCGGATACCCCACGTCGGCGATCTGCTGGTACCACTGGCCGTCCCAGTTCCCCATGGTGACCCAGTAGCCCGGCGCGCCGTCGGTCGGGTACAGGATCCGCAGGATCCCGTTGGGGGCCGGCAGGGCGATCTGCGAGCGCTGGCAGATCAGGACGACGATGACCGTGAAGATCCGGCTGGCCGCAAAGACCGCCAGCGGGAACCAGATCTCGAACCGTCGCCACCAGGGCGCTCTCGTCGTGGCGGACGCCGACGCCTGCTGCTCGTCGGGGTCCCGATCCGGCTCGGGGGTCTCCTCGCGCTCACGCGTCAGCACACTGGTCAGGGCGCACCTCGGGAGTCGCTCGGGTTCGGACGGGTTCGGACGCCCGGCATCAACGCCGGGAATGTCGCCACCCAGCGTAGGTCAGCCGTCGGGACGGGGCTCGTCGGCGTCCGCGGCGGTTGGGTCACGAATCGGTCGTAGGTCCGCCGCCCGGCCCGTCGCCGGTCGTGGCCGGACGGCGTGACCGCGTCGGCCGACGGCCTCCTCAGACCGGCGGGATCGACCGTCGCCGCTCGCTGAACGCGCGGTCGCGCCGCGAGGCGTAGCGGAGCCGGTGCAGAAGCTCCGCGCGCAGCTCGTCGGCCTCGACGATGCCGTCGAGGACGAGGTCGGCGGCCAGCCGTTCGAGGTCGACGTCCTCCTCGTACTCGCGGCGCTTCTCGGCGACGAACGCGTCCCGGGCCTCCGCACCCTGGCTGCGCTCGACCTCGGCGATCTGGTTGGCGTAGACGGCGTTGACCGCCGCCTCCGGACCCATGACGGCGATCCGCGCCGTCGGGAGGGCCAGTGTGGCATCCGGGGCGAACCCGGGCCCGCCCATCGCATACAGGCCGGCGCCGTAGGCCTTGCGGACGACGACGCAGAACTGCGGCACGGTAGCGGACGCCACGGCGGACACCATCTTGGCGCCGTGCCGGATGATCCCGCCGCGCTCTACCTCGGTGCCGATCATGAAGCCCGGGACGTCGGCGAGGTAGACCAGCGGGATCGAGAACGCGTCGCACAGCCAGATGAACCGGGACGCCTTGTCGGCGCTGTCCGAGAAGAGCACCCCGCCCTTGACGGCGGAGTTGTTGGCGACGAACCCGACTGTCTCGCCGCCCATCCGGCCGAACCCGACGACGAGCTCGGCGGCGAACAGCGGCTTGATCTCGAAGAACGACCCGTCATCGACGAGCCCGTCGATGACCTCGTGGACGTCGAACGGCACCGACTCCCGCTCGGGCACGACCTCGCGGGTGAGCGGCGTGGCCGGCTCCTCGGGGTCGTAGACCGGCGGAGTCTCCCGCCAGCTCCCCGGGACGTAGGAGAAGTAGAGCTTGGCCAGCTCGATGGCCTCGACGTCGTCCTGGGCGAGCAGGTCGCCGCAGCCGGAGACGGTGCAGTGCATCCGCGCTCCACCCATCTCCTCGAGCGAGACGCGTTCACCGACAACCATCTCCGCCATCCGCGGGCTGCCGAGGTACATCGACGCGTTGCCCTCGACCATGATGACGATGTCGGTGAACGACGGGATGTAGGCGCCGCCGGCCGCGCTGGGCCCGAACAGGCAGCAGATCTGCGGCACCTTGCCGGACAGCGCGACCTGGTTGTGGAAGATGTGCCCGGCGCCGCGCCGGCCGGGGAACATCTCGACCTGGTCGGTGATCCGGGCGCCGGCCGAGTCGACGAACCAGAAGACCGGCAGCTCCTCGCGGAGCGCGGACTCGGTCGCCCGGACGATCTTCTCGACGGTGCGCGCACCCCACGAGCCGGCCTTCACCGTCGGGTCGTTGGCGACGACGATCGCGGGCCGGCCGTCGACGGTCCCGCGACCCGTCACCACGCCGTCCGCCGGCAGTCCAGCGGCGGTCGCGTTCGCATACCGGCCGTCCTCGACGAACGAGCCCTGGTCGAACAGCAGCCCGATCCGGTCGCGGACGTAGATCTTGTTCTGGCTGTCGAGCTTGGCCCGAGCCTTGTCGCTGATCTTGCCGGAGGCCTCGTAGGCCTCGTGCAGCCGAGCGCGGACGTCCGCGACCCGCGGGTCGGGCTCGTAACCCTCGGAGCGCTCCGCCCCCCGAGTACCCCCCGACAAGGTCATGCGGGCAGGCCGAGCCCGCGGGCGATGACCATCCGCTGCACCTCGGAGGTGCCCTCGCCGATCTCGAGGATCTTGGCGTCGCGGTAGAACCGGGCGACGGGGTACTCCTCCATGAAGCCGTTGCCGCCGAAGACCTGGGTGGCGACGCGGGTGGCGGTCACGGCCGCCTCTGTCGAGTAGAGCTTGGCCACCGCGGCGGCCTGCTTGACCTCCTTGACGGTGCGCCGTCCGGCGTTGAGCTCGTCCTTGAGCCACGCCGCCTTGTAGGTGAGCGTCCGGGCGGCCTCGACCGCGACGGCCATGTCGGCGATCGGGAAGGCGACGCCCTGGTTCGCCCCGATCGGGCGGCCGAAGGCCTCGCGGCCCTTC
>NZ_DATBTV010000106.1:0-1590 GCF_036559105.1 Lapillicoccus sp. | reverse complement strand
GAGGGCGGTGATGACCTCGATCTCTGCGAGGGTCTGCTGCAACGCGTTGGAGAGGGTCATCGTGAGTGGCACGGTGTCACTGCCGACGGTGTGCCGCGCCCGGTAGGTGCCGCCCCGGGTCTGGATGTCAGTGGCATGCGTGGTGGTGGTGAATAGGCCCCGGCGGATCTCGGCGGTAACAAGGTGAGCCTGCCGCCGCCTGGGCTGTCCGCAGCAGCAGACGACGCCGGCGGCGTAAGACGCGCACACTGCCATAGATGCGGTCGCCGCCATACCTGTCACCAGGGGCGCATTCGCGGTGCCGGCGCCAGGCGCCGGTGAGTCGTCGATCCAGACGCGGGCGTCGATACGGCGAACGCCGTCGACGAACAGGACCGCGGACGGATGCGGCACGTCGCTGCCGGCGGGGATAGGTGCCCACTGGTCCGCGGGTGTTTCGACGTCGGTCTCGACGCGCGCGACGGAGGCGGGTAGGTCCTCGTCGGCGACGGCGAGCGCAGTGCCGTAGCTGACGTCCCACGCGTCGACGCAGAACCGCATCCCGAGAGGGCTGCTGGTCGTGTCCTGCGTTCCGGAGACCGTCATGCGGTGATCCGTTCGATGTGGGATCTGGCGCCGGTGCGGGTGACCTGGAAGCGGACCGGGATCCGGTCGGCGAGAGCGGGAACGTGGGTGATAACGCCGACCATCCGCTCTCCGGCCAGGTTCTCCAGCGTGGCCGCGACGACGTCGAGGCTCGTTTCGTCGAGGGTACCGAATCCTTCGTCGAGGAAGATCGACTCGAGTTTCGCGGCGCCGGACGCGGCGAGGGAGGCGACCTGTCGGCTGAGGGCGAGCGCGAGTGCGAGGGAGGCTTGGAACGTTTCTCCGCCGGACAGGGTCCGGACCGGGCGGGTCGAGTCGGCGTCGTTGTGGTCGATGACTTCGATGTCCTTGCTATGGATCCGCAGCTCGAACTGTCCGGACGACATGTCGAGGAGGAGGTCGGAGGCGTCGGCGACGAGGGACGTGAGTGCGCTTTCCAGTAGCCATGCTTGGAACGCGTCCGAACGCAGCAGGTTGGCGAGGGTGGCGGCGACCTGCGCTTGCTCGGCCGCTTCTTCCTTTTGTTTGTGGAGGCGTTGTCGTTCGTGGAACCGGTCTGCGGCGTGCTCCGCAGCGATGCGCGCGACCGCGGCCGCGTCGGCCACGTCTCGGGTGACCGTGGTGTGGAGTTCGTTGGCTGGGGTGTGCAGGTCGGGCAGTGGCAGCTCGGCGCGGGCGAGGGCGTCGCTGAGTCCGGCGACGGCGGCCTGGTATTCCTTCGCTGCGTGGTCGGCGGCGTTTCGAGCCTTCATCATGTCGCCGACGAGCGCCGATTTCTTTGTTCTGGCCCAGCCGTCGAGCTGGTTCCACGCTGCGGCAAGGGTGTCCTCGGCGATGGCCGGTGCGCCGTAGCGAGTGAGTGGGTCCCGCATCGTGGCCAGCTGTGTCCGGCTGTCGCGGGCGAGCGCATTAAGCTCATCGACCGTCTGCTGTGCGTGGATGCGTGCCTGGCGGGCTTCAGTGAGCGCGCCGCGCGCCTCGCCAGCAGCCTGGTCGAGGCGGTCG
>NZ_DATBTV010000105.1:0-39579 GCF_036559105.1 Lapillicoccus sp. | reverse complement strand
TGGGGGTGACCTGGGTCACGCATACCGGACCTCATGAGAGGTCTCTGGAACAGGAGTCTCCGGTTGCACGTTCACCTGCGAGAATGAACGGGAGACGGGTCCCGGAACCGACCCGTCGCGTCAGCACTCCCAGCAGGAGGGTCGGGGCCTGCCCCGCACGTACATGGACTTCAAGCGCATCCTTCGGACGCCGATGCTGTGGATCGTCGTGCTCATCGGCGCGGCGATCCTCGTGTTGTCACTGTCCGACAACGGCGGCTTCACCCGCATCGACACGTCCAAGGCCCTCGACCTCGTCAACACCGGCAAGGTCGACTCCGCCAAGCTCATCAACAACGAGCGGATGGAGCTCACCCTCAAGCAGGGCGAGTCCTTCTCGGACGGCGACAAGGTCAAGAACGCCACCAAGGTCTACGCCTACTACGTCACCGCCCGTGGCACGAACGTCGTCGCGGCGCTCGACGCCCACGTGCCGCCGAACGGCTACACCGACCAGATCGACGAGACCAACTGGTTCGGCTCGATGCTGGTCAGCCTCATCCCGATCGTCATCGTGCTCGGTCTGTTCTGGTTCCTCATGGGCCAGATGCAGGGCGGCGGCTCGCGGGTCATGCAGTTCGGCAAGTCGCGCGCCAAGCTCGCGTCCAAGGACACGCCGAAGGTCACCTTCGCCGACGTCGCCGGGTGCGACGAGGCGGTCGAGGAGCTCTACGAGATCAAGGAGTTCCTCCAGGAGCCGGCCAAGTTCCTCGCGGTGGGCGCCAAGATCCCCAAGGGCGTCCTGCTCTACGGCCAGCCCGGTACCGGTAAGACCCTGCTCGCGCGCGCCGTCGCCGGTGAGGCGGGCGTGCCGTTCTACTCGATCTCGGGTTCGGACTTCGTCGAGATGTTCGTCGGTGTCGGTGCGTCCCGTGTCCGGGACCTCTTCGAGCAGGCCAAGGCCAACGCGCCGGCCATCGTGTTCGTCGACGAGATCGACGCCGTCGGCCGGCACCGTGGCGCCGGCCTCGGTGGTGGTCACGACGAGCGTGAGCAGACGCTGAACCAGCTCCTCGTCGAGATGGACGGGTTCGACGTCAAGACCAACGTCATCCTCATCGCCGCCACCAACCGCCCCGACATCCTCGACCCGGCCCTGCTTCGCCCTGGCCGCTTCGACCGCCAGATCGCCGTCGACACCCCGGACATGCTCGGCCGCAACCGGATCCTCCAGGTCCACTCGCAGGGCAAGCCGATGGCGCCCGACGTCGACCTGCTGGCCGTCGCGCGGCGTACCCCTGGGTTCACCGGCGCCGACCTGGCCAACGTCCTCAACGAGGCCGCGCTGCTCACCGCGCGCACCAACGGCAAGTTCATCGACGACCACACCCTCGACGAGGCCATCGACCGCGTCATCGCCGGCCCCCAAAAGCGGACCCGCATCATGTCCGCCCAGGAGCGGAAGATGACCGCCTACCACGAGGGTGGCCACGCCCTGGTCGCGGCGTCGCTGAACCACACCGACCCGGTCACCAAGGTGACGATCCTGCCGCGCGGCCGGGCCCTCGGCTACACGATGGTCATGCCGCAGGACGACAAGTACTCCACCACCCGCAACGAGATCCTCGACCAGCTCGCGTATGCGTTGGGCGGCCGGGTCGCGGAGGAGATGGTCTTCCACGACCCGACGACCGGTGCCGCGAACGACATCGAGAAGGCCACCGCGATGGCCCGCAAGATGGTCACCGAGTACGGCATGTCCGAGCGGGTCGGCGCGATCAAGCTCGGCGCGAGCTCCGGGGAGGTGTTCCTCGGCCGCGAGATGGGCCACCAGCGCGACTACAGCGAGGAGATCGCCGGCGTCGTCGACGAGGAGGTCCGCAAGCTCATCGAGAACGCGCACGACGAGGCGTGGCACGTCATCAACGACAACCGCGACGTCCTCGACCGACTGGTCCTCGAGCTCCTGGAGAAGGAGACCCTCGGCACCGCCGAGCTCGCCACGCTGTTCGGCGACGTCCGCAAGCGGCCGATCCGCCCGCTCTGGCTCTCCAGCGAGTCCCGGCTGCTCAGCGACCTTCCGCCGGTGCTGACACCGGCCGAGCGCGACGCGATGACCAACGGGACCAACGGGAACAACGGCACCTACAACCGCAACGGCTACGGGCAGAACGGCTCCCACGGTCGGAACGGGTCGAACGGGTCCAACGGGTCCAACGGGTCGAACGGGCACACGCCGCAGGACGCCAGCGGTGACGAGGAGATGGAGCACAAGATCGACCAGGCGGCGGAGGCGGGCGCCCACCCGCTCGCCGACGACGAGCCGCGCACGCAGGTGATCGAGGTTCCGGACGGCGGCCGGGTCGACCCCTCCGAGGACTACTGACCCCGATGGCGGTCGACCACGACCGTGCCGCGGCCGCGGTACGAGAGCTGCTCATCGCTGTCGGTGAGGACCCCGACCGGGAGGGTCTGCGCGACACCCCCGACCGGGTGGCCCGGGCCTACGCGGAGACGTTCGCGGGCCTGGACCAGACGCCCGACGACGTGCTGCGGACCACGTTCGCGATCGACCACGACGAGATGATCATCGTGCGCGACATCGAGGTCTACAGCACCTGCGAGCACCACCTCGTCCCGTTCCACGGGGTCGCCCACGTCGGGTACATCCCCGCCAGGGACGGCCGCGTCACCGGGCTGTCCAAGGTCGCCCGCCTCGTCGACCTGTTCGCCCGCCGCCCGCAGGTCCAGGAACGCCTCACGACCCAGATCGCGGACGCGCTCGTGCAGCAGCTGCACGTCCAGGGCGCCATCGTCGTCGTCGAGTGCGAGCACCTGTGCATGTCGATGCGCGGCGTCCGCAAGCCCGGCTCCCGGACCATCACCTCGGCCGTCCGCGGCCAGCTGCGCAACCCCGCCACCCGAGCCGAGGCGATGTCGCTGCTGCTCGGTGGCGGTCGATGACCGGCCAGGCGGTCGGCCACCACAGCGGTCTTCCCACGGCCGTCGGCCGACCGGTGCTCATGGGCGTCGTCAACGTGACGCCGGACTCGTTCAGCGACGGTGGGTACTGGTTCGAGCCGGCCGCCGCCATCGCCCACGGACGAGCGCTGGCCGCCGAGGGAGCCGACCTCGTCGACGTCGGCGGCGAGTCGACCCGCCCCGGAGCCGACCGGCCCAGCGTCCAGGAGGAGCTGCGTCGCGTCCTGCCGGTCGTCGAGGCCCTCAGCGACGAGGACGTCATGGTGTCCGTCGACACCATGCGCGCGGAGGTCGCTGCCCAGGCCCTCGACGCCGGTGCGACGCTCGTCAACGACGTGAGCGGCGGCCTCGCCGATCCCGACATGGTTCCCCTGGTCGCCGAGCGCGCCTGTCCCTACGTCGCCATGCACTGGCGGGGCCACAGCACCCAGATGCAGAGTCGCGCGGTCTACGACGACGTCGTACGCGAGGTATGCGCCGAGCTCGCCGACCGCCGCGACGGCATCCTCGCCGGCGGCGTCGCGCCAGAGCACCTGGTCCTCGATCCCGGGCTCGGGTTCGCCAAGCACGCACCGCACAACTGGGCGCTGCTGGCCCACCTCGACGCCCTCCTCGCCCTCGGCCAGCCGGTGCTCGTCGGCGCCTCGCGCAAGACCTTCCTCGGCCGGATCGGGGTCCCCGAGGGCGCAGACCCGCGCCCGCCCGCCGACCGGGACGCGGCCACCGCCGTGACCAGCGTGGTCTGCGCGGGCGCCGGTGTCTGGGGTGTCCGGGTCCACGACGTCACCGGGACACGGGACGCGTTTGCCGTCCTCCAGGAGGTGGCGGCGCACCGATGACCGACCGCATCCACCTGCGCGGTGTCGAGGCTTTCGGCTACCACGGCGTACTGCCCGACGAGAAGCGCGACGGCCAGCCGTTCGTCGTCGACGTCGTCATGGAGCTCGACCTCGCTACGGCCGGGGGCAGCGACGCGCTCGACGACACCGTGTCCTACGCCGAGATCGCGGGCGAGGTCGTCGCTCGGATCACCGGTCCGTCGTTCGACCTCATCGAGCGGCTCGCCGAGGTGGTCGCGGACGACGTCCTGCGCCACCGGCTCGTCGACGCGGTGACGGTCGCGGTCCACAAGCCACAGGCTCCGGTCGGACATCCCTTCAGGGACGTGGCGGTCGAGGTCCACCGCGGCCGTGGGGTCCCGGTCGTCGTCGCCCTGGGCGCCAACCTCGGTGACGCCCGCGCCACCCTCGAGAGCGCAGTCGACTCCGTCGCGGCCCTTCCCGGTATGCGGGTTCGCGCGGTCTCACCCCTCGTCGAGACCGACCCGGTCGGCGGCCCTGAACAACCCGGATACCTCAACGCCGTTCTTGTCGGCGACACGACCCTGACTCCCGCTGACCTGTTGGGGCGGCTGCACGCCATCGAGGCTGACCACGGGCGTACCCGCGACATCCGTTGGGGCGCTAGGACGCTCGACCTCGACCTCGTCCAGGTCGGTCGGGCCGGAACGGCGTCGGAGGTCCGGCAGGCGGACGACGCGCTCACCCTTCCGCACCCGCGCGCGCACGAGCGCGGGTTCGTCCTCGTCCCGTGGTCTCAGGCCGACCCGGCCGCCACGATCCGCACCGACGCGGGAGTCCGGCCGGTCGCGGACCTCCTCGCAGAGGTCGACACCAGTGGTGTGCGGACCGGTCCCGAGTGGAGCCCGACGTGGTGAACGGGGCCGAGGGCATTCGTGCGCGGGTACTCGTGGCCGTCGCGGTCGTCGTCGGGGGAGCGTCATGGGTCATCCTCAAGCTGGTCGCGGGTGGCGGTCGTGACCTGCCGTCGACGAGCTGGCTGGCGGTGTTCATCTTCATCGCGTTGGCCCTCGGGCTGTACGTCGCCGGACGCCCGGTCAAGCGGCTGGTCGCCGGTCGGGCGCCGCGTCCGCTGAACCCGTTGTATGCGGCGCGGGTCCTGGCCATGGCCCAGGCGGCGGCGCTGGCGGGCGCGGCGATCGTCGGGTGGTACGTCGCGCAGATCGTCCTGCTGCTGCCGGACGCGGACATCCCGTCGCAGCAGGTGCAGATGGTCGTCCTCGGCATCCTTGCCGTGGCGGCGGCGGGTCTGGCGGCCACCGGGCTGCTGGTCCAGAGGTGGTGTCGTCTGGACGAGCCGCCGACGGACCCCTTCCAGGACGACCGGCGGGATCAGCGCGACGCGGACTGACGGCCGGCCACGACCCGCCCGAGGGCGTCGCGCAGCCCGTGCAGCTCGGTCCCGTCCAGCATCCCGAACCACTCCGCCAGGGCGTCGTAGTCGCCGGCGTTGCGCCGTTCCCAGTAGTCGTCACTGAGCCGCGTCGTGGTGAGCACCCGGCGACGGTTGTCCGTCGGGTGGTCGTCGACGCGGAGCATGCCCTTGCGTTCCAGGACGGTGACCAGCTTGATGACGTTCTGCCGGGTGCTGCCGATGGCCGCGGCGACGTCCGCGCGGCGCGGCTCGGGGCGGCGCTCATCCGGCCGGTCCAGTCGGTCGTCGGCGGGGTCGGTGTGGACGTGGCTCGACTCCTCGCAGAGCCGTCGTTCGCTGCGGCCGCCACCCGTTGGGCCGGTCGGTTCGCCGAGGTCGACGGGCCCCGGGCGGCTGCCGACCGGATCGTTGCGCTGCACGCCGCCGCGAGGACGTGGACGCCTCAGCGGTAGACCTCGCCGCCGATCGTGCCCATCGTCGGGTTGAGCATCCCGGCGGCGACCCAGTTCGGGCCGCCATGGACGTACTTCGTTGTGGCGAGCGCCATGGTCAGCGCGCCGAGCTTGGCCTCGGGCGTCGGCGTGTACCAGAGGTAGACCGCCTCCTTGTCGGCGAGCGCGCTGGCGCAGACGACCGCCTCCGGCGCCGGCGGGGCCGTCGCGCCGGTCGCTGGCGTTGCGGCGGGGATCCGGATCGGAGTGACCGCCGTCGGGCACTGGAACACCGAGGGCAGGTCGTTCGACGACCGCAGCGCGGCCGGGTCCACGGGCGACGGCCCGACCGACAGCGGTACCGGCATGCCGGGGAGCGCGGTGGTCGTGGACGTCGCCGGTTTGCCCTTCGTGGTCGACGGGCTGGGGACGACCGTGGCCGCCGTCGAGGCGGGCGGGGTGGTCGAGGCGGGCTGCGGGTCTCGGTCCGCACACGCGGAGAGGCCTGCGGCGCAAAGGAGACTCGTCGCGGCGACCCCCACCGCACGCAAACCCGCGAACCTCACTTGTCGATGTCTCCCACGACGAAGAACATGGAGCCGAGGATCGCCACCATGTCGCCGACCACCTGCCCCGGAAGCATCTCGGAGAGGACGGCGACGTTGTTGAAGGACGCCGACCGCAACTTGAGCCGCCACGGCGTCTTGTCGCCGCGCGACACCAAGTAGTAGCCGTTGAAGCCCAGCGGGTTCTCGGTGGCCGTGTAGAGGTGACCCTCGGGCACGCGGAGCACCTTGGGCAGCCGGACGTTGATCGGTCCCGGAGGAAGGGTCCGCAGCCGCTCGAGGCAGGCGTCGGCGAGGTCGAGGCTCACCTCGGTCTGCTCGAGGAGCACCTGCAACCGGGCCTGGCAGTCACCCTCGGTGCGGGTGACGACCCGGCCGGGGCCGCCCTCGGCGAACAGCTCCGCGTACGCGAGGTAGGGCTGGTCCCGGCGCAGGTCGACGTCGACACCGCTGGCCCGCGCGATGGGACCGGAGACGCCGTAGGCGTACACCGTCTCCCTGCTGAGGATGCCCACGCCACGGGTCCGAGCGAGGAGGATCTCGTTGCCCACCAACATGTTCCGAAGATCGCTCATTCGGCGGCGAACCTCGGCGACGGCGTGCTCGACTCGGCCGAGCCAACCGGCGGGCAGGTCCGCCTTGAGGCCGCCGACCCGGTTGAACATGTAGTGCATGCGGCCGCCGGAGGCCTCCTCCATCACCGCCTGGAGCTCCTCCCGCTCGCGGAACGAGTAGAAGATCGGCGTGATGGCACCGAGCTCGAGCGGGTAGGAGCCGAGGAACATCAGGTGGTTGAGGACCCGGTTCAGCTCGGCCAGCAGGGTGCGCGCCCAGACCGCCCGCTCGGGGACCTCCATGCCGAGCATCTGCTCGACGCCGAGGACCACGCCGAGCTCGTTGGAGAACGCGGACAGCCAGTCGTGCCGGTTGGCCAGGACGAGGATCTGCCGGTAGTCGCGGACCTCGAACAACTTCTCGGCGCCGCGGTGCATGTAGCCGATGATCGGCTCGGCCCGCAGGATGCGTTCGCCGTCGAGGACCACCCGGAGCCGCAGCACGCCGTGGGTGGCCGGGTGCTGGGGGCCGATGTTGAGGGTCATGTCGGCGGTGGCCAGGCCGGCCGCCCCGATGCCCATGGTGACCTCGCGCCCGCCCGGAACGGCGGTCCGGTCGGTCGTCGAGGTCATACCGGCCAGTCTGCCGTATGCGGGTCTCCCGGTTCGGGAACGGGTCCGCCCCTTGCCCGCCGCTCGACTGGCAGTCGAGCGCCTTGGCTGGTGGAACGCCAGTCGAGAGGGTCGACTGGCAGTCGAGCGGTGACCGGACCGTGCCTACGCTGGCGTGGTGATCGCCACGGACGCCGCCGAGCTGCTGGACCTGTCGGACCCGGACGTCGTCGCCGACCCGTACCCCGCCTTCGAAGCCCTCCGCGCCGAGGCGCCGGTCGCCTGGTACAGCGGCCTCGGGATCTGGGTCGCGACCAGCCACGCCGCCTGCAGCCAGGTCCTGCGGGAGCGAGCGCTCGGGCGGATCTTCCGGCCGCGCGAGCCCGAGCGCGAGTGGGAGACGTTCAACTGGCTGCACGCCGACTCGATCCTCGACAGCGAGCCGCCGAAGCACACCAGGTTGCGCCGGCTCGTGCAGAGCGCCTTCAGCCGCGGCCACGTGTCCCGCCTCGGACCCCGGATCGAGCAGCTGACCGCCGGGCTGCTCGACGACTGCGCCGCCCACCTCGCGGCCGACGGGTCCTTCGACGTCATCGCGAACCTCGCCGAACCGCTGCCGGTGCTCGTCATCGCCGAGCTGCTCGGCTGGCCCGAGGCGGACCGCCACCTGCTCCGCCCGTGGTCGCAGGCGATCGTCAAGATGTACGAGCTCAACCGGACTCCCGAGCAGGAGGCGGAGGCCGTCGCCGCGAGCGCCGAGTTCGCCGCATACGTGGAAAATCTTGCTGCAGAACGGGTTTCCGGCACCGGCGACGACCTGCTCTCCGACCTGGTTGCGGTTCGTGACGGCAGCGACCGGCTGTCGACCCATGAGCTGGTGGCGACCGCGGTGCTGCTGCTCAACGCCGGCCACGAGGCGAGCGTCAACGGGTTCGGCAACGGGCTCGCCTCGCTCCTCGCGTCGGGAGCCGAACCCGGCGCCCCGGAACCTCTCGTCGAGGAGATGCTCCGCCACGACTCCCCGCTGCAGCTGTTCGAACGGACCGCCACCCGCGACGTCACGATCGGCGACGTCACCGTGGCCGAAGGACAGAAGATCGCCGCCCTCCTCGGCGCCGCCAACCGCGACCCCGCGGTGTTCGACGCGCCCGACGAGTTCCGGCCCGACCGCGACCCGAACCCGCACCTCGCGTTCGGAGCTGGCATCCACTTCTGCATCGGCGCGCCGCTCGCCCGGCTGGAGATGCAGACCAGCGTCGCCGCGCTGCTCGCCCGGTACGGCCGGTTGGAGGTCGTGGACGCCGTCCGCCGACCGACCTTCGTACTCCGCGGGTACGAACGCCTGGCCCTCAGACCTGCGCGATGACCCACCAGAAGTCGCCGAACCCGCCGGGCCGCCGCAGCTCGGCCACTGCACTCTGGTCGGCCAGCGCCCGGAGGTAGGCCGCAGGGTCGACGGTGGCCCACGCGTGGTCGGGGACCCCGACCGCCGCGACCGCCTCGCGCTGCCGTAGCCGCTGCGTCTGGCGCAAGGAGTCGACGGCGACGTGGGCGGTCAGGTCGCAGCTGCCGTCCGGAACCGGGTCGACGACGTGACCCTCCCGGTATGCGACCAGCGTCCCCTCCCGGGGCCGGTCCGCGACGGTGTGCCCGTAGTCCACGGCCACGGCGACCGAGCCGGCCGGCAGCCGTTCCAGGAGCGCCGACCACGCCTCGTCGCGCTGCCGGCCCACCTCGACGCGGTCGCCGGGACGAGCCTCGGACGTGAACCCCGACGGCCAGAACCGCTGGCACCAGTCGAGATCCGCCCCGGACAACGGTGGTCCCAGAGATTGGTTCGTGCGGTATGAGTACGGAATTGAGTGCGGTTCAGAGCACGAACCGGGGGAGGAGTCGGCGAGGAGCTCGCGCAACGTGCCGTCGGGGGCGACCTCCGCGATGGTGCACGGGACCACGTCCAGCCATTCGTGGGCCACGACGAGCGCGCGGTCCGGGCGCCACCCCGCCGGCAACCCAGCCCCACCCGGTGACTCCACCCACCCGACTGCGTCCGTTAGCTCCCGCGGTCGCGGCACGACGTCCAGCCCACTGAGCGGACGTCCTGGCTCCCACGCATACAGGTGCTGGAGGAGTTCACCCCGGCCGGCGCCGACATCGATGATCCCGTCCAGGCCGAACCGGTCCGCCCACGCCCACAGGCTGCGGGCGAGTGCCCGGCCGGTACCGCCGTGCGTCGCGGTCGTGAAGTGCCCGGCCGGTCCCTCGGCCCGCCGATAGAACCCGTCCGGCCCGTAGAGCGCGCTCTGCCAGGCCATCCGCCACGGCACCGGCTCGCTCACCCGCCCATCCTGCCGGGGTAGGTTCGTGCGTCGTGAGCGCACACGACGGCTCGAGGTACGAGGACCGCCCGCCGCGGTTCTCTGTGGGGGTCGTGGGCGCGGGCCGGGTCGGCTCCGTCCTCGGTGCCGCGCTCCATCGTGCGGGCCACGAGGTGACCGCGGTGGCGGCGGTCAGCGAGGAGTCGCTGGCGCGCGCCACCGAGCTGCTCCCGGGCGTCCCGATCCTCGACGCCCAGGAGGTCGTCAAGGACGTCGGCCTCGTCCTGCTCGCCGTGCCCGAGGAGACGCTGCCCAGCCTGGTGAGCGGACTGGCCAAGGTCGGGGCCTTCCGGCCGGGTCAGGTCGTCGTCCACACCTGCGGCCGTTACGGCGTCGGCGTCCTCGAACCCGCCCAGTTCGTCGGGGTCCTCCCGCTGGCCCTCCACCCGGCCATGGCGTTCACCGGAACCGCGATCGACCTCGACCGGCTCAGCGACGCCTGCTTCGCCGTCACGACGCTCAAGGAGCTCGAACCCCTCGGCGAGGCGCTCGTGCTCGAGATGGGCGGCGAACCGATCCTCGTCGAGGAGGAGGACCGGCCGCTCTACCACGCGGCCCTCGCCCTCGGCGCGAACCACCTGAGCACCCTCGTCGCCCAGGCCACCCGGCTGCTCGAGGACGCCGGCGTCGAGGACCCGGGTCGCATGCTCGGGCCGCTGCTCGGTGCCTCCTTGGACAACGCCCTGCGCGGCGGCGTCCTCAGCGGCCCCGAGGCCGACGGCGATGCCGGTACGGTGGCCGAGCACCTGGCGGAGCTCGCGACCGAGCCCCAGATCAGGTCGACGTACCGGGCTCTGGCCCGCGCCACCGTCGACCTGGCGCGGCAGCGAGGACGCCTGCGTGCGGCCGACGCGGAGTCCGTCCTCGCGGTCCTGCAGGAGACCGACGACGCCGACCGCCCGGAGCCGCCGAGGGACCCGGGGGAGGACACCGCGTGACCGACACCGTGCGCCTCCCGCGTCGGCTCGACGCCCCACCGCCGGGCTGGTCGACCGACGTCGATGTCATCGTCGTCGGGTCGGGCATCGCCGGGCTGACCGCCGCCCTGCGGCTCCGGGAGCAGGTCGACACAGTCCTGCTCGTCACCAAGACGGTCCTCAACGAGGGTTCGACGGCGTGGGCGCAAGGCGGCATCGCCGCGGCGATGGACCCGGCCGACTCGCCCGCGGAGCACCTGCGCGACACCCTTGTCGCGGGTGTCGGCCTCTGCGACGTCGAGGCGGTCACCGCCCTCGTTACCGAAGGACCGCAGCGGGTCCGGGAGCTCGTCGCCCTGGGTGCGGAGTTCGACCGCGACGCGGCCGGCCAGATCCTGCTGACCCGCGAGGGCGGACACCACCGTGACCGGATCGCCCACGCCGGCGGCGACGCCACGGGCCGCGAGATCAGCCGGGCCCTGATCGAGGCCCTGCACCGCGTCCAGTCCGACCCGGGCATCCAGGTGGTCGAGCACGCCCTCGTCGTCGACCTCCTCCAGGCCGACGACGGCCGGGTATGCGGGGTGACGGTCCACGTCATCGGCGAGGGCCAGGTCGACGGGGTCGGCGCCGCGCACGCGCGGGCGGTGATCCTCGCGACCGGCGGCCTCGGCCAGCTCTACTCCGCCACGACCAACCCGGCCGTCTCCACCGGCGACGGGATGGCCATCGCCCTGCGCGCGGGTGCCGTCATGGCCGACGTCGAGTTCGTCCAGTTCCACCCGACCGTGCTCTGGCTCGGCGAGGCCGCGAACGGGCAGCAGCCGCTCATCAGCGAGGCGGTCCGCGGGGAGGGCGCGTTCCTGGTCGACGGGGACGGCGTGCGCTTCATGCAGGGCGTCCACGAGATGGCCGACCTCGCGCCGCGCGACGTGGTGGCGCGCGCCATCGTCGCCCGGATGCGCGAGACCGGCACCGACCACGTCTACCTCGACGCCCGTCACCTCGGACGCGAGTTCGTCGAGCGCCGCTTCCCGTCGATCGTCGCCAGCCTCCACGAGCACGGGTTCGACCTGGCTGCCGACCTCGTGCCGGTCGCCCCTGCCCAGCACTATGCGAGCGGCGGGGTGAAGGTCGACCTCCACGGCCGGTCCTCCCTCGACGGCCTGTATGCCTGTGGTGAGGCCTCGTGCACCGGCGTGCACGGCGCCAACCGACTCGCCAGCAACTCGTTGCTGGAGGGTCTGGTCTTCGCCCACCGGATCGCCGACGACATCACCGCCCGGTTCGCCGCGGGCGAGCTCGCTCCGGCCACCCCAGCCGCCCCCACCGGCGAGACCGCGCTCCTGGCCGCCGACCAGCGCCGCGACGTCCAGCGCGCGATGACCGCCGGCAGCGGCGTCGTCCGGTCGGCCGAGTCGCTGGCCGGTGCCGAGCACGAGCTGGCCACCCTCGCCAAGAGCACGGAGTCCGGCCACGCCGAACCGCAGCCGGCCGCCTGGGAGGCGAGCAACCTGCTCCACCTCGGACAGGTCCTCACCGCCGTGGCGGCGCTCCGCGAGGAGACCCGCGGCGGTCACCTGAGGTCGGACTTCCCCGAGCGCGACGACGAGCACTGGCTCGGCCACCTCCACGCCGTCCGCCGTCCGAACGGCACCGTCGAGACGGCGTACCACCCGCTGACCGTTCCCGCCGAGATCGAGCCCGCGTGACCCGGGCCGAGCTCGACTTCCCCTTCGACGAGGCCCGCCGGCTGGTCCGGACGGCGCTGGACGAGGACCTCGGCCCGCGACACCTCGACGTCACCACGCTGGCGACCATCCCCAGCGAGCAGGTCCGCAGCGCCGAGATCGTGGCGCGGTCGCACGGTGTCGTCGCCGGCCTGCCAGCCGTCCCGCTCGTGTTCGACGAGGTGTCGACCCTGGTCGGCACCGGTGCGGTCGACACCGAGCTGCTCGTCGCCGACGGCGCGGAGGTCGACCGCGGCGACGTGGTCGCACGTCTCCAGGGCCCGTTGCGGACCGTCCTCATCGCCGAGCGGACCCTGCTCAACGTCGTCTGCCGGCTGTCCGGCATCGCGACGCATACCCGGCGGTGGGCCCACATGCTCGAGGGGACTGGCGCGATGGTCCTCGACACGCGCAAGACGACGCCCGGGATGCGCCTCCTGGAGAAGTACGCGGTCCGCGCCGGTGGTGGGACCAACAAGCGGATGGGCCTCTACGACGTCGCGATGATCAAGGACAACCACAAGCTCGCGGCCGGCTCCGTGGCGGCGGCGTACGCAGCGGTGCGGGCCGCCTACCCCGACGTCGACGTCCAGGTCGAGGTGACGACCGTCGACGAGGCGCTCGAGGCGTACGCGGCGGGCGCCCGGTTCGTCATGTGCGACAACATGTCGGTCGCGCTGCTCACCGACACGGTCCGCGCGCTGCGCGACCAGCCCGAGGACGTGGAGATCGAGGCGACCGGTGGGCTCACCCTCGACGTCGCCCGCGACTACGGCCTGACCGGTGTCGACTACCTCAGCGTCGGGGGCCTGACCCACTCCTCGCCGATCCTCGACCTCGCGCTGGACCTCGCGGACTGACGCGTCACGGGAGTACGTGGCGCAGGTAGCGCATCGGCGCATCCAGGAAGCGGCGGTAGTGGTCGACGACCGCGACTTGCCCTAGCTCATCCGGTGGGACACCGGGTCGCGGGTGTGGCTGCCCTCTCGCGTGGCCTCGAGGTAGGAGAACAGGCCGTGCATCGTCTCCGCCCGCAGGAAGTAGCCCATCGACTGGCGCCCGGCCCGCGCTGGATGTGGAGTGCCCGGTGCAGCAGCGACTCGCTCGCGTAGGTCTGGCTCTGTGCCCCCGTCGACCCGCCTTCACCGTTCATCCCGTAGGCCATCGCGACACCCTCGACCACCGTCGACTTACCGGAGCCGTTCTCCCCGACGAGCACCGTCGCGCGACCCAGGTCCAGCCCGTCCCGGAGCAGCTGAGCGACGGCGGGGACGGTCAACGGCCAGGCATCGACCGCCAGCGGCGCGTCCGGGACCGGCTCGATCCGGCGCACCGGACGGGGTGCGGTCCAGTCGAGATCCTCGGGCATGGCGCCGGACGCTACTCGCGAGCGCCGAGCATGGGTGGCTCCGGCGGCTCCGGCGGCTCCGGCGGCGAGGACACCCAGCCCGCTCGGCCATACTTGGCTGATGACCGGCCAGCCCCTCGAACCGACGGTCGACGACGTACCCGAGCAGATGCGGATCCGTCGCGACAAGCGGCAGCGGCTGCTCGACAGCGGCCGCGACGCCTACCCCGTCGAGGTGGGCCGCACGCATACCCTCCAGCAGGTCCGTGAGCAGTGGGGCCACCTGGAGACCGGCGAGGAGACCGACGACGTCGTCCGGGTCGCCGGCCGCGTGGTCTTCGTCCGTAACACCGGCAAGCTCTGCTTCGCGACCCTCCAGGAGGGGATCGGCACCCGGTTGCAGGTGATGGTCAGCCTCGCCGAGGTGGGCGAGGGGTCGCTGGCCGACTGGAAGGCGCTCGTCGACATCGGCGACCACGTCGTCGTCGAGGGCCGCGTCATCTCGAGCCGCCGTGGGGAGCTGTCGGTTCTCGCGACGTCTTGGCTGATGGCCAGCAAGGCGCTCCGCCCCCTGCCCACCCTGCACAAGGACCTCTCGGAGGAGACCCGGGTCCGGCAGCGCTACGCCGACCTCGTCGTGCGCCAGGAGGCCCGCGACATGGTGCGCACCCGGGCGACCATCACCCGAGCGATCCGCGACGAGCTCGCTGCCCAGGACTACGTCGAGATCGAGACGCCGGTCCTCCAGCTCATCCACGGCGGTGCCGCTGCGCGCCCCTTCCGTACGCACCTCAACGCCTTTCAGCAGGACATGACTCTGCGGATCGCCCTCGAGCTGAACCTCAAGAAGGCGGTCGTCGGCGGCGTCGACCGGGTCTACGAGCTGGGCCGGATCTTCCGCAACGAGGGCGTCGACGCGACGCACAGCCCCGAGTTCACGATGCTGGAGGCCTACCAGGCCTACGGCGACCAGACCACGATCGCCGGTCTGATCCGCGACCTGTACCTCGCCGTGGCCGACGCGCTCGGCTCGCGCCAGGTGGAGACGCCCAAGGGGGTCGTCGACCTCGACGGGGAGTGGCGCTGGCTGCCCGTCTACGACGCCATCAGCCAGGCGGTCGGCGAGGTGGTCACCATCGACACCCCGCTCGCCACGCTGCAGGAGTATGCGGCGAAGCATGACGTGGCGGTCGACCCGGCGTGGCACGCGGAGAAGGTCGCTACGGAGCTGCTGGGCGAGCTCGTCGAGCCGACCCTGCTCCAGCCGACGTTCCTCTGCGACTACCCGGCGTCGGCGCAGCCGCTGGCGCGGCCGCACCGCAGCGCCCCGGGGCTGATCGAGGCGTGGGACCTCATCATCGGCGGGGTCGAGCGCGGCACCGGCTTCTCGGAGCTGGTCGACCCGGTGGTCCAGCGCGACGTCCTCACGGCCCAGTCCCGGCTCGCGGTCGGCGGCGACGAGGAGGCCATGCAGCTGGACGAGGACTTCCTGCGGGCCCTCGAGTACGGCGCACCGCCGATGGGCGGCCTCGGCCTCGGCGTGGACCGGATGGTCATGTTCTTCACCGACGCGAACATCCGCGAGACCATTCTCTTCCCGCTGCTCAAGCCTGAGGCCTGAGGCCGCGACCATGTGGGACGCCCTCTTTCCCTACGTCGCGGCGCTGCTGCCGACGGTCGCGGTCGCGGTCCTCTTCTATTTCCTGATCAAGACCATTCTCGAGGGTGACCGCCGCGAGCGGCTGGCCCAGTCCAAATGGGAGAAGGAACACGAGAAGGAGCGGAGCCGGGACACCCCGGAAAACTCCTCATAATTCACAAACTCGCTATGAATGAATTACGATGGCCCAGTTCCCGGCTAATTCGCCGACGAGCGCTCAACTACATCAATCCCTGCTGATGTAACCGGAAGGAAACTAACCCCATGGCACAACGTGTCCAGATCGTCCTCGAGGACGACCTCGACGGAGGGGTGGCCGCCGAGACGGTGACCTTCGGTCTCGACGGCGTGAGCTACGAGATCGACCTCAGTGACAAGAACGCCGGAAAGCTCCGCGACGAGTTCGCCACCTGGATCGGCCATGCGCGCCGGTCCGGCGGCCGCCGCACCAGTGGACGTCGGGTGTCGAACGCCTCCTCGAGCTCCTCGAGCCGGCGTGACCTCTCGGCCGTCCGCGCCTGGGCGCGGGCCAACGGCCACCAGGTCAGCGACCGGGGACGCGTCTCCGCCGCCGTCCAGGAGGCGTACGACAAGGCACACTGACCGCCGTCCGTCCGGATCTGGGGGGACACCCGGGCGGATATCCGGCACGAAAAGGACATCTCGGATAACCGGGATGTCCTTCTCGTGTCGCGCCCTGCAAGACCTCGTTGTTTATGTCCCGCGATTTCCGGCAAGGGCGGCGGCGAGATCACCGACATCGTCGAGCCGTTCGAGGACCTCGGTGAACAGCAGCTGGGCAAGGGGGCCGCCCGCGGCGCCCTCCTCGACCTCCCCCCAGGTGCGTGGCGCCGCCACGTAGGGCGCGGCCTTCCCCCTCAGCGAGTAGGGGCAGATCGTCGTCTTGGCGGCGGTGTTCTGGCTCCAGTCGAGAAAGACCTTCCCCGGACGCAGCGACTTGGTCATCTTCCACACGACGAGGTCCGGGTGCTTCTTCGTCATCTCCTGCGCCAGGTCCTGGGCCAGGGCCCGTATGTCGTCCGCCGAATGCTTTCCTGGGAGTGCCGCATACAGCTGCATGCCCTTGCTCCCGCTGGTGACCGGCACGGTCGTCCCGAGGCCCATCTCCTCCAGCCGCGGTTTGACCCACATGGCCACCTGGGCGCACTCGGTGAGGCCGGCCCCCGACCCGGGGTCGAGGTCGATGACCAGCCGATCCGGGTTCAACGGGTGGTCGTCGGTGTCCACCTGCCACTGGTGCACGTGCAGCTCGAGCGAGGCGAGGTTGACCAGGTAGGTGAGGTCCGCCAGGTCGAGCACCAAGGGGTAGGTGAGCCGGTCCCGATCCGGGTGCGCGTCGGCGTCCCGCCCGTGCGACGAGACGGTGACCCGGGGCAGCCAGGACGGCGCACCCGAGGGCAGGTTCTTCTCGAAGAACATCGGGCCCTCCACGCCGTGCGGCCAGCGGATCCGGGTGACCGCACGTCGGCCGATCAGCGGGATCATGACCGGCGCCACCTGCGCGTAGTAGCTGAGCACCTCGCCCTTGGTGGTCTCCGTCGCGGGGTACATGACCTTGTCGAGGTTGACCACGGTCATCCGGCGGCCGGCCACCTCGACGGAGACCCGCTCCTGCCGCTTCTTCTCAGGCACCGGGCACGTCCTCCAGGCTGACGTCGTCGGGGGTCAGGTCGGGTCGACGCCCACGGTATGCGGGTTGCCGCAGCCGGCCCTGGTGGGTGAGTCCCAGCGCCTGCACCTCGCAGACGAGGACCGGGTCGACGAACGTGGCGCCGAGCGCGTCCTCCCGCGGGACGACGCCGGCGAACGGCGAGTGGGGGAGCGTGAGGTCGGCCAGCTCCTTGGCCAGGGCTGTCCCGGCCTTGCCGGCGATGCCGCTGCCGACCCGGCCGAGGTAGCGCAGACCCTCCGGACCCGGAGCGCCGACGAGCAGCGCCCCGAGCCGATCGACGCTGTCGGTCTCGGGCCGCCAGCCGCCGATGAGGACCGACATCGAGGGGCGGTTGGGGAACTTCAGCCACTCCTCGCTGCGCAGCCCCGGGTGGTACCGGGACGACAGCCGCTTGCTGACGATCCCCTCGAGGCCCTGGGCGCGGGCCGCGTCGCGCAGCAGCTCGCCGTCGGCGAACGTCGGCGGCACCTGCCAGTGCGGACCGGCGAGCTCGAGCCGTTCGAGGGTCGACCGGCGGTCGGCCAGGGACCGCTGGGTCAGGTCCACGCCGTAGAGCCGCAGCAGGTCGAAGGCCATCAGCGTGGCGGGGTTCTGCGCGGCGAGGGTCACCGCCCGCCGATGGCTCGTGACGTGGAACCGTTCGGCGAGCGCGGCGAACGACGGGACGCCCGCCCGCATCGCGACGATCTCGCCGTCGAGGAGCATGTCCTCGAACTGCTCCGCAAGTCCCGCGAGCTCGGGGAAGGCCACCGTCACGTCCCGTTCGGTGCGGCTGCTCAGCGTCACGCGGCCGCCCGCGACGTCCGCGAGCACCCGCATACCGTCCCACTTGACCTCGTGCACCCAGTCGGCCCCGGCCGGCACCCGCGCGGCCGTCGTCGCGAGCATGGGACGCATGACCTCATCCTGACTCACGGGAGTGTCCTGCGGGCCGGTCGCCGTTCGTGGTTCAGCTGTACCTAGAGTTCACCACCACGCACCACGAGGGAGACCCACGATGCCGAAGTACCTGCTGTCCGTGTGGAGCCGCGAGGACGACCCGATGCCCCCGGACGACGAGGTCCAGGAGATGTTCGCCGCCGTCGGCCGGTTCAACGAGGAGGTCCAGGCCGAGGGGGCGTGGGTGTTCGCCGGCGGCCTGCACCCCGCCAGCACTGCCACCGTCGTGGACGGCCGCGGCGGCGACGTCGTGACCACCGACGGGCCCTACGCCGAGGCCAAGGAGCAGATGGGCGGGTTCTGGGTCCTCGAGGCGCCCGACCTCGACGCGGCCATCGACCTGGCCCGGCGCGGCTCGGCCGCCTGCCGCGGCAAGGTCGAGGTCCGTCCCTTCCAGGACGACGTCTGACGCGTCGCGTGCCGACTCCCGCACCCGGCGACGACCCGGCACCTCTCGCGAACCCCTCGACCGACACCACGGTCGAGCGGGTCTTCCGCGAGGAGTACGGCCGGGTCGTCGCGGCGCTGGTGCGGCGGTTCGGGGACATCGAGCTGGCCGAGGACGTCGCTCAGGAGGCGTTCGTCGAGGCGGTGTCCCGCTGGCCGCAGTCCGGACCGCCCCCCAACCCGGGGGCGTGGCTGACGACGACCGCCAAGAACCGCGCCATCGACCGGCTCCGCCGGGAGTCCACCCGCGACGCGCGACACGCGCAGGCCGCCGCCATGCTCGGACCCTTCGACGACGAACCCGTCGACCCCGACACCGTGAGCTCCGTCCCCGACGACCGTCTCCGGCTCATCTTCACCTGCTGCCACCCGGCCCTCGCCCGCGACGCCCAGGTGGCGCTCACCCTCCGACTGCTCGGCGGACTGACGATGGCCGAGATCGCCCGCGCCTTCTTCGTCGACGAGGCGGCGATGAGCAAGCGGCTGACCCGGTCGAAGCAGAAGATCAAGGCCGCGCACATCCCCTACCGCGTCCCGCCGGACCACGAGCTGCCATCCCGGCTGGCCGGCGTCCTCGCCACGTTGTACCTCGTCTTCAACGAGGGCTACCTGCCCTCGTCGCCCGACGTCGAGGTCCGCACCGACCTGTCCGCCGAGGCGATCCGGCAGGTCCGCCTCCTCGCGACCCTCATGCCCGACGAGCCGGAGGTGCTGGGCCTGCTCGCCCTCATGCTCCTGACCGAGGCGCGTCGACCTGCTCGCTTCGCCGACGGAGTGCTGGTGACCTTGCCGGAGCAGGACCGCACGCTGTGGGACGCCCGGCTGGTCGCCGAGGGGCACGACCTCGTCCGGGCCTGCCTGCGCCGAGGGCGCCCGGGTCCGTACCAGATCCAGGCGGCCATCAACGCGGTCCACACCGACGCCGGCCGCGCGCAGGACACCGACTGGGGACAGATCGTCGCGCTCTACGACCAGCTGTACGCGGTGACGCCAACCCCCGTCGTGGCGCTCAACCGCGCCGTTGCGCTGGCCGAGTGCAACGGGCCGGAGGCCGGGCTGGAGGCGCTGGCGTCCGTGCAGGGTCTCGACCGCTACCACGCGTACCAGGCGGCCCGGGCCGACCTGTTGCGGCGGGCCGACCGGGTCGCGGAGGCGGTCGAGGCATACCGGACCGCCGTCGAGCTGAGCGCGAACCCGGCGGAGCGCGCATACCTCGCGGGCCGGCTGGCCGAGCTCAGTGCCGCGCGGGGGTGAGCAGCGCCTCCATCGCGTCGGCCCCGGCGGGTGCGCCTCCGGCGGCCGCGAAGCCGGCCGCGACCCGAGCGGCCCCGGCCTGCTTGGTCGCGGCGGTACGTACGGCGTCCCGGAGTGCCGACGGGGAGAGCTTCTTGACGGCCAGGCGTGAGCCGGCGTCGGCGTGGACGACCCGCGCGGCGACCTCCAGCTGGTCCCGACCGAACGGCACGACACACACGGGTATGCCTCGGGCCAGAGCCTTCTGGGTCGCTCCCATGCCACCGTGCGTCACCGCGACGGCGGTCTGGTCCAGGACGTGGCCGTGCGGGACGAACTCCTCGACGCGGGCGTTCCTCGGCACCTCGCCGATATGGTTCACCCCGGCCGGCATCGTCGCGATGACGGTGTAGGGCTCGTCCTCGAGGGCCTCGAGCGCGGCCCGGACCAATGCCTCGTCGGCCTGGTACTCCGACGAGGTCGTGACGAGGACGACCGGGCCGTCGAGGTCGTCCAGCCACCCCGGCCGAGCGGTCGGCGGCTCCCACGGCAGCGCACCGACCATTCGGATCCCGTCACCCCAGTCGGGGTGGGGGTACTCGAACGGCTCGGACGTCGTCACCAGCATGAGCGGGGCCCGACGGAAGTACTCGTCCGCCGAGCCGACCGGGGCCAGGCCGTAGTGGGCGCGCAGAGCGTTCATCCTCGGCTTCATGCTCTTCTCGACCGCGCCGATGACCAGAGGGCGGACCGCCGCGTCACGGAGCCGGCCGAGCGGACCACGCATGGGCAGCAGCCCGGGACCGAAGGGCGGCGTGCCGGCTGACGAGATCGCCGGGGTGTAGGGGCTGAAGATCGTCCACGGGCCGCCCCACGCCTCGGCGGCGTCGCACGCACCCCACGAGTTGGTGTCGACCAGCACGAGGTCCGGGCCCACGTCCCGGAGCGCTCGGTCCAGGTCCGGTCCGTCGAGCTCGCCGCGGGCGCAGAACAGGGCGGCCGCCCGGTCGAGGGCCTCCTTCGGGTTCTTCCCGCTGTAGTCGTCGGCGGGAAGAGCACGGATGCCAGGGTCGATGGCCTCAGCGGGGAGCCCCAGGCCTCGAACGAGGTCCAGCTGCTCGGGCAGGGTGCGGACGTGGACCTCGTGCCCGCGGTCGCGCAGCTCGAGGAGGATGGGGATCATCGGGAAGAGGTGCCCGATCGCGGGTGAGGTGTACGCGAGAATCCTTGTCATCACTGGCCTTTCGGTGGTGCCGCGCGGTTGAGGGAGAGGGTGGTCAGGGGTTCGAGCAGCTCGACGACGGCGGTCGCCACCTGGCGCTGGCTGAGACCGGCGTCATGACGCAGCACCTTCCACGTGTAGACGTCGCAGACCGCGACGATCTGGGCGAGGCGACGCGTACGGTCGACGCCCCGAAGCGGAGCGAGGTAGGGGGCGAACACCCGCGCGCACCACTCCCGGTGGACGGCCCGGCCCTCGGCGGTCATCGCCGCGAGCTGCGGGACCGAGTCCTCCTCCGAGAGCAGCCGCAGCACCAGACCGCCGACGTCCTCGTAGTGCGTGACCAGGTTGTCGATGGCCCCCTCGAGGTCGCCGATGGGCGCGGCGCCGCGGTGGGTGAAGACCTGGACCCGGGTCCGGTCGGCGGCGGCGGCGGTGAGCCCCTCCTTGTCGCCGAAGCGGCGGATGACGGTCTGCACGGTGACGCCGGCCCGGTCCGCGACATCGCGGAGGGTCACGTGGGCGTACGGGCGTTCGACGAACAGCTCGACCGTCGCGTCGAGGATCCGCTCACCGGTCGCCGCGGTCGAGCGCGCCCGCTCGGTCATGACGTAGGCCCGGGCGGTGTTCATGTTAATTACGTTAACACCAAGTTGGCAGGGCGCGGCGGGTTTTCGGGATCGGGGACGCTGCGGTTGTCGGCCCCGTCTGGGAGAGTGTCGGTATGCCTCGCGCGATGTGGAAGGGCGCCGTCTCCTTCGGGCTGGTCAACGTCCCGGTCAAGCTCTACTCGGCCACCGAGGACCACGACATCTCGTTCCGTCAGGTCCATCGGGAGGACGGCGGCCGGATCCACTACAAGCGCGTCTGCGCGATCGACGGCGAGGAGGTGTCCTACGACGACATCGCCAAGGGCTACGAGACCGAGGACGGCGAGATGGTCGTCATCACCGACGACGACCTGAAGAACCTGCCCAACCAGTCGAGCAAGGAGATCGCGGTCGAGAAGTTCGTGCCCTCCGAGCAGGTCGACCCGATGCTGCTGGACCGCTCCTACTACCTCGAGCCCGAGAAGGGCGCCGCCAAGGCCTACGCGCTGCTGCGCGACGCCCTGGAGGCCGCCGACCGGATGGCGTTGGTGTCCGTGGCGATCCGCAGCCGCAAGAACATGGCGGTGCTGCGGGTCCGCGACAACATCGTCGTGCTGCAGACGATGATCTGGCCGGACGAGGTGCGCTCGGCCGACTTCGCCAACCTCGGCGATGTCGGGAGCGCGACCGAGCGCGAGCTGTCGATGGCGACGATGCTCATCGACTCGCTCTCAGGTGACTACGACCCCGACGAGTTCCAGGACGACTACTCCGAGGCCGTGCACGACATGGTCGAGGCCAAGCTCTCCGGCGGCGAGGTCACACACGCGCCGGAGCCCCAGGACACCGGCGAGGTCGTCGACCTCCTCGAGGCGCTGCAGCGGTCGGTCGACCGCGCCAAGGCGTCCCGCGGTGAGCCCGTGGAGAAGAAGTCGGCTCCGGCCAAGAAGACGGCGGCCAAGACCACGCCGGCCAAGAAGACCACCGCGACGAAGAAGACGGCGGCCAAGAAGACCACCACCACCAAGACGGCCGCGAAGAAGAAGGCCAGCTGAGTGCCCGAGGGCCACACGCTGCACCGCTTGGCGCAGTCGTTGGACGCTGCCTTCGCCGGAACGGCTCCCGCGGTGTCGTCGCCGCAAGGACCGTTCGCCGAGGGGGCCGCGATCCTGGACGGCCGCCCGGTGGTGGAGGCGACCGCCTACGGGAAGCACCTGTTCGTCGAGTTCTCCGGTGAGGCGTGGCTGAACGTCCACCTCGGGCTCATCGGCAAGTTCGCGGTGGACCGGATCACCGGGTATGCGTCGGTTCCGCCGGTCTGGGGCCAGGTGCGGCTGCGGATGGTGAACGACGACTACCTGGCCGACCTGCGCGGGGCGACGATCTGCCAGGTCGTGACGCCCGACGAGGTGACCGCGACGCTCGCCCGGCTCGGCCCCGACCCGCTGCGAGCCGACGCCGACCCGGCCCGCGCGTGGACCAAGGTCTCGCGGTCGGGGCGGACCATCGCCGAGCTGCTGATGGACCAGGCGGCGCTCGCGGGGGTCGGCAACGTCTACCGGTGCGAGGTGCTCTACCGGCACCGGGTGAGCCCGTTCCGGCCGGGTCGCGAGATCCGGAAGCGGACGTGGGACGCGATCTGGACCGATCTGGTGCGGCTGATGCCGCTCGGGGTCGCCTTCAACCAGATCCTCACCATGGACGACCAGGTCGAGCGCGCCGAGGAGCTGGTGGCGGCCGGACGGGTTCCGGAGCTGACGTCCACCTGGACCGACTCGGCGCGGTGGGTCGGGCGCGGACCGGCCGGGGTGGTCGCGTCGGTGGCCGAGGTCGCCTCGGAGGCGGGCGCGGTCGAGGACGCCGTCCGGGACGCTGACCTTGAGGACGGCTCCGAGGACGACGACGACCCGGGCGCCGGGGTGGGCGGTTCGGGCATGGCGCGGCGCTACTACGTCTACCGGCGCGCCGGCGAGCCGTGCCGGGTCTGCGGGTCCAAGGTGCGCACCCAGGTCGTGGCCGGCCGCAACCTGTTCTGGTGCGGCCGCTGCCAGCGCCGCCGCTGACCGAGGCGTCATCGTGGTGACGAGCTGACCATCTGGGGTCAATGAAGCGCCACGATCTGGGGCTGAAGACCTTCGGTGGAGCTAAGTCGGCGCCCTGACGCTGGTTCCGCTCCTTCGTGACCCGAGCACGCCCGCCACCTAGGGTTGGCGGATGAGCCAGGAGTCCGACCTCGACGCGCTGCGAGCGCAGGCCATCGCCGCATACCAGCAGGGCCGGCCGACGTTCGTCGCCCGGCTGAAGCTCACCCAGTGGGGCGCACCGGCCGGCGAGACCACCGCCTGGATGGACAGCGTCGACGCCGTCGAGGCCAACGGCTGGGTGCTGGACCACTGGTCGGTGAACTTCGACTCGGGCGGCACGTTCAACGCGTTCCCGCTGTTCCGGCGCAACCCCGCCTGGACCCCACAGGACCGGTCGTGATCCGGTCGTGATCGCGTCGAGGTTTCGCCGACGGCGAACGTGAGCCGACCTGACTCAACGACGGGAACAGGCCCGTAGGCCGGGGCGTTCCTCCCATCGCAACCTCAACGCACGCACCACGGGACATCCACGGTTCGAAAGCCGAGGGGCACTGACAGGCAACTCGCATACCATCGAGATGTCTCGGCAGTACGTGAGAGGCCGACAAAGGTAGGGAGCTTTGGCGATGTTCGAACGGTTCACAGATCGGGCCCGACGAGTGGTGGTGCTCGCGCAGGAAGAGGCGCGCATGCTCAACCACAACTACATCGGCACCGAGCACATCTTGCTGGGGCTCATCCACGAGGGCGAAGGTCTCGCCGCCAAGGCGCTCGAGAACCTTGACATCTCCCTCGTCGCCGTGCGCGAACAGGTGCAGGAGATCATCGGCCAGGGCCAGCAGGCCCCGACCGGTCACATCCCCTTCACGCCGCGCGCGAAGAAGGTCCTGGAGTACTCGCTCCGGGAGGGCCTCCAGCTCGGACACACATACATCGGGACCGAGCACATCCTGCTCGGCCTCATCCGCGAGGGCGAGGGCGTCGCCGCCCAGGTCCTCGTCAAGCTCGGCGCCGACCTCAACAAGGTGCGCCAGCAGGTCATCCAGCTGCTCGCGGGATACCAGGGCGGCCAGGGCGAGAAGGCCGGCGCGGGCGTCGGCCAGGGCCAGGGACAGGCGGAGGGCACCCCGGCGGGGTCCCTCGTCCTCGACCAGTTCGGCCGCAACCTCACCCAGGCGGCGCGCGAGGGCAAGCTCGACCCGGTCATCGGGCGCGAGAAGGAGATCGAGCGCGTCATGCAAGTGCTGTCGCGCCGGACCAAGAACAACCCGGTCCTCATCGGGGAGCCGGGCGTCGGCAAGACCGCCGTCGTGGAGGGTCTCGCCCAGGACGTCGTCCGGGGCACCGTCCCGGAGACGCTCAAGGACAAGCAGCTCTACACGCTCGACCTCGGCGCGCTCGTGGCCGGCAGCCGCTACCGCGGTGACTTCGAGGAGCGGCTGAAGAAGGTCCTCAAGGAGATCCGCACCCGCGGCGACATCATCATCTTCATCGACGAGATCCACACCCTCGTCGGTGCGGGTGCCGCCGAGGGCGCCATCGACGCGGCGAGCATCCTCAAGCCGATGCTGGCCCGTGGCGAGCTGCAGACCATCGGGGCGACCACCCTCGACGAGTACCGCAAGCACATCGAGAAGGACTCGGCGCTCGAGCGCCGGTTCCAGCCGATCCAGGTGGCCGAGCCGACGTTGGCCCACACCATCGAGATCCTCAAGGGCCTGCGCGACCGCTACGAGGCACACCACCGCGTCTCGATCACCGACGCGGCGCTGGTCTCCGCGGCCAACCTCGCCGACCGCTACATCAACGACCGGTTCCTGCCGGACAAGGCGATCGACCTCATCGACGAGGCCGGAGCGCGGCTCCGGATCCGTCGGATGACGGCGCCGCCGGACCTGAGGGAGTTCGACGAGAAGATCTCGCACGTCCGTCGCCAGAAGGAAGCGGCCATCGACGGCCAGGACTTCGAGAAGGCGGCGCGGCTGCGCGACGACGAGAAGCGGCTCTCCCAGCAGCGCGCCGAGCGCGAGCAGCAGTGGAAGAGCGGCGACATGGACGTCGTGGCCGAGGTCGACGAGGAGCTGATCGCCGAGGTCCTGGCGGCCAGCACCGGCATCCCGGTGTTCAAGCTGACCGAGGAGGAGTCCAGCCGGCTGCTCAACATGGAGCAGGAGCTGCACAAGCGGATCGTCGGCATGGACGACGCCATCAAGGCGCTGTCCCAGGCGATCCGGCGCACGCGGGCCGGTCTCAAGGACCCGCGTCGCCCTGGTGGCTCGTTCATCTTCGCCGGACCCACCGGTGTCGGTAAGACGGAGCTGGCCAAGACGCTCGCGGAGTTCCTCTTCGGCGACGAGGACAGCCTCATCCAGCTCGACATGTCGGAGTACTCGGAGAAGCACACCGTCTCGCGGCTGTTCGGCTCCCCGCCCGGCTACGTCGGGTACGAGGAGGGCGGCCAGCTCACCGAGAAGGTGCGGCGCAAGCCGTTCTCGGTCGTGCTGTTCGACGAGGTCGAGAAGGCCCACCCCGACATCTTCAACACCCTGTTGCAGGTGCTCGAGGACGGCCGCCTCACCGACTCGCAGGGCCGGATGGTCGACTTCAAGAACACCGTGATCATCATGACGACCAACCTCGGTACGCGGGACATCAGCAAGGGGAGCCTCGGCTTCACCGCCGGTCCCGACACGCGCAGCGAGTACGACCGCATGAAGAACAAGGTGATCGACGAGCTCAAGCAGCACTTCCGTCCCGAGTTCCTCAACCGCGTGGACGACACCATCGTCTTCCCGCAGCTGACCCAGGCCGAGATCGTCGCGATCGTCGACCTCGAGATCGCGAAGCTCGACACGCGGCTCAAGGACAAGGACATGGGCATGGAGCTCACGGTGGGCGCGAAGAACCTGCTCGCCAAGAAGGGCTACGACCCCGTGCTCGGCGCCCGGCCGCTGCGTCGGACGATCCAGCGCGAGATCGAGGACGTGCTGTCCGAGAAGATCCTCTACGGCGAGCTGAAGTCCGGCGAGTTCGTCCTCGTCGACACCGCGTGGACGGACGAGCAGGGCTGGAAGGACGCCTCGTTCATCTTCACCGGCAGCAAGCGCGAGGAGACCCTCCCCGAGATCCCGGACACCCCACCGGTCGACGAGACCGTCGGCAGTGGCTCGTCGGGACCCCAGGACTCGACGGGCGCCGCCTCCGCCTGACGCCACACCGGAAGGCCGCCTCCCACGGGAGGCGGCCTTCCGCATACCGACGAACCGCGGGGTGTGCGGGTCAGCCCACGAAGTCCTGGGTCACCCACCAGACCCCCCGCGCATCCCGGTAGGCGCCGATCCCGATGCCGGTGTAGCTGCCGCTGAGGATGTTGGCGCGGTGCGGCGGCGAGCCCATGAACAGCGCGACCATGGCCGCGGGGTCCTGGTCGCTGGTCATGCCGACGTTCTCCGCGGCAGCGCGCGCCCCGCACCGGCTGAGGATCGGACCGAGCGACTGGTGGGAGATCCCGCCGGCCGCGGCCATTTTCGGCGACCAGGGCTGGGCGAACGAGTCCGGACACGACTGGGCGCTGAGGGGGCGCAGCCCGGCGCTACTCCTCTGGGCGTTCACCAGAGTGAGGATTTGTGCTTCGTACGGCGACGTCCCCCCGCTCGGTGGCGGTGGCGGTGGCGGGGGCGGGGCTGGGACCGGTTTCGGGGTGGCCTTGGGAGTGGCCGTGGGAGTGGTGGAGGCCGGCGCGGGCTTCGGGGCCGGCTTGACCGTGGTGGTGCGAGCCGGAGTGGCTGTCGTTGGTGCCGGAGGCGCGGCGGGGGCGGGCTGGGCCGCTGAGCTGGTTGGTGCGGAGGACGCCGGAGCACTGTCGGGCGGCGTGGTCGCCGATGTCGTCGTGGCGCCCCGGCTCGCCGCGGTGCTGGACGGGGAAACGCTGACCCCGAGGGCGACCGGCTCGGCCGGCCCCCGGGGGTCGGGCGCTGCACCACACGCACCGAGGGCCGCCACGAGAACGATGGCACCGGCGACGCGGAAAGCGATCTGGGGGGATCGGTCCGACATGTCACGCGAAACTACCCCACACATCCCGCGACAGCGGGTGCGCGGTCGGGTGCACATCACCCCGCCGAACGTCGTAGGCTGTACCTGAACGCGCCGCATGATGCTTCTGTCCGCATCTCCGACGGCCGCGCCGACCACCTCCGGCGGATGCCGGTGCAGCGGTAGACCGGGACGACCCGGCCGTATGCGCCCGCGGACGCCGCGAGCCCCTCGCCCGAGTGGCGACCCGAGGTGGGCAGCAGTCGATCACAGCTGGAGGAGTATGCCGAGCACCGACCGCCGTCGGTCGCCCCGCCGTGCGTCCGCCCCCTCGACGCAGACCGCGTCGAACGGGGCCGCTACGTCGAACGGGACCCGCAGGACGACGAACGGGGCCGGCAACGGCGGCCCGAACGGGTCCGCCGGCCACCAGGGCACCCGGCAGCGCTCCGGGGACGACCCGGCGCCGATCATCCCGATCCTCGCCCGGCGGGTCCGTGAGGTCGAGGCGAAGTCCATGGAGGGCAAGGTCGGGCCGGCGAAGCGGACGAAGTTCCAGGTCATCGCCCTGCTGGTCCGCGAGGAGCGGGCACGGATCAAGACCGACACGGCGATCACGCCGGCCGCCCGCACCGAGCTGCTCAAGCGGCTCGACGGGGTGGCGACCATCCTCGCCAAGACGGCCGCCCACGACACCAGCCTGTTGCGCCTGCTCGACGGCGGTACCCCGCCCGGGCCTGCCGCGCAGCGGATGCGGCTCGAGTGGCTGATCGAGTCCGGGGCGGAGGTCACCTCCGAGGAGATGGCCATCGCCACGAGCGCCCCGCCGCGGACCCCGGCGGTGTCCGCCGAGCTGGCGGCGAAGCAGGTGATGCCGGCCTCGGTCCCTGCCCGGGTTCGCGCCAACCCCTTCCTCGCTCCCGACCTCAGCCACCTGCGCGACGACGAGTACCGCGCCGGGCTGCTGGCCCGGTGGGACCTCATGGACCCGCTGTACCGCGCCTTCGAGCAGGGGGCCGGCGGCGGGTCGGCGTCGATGGCGCTCCCGCCGATGCCGTCCATCGACCGGTATTCGCCGCCCGGCCTGGAGCTCATGCCGCACCAGATCCGGATGATCGAGTCGGTTCGCGAGGGGCACCGGACCTTCCTGCTCGCCGACGAGCCCGGCCTGGGAAAGACCGCCCAGTCGGTCATCGCCGCGTCGGTGGCGAACGCCTACCCCATGCTCGCCGTCGTTCCCAACGTCGTGAAGATCAACTGGGCCCGCGAGGTCGAGCGGTGGACGCCGCACCGCCGGGTGACGGTGATCCACGGCGACGGCGTCGACGTCGACGCCTTCGCGGACATCTTCGTCGTCAACTACACGGTCCTCGACCGGCACCTGTCGTGGCTGTCGACGTTCGGGTTCCGGTCGATGGTGGTCGACGAGGCGCACTTCATCAAGAACCTCACGTCGCAGCGTTCCCAGCACGTGCTGGCCCTGTCGCAGCAGATCCGCGACAACACGCCGGGCGGCGACCCGTTGCTCCTCGCCCTCACCGGTACCCCGCTGATCAACGACGTCGAGGACTTCAACGCCATCTGGCGCTTCCTCGGCTGGGTCAAGGGCGACCAGCCCGGCCCCCAGCTGATGCGCCGGCTCGAGGCCATCGGTCTCACACCGGCCGACCGCGGGTTCTACGCGGGGGCACGGGGTGCCGTGATCGACATGGGGATCGTGCGCCGGCGGAAGGTCGACGTCGCCAAGGACCTGCCGGACAAGCGGATCGCCGACATCCCCGTCGAGCTCGACGACGACGCGGCGCGGTCGATCCGGTCGTCCGAGCGCGAGCTGGGCCAGCGGCTGCTGGCGAGCTACCGCCGGCTCCTCGCCGCCCGCGAGGCGGAGCAGGGCGACGGCCAGGACGGCGTGCTCGCCGTCTCGGCCGCGGCTTCCGTGGAGGTCGACGAGGACCTCATGCGACGGGTATGCGTGCAGGAGCTCGAGTCGTCACGCTCCAGTGGCGAGAAGGGCGAGAACGTCTTCACCATGGTCCGCCGGATCGGCCAGGCCAAGGCTCATCTGGCGGCGGACTACACCGCACAGCTGGCCCGTTCGGTGGGCAAGGTGGTCTTCTTCGCCAAGCACATCGACGTCATGGACATCGCCGAGCGGGTCCTCAAGGAGTCCGAGCTGCGGACGGTCTCGATCCGTGGCGACCAGACCGGCACCCAGCGCCAGCAGGCCATCGACGCGTTCCAGAAGGACCCGGACGTCTCGGTCGCGGTCTGCTCGCTGCTCGCCGCCGGCGTCGGCCTCAACCTGCACGCGGCGTCGAACGTCGTCCTCGCCGAGCTGTCGTGGACCGCGGCCGAGCAGCAGCAGGCGATCGACCGCGTCCACCGGATCGGCCAGGACGAGCCGGTGACGGCCTGGCGGATCCTCGCCGCCCAGACCATCGACAGCAAGATCGCCGAGCTCATCGACAGCAAGCAGGGTCTGGCCGCACGGGCGCTCGACGGCAGCGACCAGGAGGTCGGCTCCGGTGACTCGGTGCAGCTCGACGCGCTCATCCATCTGCTGCGCCAGGCGCTGACCGGTCGCTGATGTCCGCTGAGGTCGTGGTGCGGCGGGCCCGCACCCCGGACGTACGCGCGATCCGGTCGCTCGTCGAGCCGATGGCGCGGTCGCGGCGGATCGTCTCCAAGGACGCCGTCGCGTACTACGAAGCGGTCCACGAGTTCCGGGTCGTCGAGGTGGACCGCGAGGTGGTCGGCTGCGGCGCCCTGCACGTGATGTGGGAGGACCTCGCCGAGGTGCGCACCGTCGCGGTGCGGCCGGAGTTCAAGGGTCGCGGGCTGGGCTCGGCCCTGCTCACCGGGCTGCTGCAGGACGCGCGTGACCTCGGCGTCCAGCGGGTCTTCTGCCTCACCTTCGAGACCGGGTTCTTCGGGCGGCACGGGTTCCAGCCCATCGACGGGCAGGCGGTCGAGCCCCAGGTGTATGCGGAGCTGCTCCGGTCGTACGACGAGGGCGTGGCCGAGTTCCTGGACCTGGAGCGGGTCAAGCCCAACACGCTAGGCAACACCCGGATGCTGCTCGCGCTCTGAACCGGGGGTGGGCTGTCACGATGGCCGGGTGACCGACGCCTCGTTCCTCAGCACGCTCACCGGGTCGTTCTCGACGCCCGCGGCCGACAACCCAACCGTCGCGGTCATGGAGGCGGCCTACCGGCACCACGGTCTGGACGCGCGCTACCTCAACTGCCAGGTCTCTCCTGCGGACCTGGCCGACGCCGTCCGAGGCGCCCGAGCGATGGGCTGGGCCGGGTTCAACTGCTCGATCCCGCACAAGGTCACCGTGATCGACCAGATCGACGGACTCGCCGATTCGGCGCGGATCATCGGCGCGGTCAACTGCGTCGTCATCCGCGACGGCGTGATGACGGGGGAGAACACCGACGGTCAGGGCTTCGTCGGAGCGCTGCGGACGATGCGCAGCCCGGCCGACGCGCGGATATGCGTGCTAGGTGCCGGAGGCGCCGCGCGGGCCATCGTCGTGGAGACCGCGCTGGCCGGCGCCGCGCACGTGACGGTCGTGGCCCGTCGCCTCGGCGAGGCGGAGGTCCTCGCGGACCTCGTGCGTACGCATACCCCGGCCTCCGCGGACGCGCTGGAGCTGGTCCCGTCGATGGGCGTCCCGGTGGGCACTGACATCCTCGTCAACGCGACCAACGCCGGCCTGCAGCCGGACGTCGAAGGGATGGTCGACCTCGACCTCGAGACCCTGGCCGGCGTCGACCTCGTCGCCGACGTCGTCCCGAACCCGCCGCAGACCCGACTGCTGCGGGAGGCCCAGAACCGCGGCTGCCGGACGCTGGACGGGCTGGGGATGCTGGTGGCCCAGGCGGCCGTGAACATGGAGCTCTGGACCGGCGTCGTCGCGGACCGGCCCGTGATGCGGCGTGCGCTCGAGGACGCGTTGCGGCTCTGAGGCGTCAGCGCCGTCGGATGGCCGGGGTCGGCAGGCTGGTGGGCCCCACGTTCCGGCGGACCCAGTCGACCATCGGCCGCATCGACCGCCAGTCGTCGCGGACGTAGCGCACCACGGAGCCGGTGCTCATCCACGCCGGTGTTCCCGCGGTCGCGCCAGGCGATGAGGCTCTTGTGGCGCAACAGGTCGAGTCGGGGATGGTCGGCGGGAACACCCTTCGGGCGCGTGGCGAGCGTCTCGCCGCCGATCTGAAAACCCTTCCGGCGCAACGTATCGACGATGCCCAACCGCTCCGCCCCGGTCGGGTCGGCGTCGACCGCTGACCGGTACCGGGCCACCTGGTCGGGCATGGCGTGCATGTAGCCGGCCCCGTCGTCAGCCGGTCCGACCCCACACGCACGTAGTCGCCGGTCCCCTCCGGGCTGGTGACGATGGCGCCCTGCTCGGTCTTGTAGGGCGTCTTGTCGGCGGAGAAACGGACGTCGCGGTAGGGCCGGAAGATCCGCGACTCGCCGAACTCGTCGGCCAGCGCGTCGGTCAGGGCGGCGAACGGCTCGCGCACGGAGTGCTCGTAGCGCTCCTTGTTGGCGGTCCACCAGTCCGCGTAGGCCTGTCTGACTGCGTCAGTCATGCCTTCGCGGCTCCACTTGGTGTTGCTCGCCTCGAGCTCGGCGTAGAAGGCGACGGCGTCGGCGGGGATCCCGGCGGAAGGGCTCACCAGAACAGCGTAGGAGCGCCAGAGGTGCGTCGGCTCCGCAGGTGACTAGGGTGGCTGCCATGCAGGCCTCCCGGGAGGGACAGGAACCCGACATCGTCGTCGTCATGGGCGTCGCCGGATCGGGCAAGACGACGGTGGCCAAGGGCATCGCGGTGAGCATGCACTGGCTGTTCGCCGAGGGTGACGCGTTCCACCCTGAGGCCAACGTCGAGAAGATGCACAGCGGCGTCCCGCTGACGGACGAGGACCGCTGGCCGTGGCTGCGCCTCATCGGCGACTGGATGAGCGAGCAGGAGGACGCGGGCGTCTCCGCGGTCGTCACGTGCTCGGCGCTGCGCCGCGTCTACCGCGACCTGCTGCGCGAGGACCGGCCGGCGGTGCGGTTCTGCCACGTCACCTCGCCGGAGTCGACGATCGCCGACCGCCTCGACCACCGCGAGGGCCACTACATGCCGCCATCCCTGCTGCCCAGCCAGCTGGCCACCCTCGAGCCGCTCGAGGACGACGAGCCCGGCGTCACCGTCTCCGGTGCCGGCAGCGAGACCGAGGTGCTCGACCGCGTGCTGCACGCCCTGGGCCTTACGCCCCCCGTCTGAACCGTCCGCCACCTGGAGGTCGCATGTCCGCCGTTGGAGCCGTCCTCAGTACCTCACCGTCCATCTCGCCGCTCGCCGACCCGATCAGCACGGCCGGGAACGGTCAGCTGATCCTGGCGTGCCTCGCCGGGATCGCCGTCATCGTCGTGCTGATCAGCTGGTTGAAGATGCACCCGTTCCTCGCGCTGATCCTCGGTTCTGCGGCGCTGGCCGCCGTCGCGTGGATCGCCCCGACGGCCGCGCTGACCAGCTTCACCAACGGGTTCGGCAGCACCGCCGGAGCGGTCGGCATCCTCATCGCCCTCGGCGCGATGCTCGGCAAGATCCTGGCCGACTCGGGTGGGGCCGACAACATCGTCAACCGGATCACCGACCGACTCTCCGGCAACATGCTCCCGTGGGGCATGGCCCTCATCGCCGCCATCATCGGGCTGCCGTTGTTCTTCGAGGTGGGCGTGGTGATCCTCGTCCCGGTCGTCATCATGGTGGCGCGTCGCGCCAACTCGACGTTGATGCGGATCGGGATCCCGGCCCTCGCGGGCCTCTCGGTCCTCCACGGGCTGGTTCCTCCGCACCCCGGCCCGCAGACGGCCATCGCGCTGCTCAAGGCGGACCAGAGCCAGACCCTCATCTTCGGTCTCATCGTCGCGATCCCGACGCTGATCATCTCCGGGCCGCTGCTCGGACGCCTCATGGACCGGTGGGTGCCGGTGTACGCCCCAGCCTCTCTGGGGGAGCCCGCCATCGACGCACGGACCCACGACCGCGAGCTGCAGAAGGTGTCCGCCGGCGGCGGTGGCGGGACGGCGGACGTCGGGCTGCTGGAGCGCGACAGCCGCGCGGTCGGTGCCGACTACCGCGAACAAGGCACGGACGACCCCAGGGTGGAGGAGCAGGGCACCGCCTCGGCTCATCTCACCAAACGGCCGTCGTTCGGCGCGGCCCTCATCACCATCGTGCTGCCCGTGCTGCTCATGCTGCTCAAGGCGATCAGCGACCTCGCGACCCCCAGCGGCAGCCTCGCGCGGCAGATCTTCGACACCATCGGGGCACCGGCGATCGCGCTCCTGCTCGCGGTACTGCTGTCCTACTTCACGCTCGGCAAGGGCGCCGGGATGCGTCGGGAGCAGACCAACGAGTCGCTCGGCTCCGGCCTGCCCGGCATTGCCGGCATCCTGCTCATCGTCGCGGCCGGTGGCGGGTTCAAGCAGCTGCTCGTCGACGCGGGGGTGGCCAACGTCATCGCCGACTGGGCCACCGGGGCGAACATCTCGGTGCTGCTGCTCGGCTGGCTGGTAGCGGTCGGGATCCGGCTCGCCACCGGCTCTGCGACGGTCGCCACGACCACGGCGGCCGGCATCGTCGGCGCGCTCGCCGGGACGCTCTCCACGTCGCACCTGGCGTTGCTGGTGCTGGCGATCGGCTGTGGCTCACTGTTCTTCAGCCACGTCAACGACGCGGGGTTCTGGCTGGTGAAGCAGTACTTCGGCCTCACCGTCGGTCAGACCATCAAGTCCTGGTCGGTCATGGAGACGGTGATCTCCGTCGTCGGGTTCATCTTCGTCATCGGGCTCAGTCTCGTGGTCTAGCGACCGGGATTCAGGCCGGCAGCCGGTAGCGGTCGCCGGCCAGCGGCTCGACCAGCCCGTCGGCGACGAGCGAGTCGAGGCACCGCATCCGCTGTGGGTCGGCGGGCCAGACCTCGCGCAGGTCCGCTCCGCTGACCGGCGCGGTTGCGGCGCGAAGGACGCCGAGCAGGGCGCCGCGGGCCTGCCGATCGGTGCCCTCCCAGGCCTGGCCGCGTCGCAGGGGTCCGGTGTATGCCGGTCGCCCCGCTCGGTTCCAGGCGCACAGGTCGGCGACGGGACACACGTCGCACCGCGGGGACCGAGCGGTGCACACGAGCGCCCCCAGCTCCATCGCGGCGACGTTCCAGACGACCGCGTCGTCCCGATCCTCCGGCAGCGCGGCGACCGCGAGGTCATGCTCGGACCGGATCATCGCCGGGGCGGCCTGCGCCTCGGCGAGCAGCGTCCGCACGAGGACCCGGCGCACGTTGGTGTCGACGACCACCGTCGGCTGACGAAACGCGAAGCAGGCCACCGCGGCCGCCGTGTACGCACCGATCCCCGGAAGTGCGCGCAGCGCCTCCTCGGTGGTCGGCACCTGACCGCCGTGACGCTCCACGATGGCGCGGGCGGCCTGGTGCAGCCGTAGCGCGCGGCGGGGGTAGCCCAGCCGTCCCCAGGCGCGTACCGCCTCTCCTGGTGCTTCGGCGGCGAGGTCGGCCGGAGTGGGCCAGCGGGCCAGCCACTCCCGCCAGACCGGCTCGACCCTCGCCACCGGGGTCTGGTGCGACATCACCTCGGAGACCAGGACCGCCCAGGCCGACGTCCCCGGGAGGCGCCAGGGCAGAGCGCGGGCGTTCGCCGCATACCAGCGGTTGACGCGGTCGTGCAGGACGGGCAGCGAAGGAGCGAGCGGGTCCACCTGGGGTCAGACGTACCGCTCGAGGATGCTCGACTCGGCGAGCCTGTGGAGCCGGGCGAGCGACCTACACATAGCGCTCGAGGATGCTCGACTCGGCGAGCCTGGACAGACCTTCGCGGACCGCGCGGGCCCGGCTCTCGCCGACACCGCCGACGCTCATGAGGTCCTCGAGGTTGGCCGCCAGGAGGCGCTGCAGCGACTCGAAGTGGTCGACGAGGCGGTCGACGATCGCCGGGGGCAACCGTGGGACCTTGGTGAGCAGGCGGTACCCGCGCGGGCTGACCGCGCTGTCGAGGGCGTCGCCGACGATGGTGAAGCCGACCGCGCGGGCGCCCGCGCCCAGGTCGAGCAGCTCGGCGGAGGTCAGCTCCATCAGCGCGTCCAGCGCCTCCTCGACGGTGCGGCCGGACTTCGAGCTGTCGATGTAGTCGCGGATCACCAGCTCGCGGTCGTTGCCCAGGCCGCCGGCCAGCTCTTCGAGCTGGAGGCCGAGCAGCCGGCCGTCGTCGCCGAGCTCGACGACGTAGTCGGAGATCTCCTCGCTGATCCGGCGGACCATCTCGAGGCGCTGCAGCACGCTGGCCACGTCGCGGACGGTGACGAGGTCCTCGATCTCCAGCGCCGACAGGGTCGAGGTGACCTCATCGAGGCGACCCTTGTAGCGCTCCAAGGTCTGCAGGGCCTGGTTCGCCTTGGACAGGATGTTGGCGCTGCCCTCGACGACGTGCCGCCGGCCGCTGACGTAGAGCGCGATGATCTGCATCGACTGGCTGACCGAGACGACAGGGATGCCGGTCTGGATGGCGACCCGCTCCGCGGTGCGGTGCCGGGTGCCGGACTCCGACGTCTCGATGCTGGGGTCGGGCACCAGCTGGGTGTTGGCGCGCAGGATCCGGTTGACGTCGCGGTCGAGGACGATCGCGCCATCCATCTTGGACAGCTCGCGCAGCCGGGTGGCGGAGAAGTCGATGTCGAGCGGGAAGCCGCCACTGCTGATCGACTCGACGACCTTGTCGTTGCCGAGCACGATGAGCGCACCGGTGCGCCCGCGCAGGATCCGCTCCAGTCCGTCGCGCAGCGCGGTGCCCGGCGCGACCGCAGCGAGGGTGGCCCTCAGCAGGTCGTCGTCGGTGCGGTCGACGGGTGTGACCACGGCCCCATGTCCTCCCACTCGGCGGCCGCCCCGGCTCGTCCCCTGTGGCCGGTCGGCTCGCGGGGAGTCTAACCACCCCACGAAGTTCTACGCTTCGCTCCGATCCTTCGCGGGGACCCTGGGGTTACCCGCGCGGGCCGTGTCGGGCGGGGACGTCCAGCGCGGCGACCACGGCGCCAGCGACGTCGGCCACCTCGATGACCCGCAGCCCGTCCGGGATCGGTCCGGAACCCATGACTCCGCGCGGGGTGAACGCGACCCGGAACCCCAGCCGCGCGGCCTCGGCGAGCCGGCGCGGCATACCCGACACCGGCCGCAGCTCGCCGGCGAGTCCGACCTCGCCGAACGCGACCGCCTGGGGCGGCAGGGCGGCGTCGACGACGGAGCTCGCGATGCTGAGCGCGACGGCGAGGTCGGCGGCCGGTTCACCGAGGCGCACCCCGCCGACCGTCGACACGTAGGCGTCGCTGCCGCCGATCGGCACTCGGGCGCGGCGTTCGAGGACGGCCATGACCATGGCGACGCGGCTCGCGTCGAGGCCGTGCGTGGCCCGGCGCGGGGACGGGATGTTGCTCGGCGCGATGAGCGCCTGGACCTCGGCGACGAGCGGGCGCCGGCCCTCCAGGGTGACGGTGACGCAGGTGCCGGCGACGCTCACGTCGCGGTTGGAGAGGAACAGTCCGCTGGGGTCGGCGAGCCCGACGATGCCGACGTCGGAGAGGTCGAAGCAGCCGACCTCGTCGGTCGGGCCGTAGCGGTTCTTCACCGCACGGACCAGCCGCAGCCGTGAGTGCCGGTCGCCCTCGAACTGGACCACGACGTCGACGAGGTGCTCGAGGATGCGTGGGCCGGCGATCGACCCGTCCTTGGTCACGTGGCCGACGAGCAGGACGGCGATGCCGCGGCTCTTGGCCGCCTGGATGAGGCTGGCCGCCACCTCGCGGACCTGGCTGACGTTGCCGGCGGACCCCTCGACCTGGGCGCTGGCGATGGTCTGCACGGAGTCGACGACGACGAGGTCGGGCTGCACGGCCTCGACCTGGCCCAGCACCGTGGCAAGGTCGGTCTCGGCCACGAGGAACAGGCTGGCCGCCATCGCCTCGATCCGCTCGGCGCGCATCCGGACCTGGGCCGCGGACTCCTCCCCGCTGACGTAGAGCACGGTCTGGCCGCCCCGGGCCGCGCGAGCGGCGACGTCGAGGAGCAGCGTGGACTTGCCGATGCCCGGCTCGCCCGCCACGAGGACCACGGCGCCCGGCACCAGCCCGCCGCCGAGGACGCGGTCCAGCTCGCTGACCCCGGTGCTGCGCGCAGTGGCGTGCTGGACGTCGACCTGCCCGATGCGCAGCGCCGGCTGGGACACCGAGGTCGCGGCGGTCGTACGGATCGTCGGCACCCCGACCTCGGCCACCGACCCCCAGGTCTGGCACTCACCGCACCGGCCGACCCACTTGACCGTGGTCCAGCCGCACTCGGCGCAGCGGTAGCCGCTCGCTCGTGCCGACGCCCTGGATGCCATGCGCCGAACGCTAGGCGACGGCGCCGACAGCCTCCGGGAGGCGGGTCCGTGACGGGCGGCGCAGACCGGCTCAGTCGGGTCGGGCTCGGTCCGGCTCAGTGCGGCTCGGTCCGGCTCGGTCCGGCTCGGTCCGGCTCGGTCCGGCTCAGTCCGGCTCGGTCCGGCTCAGTCCGGCGGCCGGAAGGGCCAGCCCTTCTCGATCGGCTCGGTCCGCCCGGGCTCGATGTAGTACTCGGCGCCGAACATGGTCGCAAACTCTTCGTCAGGCATGGACCGCATCCAGGCGGTGTCGCCCTGGCTCTCATGCGCACGCACGGCGGCGCGCCGCTGCTCGAGGTAGGGGGACACGTCCACCTCCCAGGAGATCTCCTCCTCGGTCGAGCCGAGCGGGTTCCCGTCGTCCATCGGCGCGCTGGGGTCCCAGTCGACCTTCTCGCCGCGGTCGAGGCGGGCCTGTCGGTCGGCTGCCATGCGGGTGCGGTTCATCGTCGATTCGAGCAGCCGCGGTCGCCGGGCCGCCAGCTCGGCGGCACGGTGCGCGACATGGTGGACCTTGACGTGGTCCGGGTGGCCGTAGTTGCCGTGCCAGTCGTACCCCACCAGGACGTCGGCGTCCTCCTCGTCGAGGACGGCGGCCAGCTGCTTCGCGACCACGTCGACGTCGGCGCCGTGCAACGCGTCCTCGGCGTCGTTCTGGTCCCAGCCACTCATGCCGGAGTCGGCGTAGCCGAGCCACACGATCTGCTGGGTGCCGGTCGCCTGTGCCGACGCCTCGGCCTCGACCCGCCGTCGATGGACCACCGTCTCACCATCGGCGAGGTCCTCCGGCGCGTCGCCGTGGTCGCCGTTCGTCGCATACACGACGACGACCCGGTCGCCCTCGGCGCTGGCCCGGGCCATGGCACCTGAGGTCTGGGTCGACTCGTCGTCGGGGTGAGCATGGAGGAAGACGATGGTCGTCACCGCGACATCATGCCGCCGACCACCGACGCGCCCACACGCCGGCCAAGCCAAGGGTGCAGTTCGACAGGAACGAACCGCCGAATCCGCCGTTTCCGACCCCGAGAACGGACTCGTTCATGTCGATCGGCCCGGTGCTCAGAAGTGCCGCCACCAGAGGTTGACGGCGTAGTCCACGCCGGTGCGGTCCGGGTCGGCGGCGAGGATCTCCTCGGCGGGCGCGCCCGGGAACTCGATGCGCAGCACCCGGGCGAAGTCCTCCGTGGAGTCGAAGGTCCAGGCGATGTCCAGCGGCCGCCGTGACCAGCCCTGGCGCAGCCAGAACCGCTCCACGGCCTCCGGGTCGTAGCTCGGCAGGCTGCGCCGGAACCACGTCCCGAACGTCGACCGCGTGGCGTCGTTGTCGACGACGAACGCCGTCCCGTCGGGGCGCATCACCCGGTCCAGCTCGGCCAGTCCGGGTTCGCACCCCGGGCCGAAGAAGTAGGCCCACCGCGCGTGGGCCACGTCGACGCTCGCGTCGGGGAGCGTCGTC
>NZ_DATBTV010000104.1:0-39942 GCF_036559105.1 Lapillicoccus sp. | reverse complement strand
CTGTCTCAACACAGAGCGCGCCCGAAGGGATTCGAACCCCCAACCTTCTGATCCGTAGTCAGATGCTCTATCCGTTGAGCTACGGGCGCAGGTCGTCGCCGTGACCACACCGGACGAACCGGAACCTGACGGCCGACGACGACGCGCCAGACTACCGCCTCGCGGCGAGGGCGGCGAAATCCACGTGAGCGCCGAGGCCTACCAAGGGTTTCGGACACCTTTCAGTGAGCACGGTGCAACTTTCCGAAAGCCCTTGCAGGCGCGGGACTTTGTGACTGGATTCACGAGCAAACGCCTCACATCGAGCGGTACGGTCTCCGGCCGCGGCGTACGGTGACGCATCAGGCGTTCCAGCATGTGGACAAGCGAAGGCGGACCGACATGACGACCGACACCTCCCACACACCCGACACGCTGGCTGGGGGCACCACGCATACCCGCCTGCAGGCCTGGGTCGACGAGGTCGCCGCCCTCACCACCCCCGTCGAGGTCGTCTGGGTGACCGGCTCCGACCAGGAGTGGACGCGCCTGACCGACCGCCTCGTCGACGCCGGAACGTTCACCCGCCTGGACGACGCGACGAAGCCCAACAGCTTCTACGCGCGCTCCACCCCCAACGATGTCGCCCGCGTCGAGGACCGCACCTACATCTGCTCCCGCGAGAAGAGGGACGCCGGACCCACCAACAACTGGATGGACCCGGACGAGATGAAGGAGCTCATGCGCGGCCTGTATGCGGGCTGCATGCAGGGCCGCACGATGTACGTCATCCCGTTCGTCATGGGGCACCTGAACTCCCCGAACCCGATGTTCGGCGTCGAGATCACCGACTCCGAGTACGTCGTCGTGTCGATGCGGGTCATGTCGCGCTGCGGCGTCAACGTGCTCCGCCGGATGGAGGAGACGCACGCCGACTACGTCCCGGGCCTGCACTCGGTCGGCGCCCCGCTCGAGCCCGGCCAGGCGGACGTCCGGTGGCCGTGCAGCGACACCAAGTACATCGTCCACTTCCCCGAGGAGCGGACCATCTGGTCCTACGGCTCCGGCTACGGCGGCAACGCGCTGCTCGGCAAGAAGTGCTACGCCCTCCGGATCGCCAGTGCCATGGCCCGCGACGAGGGCTGGCTGGCCGAGCACATGCTCATCCTCAAGCTGGTCTCACCGGAACAGCAGGTCTACTACGTCGCGGCGGCGTTCCCCAGCGCGTGCGGCAAGACCAACCTCGCGATGCTGCAGCCGACCATCCCCGGGTGGAAGGTCGAGACCCTCGGCGACGACATCGCCTGGATGCGGTTCGGCGAGGACGGCCGCCTGTACGCGGTCAACCCCGAGTTCGGCTTCTTCGGGGTGGCCCCCGGCACCAACGAGAAGACCAACCCCAACGCGATGCGGACCATCGAGAAGGGCAACTCGGTCTTCACCAACGTCGCGCTCACCGACGATGGCGACATCTGGTGGGAGGGCATGGAGAACACGCCCGCCCACGCCATGTCGTGGAAGGGCGAGGACTGGACCCCGGACAGCGACGAGCTCAGCTCGCACCCCAACTCGCGCTACTGCACCCCCATCCGGCAGTGTCCGATCCTCGCCGACGAGTACGACGACCCCCAGGGCGTGCCCATCTCGGCGATCTTCTTCGGTGGTCGCCGCAAGACGACGGTCCCGCTCGTGACCGAGTCGCGCGACTGGGTGCACGGCACGTTCATGGGCGCGACGCTCTCGTCGGAGACGACCGCGGCGGCGACCGGGGAGGTCGGCGTCGTGCGCCGCGACCCGATGGCCATGCTGCCGTTCATCGGCTACAACGCCGGCGACTACTTCTCGCACTGGATCGAGGTCGGCAAGGACGCCGACTCCGCCAAGCTGCCGACGATCTTCTACGTCAACTGGTTCCGGCGCGACGAGGACGGCGCCTTCTTGTGGCCCGGGTTCGGTGAGAACGCCCGGGTCCTCAAGTGGGCCATCGAGCGCATCGAGGGCAAGGCGGCCGCGGTGGAGACGCCCATCGGCCACGTGCCCACCCCGGAGTCGCTCGACACCGACGGCCTCGACATGACGCCGGCGGAGCTCGAGGCGGCCCTCGGGGTCGACGTCGACGAGTGGCGCGCGGAGATCCCGGAGATCGAGGCCTGGTTCGCGAAGATCGGCGACTCGCTCCCCACGCAGCTCCAGGTCGAGCTCGACGGACTCAAGGCGCGGCTGGGACTCGGCTGAGCGCATACCCGAGCATGACGACGCCCCCCGACCGGATTAGGTCGGGGGGCGTCGGCTAAGGCGTGGTGGTCAGACCGCGGTCACGCGCTCCGCCTGCGGGCCCTTGGGGCCCTGGGTGATGTCGAACTCAACGCGCTGGGCCTCGTCGAGCGAACGGTAGCCGTTCGACTCGATGGCCGAGTAGTGAACGAACACGTCCGGTCCGCCACCGTCCTGCGCGATGAAGCCGAAGCCCTTCTCGGCGTTGAACCACTTCACGGTGCCTTGTGCCATGGGGGTAACTCTTTTCCTGATTTAGCGAGGGGCCTACGGGTTCGTACGCCCTCTGGCTGCGATCTGACCCCAACGGCGTCGGGCGGGAGCCCGGGCCAAAAAGAAAGGCCCGCGCGGGCGGGCCGTTCGTCAAGCGAGGAACTGTCACTGCAACCACGGCAACCGTAGCAGGGTTCTGTCCCTGAGCGAACATGGGGACCGCCGAAATCGAGGCCGGGGTCCGAGGAGGTCGCCGCAGGTCAGCGGCCTGATCGCCCCCGGCCCGGGCCGAAGCCCTGCTGTCCGGGCGGCACGCCGGGCTGCTGACCGGGACCCTGTTGCTGACCCGGTCCCTGTTGCTGCCTCGGACCACCGCCACGGAACTGATGGTTCCGACCACCTGGACCGAACCCTGGACCGAACCCTGGACCGAACCCTGGGCCGGAGCGCTGGTCGGAGGGTGCCGCGATCCCGGAGGGGGAAGCCGCCGCCGCGGCGATCGCGCCGGCACTGGTCAACGCCAGGGCGATAGCGGCGATCGCCGCGGTTCGCTTGCCGCTCCAGCGCGGGGACTCGACCGGCGCGGCGGCCACGGGCGCATACGGAGCGTCCCGGGGGACCGTGTCCTGGATCTCCGAGCGCGGCGGCTGCGGAATGGGCACGGTCGGCGACGGGGGTGGGACGGTGAACCCGGGCGGCGGCGAGCCGGGTGGCTGGGCGGTCACGACAGCAGGCTGGCCTCCGCTGCTGTGACGCACCTGTGGCGCAGGTATCCGGGTGCTGGCCTCGCCCGACTCGACGACGCTCGCCACCACAGAGCCCCCACAGGAAAGGCATAGCATCGACACACGGCCTGCCAAGACAGCCGCATCACAGTAAGGACATGACCACGCTCCCTGCCCGCGCCCAGAAGCTCATGCGCCCGGACGGCACCGCGCCGCGGGTGCTCGTCGTCGACGACGAGCACAACCTCACCGAGCTGCTGAGCATGGCGCTGCGCTACGAGGGCTGGGAGGTCAGGTCGGCCGGCAGCGGCATGGCCGCGGTCCGTGCGGCTCGTGAGTTCGAGCCCGACGCGGTGGCACTCGACATGATGCTTCCGGACATGGACGGTATGGAGGTGCTCCGCCGGATGCGCGAGCACAACCAGCGCATCCCGGTCCTCTTCCTCACGGCGCGCGACGCCGTCGAGGACCGCATCGCCGGGCTGACCGCGGGCGGTGACGACTACGTCACCAAGCCGTTCAGCCTCGAGGAGGTCGTTGCCCGGCTCCGCGCGCTGATGCGCCGCACCGCCGTCATCGCCGCGGAGGACGAGGGCTCGATCATCGTCGTCGGCGACCTCACCCTCGACGAGGACAGCCATGAGGTCACCCGCGGCGGTTCACCGGTCCAGCTGACAGCGACCGAGTTCGAGCTGCTGCGCTACCTCATGCGCAACCCCAAGCGGGTGCTGTCCAAGGCGCAGATCCTCGACCGCGTCTGGAACTACGACTTCGGTGGCCAGGCCAACGTCGTCGAGCTCTACATCTCCTACCTGCGCAAGAAGATCGACGCCGGCCGTGAGCCGATGATCCACACCATGCGAGGCGTGGGCTATGTCCTCAAGCCTGCGAGCTGAGCGGCACGACGCTGCGCTCGTCGAGCCGGACCAGCCCGACGCGGTCATCGAGCCGGCCACGGCGTCGGCTCGGACGCCCCTCCCTCGATGGGCCACCCCCGGCGCGTGGACGCTGCGCGGCAAGCTCGTGGCGTCGATGCTCGTCCTCTTCTTCGTCGTCAGCGTCCTCACCGGGGCCACGACCGTGTTGTTCCTACGTCAGGTCCTGACCGGCCAGGTCGACCAGCAGCTGCAGAGCTCGATCACGCGCTTCCGCAGCCTGCCTCCACAACCGATCACTCGCGGCGGCCCGGGCGATCAGGGACTGACGGCAGCCATCAGCACGGATGGTTCGTTCCCCTCCTCCGGCACTGCGCAAGGCCGTGACCCGGGAAGCGAACCGCAAGCGCTGACGACTGAGGAGCTGGAGATCCTCTCGACGGCAGGCTTGGGCGCCGCTCCACAAACCATCACTCTGGGTGAGCTGGGGTCGTACCGGGTGCTCGCGTCCGCCGGAACCATTACCAACCGTCAGACCGGCGTCGTCTCGCCTGCGATCGCCGTCATCGGCTTGTCCATGTCACGACAGAACGCGACGATCGTCAACACGGGGCTCGCTGTCACCGGCGGAGTGCTGTTGGGTCTCGTCGTCGTCGGTATCGGCGGCATGTGGCTGGTCCGGCGGAACCTCAGGCCGCTCGACCGCGTCGCCGCGACGGCGACCAGAGTTGCGCACCTTCCGCTGTCCGAGGGCAAGGTCGACATCGTCGAGCGAGTCCCGTTGCAGGACACCGACACTCGCACCGAGGTCGGTCAGGTGGGCGCCGCGTTCAACGAGATGCTCGACCACATCGACCACGCCCTCAACCAACGCCAGAAGAGCGAGGAGCGGGTACGCCAGTTCGTCGCCGACGCGAGCCACGAGCTGCGCACCCCGCTCGCCTCGATCCGTGGGTATGCGGAGCTCACTCGCCGTGAGCAGGAGCCGGTGCCCCAAGGCGTCACCTACGCGATCGGCCGGGTCGAGTCCGAGGCGATCCGGATGACCGCGCTGGTCGACGACCTGCTGCTGCTCGCCCGCCTGGACGCCGGCCGTCCGCTCGACCACGAGACCGTCGACCTCACCGAGATGGTCGTCAACGCGGTCAGCGACGCGCACGCCGCCTCCCCCGACCACGTCTGGCAGCTCGACCTGCCCGACGAGCCGGTCGAGGTCCAGGGCGACCCGGCGCGGCTGCACCAGATCGTCGTCAACCTGCTCGGCAACGCGCGTACCCACACCGCGCCCGGCACCGTCGTGCGGACGAGCATCGTCCCCGACGACGGTCAGGTCCGGCTGGCCGTGCGCGACAACGGTCCCGGGGTCCCCCAGGAGCTCCAAGCCAACGTCTTCCAGCGGTTCGCTCGCGGCGACACCTCACGCAACCGGGCGGCCGGCAGCACCGGACTCGGCCTGTCCATCGTCGCGGCCGTCGCGCAGGCCCACGGCGGGTCCGTCTCCCTCGACAGCGAGCCCGGCGACACCACCTTCACCGTCCTGCTCCCCGCCTGACGACGGGGAGCGGTCCGGTCGCAGCCGCGCATACAGGAGCACAGCCGGGCTGAGCACCACCGCGCTCGCGACGAGCGCCGTGGACGTGCTGGTCCGGTTGGCGAGCGCGCCGAGCGGCGGCCCGCCGACGACCTGACCGACGGCGTCGAGCTGTGAGGTCATCGAGATGAGGGTCGCGCGGGTGCGGGACTCCAGGTGCCGGTTCAGCCAGGCCGAGCGGATCGGCGCCGCCAGCGCCCCGGCCGCGCCGCGTCCCCACAGGGCGGCGAGCACGACCCAGATGCTGCCGCCGAGGGCGACCGCCAGGACGAAGACCACCTGGGCGCCGACCAGCGAGGCGAGCAGCCAGGTCGGGTGCTCGGCCCGGACCAGCCGGGGCGCCACCCGGTTGACGACCAGGGACACGACGAGCGATACCAACGTGCCGGTGAGCGCGATCGCCGTGAACCACACCACGTCGCCGTCGAACCCGGCGACGTCCGGCAACGTGAACGACTCCAGCACCCGAACCGTCCAGAGCCGGTCGAAGGCCTCACTGGCCAGGCCCACCACCAGGGCGACCAGGGCGATCGTCCGGACCACAGGACGGCGGCGAGCCACCCGCAGACCCTCCCGAGCCGTCCCGAGCAGATGCCGGAGCGTGTCGCGCTGCGCCGCCGGGGTGCGGTGGAAGTGTTCCTCGGGCATGACGATCAGCAGCACGACGGCCAGGAGGAGCAGGCCGGCGCCGGAGGCGGCGACCGGGACACCCGGGCCGAGCAGCCCCAGGCCACCCGCGACCAGCGTAGCGACGACGGTCAGGGCGAGGGCGAGCTGCGTCTCCCGGGTGAACACCGGGCCGACGGCGTCCTCACCGATCTCGTCGGCGAGCCACGCCTGGTCGGCGCCGGACAGGAAGGTGGACCCCGTACCCCACACCACTTGGGCAACGAGCACGACGGCGAAGGTCGGGACGAGGCCCTGCAGGAGCATCCCTGCCCCGAGGAGGGAGACGCCGATGACCACCGAGAGACGCCGGCTGTAGAGGTCGGCGACCACGCCGGTCGGGATCTCGAGAAGGAAGCAGGTGGCCTCGAGGACGGTCCCGACCAGCACCAGCTGCAGCGGGCTCAGCCCGACGACGGTGACGTAGTAGACCTGGTTGAGGGTGAAGGCGAGGACGAGGAAGAACGACGTCCCGCCGCCGAGCAGGTAGTAGACGGCGCGGGGACCGACCGGTCGCCACGGGCGCCACAGCAGACGAGTGAGCATGGAAGTTCCTGACAGGGTCCAGACGGGTCAGCGGACAGGCATCTCGTGCTGCCTACCGGCGGACCGGGGGCGCCTCGAGGGCGCGCCAGAACCACGGTTCGCGCAGGAGCACGTCGTCAGGAAGTGGTTGTCATCCCTTCCAGGGTAGAACCGGCACCCCACCGACGGCCATCGGATAAAGGGCTGGCCGAACGAACGCCGGACACGCCACTCTGTCGGCATGACCAGCCTCCGCATCGACCCCGTGGATGCCGACGACGCGGCCGCCGTCCAGGCCGCCGCCGACGTCTACACGGCCGTGGAGGCGGTGGACCGACCGTGGCACCCGGGCTATCCGGCCAGCTTGATCCGGGCCTTCGCGACGCACGGGTGGGATGACGCTCCCGAGCAGTTCTTCCTCGTCCGCGACGCCGACGGCCGGCCCGTCGCCGCCGGGTCGGTGGAGCTGCCGATGCGGGACAACCGGCACGCTGCGCTCGTCGGTGGGAGGGTCGTCCCCGACCGTCGGCGGAAGGCAGTGGGTTCGGCGCTCTACGACCACCTCGAGGCGGTCGCGACCGACGCCGGGCGCACCCGGCTGTTCACCGGTGGCCCGGAATCGGCCGCGGCGCGGGGGTTCGCCGCCAGGCGCGGGTATGCGCTCGCCTCGGTCGGGATCACCCGACGGGTCGACCTCGGCCAGGTGTCGGCGGTGGCGGTCCAGGTGGCGTACGACGAGGCGGTCGAGCGCGCCGAGGACTACGAGCTGGTCCGGCTGGTCGGCGCGTTGCCCGAGCACCTCATGGCGGCGTACGTCGACGCGGTGTCCGCGATCAACGACGCGCCGCTGGACGACCTCGAGATCGACGACGAGATCTACGACGCCGACCGCGTCCGCTCGTACGAGCAGGGCCAGCTCCTCAGTGGTCACCGCCTCTACCGTGTCCTGGCCCGACACCGCGATAACGGGGAGATCGCCGGACATACCGTCGTCGTCGTCGACGGCCACCGACCGCACCTCGGCGACCAGCACGACACGACCGTCGTCGGCGCCCATCGCGGGCACCGGCTCGGACTGCTGCTCAAGTCCGACATGATGCGGTGGCTGCGCGATGTCGAGCCCCAGCTGCGGACCATCGTCACGCAGAACGCCGCCTCTAACACCCACATGATCGCCGTGAACGAGCGTCTCGGGTACCGGGTGATGGGCCACACCCTGGAGTTCCAACGCGCCGTCCCGGCGCTGACCGTGGCCTCATCGCGAGGTGCTGGAAGCGTCACAAGAACCGCATAGGCACGCTCGGGATCGTCGTCGGAATGAACTTGACGACCCTGACTCGCTCAACGCTGGAGTCACCCTCCGCCACCGCTCCTGCCGAGCCCACCCGCGGCGCCGGCCGGGCGCAGCGCCTCTGGCGGGGGTCTCCGGCGGACCCGGCGTGGGCCCGCCCCGCGCTCCTCGGGCTGCTGGTCGCGACGGCGGCCTTGTACCTCTACAACCTGACCGCGAGCGGGTGGGCGAACTCGTTCTACTCCGCCGCCGTGCAGGCCGGCTCCGCCGACTGGCAGGCGTTCTTCTTCGGTTCCTCGGACGCGGCCAACTCCATCACCGTCGACAAGCCCCCGGCCTCGCTGTGGATCATGGCTCTGTCGGTCAAGGTCTTCGGGCTGAGCTCCTTCGCGATCCTCCTCCCCCAGGTCGTCATGGGAGTGGCGAGCGTCGGGGTCCTCTACGCGACGGTCAAGAAGAGCTTCGGCGCTCAGGCCGGCCTCCTCGCCGGCGCCGTCCTCGCGCTCACCCCCGTCGCCGTGCTGATGTTCCGCTTCAACAACCCCGATGCCCTGCTCACCTTCCTCATGGTGCTGGCCGCCTGGGCGACCATGAAGTCGATCGAGAAGACCTCCCCGACGTGGTTCATGGTCGTCGGCGTCTTCATCGGTCTGGCCTTCCTCACCAAGACCCTCCAGGCGTTCCTCGTCGTGCCGGGGTTCGCGCTGGCCTACCTCGTCGCGGCCCGGACATCGCTGCCGAAGCGGATCTGGCACGTCGTCCTCGGCGGCCTCTCGATCGTCCTGTCGGCCGGCTGGTGGGTCGCCGTCGTCGAGCTCCTGCCCGCGAGCATGCGGCCCTACATCGGTGGCTCGCAGAACAACTCGTTCCTCGAGCTGACGTTCGGCTACAACGGGCTCGGCCGGATCACCGGCGACGAGACCGGCTCGGTCGGCGGTGGGGGCGGCGGCGGCGGTAGCTGGGGCGCCACCGGTCTGGGCCGGATGTTCAACGCCGAGATCGGCGGCCAGATCTCGTGGTTCATCCCGGCCGCCCTGATCCTGCTCGCCGCCGGCCTCTACTTCCGCGGCCGCCGGCCGCGGACCGACACCCGGCGCGCCGCATACCTCGTCTGGGGTGCGTGGCTCCTCGTCACGGGTCTCACGTTCTCGCTGATGGCCGGCATCTTCCACGCGTACTACACGGTCGCCCTGGCGCCGGCCGTCGCCGCCCTCGTCGGCATGGGCGCTGTGGAGGCGTGGGAGGGCCGGAGCGGTGCCGGGGGCGCGATCACCTTGGCCGTCGCGACCGCCGCGACCTCGGTATGGGGCTTCGTGCTCCTCTCACGGACCGTCGAGTGGAACGCCTGGCTGCGCATCATCGTCCTGGCGGTCGGCCTCGCGGCAGCGCTGGGGTTCCTCGTCCTCGGGCGGATCCACCGCCGCGTCGTCCCCGTGGTCGTCGGCGCCGCCCTGTTCGCAGCGCTCCTCGGTCCGGCGGCCTACTCGGTCCAGACCGTCGCCACCGGGCACTCCGGGTCGATCGTCGACGCAGGTCCCGCCGTGGCCGGTGGCGCCGGCGGTCCCGGCGGCGGTGGCGGTGCTCGCGGTGGACAGGCACCCGGAGGCGCGACCCGGCTCCCGGCTCCCGGCGGCGCGACACCGGGCCAGGCGCCGGGTGGCGCGCCGCAGGGCCAGGTGCCGGGTGGCGCGACCCAGGGTCGTGGCGGCGGCATGGGCGGCCTGCTCGACGCCTCGACCCCGAGCACCGCGGTGGTCTCGGCCCTGTCGGCCAACGCGGACCAGTACACGTGGGTCGCCGCGGCGACCGGCTCGCAGAACGCCGCGGGCCTCCAGCTCGGCACCCAGCTTCCGGTGATGGCCATCGGCGGGTTCAACGGCAGCGACCCGTCACCGACGCTGGCCCAGTTCCAGGCCTACGTGCAGGCCGGGAAGATCCACTACTTCGTCGGCGGCGGTGGGTTCGGCGGTGGCCAGAGCGGCGGCAGCAACGTCTCGTCGCAGATCTCCTCGTGGGTCCAGCAGAACTTCACGGCGGTGACCATCGGGGGCTCCACGTTCTACGACCTGACCCAGCCCGCCTCGGGAACCACCGGCACCACGAGCAGCACGGGGACGGTGTGACATGGCCGCGGTCGTGGTGACGCCATTGGAGTCCTCCGCCACCGCGCTGGCCCGCCACGGGTTCCGCGGCCAGGTCGCCCGGTTCGCCGTCATCGGCGCCGGCAGCACCGTCCTTCACCTGAGCCTGCTAGCCGCCCTCACCGGCCCGCTGGGCGTCCAGGTGGCCAACCTGGTCGGCCTGGTGGTCTCGACTGTCGCCAACACGGCGGCCAACCGGGCATGGACGTTCCAGCTCCGAGGTCGTGAGCAGATGGGCCGGCAGCACCTCCAGGCCCTGGTGGTCTTCGCCATCACCTGGGCGTGCAGCAGTGCCGCGTTAGAGCTGCTCGCCGTCTCGTGGCCGCACGCCTCGACTCTCACCACGGTGGCCGTGGTCGGCCTGGCCAACGCCGTCTCGACGGTCGCCCGGTTCACCGCGATGCGCGGGTGGATCTTCCGCTCCCAGGCGTAGCCCGTCACCGCCGAGGGCCCCAGGTCACGACCTGGGGCCCTCGGACGTTCGCGATCGGAGCGGAGGCGGCGGGATTTGAACCCGCGAGGGGTGTTATCCCCAACCCGCTTAGCAGGCGGGCGCACTAGGCCACTATGCGACGCCTCCAGCTCGGCCCACCGGACTGACCGATGAGCCAGCACAGGCTACCGGGGGCGACAGGGTTGCCCCAAACGGGCGCCGCGGACCTGTGGTGGGGACCACACGGCCCGATGCAACCTTTCAGCGCGCCGAAACGTAGTTCACCTGGAGGCGAAGCTCTGACAGGTATGCTCGCCCGCCGTAAGACGAATTGCCTGCGGGAAGGTGTGCATGGCGGAGCAGACTGACGTCCGCCCGGTCGGGGCGCGGACGCGTCGTCGCCGGCACGTACGTCGCCAGACCCGCCGGTCGTTGATCCACACGACCCTGGCGCTGATTCCGGGCGCCGGTCTCCTCGGCACGCGGTACCGCCGGCTGGGGTGGGTCATGCTCGGCCTGCTGGCCGCGATGGTGATCGTCGTGGCCCTCTTCGTGCTGGCCAAGGGCGCCGTCTCGGCCGCCCTCAACCTCGCCGTGCGGCCCGACGCCCTGCTCGCTGTCGCCGGCCTGACGGTCGTCGGCGGTCTGGTCTGGATCTTCTCCATCATCCTCACCCACCGCGGTACGGCGCCCGACCGCGTCGACGGCAGCAAACCCTGGGGCCTGCGCCTCTTCACCGCCTTCATCTGCCTCCTGGTGGCGATCCCGGCGATCCAGGTGGTCCGCTACTCGCTCATCCAGCGCGACGTGGTCAGCACGGTCTTCACCGGGCCGGCCGTCGGCGGCCTCACCCCGTCGGCCCTGCAGACTGCAACGCCCGAGCCCCAGGCGCCCGACCCGTGGGCGGACGTCGACCGCGTCAACCTGCTGCTGCTCGGTTCGGACGCGGGCAGCGACCGTGAGGGAACCCGTACCGACTCGATGGTCGAGGTGAGCATCGACCCGCAGACCGGCAACGCGGTCCTCATCAGCATCCCGCGCAGCCTGGAGCGAGCCCCGTTCCCGAGCAGCAACCCGCTGCACAAGCTCTACCCCAACGGCTACTACTGCCCCGGCGCCACTCCGGGCAACGAGTGCCTCATCAACGCCGTCTGGTCGCTCGCCGAGGAGAACAAGGCCCTCTTCAAGAACGACCCCAACCCCGGCCTCACATCCATCCGCGACGTCATCGGTGAGGTCACCGGGCTGCACGTGGACTACTCCACGGTGGTCGACCTCGCCGGGTTCCAGAAGCTGGTCGACGCCATGGGCGGCGTGACGGTCAACGTCACCGAGCGGCTCCCGATCCAGGGTTACCACACCAGCAGCGGCGGGGTCGCCGGCATCGAGGGCTACATCGAGCCCGGCCGCCAGACCCTCGACGGCTACCACGCCCTCTGGTATGCGCGTTCCCGGCTGCTGTCCGACGACTTCTCGCGAATGCGCCGGCAGCGGTGCCTCATCGGTGCCGTGCTCGACCAGGTCAACCCGGTGAACATGCTCCGCCAGTACCCGCAGCTGGCCCAGGTCGCCAAGGAGAACATCGCGACCGACATCCCGGTGGCGCAGCTGCCGGCGTGGGTCGACCTCGTTCAGCGGATCCAGAAGGGCTCGATCACGTCGCTGACATTCACGTCCGACAACATCAGCCCGGCCAACCCGAACTACGCGAAGATGCGCGAGATGGTGCAGGCCGCCATCAAGCCGCCCGAGGCCTCGACCACCCCGAGCCCGTCGACGACGACCGCTCCCCCGACCTCCACCAAGACCACCTCACCCAAGGCGTCGAAGAGCACGACGTCCAGCCCGACGACGACGCCGACCGTCGCCGGCGGGGTGGTGGACGTGCGCAACGCCTGCTGACGAGGCCGCCTGCGCCGGATCTCGGCGGTGGGAGCAGCAACAAGCCCCCGGACGCGCAGTCCGGGGGCTTGTCAGCGCGGTGGGCCGTCAGCCCACCGCGACGAGTTCAGAGCGGCCGAACGGCGTCGGCCTGGGGACCCTTGGGTCCCTGGGTGACCTCGAACTCCACTCGCTGTGCCTCATCGAGGCTGCGGTAGCCGTTGGACTGGATCGCGGAGTAGTGCACGAAGACGTCGGGACCGCCGCCGTCCTGTGCAATGAATCCGAAACCCTTCTCGGCGTTGAACCACTTCACGGTGCCCTGAGCCATCTGCGTAGCTGCTTCTTTCTGTCTGGCCGAGGACGTGCGCACCTCGCTCACGTCCGGTTGTCGTCGTGCCCGTGGACGGCGCTCCGGCTCGGCGAGACAGGCAAGCCCGCCACATCTCTGCAGCGGGCCGATTTCTTCGACGAGCGAGGAACGGCAACGGCAACCGGCAGCAACTTAGCAGAGACGATGTGCGTGTGGCGGCCTCCGAAGAGCGACTTTTCAGGGCTCTCGGTGAACACCGCGGACGGCCAGTCTCGGCGCCCGGTCGCCCCGGATCGTGGCCACCATGTCGACGGTCCGGCGGGTCGCGCGCACGTCGTGTGCGCGGAAGACGGTGGCGCCCAACCACGCCGCGACGGCGGTCGCCGCGAGGCTCCCCTCGAGGCGTTCGTCGGCCGTCAAGTCCAGGCTCTCGCCGACGAAATCCTTACGGGACACGGCTTGTAGCACCGGAAATCCGAGCGCGACGACGTCCGATGTGTGGCGAAGCAGCTGCAACGAGTGGGCTGTCGTCTTGCCGAAGTCAAGCGTGGGGTCGACGAGGATCCGCTCCGGCGGCACCCCCGCCGCGAGGGCTGCCTCGGCGCCGCGAGCCAGGGTCGCGACGACGTCGCGCACGACGCCGAGCGGGTCGGGGCCGTAGCTGACGTCAACCGGGTCTGTACGCGGCGGGAGGCCGCCGGTGTGCGACACGACGACACCGGCTCCCAGCTCGGCAGCGACGCCCACGAGCTCCGGGTCGTGACCCGCCCACGTGTCGTTGACGAGGTCGACACCCGCGGGCGCCGCGGCCCGCGCGACCTCCGACCGCCAGGTGTCGAGACTCAGGACCACGTCGGGGTATGCGGCTCGGGCCCGTTCGAGGACGGGCAGCACCCGGTCGATCTCCTGCGCCGCCGACACCGGCTCACCCTCCTGGCCGGCTCGAACGCCACCCACGTCGACGATGTCCGCCCCCTGCTCGACCGCCTCGTCGAGGGCGCGCATCGCGGAGTCGAAGTCGGCGTGACGGCTGCCCGAGAAGAACGAGTCGTCGGTGCGGTTGACGATGGCCATGACCGCCGGTCGACCCGCGTCGAAGACCCGGCCCCGCAGCACGAGCGGAGCCGGCTGGACGAGCGTCAGGTCGGCTACCGGGTGACTCACCCAGCCATGCTGTCACCCGGCCGTGGGGCGTCCTGGAAGGGGTTGGGGATGGCCTCGATCAACCGACGGGTGTAGTCGTCCTCCGGCTCACGGATCACTCGCAGCGAGGGTCCGGTCTCGACGACCACACCCTCGTTGAGGACGATGACCTCGTCCGAGAGCATCCGCGCACTCAGCAGGTCGTGGGTGATGTAGAGGATGCCGACGTCGCTGTCGTGGACGAGGTTGTTGAGCAGCTCGAGGATCTCGGCCCGGATCGACACGTCGAGGCTCGAGATCGGCTCGTCGGCGACGATGAGCTCGGGCTGGGCGGCGAGGGCGCGAGCGATGACGACCCGCTGCCGCTGCCCACCGGAGAGCTCGTAGGCGAAGCGGTTCCGGTAGCGGGACGGCGGGGTGAGCGCGACCGTCTCCAGCAGCTCGTCGACGCGGGCCTGCGCCGCCTTGCCCCGCAGTCCCTGGTGGTTGGCCAGCGGCCGAGCCAGCGTGTAGCCCAGGGTCTTGCTCGGGTTGAGCGACGAGTACGGGTCCTGGAAGACCATCTGGACGTGTTGTCGATACCTCCGCAGCGCCCGGCCGCGGAACTTCGCGACCTCCTGCTCGCCCTCCTTGCCGTGGAACACGATCCGGCCGCTGGTCGGGCTCTCGACTCCCGTGATCATCCGGGCCAGCGTCGACTTCCCGCTGCCGCTCTGTCCGACCAGGGCGGTGACCTCCCCTTTGCGCAGGACGAAGCTGACGTCCCGTGACGCCTCCGTACGGCTCACCGTGAAGCCGCGGCGCCGCTCGTAGACCTTGCTGACGTTCTCGACGCTGAGCAGCACCGGGCTGTCGATCGCGTCCCGCGAGTCCTCGATCGACTTGACGAACTGCGGCCCGGCAAAGGCGCGGGTCGGCTCGCCGACCTCGTCGGAGCCCTCCCCGCCGAGCTGCTGCAGCACCGCGACGTGGCACGCGACGCGAGCGTCACCGATCAGGGTCAGCGGCGGGTCCACGGTCAGGCACCGGTCGATCTTCTCCGGGCAGCGCGGGGCGAACGGACAGCCCTCCGAGGGACGACTGAGGTCCGGCGGCCGGCCCGGCACGTAGGTGATCCGGACGGTCTCGGCCCGGGGGTCGCCGTACGACCCGAGCAGGCCCTTGGTGTACGGGTGCAGGGGCTGTCGCACGAGGTCGGCGGCCGCCTGCTCCTCGACCAGCTCCCCCGCATACATGACGAGGATCCGGTCCGAGAGGTCGAGCACGGTGCCGATGTCGTGGCTGATGAACAGGACGGCGAATCCCTTGTCCTGCTGGAGGGCCCGGACGTTCTCGAGGATCTCCTGCTGGACGACGACGTCAAGTCCGGTGGTCGGCTCGTCGAGCAGGACGAACCGCGGCTCGAGGGCCAGGGCGAGAGCGAGGTTCACCCGCTGCTTCATGCCGCCGGACAGCTCGTGCGGGAACGACGTGACGAAGCGCGGGTCGATCTTCACCATGTCGAACAGCTCGGCGACCCGACGGCTCACGGCCGCGCCGCGCAGGTCGCTGTGGGTCTCGATGACGTCGCGGAACTGGCCCTCGACGCGCACCACGGGGTTCAGCGAGTTCATGCTGCTCTGGAACACCGTGGAGATGTCCCGCCACCGCATGGCCCGCAGCTCGTCCTGGTCCAGCGCCGTGACGTCGATGCCGTCGAAGGCGATCGAGCCGCCACTGATCCGACCGGGTTTCTCGAGGAGCCGCAGCACCGCGGTGCCGAGCGTGGTCTTGCCACTGCCCGACTCGCCGATGAGACCGACGAACTCCCCCTCCTCGAGCGAGAACGAGACCTCCTTGACAGCCGTGATCGCGGTTCCGCGCTTCGGCTCGTAGCGGACCGACAGATCCTTGACGTCGAGCAGTGCCACGTCAGTCCTCCCGGAGGTGCGGGTTGCTCAGCAGGTCGACGCCGAAGTTCACGAAGGTCAGCGCGGTGATGAGGATCGCCAGGGTCAGGCCCGGCGCGAACACCCAGAGGAACAGGCCCTGGGCGATGGCCCCCTGGGCGTTCGACTGGTACAGCATCGTCCCCCACGAGACGCTCTGGGAGTCGCCGAGCCCGAGGACGGCGAGGCCGGCCTCGGCGCCGATGGCCCCGGTGGCGGCGCCGACAAAGCTGGCCGCGACGAGCGAGGTCATGTTGGGCATGATCTCCCGGAACACGATCCGCCACGTGCCCTCACCGGCGAACTTCGCCGCGGTGACGAAGTCGCGGTTGCGCAGGGTGATCACCTGCGAACGCTTGGCCCGGGCCGCGCCGGCCCACGAGGTGATCGCGATGACGCCGATGATGAGCACCACGCCTCGGACCTCGGAGTAGGCGACGATCGTGATGATCAGGGGCAGCACCGGGATGACCAGAGCGACGTTGGTCACGAAGGACAGGAGGTCGTCGAGGATGGTGCCCTCGGCGTAGCCGGAGATCATGCCGATGACCAACGCGATGATCGTGGCGAGCAGACCGCCGAACACCCCCACGATCAGGGACACCCGGGTCCCGTAGATGAGCTGGGAGGCGATGTCCTGGCCCGAGGTGTTGGTGCCCAGCCAGTTCGTGGAGCTCGGCCCGGCGAGCGGCGGGAAGCTGGAGTCCGTCGGGTCGTACGGGGCGATGAGCGGGGCGAAGATCGCGACGAGCACGTAGAGCCCGACGATGACGACGCCGACGCGGGCCTTCTTGCTGCTCCACACCACCTCGTACCAACGCTCGGGTCGCTGGACGGCACCGACCTCCTGGACCGCCTCCTCCTGGCCAGGTTCTCCTTCGGCCATGAAGTCCGTGGTCGGGACACTGGTCATCTTTCGGCCCTCCTCGCGCGTGGGTCGAGCACGCCGTAAAGCAGGTCGGCGCCGAGGTTCGCAATCAGCACACTGGTGCTGAGCAGCAGGAGCAGGGCCTGCAGCAGCGGGTAGTCCTTGTTCTCGACCGCCTCGCCCATGAGGCGTCCGAGTCCCGGGTAGTCGAAGACCGTCTCCACGAGGATCGCCCCGCCGAGCACGCCACCCAGGGCGAGGGCGAAGCCGGTGACGCTGGGCAGCAGCGCGTTGCGCGCGGCATACCGCAGGGCGACGGTCCGGTCGGAGAGACCCTTGGCCTTGGCCAGCCGGATGTAGTCCTCGCCGAGGTTCATGATCATCGTGTTGCGCATCCCGAGGACCCACCCGATCGGCGTGACGATGAGCAGGGCCAAGGCCGGCAGCACCATGTGCTGGAACGAGTCCTGGACGAAGGGGAGGTTCCAGCCCGGGGTCGTGTCCGAGTAGCCGCCCGACGTCGGGAAGAGCCCGATCGTGTAGCCGAAGACGTAGAGCAGAAGCAGAGCGATCCAGAACGGCTGCATCGTCCCGAGGAACGTCGATCCCAACGTGACCACGCTGTCGAAGCGGGTGTTGCGTCGCCACGCCGCATACGCGCCGAGCACGACGCCGATGAGGAACGACAGCACCTGAGTGACGGTGACGAGGACCAGCGTCCACGGCAGGGCCTGGCCGATCACCTCGGTCACCGAGTACGGGAAGTACGTGTAGGACAGACCGAACTGCCCGTGGAAGAGCTGGCCGAGGTAGGTGACGTACTGGTCCCAAAGGGACCCCGACGGCGCGCCGAGCATCGCGCGCACCGCCTGGACCTGGGCGGGGTCCAGCTGCTGGTCCTTGCCCGACAGGCGCTGGACCATGATCTCGGCCGGGTCCCCCGGGGCCATCCGGGGAATGAGGAAATTCAGGGTCGCGACCGCCCACAAGGTGGCAAGGAAGAACCCGAACTTCCGCGCGAAGTATTTCACCGACGCCTACTTCGGCGGCGTGAGATGGGTGATGATCAGCAGCTTGTCGTCGGCCGGGTTGCCGTACGGGTCCTGCTCGCTCGGCCAGCCGATGGCCTTGTCGGTGCGGTAGAGGATGCGGCTCGGGGCGTAGATCAGAGCGGTCACCGGGAACTGCTTCATCATGATGTCGACGAGCTGGCCGGTGAGCACCTTCTGCTCGCCCTTGTCCGTGGTCTGGTCGAGCTTGGTGACGACGCCCTGGGTGGCGGGGTCGTTCCAGCGTTCGACGTTGGCCTTGATGTCGGTGGGTGTGGGGATGTTCTGGTTGGACAGCTTCGCCCCGAGGCCGCGGGCGATGTCGCAGCCGCCGTAGGTGAAGTCGAAGAGCATCTGGAAGTCGCCCGACTTCTTCGCCGCGTCCGCGGCCTCCGGCGCGATCTGGGTGACCTTGGCGTCGAGGCCCGACGCGACGAGCCCGGCCACGACGACGTCGGCCAGCGCCTGGAAGTCGATGAACCCGGCTTGCACCGTGAAGGTCATCGCCAGCGGGCTGCCGTCGGGGTTGGTGCGCTTGCCGTTGGCGCCCTTCTTGTACCCCGCCGCGTCGAGCAGCGAGTTGGCTTTGGCCACGTCGAACGGCAGGAGGGTCGCGTTGTCGCCGGCGTAGCTCGAGGGCAGCAGGTCGGCCATGAAGGGCAGCTTCAGGCCGGACTGGCTGGCCGGCTTCATGATCCCGTAGGTGGCCTTGGTGGACATCTCGTCCTTGTTCATCGCGTACGAGATGGCCTCACGGAACTTCGCGTCGGTGAACGGCGGCTTGGTCGTGTTGCCGGTGAGCACGGTGGCGCCGTTGGGCGCGTACCAGAAGTGGTTGTTCTTGGGATCGGACTCGACGAACGTCTTCTGCGGGTTGGGGATCTCGCCCCAGTAGGCGTCGAGCTCACCGGACCGCAGCTTGAGGGCCGCCTGGGAGGCGTCGAAGTTGCCTTCCAGAATCAGCTTCTGCACCTTGATCTTGTCGGCCTGCCAGTAGTCGTCACGCCGGGCGAGGGTGAGGCGCCGACCGTTGTAGGACTCGACCTTGAACGGCCCGGTGCCGATGCCGTCCTTGTCGACGAACTTGGTCGGGTCGCCGGCCGGGCCGTAGATGTGCTCCGGGAGGATCTTGGTCTCGATGATGCCCTGGTACTTGCCGATGGCCGGACCACCGAAGGTGAGCACCACCTGGTTGCCCTTGGCCTCGACCGAGGTGGCCTTCGACCCGAACGTGTCGGTCCACACGCCGGCCTTGTCCGCGGCCGGGTACTGCTTGCCGACGTTGAACGTGAAGGCGACGTCCTTGGCCGTGAAGGGCTGCCCGTCGCTCCACTTCACGCCGTCGCGGATGTCGAGGGTGAGCTTGTTGTTCCCCTCCCAGGTGGCCTTGGTAGCCAGCCAGGGGGTCTCCTGGCAGGAGATGTTGTTGCGCACGATGAGCGGCTCGTAGATCCAGGTCGTGGTCAGTGGCTTGGCCGCGAGCGGGTTGTAGTTGACCAGCCCGCCGACGCTGGCGTCCACCTCCGCCGGGAACGTCAGCTGGGCCACCATCCCGGATGCACCGGACCCGCCTGTGGCCCCTGACCCGTTGGCGCCTCCACCGAGGCTTCCGCCGCAGGCGGACAGAGCCAACACGGAGGCGGTCACACCTCCGACAACAACGGCGTTCCTCCAGGCCATGACCGCTCCTTTGCGGCTCGGGTGACGGCCGGTTACGGTCCGCCACGGCTGCCCCCCGTATGCACAGACAAGCGCTCTGCACCCGATTGCGCAACCCGTGGGTGCTGGACGATGTGAGGAATTCGTCTCATGGAGCGAGATCGGAAGACCCGGGCGGTTATCGCCTATCCGGCACCATCCCGATGTGGTTCCCTGGACGGATGAGTGCGTCCTCGACGACGAGACGACCGCACACGTCTTCCGACGTGTACGTCAATTCCGTTGGGACACAGGCAAGATTTACCGAGGGCGGCGCGCTCACCGGCCTTGAGGCGCACGGTGTAAGCGTCCTGCAATATCCCGCGAGTGAGCTCGAAGACGGTCTCGCGCGACTGGTGGTCCGACGGCGTGACGGTCTTGGGGAGTCAATTGTCTCGCTCTTTGGACAGAATGCGATCGGCCGCGTGGACTGGACCGTGGACGGTCCGGTCGTGTCCGCCGACACCGCCGAGCTCGCCATCGTCGCGACGTTCCGTCTGGCCCGGGACAGGGCCGCCTGGTTCTGGCACTGCCGCGTGACCAACCGGTCGTCCCGGCCGGTGGTCGTGGACGTCCTGCACACCCAAGACGTCGCCCTCGCGTCCCGGTCGGCGGTACGGACCTCTGAGTACTACGTCAGCCAGTACCTCGACGTGACGCCGCTCGCCGTGCCCGGTCACGGCACCGCTCTGGCGGTCCGTCAGAACATGCCGGGCGAGCGGGCGCCCTGGGCTCTCGTCGGCGCGCTCGACGTGGCCCACCTCTGGTGCACCGACGCGCTCCAGCTCGAGCGGGCGGGCGGGCTGGGGGGCGACCTGCCCGGCGCACGGCTCCAGCACGAGCACACCATGGTCGGCCTCCAGACACCCAGGTACGCCCTCGAGGCCGGTGAGACGGTGACCACCGGTTTCTACGGCATGGTGCTCCCGGACCATCACGGCGCGACGACACCGGACGACGTCCGTATCGCGGAGCAGGTCCTCGCCGATCCCGCGGCCTCCCCCGAGCTTCCTGACGCACCCGCTTCGATGCCGGCAGCGTTGACGGGCCGGGTCATTCGCTGTTCAGCTCTGCCGCCGACCTGACGACCCTCACCATCGGCGACGACCGTCTCCAGGCCCTCGTCGGGACGGGCACCCCGTGGACCGACGTCGAGCGGGACGGCGACGTGCTCCTCTCCGCGGGCACCGGCCACGGCGGCCATCTGGTCACAGCGGCGAAACAGGCAGCCGTCCTGCGCCCGCACGGTCACATCCTGCGGACCGGTTCGGCGTGGACTCCCGACGAGCGCTCGGTCACGACGACGACGTGGATGGACGGTGGGTTCCACACCCAGGTGACCCAGGGCCACGTCGCGCTGGGCTCGGTCCTCTCCCTCCGTCGGTCGTACCTGGGGCTGTTCCGGGCTCACGGTATGCGTCTCTTCGTGGCACCGGAGGCGGCTCCGGACGACTGGCGCCTCCTGGGCCGGCCCTCCGCGTGGTGGGTCTCTCCGGGTGCATGCCGGTGGTGGTACCGCACCGACGACCTACTGGTCGAGGTCGCCTCCTCGGGTGCGACCGACCGCCACGAGCTCTCGGTGGAGGCCCGCGTGCTCGACGGACCGCCGCTCCGCTGGCGGGCGGCCCTGCACGTCGCGTTGGGCGGCGACGACGGGGCGGACCGTGCGCCGTCCGCGCTCGGCATCGAGGGCGACGGCCTGACACTGGCGCCACCTCACGGCAGCGACCGGGAGCGGACCTATCCGGGCGGGACGGTCCGCGTCGACTGGTCGCCCGGCAACGTTCCGCACGTGGGCCGTGACGAGGTCCTCTTCACGGACGGGCGGTCGCGCGACCTGCCCTGGGTGGTGCTCACCACGGGACCGTTGCCGACCTGGTCACTGTCGGTGACCCCCCACCTGGTCGACGACGCCGAAGGGCGGGACGCACCCGCGCCGGGACCCGACCCGGTGTCCTTCTGGAACGACGTCGCGCACCGGGTCCGCCTCGCGGTGCCTGTCGACGACTCCGACGCCGCCGACGCTGTCGACCCCGAAGCCGCCGAGGAGCTGCGCCGACTGGACGCGGTGCTCCCCTGGTTCGCCCACGACGCCCTGGTCCACTTCCTGTCGCCCCGTGGCTTGGAGCAGTACACCGGCGGCGGTTGGGGTACCCGCGACGTCAGCCAGGGACCGGTCGGCGTCCTCCTCGCCGTCGACGAGCCCGAGGCGTTACGTGACGTCGCCGCTCGTCTGCTCCGCGCGCAGAACGCCCGCGGCGACTGGCCGCAGTCGTTCGACTTCTACGCTCGCCATCGCCAGTGGTACCAAGGTGATTCGCACGGCGACGTCGTCTACTGGCCGTTGCTGGCGTTCGGCGACCATCTGCTCGCCACCGGGGACGCGACCTTCCTTCGCTACGAGGAGCCGTTCGTCGGGACCGGCGGTCCCACGGCGCCGGCGCCGCTGCTCGACCACCTCGACCGTGCCCTCGACGCCATCGAGGCCGTCCGCATTCCCGGCACCCGGCTACCCGCGTACGGGCACGGCGACTGGAACGACAGCCTGCAGCCGGCCGACCCCGCACTCGCCGCCGCCCTCTGCTCGACCTGGACGGTGGTCCTCCAGTCCCAGGCGCTGCGCCGCCTGGCCGGCGCCTTGGAAGCACTTGACGCACCCGACGACACGGCCGACCGCGCTGCCGCCGTGGCCCGGCGAGCCCGCCGCATCGCCGACGAGGGGGTCGTCGCGCTGCGCGAGGAGCTCCTCGTCGACGGCGTCCTCGCGGGGTACGGACGCGTGGCCGACGGCCGGGTGGTGGAGCTGCTCATCCACCCCGTCGACGAGCGGACCGGACTGACCTACTCCCTGCTCCCGATGATCCACGCGATCACCGCCGAGATCCTCACGCCGGACGAGGCGCGCCACCACCTGGCCCTGGTCCGCGAGCACCTCAGCGGGCCCGACGGTGCGCGGTTGTTCGACCGGCCCGCGGCCTACCACGGCGGTCCGATGGAGGTGTACCAGAGAGCCGAGGCGAGCACGTTCTTCGGACGCGAGATCGGCATCATGTACACCCACGCGCACCTGCGCTACGCGGAGGCCCTCGCGCGGGTCGGCGACGCCGACGGCCTGCTCGCCGCGCTGGCCAAGGCCAACCCCCTGGGGATGACCGAGCGCGTCCCGTCCACCCGCCCCCGGCAGTCGACGACCTACTACTCGTCGTCGGATGCCGTGTTCCCCGACCGGTACACGGCGGCCGCGGACTACGCCGGCGTCCGCGACGGCACGGTGCCGCTGGAGGGTGGCTGGCGCGTCTACTCGTCCGGCCCGGGGCTGTTCCTCCGGCTGGTGGTCGAGAACCTGCTGGGCGTCCGGCGCCACGGGTCGGTCGTCGAGATCGACCCGGTGCTCCCGACTTCCGCCGACGGGCTCGTCGCGTCCGTCCGGCTGTTCGGTCGCCCGGTCGAGGTCCGGTTCCGGGTGGGGGCCGTCGGCTCGGGCCCCACGTCGGTGACCGTGGGCGATTCCGGGCTCGACGCATACCGGCTCGAAAACCCTTACCGCACAGGTGGTCTGGCTGTGCGCAGTGAAGACCTGCACCGACTACTGGAGTCGGGCGCGAACCGAATCGACGTGGAGGTCCCGTGAAGACCACCGACCACAACGAGCGGCCCTGGCTCGACTCCCGGCTCGACCTCGAAAAGCGGGTCGACCTCCTGCTGACCGAGATGACGTTGGAGGAGAAGGCCGGACAGCTCCACATGAGTGCGAACGTGGAACCGGTCCGTGACCGCGAGCTGCTCCTCAAGGGCGGCATCGGTGCGAGCCTGTATGCGAGTGGGGCCACTGCGGGCAACGTCAGCGACGAGGGCCTGCTGGTCGCAGCGATCAACGAGTGCCAGCGGACCGCGGTCGACGGGTCACGGCTCGGCATTCCCGTGCTGTTCGGTCGTGACGTCATCCACGGCCACCGGACGGTGTACCCGATTCCGCTCGGTATCGCCGCCGCGTGGGACGAGGACCTGGTCCGCCGGTGCGCCGAGCTCGCCGCCGCCGAGGCGTCGCTGGACGGCGTCGCGTGGACGTTCGCGCCGATGATGGACATCTCCGAGGAGCCGCGCTGGGGTCGGGTCGCGGAGTCCCTCGGCGAGTCGCCGGTGCTGGCCGGTCGGCTGGCCGTCGCGATGGTGCGAGGATTCCAGGGCACGGGCGGCCGCAAGGGGTCGATCGCGGCCTGTGCCAAGCACTTCGCTGGCTACGGCATGGTCCAGGGCGGTCGCGACTACGACACCGTGACCGTCGGCGAGAACACCCTGCGTAACCTGCACCTCCGCCCGTTCCACACCGCGGTCGACGGTGGTGTGGCGTCGGTGATGGCGGCCTTCAACGACGTCGACGGCATCCCGATGCACGCGCACCGGCACCTGCTGCGCGACGTCCTCAAGGGCGAGTGGGGGTTCGACGGGGTCGTCGTCGCGGACTGGAACGGCGTGGGACAGCTGGTCATGCAGGGCGTCGCCGAGGACCTGCGGGACGCCGCTCGACAGGCCCTGCTCGCGGGTCTGGACCTCGACATGTGCTCGGGCTCCTACGGCGAGCACGTCCCCGACCTGGTCTCGTCGGGCGACGTGCCCTTGGAGATGGTCGACGACGCCGTGCGTCGGGTGCTGCGGATGAAGTTCCGAAGCGGGGTCATGGACCGGCCGTACACCCCGGAGGGCCACTCGGTGGTCGCACCCACGCGACCCTCCCGCGCGCTGGCCCGCGAGGCGGCCACCTCGTCGATGGTGCTGCTGAAGAACGACGGGATCCTCCCGCTCCACGAGAACATCGGTCGGATCCACCTGGCCGGCCCGTTCACGGAGGAGGGTGACGCGCTGCTCGGCACGTGGGTCCTCGACGGCCAGGGCTCCGACGTCGTCTCCCCGGCCGACGCCTTCCGCGAGCGCGTGCCGGCCGCCGACCTCCTGGTCTCGGACGGACGGTTCAGCGACCTCGGCGTCGTGATGGTCCGCGACAGCGACGTGACCATCGCCCTGGTCGGCGAGCACCGGATGCGCTCCGGCGAGGATCGCTGCATCAGCACGCTGGCTCTGCCCGCAGGGCAGCTCGACGTGCTCGAGGAGATGGCCGCGATCGGGAAGCCGCTGGTCGTCGTCGTGTTCACCGGGCGGCCGCTGGAGCTGGGGCGGGTCCTGGAGCTGGCGAGCGCGGTCGTCGTGGCTTGGCACCCGGGCGTCGAGGCCGGACCTGCGATCGCCGACCTGCTGCTCGGGAGGACCGCTCCGAGCGGACGGCTGCCGATGACGTTCCCGCGCACCGTCGGCCACATCCCGTCCAGCTCGCACGAGCGGCCGACGGGGCGCCGGGTCAACCGTGAGGACGACCGGAAGCTGGGTCGCTACCTCAACTCCCTGGTCTTCCCGGAGCTGACCTTCGGCTACGGGCTGACCTACACGACGTTCGAGTACGGCGAGCTGACGGTCAGCCGTCAGCGCCTCTCGCTGGCGTCCGGGTCCGTCAAGGTGTCGGTCGAGGTGACGAACACCGGTACCCGCGCCGGGCGTGAGGTCGTCCAGCTCTACGTGCGCGACCCCGTGGCCGCCGTGACCCGGCCGATCGTCGAGCTCGCCGACTGGCAGGCGGTCGAGATCGAACCAGGAGAGACCACCACAGTCACCTTCCGGGTGACCCCGGAGATGTTCGGGTACTACGACCGCGAGATGGCTTGGCGGATCGACACGGGCGAGGTCGACGTCATCGTCGGTCCCAACGCCGCCTACGGCAGCCGCGCCCGGCTCCTGGTCGTGGACTAGCCCCGTGATCGAGGTCCGCTCGCGCCGGATCTTCGTCGACGGCGAGCCGGTGGTCGTCGTGGCCGGCGAGGTCCACTACTTCCGCGTCGCCCGGGACCAGTGGGAGGACCGCATCCGGGCCGCCAAGGAGGTCGGGTGCACGGCGATCGCCTCGTACATCCCGTGGCTCTGGCACGAGCTCCCGGACGGCAGCATCGACGTCACCGGGCGGACCCGGCGTGAACGGGACGTCGCCGCCTTCGTCGACCTCTGCCGTGACCACGGCCTGTGGTTCGTCGCCCGACCCGGTCCGTTCGTCATGGCCGAGCTGAAGAACGAGGGTCTGCCCTACCGCCTCTACGCCGAGCACCCCGAGATCGTCCCGACCGGCTGGGACGGCCGTCCTGCGACGACACGGACCGTCGACTACCTCGCACCCGCCTTCCTCGACGAGGTCCGCCGCTGGTATGCCGCAGTGCTACCTCTCCTCGCCGACCGACTGGAACCGCTGGGCGGCAACGTGATCGGCTTACAGCTGGACAACGAGATCGGGATGCTGGCCTGGGTCAGCAACTCGCCCGACCTCACCGACGACCTGCTCTCGGAGTTCCGGTCATGGTGCGGAGCACAGCATGGCGACGCGCTGGGTCGGCGGTACCCCCTCGACCGCGAGTGGCGAACCGTCGTGGAGTCTCCGGACGAGGCGTGGGCCGCGGCCCTGCGCGTCGACCTCGGCCGATTCATGCGGGGGCGCCTCGCCGCATACGTCACAGCACTCACCGACATGGCCCGGGACAACGGGATCCGCGACATCCCGCTGCTGGTCAACGTCCACGGCACCGAGGGCGGCAACGGTGTGCCCCTCGCCATCGGGATCAGCCAGCTGGTCGAGACGTATGCGGGTCGGCCCGGCATCGTGGCCGGTTCGGACCACTACCTGGGCGAGATGAGCCTCGACACGACGACCGACGTGCACTTCATCAACGCCTGCCTCACGGCGGTCAACGGACCGGACCAGCCGGTCACCTCACTGGAGTTCGAGGCGGGGACCGGCGACTACGGCGGGGGCGCGGAGCGGCTGTACGACGCCTCGACCACCGACCTCAAGACCCGCCTGTTCCTGGCCCAGGGCAACCGGATCGTCAATTACTACCTGCTGGCCGGGGGCATCAACCCGCCGCTGGACGAGCCCGTGGGCGACGGCAACGACCGGATCAGCTTCACCGGCGAACGCCACGGCACGGCAGCCCCCATCGGGCCGCTCGGGGAGCGAGGGCCGGCCTTTGAGGGCACCGCGCGGGCCTGCTGTCCCGTCGCCGCGAACGGTCGGTGGCTGGCCGACATGGACGAGGAGCACGACGACCTGGCCATGGGGTTCGTCCTCGACGCCTTCATGACCGAGTACCACCACCCCGGCTCCGCGGTGATGACCCGCGTGGTCGACGACCTCGCCTCGCACCGCGGGCCGGGCCAGCGCAAGGCGCTGTGGCGGTCGCTGCTGTTCGCCGGCTACCGCTTCGGCGCGGTCGACCTCCAGGACCCCGACCGGCACCTACCGTTACTGGTGGCCCTGGCGAGCGGCCGTCACCTGGACGGTCCAGTCCAGCGCCGGCTGGTCGACCACGTGTCCGGCGGCGGTCGACTGCTCCTCCTCGGGCCGGCGCCCGAACGCGACCTCGAGGACCGCGAGTGCCGGCTGCTCCTCGACGCCCTCGGACTGAGTGCAGGCTTCGTCCGGCCCGCCGAGGCGTACTACTACCCCTCGGTGCGCGGACGTGCGTGGGCCGACCTCATCCCCGAGACTCGCGTCGCGTGGTGGCAGGAGCTTGTCGGCGGGAGCCCGTTGCTGACCGAGGTCCACGGGCACGTGTGCGGGGTCGAGGCGTCGCTGGGAGCGGGCACCGCGGTACTGCTCGCGGCGGAGCTGCCCGCGATGCCGGAGTTCTTCACCGCGGCGGCGACCCGCCTCGGGGTGGCACCCGGCCTCACCGTCGAGACCGACGTCCGAGGCGTCGTCGTCACGTCCACCGGCTCACCCGGCGGCGACCGGATGCTCCACGTGCTCAACCCCACCGGGAACGACACCCGGGTCACCGTCCGGGTGGATGGTGACGCGTTCGGCGGCGGAGCGCTGCACGTACCCGCGCATACCGGTCACCTCCTGCCGTGGGGGCTGACGACCCGCTGGGGACGGATCGAGAGCTCCACGGCCGAGGTGGTCTCGGTCGGTCCGGACGCCATAGCCTTCGGCCGGCCGGTCGGCGGGTCGTTCACCGAGCCGCTGCTGCGACTCACCCTCGAGGTGGACGAGCACCTCCGGGTCGACGTCACCGGGTCGGCCGAGAGCAGCGTCGCGAGGCGGGGCCGCCGGGTGACCGTGGACGCCGCCGCGCCGGAGGGGGTGACGATCCGGTTCGAGCCTCAGCTGACGACGGCGTAGCGCAGCGCGGCGAAGCCGTTGCCGAACCTGCGTTCCTCGAGGAGGCGGAGGTCGAGGCGGAGGTCGTCGGGCAGGTAGGCGGTCCCGCCACCGACCACGACCGGTGCCACGACGACCCCGATCTCGTCGACCAGCCCGGCGCGGAGCGCGTGCGAGGCCAGGCCGGGGCCGCCGACGAGCACGTCGCGATCGGCGTCGGAGACCAACGCCTGGACGGCGTCCGGGTCGAAGGTCCGCTCCAGCCGGGTGCGGGGCGTCGAGACGTCGGCCAACGTCGTGGAGTAGACGACCTTGTCGGCGCCGCGCCACAGCTCACCGAAGTCGCGCGCCACCGCAGGCTCGTCGGGCGTGGAGCCGAGGGTCTGCCACCCGGCCATCACGCCGTAGAGCCGGCGGCCGTAGAGGTGGGTCCCGATCGGCCGCATGAGGTCGTTGACGTAGCCGTGGACCTCCTCGTCGGGCATCGCCCACGAGAACCCACCCTCGGCGTCGTTGACGTACCCGTCGAGGGATGTGATCACGCTGTACACCAGACGACCCATGCGGAGGGCGTGGGATTCGAACCCACGATGGGAGTTACCCATAGCGGTTTTCAAGACCGCCGCACTAGGCCACTATGCGAGCCCTCCCGGCTGACCGGCAGTCTCGCACGAACCGCCGAGTCAGCCGGCGACGTGGCCCTTCAGGGACTCGAGCATCTGCGCCCACGTGGCCGCGTTGCGGTCGGCCTCGTCCTGGTCCCCGTTGTTGTCCTGGGTGATGGTGACCTTGGTGCCGCCCTCGTCGCCGTCGAGGGCGTAGACGAGCGTGTGGTAGTTCTCGGGCACGTCCTCCTGGCCGGTCAACGGGCTGAAGTGGGTGACCTCGAGCCGGTTCGGCTCGTCGACGGCAACGACCGTGCCCTTGTCCTGGTAGGGCTTGCTCTCGTACTCGCCGCTCCACGTGATCGGGCTGCCGGGCGTCCAGTCGGTCTCCAGATCGGTGCCGAAGAACCACTGCTTCACCTCGGCGGGGTCGGTGATGGCCTTCCAGACCGTCGCCTTGTCGGCGTCGACGACGGTGCTGGCGGTGGCGGTGAGTCCGGTCATGGGAGTGGTCCCTCCTGTGGGGTCGCGGTTCGTGTGGATGTGCCCCCGCCATACCCATCCTGGCCCGACCAACCGCCCGGTGGCGTGGACGGATCGGACACCGTCCCCGCGAGGCGGTCGGCGACGAGGTCGGAGGGCGTCGCGCGGGCGATCGCCTTGGTGTCGCGCGCGAGGTGCTGCTGGTCCGCATACCCGGCCTGGTGGGCGAGGTCGGCAATGCTCCGGCCGGTATGCGGGTCGTCGGCGAGGGTGAGGAACCGCTGCAGCCGCAGGATGCGGCGTAACGTGGCCGGGCCGTACCCGAACGCGACGGTGCAGCGGCGCAGCAGCTGCCGCTCGCTGAGGTCCAGCTCGCGCCGCAACCCGTCGACGCGCTGGGCCGGGTCGTCGGCCAGCGACGTGGCCACGTGGTCGACCGCCGGGTCGACGTGGCTCCCCTCGGCGACCCAGCGCCGGATGTGGTCCTGGATGAGCGCGACCCGCCGTTCCAGCGGCGCGCCCTCGGGCAGCTCGCCGAGCTCCTCGACGAGGCGCCGACCGTCGGCGCCGAGGAGGTCCTCGACGAGGACGCGCTGGTCGCGGATCTCGTCCATGGCGGTACCGAGGACCGGAGCCGCGTGACCGGGCCGGAACCGTACGCCGACCGCCTCGAGCCGCTCGAGGCCGTCGAGCGGCTGGAACGTCCAGCCCTCCACCTCGGGCCCGCAGACCCGTACCGACCCGTCGTGAAGCCAGACCACGTCGACGCTGGCATCGGGGACCAGGTCGTGGGCCACGTCGGTGTCGACGACCCAGGCCACGGAGAGCCGGTCCTCGAGGTCGTCGGCCACGGCGACGGCGCGGAACCAGGGCGGCGGTTCGAGCCGCTCGTCGGTCACGGCACCGTTCTAGCAGGAAGAGGCCGGCGGGCCCGCACCTTCGAGAAGGTGGTCGGTTGTCGGCCCGCCGGCCTCGTGCCCCTGCAATGACGTCGCCCCCTGCGACGCAGGGCGTCCGACGGGCCCCGATCCGTGCGGACATCTCCCAGGAGCGCCTCAGCCGCCGTGAGATACGTCGGAGGACACTGCGTGGAGTGTGATCCAGGTCACGTATCTGAACCGGTGACCCGACCTCCGTGCAGGCGACATCGCGTGGTGTCCCTCGATCCCCCCACCACCGACCACCATCGAACCGAAAGGCCGACATGCCCGCACGGAAGCCCGGCCCGGCCCGGCCGGCCGCACCGCCGGTCCAGGGCCGGATCCCGATCCCGGCCTCGGTTCTCGGCCGGATGGGCGGTCGCGTGCTGGACCCGGCCAAGGCGGGTACCCACGGCAGCGGTCCGGTTCGCCCGACCGCCTACGTCGGGAACGAGCTCATCGTCCAGGGGCCGCCGTCCGCGACCGAGGAGCTGGTGGAGGCGGCCCGGGCCACCGGACATCGGGTAGGGACGACCTCCGCGGTTCCCGGCCCATACGTCCGCCGTCTCCGCAACGAGGCCCTGGCCGAGCTGGTCGACAAGACCTGGGTACGCCGCATCCGCCTGGCCCCCGACGGTGACCGCGGCGCTCCTCCGGATGCCTGGCAGGTCCTGCAGAAGTACCGGGAGACCGTCAGCGACGCCGACCCGGGCTACAGCGTGGGCCTCAACCACCTGATCCACCTCACTCCGCTGATCGACGGCTCGCCCCTGATCGACGGCTCGCCCCTGATCGACGGGTCTCCGTCGTGGTTCGAGGGGAACCCGCTCATCGACGGGTCCGACGCCTACACCGGGGCGCTCCGTGGGCGGGCGCCGCTCGCGTTCGTCGGGTCGCCCCCGGTGCCGCAGACGGGCGATGTCTCGACCCGGCGACCCGTCGTGGCCGTCCTCGACACCGGCCTCGGCGAGCACGCCTGGCTGCGCCGACCGTGGGTGACCAAGGGAGCCAAGATCGCCGGCGAGGCGATCGGCCTGGGCGACGAGGTCGTGGACCCCGAGCTGACCGGGGTCGTCAACGACTCCCTGGGTGGCAACCTCGACCGCGACTCGGGCCACGGGACCTTCATCGCGGGGATCGTCCGGCAGGTCTGCCCCGACGCCACGGTCCTGGCTCTCCGGGTGATGCCGAGCAACGGCGTGATCGACGAGCACCAGCTGACCATCGCCCTCAACAAGCTCCTGGTCCGTCAGGCGCAGGCGCAGCTGCTCGGGCGCCCCCAGGACATCGTCGACGTCATCAGCCTGTCCCTCGGCTACTACCACGAGACCCCGGACGACGTCCGCTACACCTCGGCCCTGGCTCGCACCCTCGACCAGTTCGCCCAGCTCGGGGTATGCGTGGTGGCCTCGGCCGGCAACGACTCCACGACGAACCCGATGTTCCCCGCGGCCCTCGCCCCGCCGAAGGGAGCCGGCACCCGACGCGAGGCGGTCCCGCTGACCAGCGTCGGTGCGCTCAACCCCAACGGAACGGTCGCGCTGTTCTCCAACGGTGGCGACTGGGTCAGCTGTCACCGGCTCGGGGCCGCCGTCGTCAGTACCTTCCCGGTCACCTTCGACGGGGCCCTGGAGCCCCGCCGGCGCACGGCGTTCGGGGAGGACATCGACCCCGACGACTTCATGGGAGGCTTCGGCTTGTGGAGCGGGACATCCTTCGCAGCACCCGTGCTGGCGGCACAGCTGGCCGGTCGGATGCTGCGGAGCGGCACGCTCGACGCCATCGACGCCCACAGTGCGGTTCGCCGCGGCTGGGCAGCGGTCACCGGTGAGCTCGGCTGGAGGCGACCTCGGTCATGAGGAGTAGTCACGATGAGTAGTTCCGACGCACCCACGGAGACGCTGGCCAGTCGAGCCGGCGCCGCCTTCGCGGCCTACCAGGCCGGCGACCGGCACCGCCTTGCCGAGCTCGTCGAGCTGTTGACCCCGTTGCTGTGGCACACCGTTCGTGCACAGCGGGTCGGTCACGACCAGGCGGAGGACATCGTCCAGACCACCTGGCTGCGGCTGGTCCACCACGCCGACTCCATCCAGGACTCGCGTGCCGTCCTCGCCTGGCTCATCGTCACCGCGAAGCGGGAGAGCTGGCGGGTGGTCAAGGAGACTCGACGGTCGCAGCCCCTCCCCGAGGCCGACGACGGCGGTGACCTGCCCGACTCGACCATGGACGGCCCCGAGTCCGTCGCCCTCGCCTCCGCCGAGGGCCGGGTCATCTGGCGACATATCGAGTCACTGCCCGAACGGTGCCGCAGCCTGCTGCGCGTCGTCGCCTTCTCCGACCGCCCCGACTACGCCTCCGTGGCCCAGGCCCTCGGAATGCCGGTAGGAAGCATCGGCCCCACCCGGGGCCGGTGTCTGGCCAAGCTTCGCCTTCTGCTCGATGCCGACCCGCACTGGGGGATCTCATGACCGACGACCCGTTCCGCCCCGGACAGCTCGACGAGCTGGACCGCCTCGCGGCCCTGCCCATCGACGACGCTGACCTCCAGGCGCTCGACGTCCTCCGGGGGATCTACGAGGCCGATGACCCTGTGCCACCGACGCTGCTCGACCGCGTCACCTTCGCGATCACCCTCGACGACCTCGAGGCCGAGGTCGCCCGCCTGCAGCGCGAGGCCGTGCCGGAGCTGCAGGCGCGGTCGGAGGACGTCCTCAAGGCCCAGACCGTCACGTTCACCAGTGAGACGCTCACGACGATGGTCACGATCACCCCGATTCCGAACGGCGGTGTTCGGCTCGACGGGTGGGCCTCGCCCGGGGCGTTCCTGGGCGTGGAACTCAGGATCGGAGAGGAGACTCGTCACGTCACGGCGGACGAGGACGGCCGGTTCGTCTTCGAGCACGTCGAGCACGGCCTCGCCCAGCTGGTCTTGCGGCAGAATGAGATGACCGAGGGCGATCACCCGGTGATCACGCCCGCCATCGAGATCTGACCCGACTTCACGGGGGTTCATCACGGCAGCCGCGCGCTCACTGGACCAGATCGAGGAGCTGCGCACCGCCGCCCGTGACGCCAACAACAGCGGACGCCCGGCCCGTGGAGCGGCCATCGTCGGCCGCGCGCTGCGACTTCTCGACCAGACCAGGCCGTCCGGCGCAGAGGTCGACCGGGCGCGCTACCTCAAGGCCCGGCTGCTCATCACCCAGGCGTTCGCGGACATCGAGATCCACGGGTACGCCCGTAGCGCCCCGGCCATCGAGGCGGCCACGGTGGCAGCCGCAGAGAGCCAGAGCCTCGACGCCATCGCCCTGGCCCATGACCTTCGCGGCTGCCTGCTGCTGCGCAACGGCGACGTCGCGGACTCCTTGCCGGAGTTCGACCAGGCGATCGCGCTGGTTGGCTCGGTCGCCGAGAGCGAGCAGCCGTCGCTCTTCCTCAACCGGGGCAGCGCGCACCTCTACCGGCGCGATCTCCCGGCCGCCCGGGACGACCTCACGACGTCGGCAACCCTGGCCGGGCGCATCGGGCTCACTCGCCTCGAGTCCAAGGCGATGCACAACCTCGGGTATGCGGAGTACCTCGCCGGCAACCTGCCGCTGGCCCTCGACACCCTGGCCCGAGCGCACGAGCTCGACCAGGACGTGGCCCGGGCCGGACTGCTCGACCGGGCGCGTGTCCTCATCGAGGCCGGGCTGCTCGACGAGGCCGAGGAGGCGCTCGCCGAGGCCAGCACCGGCCTGCGCCGGCAGCGGGCGAACCAGGACCGGGCGGAGGCGGATCTGGCCCGGGCGGAGGTCGCCCTGTTGCAGGGCAACTCGACGCTGGCGCGTACCCACTCGGGCCGGGCCCGTCGCGACTTCCGCCGCCGACAGAGCGCGGGCTGGCAGGCGCGGGCCGACGTCACCCGCTGGCAGGCCTACCTCGGGGCGAAGGGCGGTCCGGCTCGGGTCGCCCGCGAGATCCGGAGCGCCGAAGCCGGCCGGACGAGCCCGTCCTTCGACCGCGAGGTCGCGATCATCGCGGCCGAGGCCCAGCTCGCGCTCGGCCACGTCGACGACGCGGTCGTGCTGCTGCAGACCGTTCAGGGCCGCTCGGCCACCGACTCCCTGACCGGGCGGCTCCACCAGCACCTGGTCCGCGCCGGGGTGGCCCGCGCTGCCGGCGACCCCGCGGCCGCCCAGCGCGAGCTCCGGGTCGGGCTGCGCACGCTCGCCGAGCAGCAGGCCCGCCATCACAGCCTGGACCTGCGCACGGCGATGGCGGTCCACGGCGGCCGGCTGGCCGAGCTCGACCTCCGGGTCGCGCTCGAGTCGTCGTCGCCGCGGATGGTCTTCGACTCGCTCGAGCGGTGGCGGGCGATGTCCCACCGCCGTACCGCCGTCACCCCGCCCCGTGACCCGGAGCTGGCCGCCCTCGTGTCCCGGTTGCGGATCGTCGCCGAGGACCTGCGCAGCGCTCCGCCCGGTGCCAGGACCGAGCTGCTGCAGCGACAGCGGCGGACCGTGGAACGCCAGGTCCGCGAGCGCGAGTGGCGGCTCCAGGGCGAGGGCCGGTCCGAACGGTCGACGACGCTGGCGCAGCTGCGCCCCGCGCTCACCGCTCGCGGGACCGAGGTCGTCGCCTACTTCGTGCTCGACCATCGCCTCGGCGCGGTCACGGTCGGTCGCGGCCGCCCGAGGGTGCACACGCTCGGCTCGTGGGCCGAGGTCTCCGCGCTGATGACGCGGGTGCGCGCGGACCTCGACGCCCTGGCCGGCCGGATGCTGCCCGCCCCGCTGCGGGTCGCCGTCTCCTCGTCACTCGCCCACGACCTCGACAAGCTGGACCGGCTGCTGCTGCCGGACTCGCTCACCGCCTCCGGCGCACTGCTCGTCATCCCGTCCCGAACCCTCGCGACGGCGCCCTGGTCCCTGCTGCCCCGGCGGGTGGGACGGCCGACGACCGTCGCGCTCTCCGCCACCAGCTGGCTGCGCGGGTTGGGCGAGCCGATCGCGAGACCCCGCGTCACCGCGCTGGCCGGCCCGGGCCTGGCGCTCTCCGGCCCCGAGGTACAGGACGTCGCCGCGACATGGCCGGGCGGTGTGGCCGCCGACAGCGAGCACGGCAGTGCCGCGGCCCTCGCCACCGCTCTGGTCTCCAGCGACCTCGTCCACATCGCGGCTCACGGGCAGCACAACCAGGACAACCCGCTGTTCTCCAGCATCCGGATGGCCGACGGCCCGCTGTACGCCTACGACGTCCCCCCGGACGAGCCGGTCGCCGCTCACATCGTCCTGTCCGCGTGCGACCTCGGGCTCACCACGCCACGCGCCGGTGGCGAGGTCCTCGGCCTGACCGCGGCGCTGCTCAGCATCGGGGCGACGAGCGTGGTCAGCTCGGTGTCACGGGTCGACGACACGACGGCCTACGAGACCATGCTCCGCTACCACCGGCTGCTGGGCGCCGGACTCGACTCCCCCACCGCGCTGGCCGAGGCGCTCGACGGGGACGTGGACATGCCCGCACCGTTCGTCTGTTTCGGCTCCCCCTGGAGCGTCGCTCGCTAGGCCCAGCCCCTGATCCGAACTCAGATGTTGCCCCGGTTTCCGGCCGACGATGCGGCAAACCGGCAAACATCTGAGGTCGGTAGGGAACAGCATGCGACCGGTCCCGCCGGCCCTAGATCCAGATGGCGGGGCTCTCGTCGAGGAGCTCCTCGGGGGTCAGCCCCGGAACCGGTTCGCGGATCTGGGCCGGGATCCCGACCGCGACCGCGCCGGCCGGGACGTCCTTGGTGACCACCGAGTTGGCTCCGATCTGGCTGTCGTCCCCGAGGTTGATGTCCCCGAGAACGCGCGCGCCGGAACCGATCGTCACTCGGTCGCCCACCGTGGGATGTCGCTTGACCCGCGCCATCGACCGGCCGCCGAGCGTGACGTCGTGGTAGAGCATGACGTCGTCGCCGACGACGGAGGTCTCGCCGATGACGACACCCATGCCGTGGTCGATGAAGAACCGTCGGCCGATGGTCGCGCCGGGGTGGATCTCGACCCCGGTCAGCGTGCGGGTCACGTTGGACAGGACCCGCGCCGGAATCCGGTACGCCGGCCGCCCCTCCCAGAGGCGGTGCGCCACCCGGTGCGACCACACCGCGTGCAGCCCGGGCGACGTGAGGAACGTCTCGAGCCGCGACTGGGCCGCGGGGTCCCGGGCCATGGCCGCGTCGACGTCCTCGAGGGCCGTCGCGCCCACGGCGGCAACCCGCCCGGCCCATCTCGAGACGGGTCGGGCCGGGCGCTGGGCGTCGTCCGCTGAGCGGCTCACATGCATACCGAGAGCCTCAGTCGACGAGACCCTCGAAGAGGATCGTCGAGAGGTAGCGCTCGCCGAAGCTGGGGATGATGACGACGATGAGCTTGCCCTCGTTCTCGGGGCGCTGGGCGACCTGTACCGCGGCGGCGAGCGCGGCTCCCGAGGACAGCCCGACGAGGAGCCCCTCCTCGGTGGCGGCCCGGCGGGCCCACTGCACCGAGGTCGCGGCGTTGACGTCGATGACCTCGTCGTAGATCGTCGTGTCGAGGATCTCGGGCACGAAGTTGGCCCCGATGCCCTGGATCTTGTGGGGGCCGGGCTGGCCACCGTTGAGGATCGGCGACTCCTCCGGCTCGACGGCGATCATCTTCAGGTCGGGCTTGCGGGCCTTGAGGACCTGGCCGACGCCGGTGATGGTGCCGCCGGTGCCGATGCCGGCCACCACGAAGTCGACCTCGCCGTCGGTGTCCTTCCAGATCTCCTCGGCGGTCGTCTGCCGGTGGATCTCGGGGTTGGCCTCGTTGGCGAACTGGCGAGCCAGGATGGCACCAGGACGCTCCGCGGCCACCTCCTCGGACTTCGCGACGGCGCCCTTCATGCCGAGGGCGGGGTCGGTGAGGACCAGCTCGGCGCCGTAGGCCCGCAGCAGGGCCCGGCGCTCCTTGGACATCGACTCCGGCATGGTGAGGACCACCTTGTAGCCGCGGGCCGCGCCGACGAAGGCCAGCGCGATGCCGGTGTTGCCCGAGGTCGCCTCGACGATGGTGCCGCCGGGCTTCAGCTGCCCCGAGCGCTCCGCCGCGTCGATGATCGCGACACCGATGCGGTCCTTGACCGAGCTCGCCGGGTTGTAGAACTCGAGCTTGGCCGCGACCGTCGCCTTGGCACCGTCGGTGATCCGGTTGAGGCGCACCAGCGGGGTGTTGCCGACCAGCTTGGTCACGTCGTCATAGATGGGCACGGGAAGCCTGCCTTTGCACTCGGGGTGAGCTCCGGGGCCAGAACTCACGTCTGCTTATACATAGTCCAATACCACGTTATCTGGAGGCAAGTTCGTCTCACGGCTCCGGGCCCGGTCCGGAGAGGCGGCCCCCCGGTCGATCCGCGTAGGGTGACGGGATGAGCAAGGCAGCGTTCGTCGTCGGAGCAGCGGTCGGGTACGTCCTCGGAGCGCGCGCGGGTCGTAAGCGGTACGAGCAGATCAAGGGTCAGGCCAGCAGGCTGTGGCACTCGGACCCGGTGCAACACCGGGTCGGCGACGCCACCCAGGCGGTCAAGCAGCAGGCGGCGCCCTACGTCACCGAGAAGCTGGGCGATGCGATGAAGTCGGTCAGCCAGTCGATGCGCAACACCTCGGTGCCGTCGATGCCCGGTCGGACCGAGAAGCTTCCGGAGACCCTGCACCGCGGCAACGACGGCCATCTCCACGCCGACATGCGCGGGATGGGTCCCGGCGCCGACAAGCTCCCCTGAGCACGGGCATACCCTCGAACGGCCCGCTGCGGCGGGCGTCACAGCCCGGTGAGCGAGCGCTTACCCGCCAGTACACTCCGAGACCATGAGCGCGCTCCAGATCGTCGCCCTGGTGGTCTGTGGAGCCGTGACTTTCACAGCGGTCGCGTTGTTCGTCCAGGTGCTGGGCGGGTTCGTGCGGACGTTCCGACTGGGTCAGCCGGAGTCGCGCACCGACCACCAGGGGCAGCGCTGGGTGACGCTGTTCCGGGAGTTCCTGGGGCATACCCGGATGTCGCGGCTGCCGGTGGTGGCGGTGGCGCACTGGTTCACGATGATCTCGTTCGGCGTGCTGTTCTTCACGCTGCTCAACGCGTTCGGGCAGCTGGCGGACCCCGGTTTCGCCCTGCCGCTGATCGGGGCATGGCCGCCCTACGAGTGGGTCACTGACGTCTTCGCGGTTGGCGGGTTCATCGGGATCGTTGTGCTGATGGTGGTCCGGCAGCTGCGGCGCCCGCGCCGCTCCGACGGTGACGGGGGACGGCGCTCGCGGTTCTACGGGTCGACCTTCTGGCAGGCGTACTACGTCGAGCTGACCATCCTCGGCGTCACCTCCTGTATCGGGCTGCTGCGCGGGCTGGAGTATGCGTTGGCCCGGGTCGAGGGGACCGGCCAGGACACGTGGGTCCACTTCCCGCTCACGGGGTGGATTGGGACGTTCTTCGCCGGGATGTCGGCCGAGTCGATCGGGACGTGGATCGTCGTGGTCGCGGCGGTGAAGATCCTCATCTCGTTCGCGTGGATGATCACCATCTCGCTCACCCCGACGATGGGGGTGGCGTGGCACCGGTTCCTGGCGTTCGTGAACATCTGGACCAAGCGCCACGCGGACGGCCGGACCTCGCTGGGGGCCCTGCAGCCGATCCGGGTCGGTGGCCAGCCGATCGACTTCGAGCAGATCGAGGACCTCGACGAGGACGCCGCGCTCGGGGTCGGCAAGGTCGAGGACTTCACCTGGAAGGGGCTGCTCGACTTCACCACCTGCACCGAGTGCGGCCGCTGCCAGTCACAGTGCCCCGCCTGGAACACCGACAAGCCGCTGTCCCCGAAGCTGCTGGTGATGGGGCTGCGCGACCACGCCTACGCCAAGGCGCCGTGGCTGCTCGCCTCGGAGGACGAGCGCGACGAGGTCTCGGCCGAGTCCAAGGCCGCGGCGCAGGTCGAGTCCCTGGTCGGCGCCACCGGGTATGCCGCGGACTCGCCCCTGGGGGCGTACAACCCACACGGCAGTCCTGATGGTGGCGCGGTCATCGACGAGGACGTGCTGTGGGCCTGCACGACCTGCGGCGCATGCGTCGAGCAGTGCCCGGTCGACATCGAGCACGTCGACGCGATCGTCGACATGCGCCGCTACCAGGTGCTCATCGAGTCGGCGTTCCCCGCCGAGCTGAACGGGCTGTTCAAGAACCTCGAGAAGAACGCCAACCCGTGGGGCATGGCACCGCGGATGCGCCTGGACTGGGCCAAGGACCTGCCGTTCGAGGTGCCGGTCGTCGGCGGTTCAGGATCGACGGACGTCGAGTCGCTCACCGAGGTCGACTACCTGTTCTGGGTCGGCTGCGCCGGCGCCCTGGAGGACCGCGCGAAGCGGACCACCCGCGCGGTGGCCGAGCTGCTGCACACCGCCGGCGTCTCGTTCGCCGTGCTCGGCGACGGCGAGGGCTGCACCGGCGACCCCGCGCGCCGCGCCGGGAACGAGTTCCTGTTCCAGATGCTCGCCCAGCAGAACGTCGAGACCCTCAACGAGGCCGGCGCGACGAAGATCGTCGTCACCTGCGCGCACTGCTTCAACACGCTGAAGAACGAGTACCCCCAGGTCGGCGGCAGCTACGAGGTGGTCCACCACACCCAGCTGCTCAACCGGCTGGTCCGCGACAAACGGCTCGTGCCGGTCTCGCGCCCGGGCGACGCGTCGTCGCAGGGGGCCGCCTCGACCGCGCCGAGCGTGACCTACCACGACCCGTGCTACCTCGGCCGGCACAACGGTGTGTACGCCCCGCCGCGCGAGCTGCTCGGGGCGCTGCCCGGGGTCGAGGTCCGCGAGATGGAACGCTCCGGGGAGAAGTCCTTCTGCTGCGGTGCCGGCGGCGCCCGCATGTGGATGGAGGAGAAGCTCGGCACGCGGATCAACACCAACCGCACCGAGGAGGCCATCGGCACGGGCGCCGAGCGGATCGCCATCGGCTGCCCCTTCTGCCGGGTCATGATCTCCGACGGCCTGACCGCCAAGCAGTCCGAAGGCGTCGGCGAGGACGTCGAAGTCGTCGACGTGGCCCAGATGCTGCTGGCGGCTGTGCGTCGCAAGGACGGGGGCCAGCCGGCGGAGCCCGAGGTCACCGAG
>NZ_DATBTV010000103.1:0-19205 GCF_036559105.1 Lapillicoccus sp. | reverse complement strand
CGGGACGGCGGCCGCGGAGCTCGGGGCGGTCACCGTCTGGCCGTCGTGGGTGAACGTGCCGAGCTGGACGCCGAACGCGGCACCGAGCTGGCCGGCCGAACCGCTGGCCTCGACGTAGCGGTGGTGCGCCTCGACGCCGGTGACCGTGAGGCCGGTTCCGGAGAGGTAGCCACTGACCTGGTCGACCTGTGCCTGGGTGGGCGCGTACTTCGCGTCGTACTGGGCGGTGGTGAGGAACTGCCGGTACTGCGCCGAGGAGGGGTCCGACACCGCGGCGACGGCCGCGTTGAGGGCGTCGGCCCCGCCGTTGGGGGTGAGGTAAACCCGGACGGTCTGCGTGGTCGCCGTGAAGGGCGTGACTGCGCTCTTGGAGGCGTGGCCGAGCCATCGAGGCAGGGTGTTGTCGATGGTGACCTTGCCGCTCGCCGCCTGCGCGGCGGGGGCGACACCGAGTCCGATGCCGGCCGCGACGGCGGCCGAGGTGACGAGCACCATGGCACGTCGGGATTGCGAGATGTGCATATTCGTCCTTCTATCGCTGAAGAATCTGGACTTTCATGCACCCCCCAAGAGGGTGACCTCCGGTTCCGGGCGAGTCGCACGGGATGGCGGCGTCCGACACGTTAGGACGGGAAATCGGACATCCCAGGTCTCTCAGCGTCTTGCCACGTTCTTGACAGGCGACGCTCAGCCTGGGGCCCGCCGGTCCGCTTCGTCAGCGTGCGGAGCCGCGCCCAGGTCGTCGAGGTAGGGCGCGTCGTCCAGCGGAGAGACGTACCCCGGTGGGGCGGGTGGCTCAGGAGTGACCGGCGGGAAGACCGTGCCGTCCGGGCGTAGATGCGTCGAGACGGAGAGGCTGCTGGCGTCGGGGTGGGACATGGAACTATCGAGTCGTCGGGATCGGTCGGACGGGCGTCGGCCAGTCGTCCGCGTCGTGCATCGGGCACAACATCGGCAGCGGGAGGCCCCGACTCAGAGCCTCCTCGCGCAGCGCGAACAGGCGCGCGAACCCGGCCTCGAGCTCGTCCCGGGTCGACCAGCGGGCGCACTCTTCGCGCAGCTCGCCGAGCAGAGCGTCGTCGGTCAGGACGGGCGTATCGATGGACACGGTGTGGCTCCTCTCGTGTACCCCCGAGAGGTGGTTGCTTCCCCACCCCACCGTGGCGGGACCGGGCGTGGTGCGCAAGTCGAGCCGGCTGGGGGAGTTCTGGGAAGTCTGGGAGGTGGGGTGGAGCGCCATGGCTGCTATCACGTCAGCTTCCCTCCACTCGAGCTCGCGTCGGGCGCCGCGTACTCAGCCCGTCCGACCTAGCGGTGGGGGTCCCTGTCGGGGCCGACGCCGGGGCCCGGCATCGGGGCTACCGGCAGCCGGACCTGGGCGCTGAGACCCCCGGCCGTCCGCGGGCTCAGGGTGAGTGTTCCGTCGTGTGCGGTGGTAATGCTCTTGACGATGGCGAGGCCGAGGCCGGCACCCTCATGGTCTCCGCGGATGCGTTCGGTGCCGCGCTGGAACGGCTCGGTGAGGGTCGAGACCAGCTGGGGAGTGAGTCGGTCGCCGGAGTTCTCGACCGTGAGCAGCACAAACTCGGGGCGGAGTGAGGTGTGGACCTGGACGGTGCCGTGTTCCTGAAGGTTGTGCACGATCGCGTTGTGCACGAGGTTCGTCGTCAGCTGGAGCAACAGGGCGTTCGAACCGAGGGTCGGAGTGATGTCTCCGGAGGTGCTGATGGTGACGCCGTGCCGCTCGGCGAAGGGCAGGAGCGTTTCGGTGGCTTGTTCCGCGAGGAGCGACAGGTCGACCGGTTCGGGCGTGAAGGAGCGTTGGTCGCTGCGGCTGAGCAGGAGCAACGCCTCGGTGAGGGCGATCGCTCGGCCGTTCACGGCGCGCAGGCGCTCGTCGAGCTCGCGGCTGTCGCGGTGCGGATCGTTGCGGGCGACGTCCAGGAGGGTCTGCGTGATGGCCAGTGGGGTGCGCAGCTCGTGGGAGGCGTTGGCGGCGAACCTCTGCTGTTCGGCGACCTGCGTCTCGAGCCGCGCGAGCATGGCGTCGAAGGTGTCGGCCAGCTCGCGGAACTCGTCCCCGCGCCCCTCCAGCTCGATCCGGTGCGACAGCGAGCCCCTCGCCGCCCGGCGCGTGGCGTTGGTGATCCGCGAGAGCGGGGCGAGCATGCGGCCGGCGAGAAGCCACCCTCCCAGGAGGCCGAACGCCAGCAGGAACACCAAGGCCCAGGCCGCCTTGGGGACGAAGGCACGCACGAGGTCGTCCCGAGTGGGTCCCGCGAGGAGAACGCCGATCCGCGCTGGATCGGGGAGCTGCGACTCGTTCGGCACGTAGCGCAACAGGAACACCCACACGGCCGCGAGCAGCACGAACTCGGCCACCATCAGGAAGCCGGCGTAGCTGAGGGTGAGCTTGAGGCGAACGCTCAGACCAGGCGCTCTATCCATGGACGTCTACCCCCGACGCGAAGCTCGCCCCAGCGTCGATGCGGTATCCGACCCCGGGCACGGTGGCGATCAGCCAGGGTGTGCCGAGGCGTTTGCGCAGGGCCGAGACGGTGATGCGCACGGCGTTGGTGAACGGGTCGGCGTTCTGGTCCCACGCGCGTTCGAGCAGCTCTTCGGCGCTGATGACACCGCCCTCCGCGGCGACGAGAATCTCGAGCACGGCGAACTGCTTGCGGGTCAGCGGGACGTATCGCCCGTCGCGGAAGACCTCGCGGCGGAACGGGTCCAGGCGTAGACCGGCCAGCTCGCGGATCGGCGGCCGGTTGTTGCCTCGTCGGCGGTCGAGTGCTCGGAGCCGCAGCACGAGCTCCTGCAGCTCGAACGGCTTGGTGAGGTAGTCGTCGGCCCCGAGCTCGAACCCGGAGGCCTTCTCGTCGAGCCGGTCGGCAGCGGTGAGCATGAGGATCGGCATACCGCTCCTGGAGGCGACGATGCCGGCGGCGATCTCGTCGCCGGAGGGCCCGGGTATGTCTCGGTCGAGGACGGCGATGTCGTAGGCGTTGACGCCCAGCAGCTCCAAGGCGGTGTCGCCGTCACCGGCGATGTCGGCCGCGATCGCCTCCAGCCGCAGCCCGTCGCGGATGGCCTCCGCCATGTAGGGCTCGTCCTCGACGACCAGCACACGCATGCCCGCGATGCTACGAGCCCGGCCATATCGCCGGCGTACCGAAAACCGCATACGGCGTGGCAACGCCGCCGTCCATTGACTGGCCGTATGACCCAGCGGGGAGAGACACGGACAAGGTCGCGTCGAAGGCTGAGGTCTGCGGTTCTCGCCCTGTTGGTCGTCGCGACCGCCGTCATCGGAACCCTGGTGCATCAGTCAGGGGCCTCGGCGCCCCAATTCGTCGACGGTGCCGTCGACGGTGCCGTCGACGCGGCGGACGGCGTCCTCCCGGACGGCGTCACCGTCTTCGACGACCGGTACCCCGGCGTGGCCGAACTCGACCCTGATCTGCTCCGGGCCCTGCGCGACGCGGCGACGGCGGCCGCCGATGACGGGGTCACGATCTACGTCAACAGCGGCTGGCGCTCACGGGGGTACCAGAACGAGCTGTTGAGCGAGGCGGTCTCGACGTACGGCTCGGAGTCAGCAGCCGCCCGGTGGGTCGCCACTGCCGACACGTCCCCCCACGTGTCCGGCGAGGCGGTCGACATCGGCAAGGACGAGGCAACGGCGTGGCTGTCCAGACACGGCGCGACGCTGGGACTGTGCCAGATCTACGTCAACGAACCGTGGCACTACGAGCTGCGCCCCGCAGCGAGGGAGGGGCGTTGCCCGCCGATGTATGCCGACCCCACCCATGACCCGAGGATGCAGCCGTGACGATCGCTCACTGCGGTTTGAGGACTCGGTACCGACTTCGCACGGCGCCGTGGGCGACCCGGCTGTCGATAAGCACCAGCCGAATCGGCCACGCGTCGCTGCGCGCGGGCGGCCCGTCCATGATCGAGGGCGTGCCCGACCCTCCGACCAGACCCGGCAGGGTGACGACGTCCACGATGTCGACGAGGCCCCGTCGCAGGACGGCAGCGTTCAACGTGCCTCCGGAGTCGATGATCACTCGGTCGGCTCTCAGGACCTGGCGTAGGCGGACCAGCGCCAAGCGCAGGTCGACCTGACGGTCGCCCACTACGAAGTAGCCGACGCCGAGGTCACGCAGGCGCTGGAGATATCCACCGGGAGTGGAGCCGCACACGAGGACGTGCAGGATCGTCGTCTCGTCGCCGGTGTAGGTCCAGTCGACCCGTCCGCGAGAGTCGGCCACCACGAACCACTTCGGGGCCGTGCGGGGGAGATGGTCCTGCCACAGCTCGTGCTCGGGTGTCGTCGGGGCCGGCCATTGGGGGGCTTGATCGTCGATGTCGACGAACGACCCGCTGCCTTCGAGGACCACGGTGGCGTCGATGTCGGCGGGTCGTCCGGGAAAGGGGTCACCCGCCGACATCGACCCCCAGCGCTCCCTGTTCGGTGGGTCGATGAGGCGCTGGTGTGACCCCAGGGTCACGCGGCCGTCGACGCTCGCCGTCGTGGTCAGCACGACCTGGGGGAGCTCACCATCCATGCCGCGACGCTATTCAGGGGGTCGGACAGACGGTCTGGTAGATCGAACGTCCGCGGCGGCGCCGCACGGGTCGAGTCGCCGGCGGATCGGCGACCCAGACACCTGCTTGTCTCATGTCACAGAGGGTCAGTGTGGGCACTCGGTCACCGCGGCGACGGTCAGTCGCGCCCTTGGGATGGCGACGGCTGGAACTCCTTCCAGCGGCCTTCGGAGATCACCTGGACGGATCCGTCCACGACGGTGATGGCCGTCTGTTCGTCGATGGCGTACGCCGGGGCACCGATGTCGGCGGCCCACCGTTCGGCGTCCGCCATGGTGTTGCTCGGGAAGGCGTCCAGGTGCGGGAAGATGGAGAAGTCGACGATCCCCAGAGTGCGGTCGTCCGGCGCTGACGGCCACGCGACGAAGGACGCCCCGATGCGAGGCGTCATCACCATGCTTCCGGCACTGACTCCCACCCAGACCATCTCGGGGAGCGAAGGCAGCAGGTCGGCCAGCCCGGACTCCCGCATCCAGTGACACAGGTAGGTCGCGTCGCCGCCATCGACCAGAAGTACGTCGGCCTCCCGGACCCACGGGACCCATCGGTCCACGCCGATCGTTGGCAGCGCGGTGAGCTCGAGGACGCCAAGGGACGCCCAGCCGAAGCCGGAGAAGTGCCGGAAGTCGGGCTCGGCGGCTACCAGCCCTCGCACCGAGGCCGGCCCGCACCGTGGGTGGCCCCACTGGGCGGTCGGCACGACCAGGGCGTGGCACTCGGCGACCGGTCTGCCGAGGAGCTGCACGAGCGCCGACTGGATGCTCGGGTTGGTGACACCGCCGGACGTGAGCAAGAGCCTCATGGCACCTCCGAAGTCGTCTGCGAACGGTGGACGTCATACAGGACCCGGGAGCCTGCCGGAACTCACCGCGGCTTCGGCAAACTCTGATGAACTTTTCTCAGGTCGCCATGTGCCTCTGGTCGGTGAGACCTGGGCTCGCTCCGAGACGTCGACGGTTCAGCATTCTCGTGGGAATCTATCGGCGTCGTCTCCGTCGGCTCGAGACGACAACGATCGTCGACGAAACGGAGGGGAGCGGACCGATGGCCCAGCACCGAAGCTCACAGTGGTACGGCGGCTCCGACCGCAACGCCTACATCCACCGGGCCTGGATGCGGCGGGGGCTTCCGAGCCATGCGTTCGACGGACGTCCGCACATCGCTATCGCCAACACGGCGTCGGACCTGACCCCGTGCAACATGCATCTCAACGAGATCGCCGAGAGCGTCAAGCAGGGCGTTTATGAGGCGGGCGGTATCCCGTTGAACCTTCCGGTGGTCTCGTTGGGGGAGACGCTGGTCCGGCCGACCGCGATGCTGTGGCGCAACATGGCCGCCATGGCGACGGAGGAGCTGCTGCGGGCGAACCCGATCGACGGTGTGGTCCTCCTGGGGGGCTGCGACAAGACCATCCCGGCTCTGCTCATGGCGGCGGCGTCCGTGGACCTGCCCGCGGTCGTCATCCCCGGTGGGCCGATGCTCACCGGCACCTTCCGTGGGGTACCGCTCGGCTGCGGCACCGACGTGTGGAAGCTCTCGGAGGAGGTCCGCGGCGGGGAGCTCTCGAACGAGCAGTTCCTGAGGTCGGAGTCCTCCATGATCCGCAGCAAGGGCCACTGCAACACGATGGGGACGGCGTCGACGATGGGCCTGGTCGCCGAGGCGCTGGGGACCGTGCTGCCCGGCCTGGCCGGCACCCCGGCGCCCGACAGCCGACTCATCGAAGGGTCGCACGAGACCGGACGCCTCGTCGTCGACCTCGTCAATGAACAACGGCGCCCGAGCACCTTCCTGACGAAGGGTTCGTTCCACAACGCGATCGTGGCGCTGGCCGCGATCGGGGGGTCCACCAACGCTGTCGTCCACCTCCTGGCTATCGCCGGGCGACTCGGCGTCCCGTTGACGCTGGACGACTTCGACGTCACCGGATCGGGCGTCCCGCTGCTCGTCGACCTCCAGCCGGCCGGCCGGTTCCTCATGGAGGACTTCCACCGGGCCGGTGGGTTGCTCGCTGTGCTGCGGGAGGTCTCCGACCTGCTCGACCCGGACGCCCTCACCGTGACCGGCCGACCCCTGGTCTCCTACCTGGACGACGCGCCGATCTGGGACCCGGAGGTCATCCGGAAGCGCGACTCACCGTTGCTGTCCGATGCCGGCATCGCCGTCCTCCACGGCGACCTCGCTCCGGACGGTGCCGTGATCAAGCCGGCTGCCGCCTCGCCCGAGCTGCTCACCCACCGCGGCCGGGCGGTGGTCTTCGACACCGTCGAGGACCTGCATGCCCGTATCGACGACCCCGACCTCGACGTCGACGCCCGGTCGGTGCTGGTCCTGCGAGGGTGCGGTCCGAAGGGGTACCCGGGCATGCCCGAGGTGGCGAATATGCCTCTGCCGACCAAGCTGCTGCAGCAAGGGGTGCGCGACATGGTTCGGATCTGTGACGGCCGCATGAGTGGCACCGCCTACGGCACCGTCGTCCTGCACGTCGCTCCCGAGGCCGCGGCGGGTGGCCCCCTGGCCCTGGTGCGAACCGGCGACTACGTCGTCCTCGACGTGCCCAACCGGCGGCTCGACATCGACGTCCCGCCGGCCGAGTTCGCGGCCAGAGCGCCCAACGCCACCACCGTGGCGGGTTTCGCCGCACCCCGACGTGGCTGGGAACAGCTCTATGTCCGGCACGTCATGCAGGCCGATACCGGTGCAGACCTGGACTTCCTGGTCGGCTCCAGTGGCGACGAGGTCTCCCGTGAGTCTCACTAGCAAGGCACCGGCGGAACCGAGGTGGACATGAGCGATTTCACGGACCTGGTAGCGGTGGTCACTGGCGGCGCCAGTGGCATCGGAGCCGCCACGGCAAGGCTCCTCGTCGAACGAGGAGCGCGGGTCGCCGTCCTCGACCGCGAGGTCGCCGAGGTCGATGCGAGGGCGTTCGCCGCCGTACCCTGCGACGTCACGTCGACTGCAGCGGTGGACGCAGCGATCTCCGACGTCGTCTCGCGTCTCGGCGGGATCGACATCCTCGTGAACAACGCCGGGATCGGGGCCGTCGGCGACGTGACGGAGAACGGCGACGACGAGTGGCATCGGGTGCTCGACGTCAACGTCGTGGGCATCGCTCGTGTCACGAGAGCGGCCATGCCTCACCTGCGCGAGTCGCCCCACGCGGCGATCGTCAACACCTGCTCCGTCGTCGCCACCGTGGGCGTCCCGCAGCGAGCCGTGTATGCGGCCAGCAAGGGTGCCGTCGCTGCGCTCACTCTGGCCATGGCCGCCGACCATGTCGCCGACGGAGTCCGCGTCAACGCGGTCACTCCAGGGACGGCGGACACCCCGTGGGTCGAACGACTCCTCGAACAGTCCGGCGACGCTGCCGCGGCCGCCGAAGCCCTGCGGGCCCGGCAACCGATGGGCCGCCTGGTCACCGCGGACGAGGTCGCCTACGCCATCGCCTACCTGGCCAGCCCCATGTCGGCGTCGACCACCGGAACCATCTTGTCTGTCGATGGAGGCATGAGCGGGCTCAGGCTCCCCCGATGACCTGTTGCCTCGTAGCCCATCGATGGCATCCCAACCGAGGAGGTCGACGGTTAGCCGGAAACGCACTTCTCGGCGGTCTTCGTCGCGTCCAGCCCGGCGACGTGGTCCCGGGCCTCGGTGGCCTTGGAGCCGGGAGTGACGGCGGCCTTGGAGCCGGGAGTGACGGCGGACCCCCAGCTCGTCAGATCCTGAGCTCCAGGGTTCAGGGCGACTCTCGGCGAGTAGCTGGGAGCCTCGCCAATCGCCCAGGAGCCCAAAGCCTTCGGCCCGCTCCCATCCTTGGCAGCGACGTTGGCGGCGAGAATCGCCACCGGCCAGCCGGTAGTACTTCGCTGGTCCGGAGGGACGGTGACGACCTTGGCGTCCGTCAGGGAACCCCCGCCTGACACGGTGATCCCCTCTTCGACCGCCCGGACCAGCGGGAACGCCGCGTCGCTACACGTCAATGCGGCTGGCGGCGTCGAGCTGGTCACCGAGCTCGTCGCCGAGCTGGGAGCGGCGGCCTCTCCTGTCGTGCCGCTGGAGCTACAACCCGCTAACAGGAGTGCGGCCAGAAGCACCGTCCCCGACGCTGCCCTGTCCATTCCTGGAGGGTAGTGGCAACAAGGAGCATCGCTCCGGGTCAGCCCGGCAGTACCGGACGGGGCGTCAAGGACGTCAAGCCGGCACACCCGATAGCGCAGGTGAAGCACCCCGGTTGCGCTGAATCCACGTCGGGATCCTCCAACAGGTGCTGTGCGGGGACCGCACCGAAGTAGTAGGGCTTGTGGGACGCGAACACGACGGGTAGGACGTCCATGCGCACCTCGTCGACCAGGAGGCCTTCACGGCTGCACGCGGCGAGCTCGTGAAGGCCCCTTGGGAGGGTCGGGTCAGGCTGTCAAGACCGTCACCGGCGGTATGAGGCTGGTCCAGCGACACGGCCTTTAGGCCTCTGACCTGGGCAAACGTCCTAGATGTCGAAGTACATCTCGAACTCGTGCGGGTGCGGGCGGAACCGGATCGGGTCCACCTCGTTGGTGCGCTTGTAGTCGATCCACGTCTCGATGAGGTCCGGGGTGAAGACGTCGCCGGCGAGCAGGTACTCGTGGTCGGCCTCGAGCGCGTCGAGGACGGCGGGGAGCGAGCCGGGGACCTGCGCGATGTTCGCGTGCTCCTCCGGCGGCAGCTCGTAGAGGTCCTTGTCCACCGGCTCCGGCGGCTCGATCCGGTTCTTGATCCCGTCGAGGCCGGCCATCAGCTGCGCGGCGAACGACAGGTACGGGTTCGCCGACGGGTCCGGGATCCGGAACTCGATGCGCTTGGCCTTCGGCGACGTCCCCGCGATCGGGATGCGGACGCACGCGGACCGGTTGCGGGCCGAGTAGACGAGGTTCACGGGCGCCTCGTATCCCGGCACGAGCCGGTGGTAGGAGTTGACCGTCGGGTTGGTGAACGCCAGGAGCGACGGCGCGTGCTTGAGCAGGCCGCCGACGTACCAGCGAGCGATGTCCGAGAGGCCGCCGTACCCGCTCTCGTCGTAGAACAGCGGCTCGCCGTCCTTCCAGAGCGACTGGTGCGTATGCATACCCGAGCCGTTGTCTCCGAAGATCGGCTTGGGCATGAACGTCGCCGTCTTGCCCAGGGCCCACGCAGTGTTCTTGACGACGTACTTGAACTTCATCATGTCGTCGCCGGACTGGAGCAGCGTGTTGAACTGGTAGTTGATCTCCTGCTGGCCGGCGGTGCCGACCTCGTGGTGCGACCGCTCCACGTTGAGGCCGACATCGGCCAGGCCCAGACAGATCTGGTCACGGGCGTCCGCGAAGTGGTCGACCGGCGGGACGGGGAAGTAGCCGCCCTTGTAGCGCGTCTTGTACCCGCGGTTGCCGCCCTCCTCGGCGCGGCCGGTGTTCCAGGCCGCCTCGATGGAGTCGATGTAGTAGTAGCTGGCGTTGGCCTTGGTCTCGAACCGGACGTCGTCGAAGATGTAGAACTCCGCCTCGGCGCCGAAGTAGGCGGTGTCGGCGATCCCGGTCGACTTGAGGTAGGCCTCGGCCTTGGCCGCGATGTTGCGCGGGTCGCGGCTGTAGGGCTCGTCGGTGAACGGGTCGACGATTGAGAAGTTGATGATGAGGGTCTTCTGCACCCGGAACGGGTCGAGGTAGGCGCTCCGGATGTCCGGGATGAGCTTCATGTCGGACTCGTGGATGGCCTGGAACCCGCGGATCGACGAGCCGTCGAACGCTTGTCCGTTGGTGAAGAAGTCGATGTCGACGCTCTTCGCGGGGACGTTGAAGTGCTGCATGACACCGGGCAGGTCGCAGAACCGGATGTCGACGAACTTCACGTCCTCCTTCTCGATGAACGCGAGGACTTCCTCAGGCTTGCTGAACATCCAACCTCCTGTAGTGGGGGACCGCAGTGGGCGTCGTGGGGTAGGGGCAGGTGGCTCCCGACCGCTCGTGCTGTCCGGATGAGAGACTAGGTGGAGGGCATTTCCCGCCCGTGACCCCAATGTTTCGCACGAGTTACGAAGATTGGCAGGAGGCGCCCGCGTGGTGGACCGCAAGGACGTCGCCTCCTGGCTGGAGGGTCCGAACGCCCAGCGGCCCGACGCCGACGCCGACTATCCCGGACGACGGCTCGGTATGCCACAGCGCGGCCCGGGTTCGGTCGCCCGGTTCGGCCGTCGGCTGGTGGCGATCATCATCGACTGGACGCTGTGCCAGCTGATCGCGTACGCGTGGTTGGGGGTCCGGCTCGGTGAGGGCAGCTCGGGGTCGTGGTGGCCGCTGGTCATCTTCGGCGTCGAGAACCTCCTGCTGCTCTCGACCCTCGGGTCGACGTTCGGGCAGCGGCTCCTCGGCCTCCGGCTGCTGTCGCTGAGCGGTGGCAGCGCCACCGTCCTCCAGGTCCTCTCCCGGACCGTCCTGCTCTGCCTCGCCATCCCGGCCCTGATCTGGGACCGCGACCAGCGCGGGCTGCACGACAAGGCCGCCCAGACCGTCCTCGTCCGCCGGTGACACACCGGTGACCGCGCCGGACGAGCGCGCCGCCGAGGTGGCGCTCGTGACCTGTGCCGACGAGCGCTACCAGGAGCCCGAGGTGCACGTCGCCGCGGACGCGCTGCGCGCCGCCGGAGTCTCGACCGACGTGGTGTCCTGGGACGAGGACCGCGACTGGGGCGCATACGGGCTCGTCGTCGTTCGAACCCCCTGGGACTACTTCGACCGGGTGAACGACTTCCTCGACTGGGCCGCGCGGGTCGAGCGGGAGTCCGTGCTCGTCAACCCGGCCGACGTGCTGCGGTGGAACTCGCACAAGGGCTACCTCGCCGAGTTCACCGCGAAGAGCGTGCCGACCGTCCCGACCCGCCTCGTCCCGGGCCCCTCCACCGATGTCGCCGACCAGATCCGTGAGATGCCCTGGGAGGAGATCGTCGTCAAGCCGGCGATCGACGGCGGAGCGCGGCACGCCTGGCGTGGTCTGCGCGACGACCCGTCGCTCAGCCGGGTCGCCGAGCGGCTCACCGACCACGGCGACGTCGTCGTCCAGCCCTTCGTCCCGACCATCGTCGATGGCGAGCGCTCACTGGTGTTCCTCGGCGGCCGGTTCTCGCACGCGGTCCGCAAGGTGCCGAAGGCCGGGGACTACCGGTCGCAGCGGCACCTCGGCGGACGCGAGGTCGACCACGAGCCGGACTCGGCGGAGCTCCAGGTCGCGTTGGCGGCCATGGCCGCCGCCCCCGGCCGGCTCACGTACGCCCGGGTCGACCTCGTCGACTGGGAGGGTGCGCCGGTCCTCATCGAGCTCGAGGTCATCGAGCCGGACCTGTTCCTGCGCGACGTCCCCGCACGGGTCGACCGCTTCGTCGAGGTCGTCCGGGACGAGCTGGCGACCGCTCGAACCGCCGTGCTCTGACGGCTCAGGCTGCGCGGTGCCCCGTGGCGGCGGTGAGCCCGCCGAGGCCGATGTAGGTGAGCCCGACGGCGATGCGCCCACGACGTACTCCGCGGCTGCTGCGTCGCGCCATCCGTGACCGGACGAGTCCGCCGAACACCCCGTAGGACACGTCGAGCACCGTACCGATGGCGATGATGACGGCCCCGAGCACGAGGACCTGCGCCCACGCCGGGCCGGCCTCCGAGTGGATGAACTGCGGGAAGAACGCGAGGAAGAACAGCGCCGCCTTGGGGTTGCCGATGCCCACGAGGAACCCCTGCCGCCAGCTGGTCCATGGCGTCAGCGACCCGGCGGTCAGCACCGGCGCCTGAGCGTCCCCTCGCTGGCGGAGGGTGCGGACACCGAGGTACACCAGGTAGGCCGCACCCGCATACCGGACCATCGTGAACGCCGTCGTGGACGCGGCGAGGACGGCGGTGAGGCCGAGCGCCGTTGCGACGACGTAGACCGCGTTGGCGGTCTCCACGCCGAGGGCCGACAGGGCGCCGACGCGAGGACCACCGGCCACTCCCCGCGCGACGAGGAAGAGCATGGCCGGGCCGGGGAAGAGGACGAACAGCAGCGCCGTGACGGAGAACGCGGCGAGGGTGGACGGGCTCGGCATGACCGGATCGTATGCGGGTGGGGCGGCCGGGGGCAGCCGGGTTTCAGCCCGCGTCCCGAACCCGCTCGTCGTGGACGGCGTGCGCGCGGGCGATGAGGTCGAGGAGCTTCTGCTCCTCGCGGACGTGGCGGCGGTACTTCGCGGGTAGGGCCGTCACCCGCCGGCCGTTCTCGACGGTGAACAGCTTGTCGCCGTCGTACGTGTCGGTGGTGTGGAACAGCCGGCGGGCCAGCCGGATCATGATGTTGTCGGCGGAGTGGCTGTCCTCGCCCTTCGGCTTGACCATGTTCCCCGCGTCAGCAGCAGGACCAGACCGAACAGGTAGAACGCCGAGGCGAACTGGTTGATCAGCGCGGCGCCGACGAGGATGAAGCCGGTCCGGGCGATGAGCGAGAAGACGATCCCGAAGAGCAGGACTTCTGCTGGTCGGCGCGGGGGACCCGGAAGCTGGTCATGATGATGAGGAAGACGAAGAGGTTGTCGACCAGAGGGCCTTCTCGGCGACGTACCCGGCGAAGTACTCCTATCCGGCTCCGGCACCGCCGAACACGAGAACGCCCACGCCGAAAAGCACCGCGATGCCGACGTACCGGGCCGACCAGCTGGCCGCCTCGCGCAGGGTCGGCGTGTGGGGCCTCGCGGACGTGGACAAAGAAGTCGAAGAGCAGCAGGCCGCCGATCGCCACGATGGTCAGCATCCACACGAGCGGCGAGACGGTCATCCCGGGATCTCCAGGTGTCGCGGCTCTCGAGAGAGGAGGAGTTAGCGGCCGCGCATCGCCTTGCGGTCCATGCGGACCTTGGTCGGGTCGACGCCCTTGGGCAGCGGCGGCCGGACGCCCCCGATGGACTTGAGGCGCTTGTTGACGACGGAGACCTCGTCCTTGGTGAGGACCGGCTTCATTCGCTGGACCCGGTTGGCCAGCTTGCGGATGGTGACCTCGTCCTCAGTGCCCCCGTCGCCCACCCGGAGCAGGGTGACCGGGACGCCGGACGCGACCCGCTCGACCTTGCGGCGCTCGGCCGCGAGCAGCTTCTGGGCGCGGCCGGGCGGGCCCTCGCCGATGAGGACGATGCCGGGCCGGCCGACCGCGCGGTAGACCAGGGCGGCCGACTGCAGGTCGGTGGCCCGCTGGGCGTCGGCGGCGACCGGCGTCTCCTCGATGTACCAACCGCGCCGGATCGAGCGCAGGGCCGCGCCCACTGCACCGGGCTGGCCCTCGATCTGCTTGTACGCGGCGCGCTCGGCCCGCCGGCTCAGCACGATCGTCGCGGCCAGGAAGGCCAGCGGTAGACCGATGATGAGCGCATAGATCAGCGCACTGAAGATGATGCCGACGACGGCGGCGACGACGAGGACGCCGAGGGCCGCCAGCGCCATCCACCAGCCGATGGCCGGGTCGACGGCCTTCGCGGAGAGGAAGACCTGCTTGACCTGAGCGATCCGTCCGGGCTTCTTCGCGGGCGGTGCTGCGCCTCGCTCCTTGGCGGCCATGCGGCTCAGGATACGCGTGCGGTGAGGGCTGCGGTGCGCGCAACCAGGGTCGCCGCCTCCTGCCGGGCGGGGGAGTCCGCCGCGGCCGCGAGGTGGGCGAGGTGCTCGGGGATCGGGCGTCCCCAGTGCTTCATCGCGGAGGCCCACAGTCGCCCCGCCCGGTAGGACGAGCGGACCAGCGGACCGGCCATGACGCCCTTGAACCCGAGCTCGTCGGCGACCTCGGACCAGTGAACGAACTCCTCCGGCCTCACCCAGCGGTCGACGGGGTGGTGGCGCGGCGAGGGGCGCAGGTACTGGGTGATGGTGATGATGTCGGTGCCGGCCTCGTGGAGGTCGCGGAGGGCCTGCTCGATCTCGTGGTCCTCCTCGCCCATCCCGAGGATGAGGTTGGACTTCGTCACCAGATCCGCGTCGCGGCCCATGGTGATGACGTCGAGGGAGCGCTCGTAGCGGAACGCCGGGCGGATCCGCTTGAAGATCCGCGGCACCGTCTCGACGTTGTGCGCCCACACCTCGGGGCGGGCGTCGATGACCTGGCCGACCAGCTCGGGGATGGCGTTGAAGTCGGGGACGAGGATCTCGACGCCGGTACCCGGGTTCAGGGCGTGCACCTGACGGATGGTCTCCGCGTAGAGCCAGGCGCCGCCGTCGACGAGGTCGTCGCGGGCCACACCGGTGATGGTCGAGTAGCGCAGGCCCATCTGCTGCACCGACTCGGCGACCCGCCGAGGCTCGTCGCGGTCGAGGTCGGCCGGCTTGCCGGTGTCGATCTGGCAGAAGTCGCACCGGCGCGTGCACTGCTCGCCGCCGATGAGGAAAGTGGCCTCGCGGTCCTCCCAGCATTCGAAGATGTTGGGGCAGCCCGCCTCCTGGCAGACAGTGTGTAACCCCTCGGACTTCACCATCGCGCTGAGCTGCGTGTACTCCGGACCCATCTTCGCGGTGGTACGGATCCACGACGGCTTGCGCTCGATCGGGGTCTGCGCGTTACGCGCTTCCACGCGCAGCATGCGCCGGCCTTCCGGGGCGATGGTCACGGGCTCAAGGCTACGTCAGGGGCTAGGCCCCGCCCGGGTGGAGGTATACCCGAGCGCTCTAGCGCATCGGATATACCTCCACCCGAGGAGGGAGCCGGGGTGAGGCCGAACCGCTCGCCGAGCAGCCGCATACCCGCGTCGGCCGCGGCGCGGTCGCCGGTGAGGGCGAGGTCGAACAGCAGGCCCCGCACGGCCGCGAGGTTGACGCGGGCCATCTCGACGGCCTCGGCGCGGGGCCGGCCCAGGCGGGTCCACAGGTCCGTGAGGGCCTCGGTCCAGCCCTCGGTGAGCCAGTCGCGCAGCCCGGCGGCCCACGGCCGGCCCTGCATCGCGTGGCCGGCCAGCTCGAAGTAGAGGGGCGCGAACGTCGTCGCGGAGTCGGCCACGTGCTCCCAGAACCCCAGCCCCGCGGCATACGGGTCGTCCTCGGTGCGCAGGAAGCGCTCGAGAACCTCCCGCTCGCCCTGCTCGACGGTCTCCACGACCGCCGACAGCAGGCCTTCTCGCGAGCCGAAGTGGTAGATCAGCATGCGATGGCTGGTCCCGACCTCCGTCGCGAGCGTGCGCAGGCTGGTGTCGCCGACCCCGTGCTCGGCGAACCACGCGACGCAGCGGGCGAGCAGCTCGTCGCGGGCGGTGCTCACGCGGCTTCGGCCCGCTCCTTGAGGTTGCCGCCCTCGATGTCGACGTAGCGCTGGGTGAGCCTCCCGTACGCGAGGCGCACCACCGCGGCGAGGGGGCCGCTCCACTCGATCGCCAGGGTGGCCCGGCTCCCGCCGGCAGGAAGCGGCTCGACGACGTGCGACCCGGAGGTGGTGACGCCGAAGGTCCTGGACTGCCAGGTGAACTGCCGGTTCGGCGCCCACTCCGTCAGCTCCCAGGTGGCGCGAGGGATCTTCGGCTGCTCCATGACGTAGCGGGCCCCGACCTCCTCCGGGCGGTCCGGCTCGAGGGGCGTCACGGACGTCACCGTCGCGGGCAGCAGGTCGGGCCAGTGGCGGACGTCGGAGATGAGTTTCCAGACCGCCTCCGGCGGTGCGTCGATGTCCGTGGTCGAGGAGATGGTCATGTACCAAATGGTACACGTCGCATACGAGCCGCGTCAGCCGAGGACGTGAACCAGGTGTTTCTCGACGTGGGGCAGCACCTCGTGCACCGTCACGTCGCGACCGAGCTCCTTGGTCAGCGACGTCACACCCGCACCGACGATCCCGCACGGGATGATGACATCGGCCCAGCCGAGGTCGTTGTCGCAGTTCAGGGCGAACCCGTGCATCGTCACGCTCTGGCTGACCCGGATCCCGATGGCGCCGATCTTCCGGTCGGGTCGGCCCGCCGGGTCAGTGGGGTCGCCGTCGTCGGCGAGCACCCACGTCCCGCTGCGTCCCTCGACCCGGGTCGCGTCGACCCCGAAGTCTCCGCAGACCCGGATCATCATGTCCTCGAGCCGCCGCACGTGGGCGACCACGTCGATCGGCTCGGGCAGCCGGACGATCGGGTACCCCACGATCTGGCCGGGCCCGTGCCAGGTGATCTTCCCGCCGCGGTCGACGTCGATGACCGGCGTCCCGTCGAGCGGCCGCTCGTGGGCCTCGGTGCGCTTGCCCGCGGTGTAGACGGCCGCGTGCTCGAGGAGCAGGGCGGTGTCCGGCTCGTCGCCGGCAACCACCTTGGCGTGGAGCTCGCGCTGGAGGTCCCAGGCCCGTTGGTAGTCGACGTAGTCGGGACCGAACCCGAGACGGATGACCTGCATCCCCCGAGGCTACGCCGGACGAAACACCTAGCATGATGAGCACATGACGAGGGGGGCCGGGGTCCGGGGCGTGCGATGGGTCGCTCTGCTCATGGTGCTCGTCTGGCTGGGCGTCGGTGGGATCGGCGGCCCGCTCGTCGGGCGGCTGTCGGAGGTGCAGACCAACGACAACGCCAACTTCCTTCCCGCGTCAGCCGAGTCGACGGCGGTCAGCCAGTTCGTCCTCAAGGCGACGGACACCCAGTCGGTTCCCTACCTCCTCGTCGTGGAGAAGACCAGCGGGCTGACCGCCGACGACCTGCAGAAAGTGCAGGCCTACGTCGCGTCGATCCCGAGCCTGACCTTCGCGGCCGACCCGTCTCGGACCGTGGGCGAGTTCCTGCTGACCCCGCCGCAGACGGTGGTCCCGAGCCAGGACAAGCAGGCCGTGCTCATCCCGGTCGCGTTCGTCGCGGACAAGGCCGAGGACACCATCGGGGGCAAGTCCGCCCTGTATGCCGTCGCCGAAGCTCTGCGGTCGGCCGGTACCTCGGCCTTGGGCCCGTCGGGTATGGCCTTCCACGTCACCGGACCCGGAGGGTTCTTCGCGGACTTCATCACCGCCTTCGGCGGCATCGACGGGATCCTGCTCTTCGTCGCCCTCGGCGTCGTCTTCGTCATCCTGCTCATCGTCTACCGCAGCCCGATCCTGCCCATCGCGGTGCTGGTCACCGCCCTGTTCGGCCTGTCCGCCGCGGCGCTGGTGATCTACCCGCTGGCCAAGAACGGGTCGATCAGCCTGAGCGGGCAGAGCCAGGGGATCCTCTCGATCCTCGTCGTCGGCGCCGCGACGGACTACGCCCTCCTCCTGGTCGCGAGGTACAAGGAGGAGCTGCACGACAACGAGTCGACGTGGGTGGCGATGAGGGCGGCCTGGCGCGCGGCCGTCGAGCCGATCGCGGCCAGTGCGGCGACCGTGATCCTCGGGCTGCTCTGCCTGCAGCTGTCGGAGCTCGGCAACACCAAGGGGCTCGGACCGGTGGGCGCGTTCGGCATCGCGGGCGCGTTCATCGCCTCGCTGACCTTTCTACCGGCGGTGCTGCTGCTCATCGGACGACGGATCTTCTGGCCCGGCATCCCCAAGGTCGACCACACGCACGCGGAGGACGCCGTTGGTCGCCGCGGGATCTGGGGCCGCGTCGCGGGGATGATCGGCGCCCACGCTCGGCGGACCTGGATCGTCACGTTCGTCCTGCTGGCCGCGTGCGCCGCGTTCGTCCCGACGTTCGAGGCCAAGGGCGTCACGCAGTCGGACCTGTTCCTCACGACCGTCGACTCGGTGACCGGCCAGGAGGTCCTCGCGCAGCACTTCCCCGCGGGGTCGGGCTCGCCGGTGCAGATCATCACGCCCGAGGGCAAGGCCGACCAGGTGGTCCAGGTGCTCGGCACCATCGACGGCGTCCAGAGCCCGCAGATCGGGCTGGTCCCGGGCCAGCCGCCCAAGGTCGTCGACGGCCAGGTGCTCGTCCAGGCGACGCTCGTGGCGCCGGCCGACAGCGTCGAGGCCGAGTCGACCGTCGAGACGATCCGTACCCGCCTCGACGAGGTCGGCACCGAGGTCCTCGTCGGCGGCAGCACCGCCGTCAACCTGGACGTCCGTCAGGCCAGCGAGCGAGACCTCAAGGTCATCATCCCGGCGATCCTCGGCGTCATCTTCGTGGTCCTGCTGCTCCTGCTGCGCTCGATCACGGCCCCGCTGGTCCTCGTGGCGGCCAACCTGCTGTCCTTCGCTGCGACCATCGGGGTCTCGGCCCTGGTGTTCAACCACGTGTTCCACTTCCCGGGGTCCGACCCGTCCACGCCCCTCTACGGGTTCGTCTTCCTCGTCGCCCTCGGGATCGACTACTCGATCTTCCTCATGACGCGAGTACGCGAGGAGTCCCGGGTCCGGGGTACCCGGCCGGGCATCCTCGTCGGGCTCGCGGTCACTGGTGGAGTCATCACCAGCGCAGGCATCGTGCTCGCATCGACGTTCTCAGCCCTCGCGGTGCTGCCGATCCTCTTCCTCGCCCAGATCGCCTTCATCGTCGCGTTCGGCGTCCTGCTCGACACGCTGGTGGTGCGGAGCCTGCTCGTCCCCGCCGTCTCCTACGACCTCGGCGACAAGATCTGGTGGCCGTTCGGCCTGCGTCGAGCCGGGGCGCACGAGGCGGCGCGGCTGAAGGCCGCGAGCCACGA
>NZ_DATBTV010000102.1:0-38812 GCF_036559105.1 Lapillicoccus sp. | reverse complement strand
CCGCGGTGTTCTTCGCGTAGGTCGCTGCGTGCCGGGGATCGTCCTTCACCAGGCGCGCACTGATGGCCTCGGCCACGGCGGCATACCGCGAGGGGTCGAGCCAGAAGTGGGGGTCGCTGCCCGAGTGACCGTGGTCGTCGTGCTGCGGGTCGGTCTCGCCCGCGTGCCCGGACTCCTCGGCGAGGGTGAGAGTCAGCTTGGCCGCGTCGGCGACGTCGAGGACCTTGGCCGGGTCGACGAGGCCCACGGCCTCGTCGACCGCCGGCTGGAACCCGTCGGCGTAGACGACGAGTCGCGCCTTGGTCATGCCGCCGATGTCCTGCGGCGCGAGCTCGAGGTCGTGCGGCTCGGCGCCGGGCTTGGTGAGGACCGTGACCGGGACAGCGCCGCCGGTGATCTGCTGCGTCGCGAACTGGATCGGGTAGAACGAGGTGACGACCACGTCCTCTGCCGCCGACGTGCCGCCGCTCGCCCCGGACCCGCAGGCTGCAGCAGAAAGGACGATCGTCGTCGCGGCGGCCAGGGCGGGTAGGAGCCTGCGCAGGGTCGGGGGAGCGGAGGGCATGGACCCATCCTCACGCAAAATGAGAATGATTGTCAAAACCGTTCTCGTCCGGAGGTGAAAGGTTCAGCCCGCGGGGACGATCCGGACGACGGCGACGGCAATCGCGAGCACGAGCACCGCGATACGCATCAGGCGCTCGGGCCGGGTGAGTCGCTGCCACGTGAGGAAGAGCAGCCACCCGACGAAGGCCGACACCACGAGGAAGGCGATGCCGCCCCACGGCCGCGGTGCGAAGACGCCGACGGCGAGCAGAACGATGAGCACGCCGAACGCGACCGGCCGCGGGACGGTGTTGAGACGCTCGACCCACGGGGCCGATGCGTGCTCGAGACGGGAACGGAAGCTCAGGGCCACGTCACGAGCCTAGGGGACGCGACGGCATACCCCGGACGCGTGGCAAACCACTGGCGCGAGCCCGATAACCTGTGCGGCATGGCCAAGCAGACATCCATCGTGGACACCGTCGTCAGCCTCTGCAAGCGCAGGGGCTTCGTCTTCCCGAGCGGCGAGATCTACGGAGGCACGCGGTCTGCCTGGGACTACGGCCCCCTCGGGGTCGAGCTCAAGGAGAACATCCGCCGGCAGTGGTGGAAGGCCATGGTCACGAGCCGCGACGACGTCGTCGGCCTCGACTCCTCGATCATCCTCCCGCGCGAGACGTGGGTCGCCTCGGGCCACGTCGGCACCTTCACCGACCCGCTCGTCGAGTGCCTCAACTGCCACAAGCGCCGCCGCCAGGACCACCTGCAGGAGGCGCTCGCGGAGAAGAAGGGCATCGCCGACCCCGACTCGGTCCCGATGACCGACATCGTGTGCCCCGACTGCGGCACCAAGGGCCGGTGGACCGAGCCGCGCGACTTCCAGATGATGCTCAAGACCTACCTCGGCGTCATCGAGGACGAGTCGGGTCTGCACTACCTGCGCCCCGAGACGGCCCAGGGCATCTTCGTCAACTTCCTCAACGTCATGCAGGCCTCGCGCAAGAAGCCGCCGTTCGGCATCGCCCAGACCGGCAAGAGCTTCCGCAACGAGATCACGCCCGGCAACTTCATCTTCCGCACGCGCGAGTTCGAGCAGATGGAGATGGAGTTCTTCGTCAAGCCCGGCGACGACGCCGAGTGGCACCAGTACTGGATCGACGAGCGCACCCGCTGGTACACCGACCTCGGCATCAACCCCGAGAACCTGCGCCACTACGAGCACGCGCCGGAGAAGCTGTCGCACTACTCGACGCGCACCGTCGACATCGAATACCGCTTCCGCTTCGCCGGGTCGGAGTGGGGCGAGCTCGAGGGCATCGCCAACCGCACGGACTTCGACCTGTCGACGCACTCGAAGCACTCCGGCACCGACCTGCAGTTCTTCGACCAGACGACCGGCGAGAAGTACACGCCGTACGTCATCGAGCCCGCAGCCGGCCTGTCGCGCTCGCTCATGACCTTCCTCGTCGACGCGTACGCCGAGGACGAGGCGTGGCACCAGAAGTGGATCGACGACCGCACCGCGTGGTACGTCGGCCTCGGCATCAACCCCGACAACCTGCGCCACTTCGAGCACCCCAAGGAGAAGCTCTCCCACTACTCCAAGCGGACCGTCGACATCGAGTACCGGTTCAACTTCACCGGTTCGGAGTGGGGCGAGCTCGAAGGCATCGCCAACCGCACCGACTTCGACCTCACGACGCACTCGCAGCACTCGGGCACCGAGCTCGTCTACTTCGACCAGACGACGGGTGAGCGCTACACCCCCTACGTCATCGAGCCGGCGGCCGGCCTGTCGCGCTCGCTGATGACCTTCCTGGTCGACGCCTACGCCGAGGACGAGGCGCCCAACACCAAGGGTGGCGTCGACAAGCGGGTCGTGCTGCGGCTCGACCCGCGGCTGGCCCCGGTCAAGGCCGCGGTGCTGCCGCTGTCGCGCAACGCCGACCTCTCGCCCAAGGCCCGTGACCTGGCGGCCCAGCTGCGGCAGCACTGGAACATCGACTTCGACGACGCCGGCGCCATCGGCAAGCGCTACCGCCGCCACGACGAGATCGGTACGCCGTACTGCGTCACGGTCGACTTCGACACCCTGGAGGACCAGGCGGTGACCATCCGCGAGCGCGACTCGATGGCGCAGGAGCGGATCGCGCTCGACCAGGTCGAGGGATGGCTGGCGCAGCGGCTCGTCGGCTGCTGACCGCCTTCCCAGCGACGGGGGTCAGTCGGCCAGCTTGAAGGTCAGCCGGGTGACCCACTGGTCCAGGTCGGGCTGCTCCACGGGGTTCGTCTCGTACCACTCGACTCGGTTGGCCCACACCTCACCGTTCGCCGAGGGGTGCTTGTCGAAGTGCAGGCCCTCGTTGCCGGCCCAGGAGAGCAGGCCGACCGTCGCGTCGTACAGCCCGTCCGGGTGCCCGACGAGCCTCGTTGAGGCATACCGGCCGGCGGGCAGCACGCCCGACTCGACGTCTGCGCCGACCTCGAACGGTGCGGCGACGGGTACGCCCGCCTGGACCACCATGGCGCGCGCCATGTCGATGACGAGGTAGCGCAGGAAGGGCGCGCCCGCCGGCGCATGCCCACGGGCAAGGAGCCACCTCACCAGACCGGGGATCTCGTCCGCGATCTCGCTCATCGTCGACATGGTCACCGTCTTGGTGACGCCGACGAACGGCTGCTCGGGCAGGTCGATGACGGCGTACGCGCCGGGCTGGGGGTCGCTCATACCCCTGAGACTCGCACGCGACTCGCAACTCATCGGCACGTACCCGTCGGCCCGGGCAACGGCGGAAGACCGGACGTTGGTTGCGGCGGCAAACCGATGAGTTGGCGTCGGTGGGCTGGTCTACCGTCGACGAACACCGAGGAGGACGAGACCATGGCCGCCCAGGGACCCGGCTCGACTTTCGCCAGCCGGCGCAGCGGACCTTCCTGCACCTGCTGCTCAACACGCTGACCGTGTCGGTCATGAACTTCACCGTGTGGTTCGCAGTGACCTTCTGGGTCTACCTCGAGACCCAGTCGGTGTTCGCCACCGGCATGATCGCCGGGATCTTCCTCATCGCCATCGCGTCGACCGGGATCTGGTTCGGCAGCCTCGTCGACCACCATCACCAGAAGCGGGTCATTCAGGCCTCGGCGGCGGTGTCGCTGGTCATCTACACCGCCAGCCTCGTGCTCTACCTGCTCACCCCGGACGAGACGCTCCGCCCCGACGAGCCCGTTGGATCGGGCCGCGGTTCGGAACCGGCCCGGACCGGGGGATCGCCTCGTCTTCGTCGTCATCGGCATCATCGGCCTGGTAACCACGCTGCTCGCCCTGGGCAGCCGCTACTACCGCGACCTCAGCGCCGCGGTCGCCGGTGGACGGAACGAGCCGGACGACGAGAACGGGTATGCCCAGGTCGCTCCGGGCTAGCGCGCCGCGACCGACCGTGACAACGGTCATGGGCGAGTCGTGACGAAGGGACCTCACGCCCGGTCCCTCGAACGACCATCCTGGACGACATGACCATGAGGACCACCACGTCAGCGGGCCCGAACGGGTCCACGCCGGGCGTGCTCGGGGGCACCGACCTCGCCATCGCGGCGACGGGGCTGCGCAAGGACTTCGGCTCCGTCCACGCCGTGCGCGGTATCGACCTGGAGATCCGGCAGGGGGAGATCGTCGCGTTCCTCGGCCCCAACGGCGCCGGCAAGACCACGACGATCGACATGATCCTCGGTCTCTCCGACCCCACCGCCGGCGCCGTCACCGTGCTCGGGCAGACCCCTCGGAGCGCCATCGCCCACGGCCTCGTCGCCGCCGTCATGCAGACGGCCGGCCTGCTCAAGGACATCAGCGTCCGCGAGACCCTCGAGCTCACGGGCTCGCTCTTCGTCCACCGCGTCTCCGTCGACGCGGTGATGAAGCGGGCCGGTATCTCGGACATCGGCGACCGACGGGTCAACAAGTGCTCCGGCGGCCAGCAGCAGCGGCTCCGGTTCGCCATGGCCCTGCTGTCCGACCCCGAGCTGCTCATCCTCGACGAGCCCACCACCGGGATGGACGTCACCGGGCGGCGCGACTTCTGGGCGGCGATCCGTCAGGACGCCACCCGGGGGCGCACCATCCTCTTCGCGACGCACTACCTCGAGGAGGCCGACGAGTACGCCGACCGCATCATCCTCGTCCGCCAGGGCGAGATCGTTGCCGACGGCACAGCGGCCCAGATCAAGGCCATGGCCGCCGGTCGCACGGTCCGCGCGACGGTTCCGGGCGTGACCCCCGCCCAGCTCGAGGCGGTGCCCGCGGCCGACTCCGTCGAGCTGCGCGGCGAGATCGTCCGGATCCACTCGAAGGACTCCGACGCGGTCGCCCGCTACCTGCTCACGCAGACCGACGCCCACGACCTCGAGATCGAGTCGCGCGGCATCGAGGACGCCTTCATCGCCCTGACCGCCGACGCGCAGGACGACCCGACCACCACCACCGCTGGGGAGACATCATGACCACCGCCGTCAGCGACGCCGCGGAGCCGGCATACGCCGCCCGCGCCGAACGCCGCGTCCCGCCGATGGGCGGGCTGAACCCGACCCTCCTGCGCATCGAGCTGCTGCGGGTGCTCCGCAACCGCCGCACGATGATCTTCACGCTGGTCATGCCGGCGGTCTTCTACCTGATCTTCGGCGTCGGCCAGAGCTACGCCACCCAGAACGCCGGACGGGGCAACGTCGCGGCCTACATCATGATCTCGATGGCCGCCTACGGCGCGATGATCGCGTCGACCGGTGGTGGGGCGATGGTCGCCACCGAGCGGGCGCAGGGCTGGAGCCGACAGCTGCGGCTGACCCCGTTGTCGCCGGTGGCGTACGTGTTCGTCAAGCTGCTCACCGCCATGGTGCTCGGTGCTCTCGCGGTCCTCGTCGTCTACGTCATCGGTGTCTTCACCAAGGCGCAGATGGACACCGTCGGCCTCTGGGTCGCGACGGCCCTCATCGCCTGGGCGGGCTCGCTCGTCTTCGCGGCGTTCGGCCTCTTCATGGGCTACCTGCTCCCGAGCGAGAACGTCATGCAGATCATCGGCCCCGGCCTCGCGATCCTGGCCTTCGCCGGGGGGCTGTTCATCCCGCTCGAGGACGGGTCGACCCTGCAGAAGATCGCGCAGTTCACCCCGATGTACGGCATCTCGTCCCTGGCCCACGCCCCCCTCACCGGAGACGCGGTCCAGTGGAGCTGGGTGCTCAACGTCGTCGCGTGGCTGGTGATCTTCGCGGGCGGCGCCATCTGGCGGTTCCGCAAGGACACGGCGCGGGTCTAGCGTCGTGAGCGTGTCCGACCCCGTCGCCCAGTACGACACCAGGTTCAGCTGGTGGGCCGCACTGGGCGCCGGGGTGTGGCTCATCTTCCTGGCCCCGGCCGCCGCGGCCGGCTGGGCCGCGCGCGAAACGATGGCCGGCTGGCTCGGCCTCTGCGCCCTCGCCGGCTTCTGCTTCCTCTACGTCTGGTCGTTCATCTGGGCCCGCCCCTACCGGCACGATGGCCGGCTCTTTCGCACGGTGCAGCCCCAGGCGCTGGCCATCCTCGGCGGCCTGTTCGCCCTGGGCGCCGTCATCGTCCTCACCCTCCACCAGGACGGCCTGGCCACCGCCGTCTACGTCGCCGTCGCCGGCATCACGATGCTGCCGCCTCGCTGGTCGCTCCCGCTGGCCGGCATCCTGGCCCTCGGAGCGGAGGCGCTCGCGCGCACAGTCCCCGGATGGGAGGGCGCCGACGGCGTCGGCCTGTCGGTGCTCCTGGCCAGCTTCGCGGTGTGGGGGATGTGGACCGCGATGCGACGCACTCGCGACCTGCTCGCCGCCAAGGAGGAGAACGCCCTCCTCATGGTCGACCAGGAACGCGCACGGATGGCCCGTGACCTCCACGACATCCTCGGCCACTCGCTGACCGTCATCGCCGTCAAGGCCGAGCTCGCCGACCGGCTCGTCGACGTCAGCCCGGAGCGCGCCCGCGCCGAGATCGCCGACATCCAGCGCCTCTCCCGCGACGCCCTCGCCGACGTGCGCCGCACCGTCGACGGAGTGCGAGAGCTGAGCCTGCCGGCCGAGCTGGTCCGCGCCCGGTCCGCGCTACAGGCCGCCGAGATCACCGCGGACCTGCCCGGGTCGACGGAGCATGTCGCATCGGACGTGCGGGAGCTGTTCGCCTGGACCCTGCAGGAGGGGGTCACCAACGTGGTGCGGCACAGCGCCGCATCGCGCTGCACCGTCACGCTGGCCGCCGACCGGATCAGCATCGAGGACGACGGACGGGGTATGCGCTCCACGGACGCTTCTGCCCTGCGCGACGGTCACGGTCTCTCCGGACTTCGCGAACGGGCGGCCGCCGAGGGAGCCCATGTCGTCGTCGAGACGCCGCCGTCGGGCGGGTTCCGGCTCAGCGTGGTGGCGAGCACGAGCGCGCAGACCCCAGGCATCCCCGCGGGCCCGGCAGCCCCGGAGTCCCGGTGGGTCGAGGCGCCGGCCAGCCCTCGGCGAGTCGAGACGCCTCGGTGACGATCCGGCTCCTGCTCGCCGACGACCAGGCTCTCGTCCGCGGCGCGCTCGCCACCCTGCTCGAGCTCGAACCGGACATGACCGTCGTGGCCGAGGTCGGCCGCGGCGACGAGGTGGTTGCCGCCGCGCGCGAGACGAACCCCGACGTCGCCCTCCTCGACGTCGAGATGCCCGGGATGGACGGGATCGAGGCCACTCGCGAGCTGCACGCGGCGCTCCCGGACGTCAAGGTCGTCATCGTCACGACGTTCGGGCGGCCAGGGTTCCTGCGGCGGGCCCTGGTGGCCGGCGCGAACGGGTTCGTCGTCAAGGACACGCCCGCGCGCCAGCTGGCCGACGCCGTACGGCGGGTCAACTCGGGCCTCCGCGTGGTCGACCCGACCCTCGCGGCCGACAGTCTCGCGGTCGGGGAGTCGCCCCTGACGGCCCGGGAGACAGAAGTCATCCGTGCGGCTCGGGCCGGTGGCAGCGTGAGCGACATCGCCGGTGCGGTGTTCCTCTCCGAGGGAACCGTCCGCAACCATCTCTCCGCCGTCATCGGCAAGACCGGCGCCCGTAACCGGGCCGACGCCGTGCGGATCGCCGAGGAGAACGGCTGGCTGTGAGCCGCGAGGACCGGAGGCCCGCGACCCGGCTGGTCCTCGTCCACGGGTCCCGCCTGTCGGCCTCCCAGTGGGCGCCGCAGCAGTCGCGCGTCGCTGCCGACCCCACCCTCGGGTGGCTCGAGGTCGTCGTTCCCGACCTGCCGGGACACGGCCCCCGGTCGGCCGAGCCGTTCACCCTGGACCGGGCGGTGGGTGCCGTCGCGGCGGCCGTCGAGGCGGGAGTGCCGGCCGAGCGCGTCGTGCTCGCCGGCCACTCACTGGGCGGCTACGTCGCCGCGACCTACGCCGCCACCTACCCCGGCCGCCTCGACGGGCTGGTGATCCTCGGTGCGGCTGCCCGACCCCGGGGAGCCGGCGCCGCGGCCTACCGAGGGGTGGCCCTGCTCACCGAGCGCGCCGGACCGGACCGGATGACCCGGGTCAACGACCGGGTCCTCGGCCGGCTCTACCCGGCCGACCTCGTCGAGCCGGTCGTCGCCGGCGGGTACTGGTTCGGGCCGACGCGCACCGCGTGGCGCGAGGTCATGGCGCGGTGCGGGCCGCACCAGCTGCGCGAGGTGTCCTGTCCGGTGCTCGTGGCCGGCGGCGTCTACGACCAGCTCATGCTCGACGCGCGCCGGTATGCGCGGGCCGCGCCGCACGGTCGGATGGTCCGGATCCCCGGAGCGGGCCACCTCGCCGGGTTCGACCGGCCCGACGAGGTGACGGCGCTGCTCGTCGACTTCGTCCGCGGCGTGGCGGATGGGACACTGGAGCCGCCATGACCAGCACCGCGACCCTCGCCCCTCCGCTGCGGATCGGCCGGCACACCATCGGGTCGCCGGTCGTCCTCGCCCCGATGGCGGGCATCACCAACCGGGCGTTCCGCCGGTTGTGCCGCGACTTCGCGTCGGAGGGCGGAAGCGGCGACTCGGCGCTCTACGTCAGCGAGATGATCACGTCACGGGCCCTGGTCGAGCGCAACCCCGAGACGATGCGACTCATCCAGCACGACCCCGAGGAGCACCCGCGGTCGATCCAGCTCTACTCCGCCGACCCGACCACCGCCCGGGCCGCGGCGCGGCTGCTGGTCACCGAGGACCGGGCCGACCACATCGACCTCAACTTCGGCTGCCCCGTCCCCAAGGTGACCCGCAAGGGCGGCGGGTCGGCGCTGCCGTGGAAGCGCGACCTGTTCCGCGCGGTCGTCGGTGCCGTCGTCGAGGAGGGCGCCCGCGGCGACGTCCCCGTCACCGTCAAGATGCGCAAGGGCATCGACGACGACCACCTGACCTACCTCGACGCCGGCCTCGCCGCCCAGGAGGAGGGCGCAGCCGCGGTGGCGCTGCACGCGCGGACGGCGGCGCAGGCGTACTCGGGTACCGCCGACTGGTCGGCCATCCGACAGCTCAAGCAGACCGTCACCGAGGTACCGGTCCTCGGCAACGGGGACATCTGGTCGGCGGAGGACGCCCTGAGGATGGTCGACGAGACCGGCTGCGACGGCGTCGTCGTCGGACGTGGCTGCCTCGGCCGGCCGTGGCTGTTCGCCGACCTCGCCTCGGCGTTCGCCGGTTCGCCGGTAGGGCTGCAACCCACCCTCGGCGAGGTGACCGAGACGCTGCGCCGGCACGCCGCCTACCTGGTCGAGTTCTACGGCGACGAGAACCACGGCTGCCGCGACATCCGCAAACACATCGCCTGGTACCTCAAGGGGTTCCCCGCCGGTGGGACCGTGCGCAGCTCGCTCGCGCTCGTCGACTCCCTCGCGGCCCTGGACCGGCTGCTCGACGGGCTCGACCCGGACGCGGCGTGGCCCGGCGACCCCGCCGAGGGTCCGCGGGGGAGGGCCGGCAGTCCGCGTCGCGTGATCCTGCCCGAGGGCTGGCTCGCGTCACGAGAGCTGTCGCCCGAGCACGCGGCCGAGGTCGCGGCGGCCGAGGAGCACCACTCCGGCGGCTGACGGTGGTCGCCGCTAGGGTCCCGGCATGGGTTCACGGCACGGTGGCACGCCGGAGAAGCCTGCGCTGTTCTTCGACGGTCCCGAGGATTTCCGGGCGTGGCTCGAGCAGCACCACGAGACCGAGACCGAGCTGTGGATGGGCCTCAACAAGAAGCACGTCGCCGACGGCGGGTTGACGTGGGCCGAGGCCGTCCCGGAGGCGCTGTGCTTCGGGTGGATCGACTCGCGGGCGGAGGGCATCGACGACGACACGCGTCGGCAGCGCTGGACCCCCCGCAAGAAGACCAGCAGCTGGAGCCGGGTCAACCTCGACCACGTCGACCGCCTTACCCGCGAGGGACGGATGCGGCCGGCCGGGATCCGCGCCTGGGAGGCGCGGCGGGAGGACCGGCAGGCGATCTACTCCTACGAGCAGGGCGGGGTGCCCACCCTCCCGGAGGCGTATGCGGCGCAGCTGGCGACCAACCCCGCCGCAGCGGCGTTCTGGGCGGAGACGACGGCCAGCTACCGGAAGATCTGTATCAACTGGGTGCAGACCGCCAAGCAGCAGGCCACGAACGACAAGCGGATGGCCCAGCTCGTCGAGGACTGCGCCGCCGGCCGGCTCATCCCGAGCCAGCGCTACGGCGAGATCCCGAAGTGGGTCGACCGGGCCGCTGCGGCCGCAGCCGCAGCCGCAGCCGGCTCCAGCTGAGGGTTGGCCGCGACAGGAGGTTGACTACCCGGTCGGGTCACCGTTTCGGTCGCTGCCACACCTGACTGGGTACTCGACCCGGTACTCAACTGGGCACTCGACCGGGTATCCGACTCGGGGGACCCAGCGTGACCCAGGGTGACCGACCGTCACGCCGGCGCAGGCCGCGCTCGGGACTAGGCTCGGCCCGTGGCCTGGTTCTCGCGCAAGGACAAGCAGGACGATGCTCCCGTGGAGGGGGACGCCACGTCGCGGTCGATGGTCTCGCAAGCCGATCCGGAGGACGTGGAGCTGCCGTTCCGGCCGGCCATCGAGCGTCTCGGCGTCGAGGAGCAGCAGCGGCTCGCGGCTGGTCGCGCGGCGGTCGAGAAGGCCGGTCTCGACGTGACCGACCTCGACGCGCTGGGCGCCGCCTTCGACGGGGCCCTCGCCACGTGGCAGTCCGCGAGCAAGGGTGACCGGGACGACGAGCGGCAGATCGTGGAGCGGTTCGCGATCGCGATCGGCGAGCACCTGCACCGGAAGACCGACCTGAGCTGGGCACGAGTCACCGACGCGTTCGGGACCGACCTCGCGGTCGCCGGAGGCAAGGACGACTTCGTCGTCGTTCCCGGCAACCTCGTCGCCGCGCGCTGGATGAACGCCGAGTCCGGCTGGGTCCCGGGCGTCGTCGGTCACCTGGTCCGGGTCCGCGCCGACCGCTGAGCGTGCGAACCTCGGACGTGGGGGTCCGGCCGATCAGCCCCGACGGGCGATCTTGACGGCCGTGCCGTAGGCCACGACCTCCTGGTAGCCCTGCCCGACCTCGTTCGCGTCGAACCGCATCGCCAGGATGGCGTCCCCTCCGCGGGCCTGAGTCGCGTCGACGAGCCGCTCCATGGCCTCTTCGCGGGTCTGCATCAGCTGCTTGGTCAGGCCCTTGAGCTCGCCACCGACGAGGGACTTGAAGCCCGCTCCGAGCTGGGCGCCGACGTTGCGGGAGCGCACGGTCAGACCGGTCACCTCGCCGAGCACCTCGGTGACGTCGTAACCGGGGAGGTCGTTCATCGTCGAGATCAGCATGGCGGCAGCCTCCCATATAGGGCGACGCGCCGGACGGCCTAGATTCACGAGTGTGGGCACGACGGGCAGCTACGGCGCACGCGATCGCGAGCGCTGGATGGCGGAGGACCCTGCATACCAACGGGCCGACCGCGACGACTTCGCGCGCGACCGGGCCCGGCTGATCCACTCGGCGGCGCTGCGCCGGCTTTCGGCCAAGACCCAGGTGGTTCAGCCCGGGAGTGACGACTTCGCCCGAACCCGGCTCACCCACTCGCTGGAGGTGGCGCAGATCGGCCGCGAGTTCGGGGCGGTGCTCGGCTGCGACGCGGACCTCGTCGACACCGCCTGTCTCGCCCACGACCTCGGCCACCCGCCCTTCGGCCACAACGGCGAGGAGGCGCTCGACGCCATCGCGGCGGAGATCGGCGGGTTCGAGGGGAACGCACAGACGCTGCGCATCCTCACCCGGCTCGAGGCCAAGCGGTCGCACCCGGACGGCCGCCCCGCCGGTCTGAACCTCACGCGCGCCAGCCTCGACGCCGCGACCAAGTACCCCTGGGCCCGGGGCGAGTCGGTCTGGGGGACCAAGAAGTTCGGCGTGTATGCGGCGGACCTGCCGGTCTACGAGTGGTTCAGGGCGGGCGTCGAGCCGGGTGTTCGGTGCCTTGAGGCTGACGTCATGGACTGGTCCGACGACGTCGCCTACTCCGTCCACGACATCGAGGACGCCATCGCCTCGCGCACCATCGACCCGCGCATGCTGCACTCGCCCAGCGAGGTCGCCGTGGTCTTCGGCCGGGCCCGGTCGGCCTACGCACCGGACCTGGACGAGGACGACTTCGCCCGCGCCCTCGACCGGCTGCTGGCCACCGGCGCGATCCCCGACGCCTACGAGGGGACCCGCCCCGACCTGGCCGTCCTCAAGGACATGACCAGCCGCCTCATCAGCCGGTTCGTTGTCACGGTCGAGCGGGCCACCCGTGAGAAGCACGGGGGCGGACCGCTGACGCGGTACGACGCCCACCTCGTGGTCCCCGACGAGGTGCGGGCGGAGGCCTCGGTGCTCAAGGCGCTGGCCGCTCACTTCGTGATGTTCGCCGAGGTCCGGGTGGGCGTCATGACTCACCAGCGCGAGGTGGTGGGGGAGCTGGTCCACTGGTTCGCCGCTGACCCGGACCGGCTCGACGAGGATCTCCGCGCCGACTACGCCGCGGCCGTCGACGCCGCGGAGCGCCTGCGCGTCGTGATCGACCAGGTGGCCTCGCTGACCGACGGACGCGCGCTGGCGTTGGTGACGGCCGGGTCCTGAGGCACATCACCGGCCGACCCCGACGACCCGTACCCTGTGGCGGTGAGCGCAGCCAAGGCCATCGGCGGCCTCGTCGTCCTCGGCGTCGTGGTCGCCGGCGGGCTCTTCGTCGGGGACCGCTACGCGGAGTCACGCGCCGAGGAGTACGCGGTCGGTGTCGTCTCGCAGAGCATCCCCACCACCGCGCCTCCGGTGGTCGACATCAAGGGCTTCCCCTTCCTGACGCAGCTGATGGGCGGGACGCTCGACGAGGTGACCGCGACCGCCGCCGGGGCGACCCTCGAGGGGATCCCGGTCACCGACGTCGCCGTGGACGCGACCCAGGTCAACGTCCGGCCGCCGGCGGGCCAGCAGCCCTCGGCCGGCCATGCGACGGTCGCGGCGACGATCCCGACCGACTCGCTGGAGAAGGTGGTCAAGGACAAGACCGGCCTGTCGGTCCAGCTGGCCGTGGACGGGTCGGCGGTGAAGGCCTCGGGCAACGTGCTCGGGCTGCCCCTGACTCTCAGCCTGGTCCCGACGGTGACGAACGGGAAGCTGCTCGTCGACGCTCAGGGGCTGACTCTCGGTGGTCGCGAGATCTCCGCGCAGTCGCTCCCGGGAGCGCTGCGCGAACGGGTCACCGCGATAGAGGTGCCCGTCGAGGGGCTGCCCGCCGGCCTGGTGCTCAGCCGCGCCGACATCGTCCCGAACGGCTTGCGCATCACCGCAGACGGCACCAACGTCGTCGTCCCGCAGACCACGACCGGCTGACGCTGTGGGCGGGCCCGGCCCTGGTCCGCGCGCCGACCTAGACTCGCCTCGTGGCGGGACGGATCGTGGCGGAGGACCTCGCCACGCTCAAGGAGCGGACCTCGATCGAGGAGGTCGTGCGCGAGCACGTCACTCTGCGCCGGTCCGGTAGCAGCCTCGTCGGCCTCTGCCCGTTCCACGACGAGAAGAGCCCGTCCTTCAACGTCAACCCCACGACGAACCACTACTACTGCTTCGGCTGCGGTGAGGGCGGCGACGCCATCTCGTTCGTCCAGAAGGTGGAGCACCTCACCTTCACGGAGGCGGTCGAACGGCTCGCCACCCGGATCGGCATGGAGGTGCGTCAGGAGGACGGCGGCACGAGCCGCCGTGACGACGTGGGCATCGGCCGTCGGGCTCGGCTGGTCGAGGCGCACCGCGTCGCCCAGGAGTACTACGCCGACCAGCTGCTCGACACCGGCAACGCCGCCGCTCGGGCCGGCCGCGACTTCCTGCGCGCGCGCGGGTTCGACGGCGCGGCGGCCACGCTGTTCGGGATCGGGTATGCGCCCCGCGGCGGCGAGGACCTCGTCCGCCACCTGCGCGTCAAGGGGTTCCAGGACGATGAGGTGGTCGCGGGCGGCCTCGCCGGGCGCGGGTCCCGCGGCCTGTACGACCGGTTCCGCGGCCGACTGGTGTGGCCGATCCGGGACATCACCGGCGACTGCGTGGGGTTCGGTGCCCGTCGCCTCTACGACGACGACCGGATCGAGGCGAAGTACCTCAACACGTCCGAGACCCCGCTCTACAAGAAGTCCACGGTGCTCTACGGGCTCGACGCCGCCAAGAAGGCGATCGCCCGCGACCGGACCGCTGTGGTCGTCGAGGGCTACACCGACGTGATGGCCTGCCACCTCTCCGGTGTCGAGACGGCGATCGCGACCTGCGGGACGTCGTTCGGCGTCGACCACATCAAGATGCTTCGCCGGATCATGCGCGACGAGGCCGACCTCGCGCCCTCGAAGGTCGTCTTCACCTTCGATGGCGACGCCGCGGGGCAGAAGGCGGCGATGCGCGCGTTCGGCGAGGACCAGCGGTGGGCCTCCCAGTCCTTCGTCGCCGTGGCGAAGTCCGGCATGGACCCGTGCGAGCTCCGGCAGGCCGACGGTCCGGAGGCGGTCAGGGCCCTGGTCGACGATGCCGTGCCGATGTTCGAGTTCGCGGTGCGGACAACGATCGGGCGCTACGACCTCGACACCGCCGAGGGTCGGATCCAGGCCATGCGGGCCGCGGCGCCGATCGTGGCCGGCATTCGCGACCAGTCACTCCGGCCCGAGTACGCGCGGGTGCTCGCCGGCCTGCTCGGCGTCGAGGTCGAGCCGGTCACCGCCGAGGTGGCCCGGGCCGGAAAGGCCGGTAGCCGACCCGCGTACGAGACCCGTCGCCACCCCGAACCCACCGAGGCGCAGCTGGAGCCCACCGCGGACGAGCTGCGCGACGCCCTGCCGCGGCCCGACCTGCGCGACCCCGTCGTCATCGCCGAACGGCAGCTCCTGCAGGTCGTGCTCCAGCAGCCCGGTCTGCTCGAACCCGGTGGGCTGGACGGGCTCGACGGCACGTCGTTCTCAGCCCCGGCGCACCGGTCGGTGTGGGACGCCGTCGTCACCGCCGGGCGGCCCGACGGCTCGACCGCGGCGTGGACCGACGCGGTGGCCGCGGCCGCGCCCGGGGCGGTCCAGCCCCTCGTGGCCGAGCTGGCGGTCGCCCCGCTGCCGGTCACGCCGGACCGCGCGACCGGCCTTCCCAGCCGCCGGTATGCGGCGTCGCTCGTCTCCCGACTCCGCGAGGTCGGGCTGACCCGCCAGATCGCCGACGCCCTGAGCCAGCTCCGCCGCAGCGACAGCGCGCCGGAGCCCGACCCGGCGGCCCAGCGAGAGCTGGGACTGCGGCTCCAGGGGCTCCAGCGCGAGCTGGCCGATCTGCGTGACCAGCAGGAGGGTTGATGCGGTTGTCGATCAGGGGACGACGTTCCGACGACCTGCCCGACGACGTCGTCGCGGCGCTGCGGGGCGCCGACGGCGGCAAGGTGCTGTCGGCCGCGCCCGAAGCCGACTCCCGGGCCTGGGTGGTGGCCGAGACCTACCACCTGGCGCTCGTCGACCCCGGCCGACCGGAGGGCGAGCGCCTCGTCTGGTCGAGGCCGTGGCACGAGGTCGACTCCGGGTCCTGGAGCCGCGAGGCGTCGACCCTGACCGTCACGTGGGCCGACCGGAGCCGACCGGGCCAGTGGCGGCTCGGTGAGGGAATGCGCGAGCGGGTGTTACTCCAGACGCTGCGCGAGCGGGTCCAGGCCACCGTCGTCCTCGGGGAGGACCTCCCGCTCAGGGGGCGCCGGACCGGACGCGCTGTGATCCGGCAGGACCTGCGCAGCGGCGAGCTCGTCGAGCAGGTCGTCCTCGGCCGCGGCGTCCAGGCCGACGAGGAGGTCGCAGCCGCGTCGGCCAGCACCCTGGCCTGGCTGCGCGAGCAGATCGGGATGCCGCAGCCGTAGCCCCGGGCCGGCCGAATGCCGGCCCCATGCCGGCCGATCCAGGCCGATTCCGCGAACCCGTGTCCGGGTTGCTAACCTTTCCCGCGCACGTCACCCAGACGACCGCGGTCCCCCATAGCTCAATTGGCAGAGCAGCCGACTGTTAATCGGCAGGTTCTTGGTTCGAGTCCAAGTGGGGGAGCAGACTCCCGATCGGGGCCAGCAGGGGCCGTCGGCCCCGCAGTTCCAGCGACACCGCGTCGTGGCGCAGGCCGCGGACGCCGGGTCCCGCGTACGAGTCGATCTCCTCGGGTGCGGGCACCCGTCCGCACGCCGGACAGCGACCGCTCGGCTCGAGCGCCGCGGCGCACGGCCGGTGTTCGAAGACGCGACGCCGCCCCGCCGGGGCGAGGTGCTCCTCGCCCCACTGGGTCATGGTGAACAGGACCGGCCACAGGCTGCGGCCGCGGTCGGTGAGGACGTAGTCGTGGCGAGCGCCACGGGGGACGGTGGCCAGCAGCCCGGCGTCGACGAGCGCCCCGAGCCGCTGGGTGAGCACGGCCTTGGAGATGTCCAGGTGCGTCTCGAAGTCGGCGAACCGGCGGACCCCGAGGAAGCAGTCGCGCAGGATCAGCAGTGTCCAGCGTTCGCCGACCACCTCGAGCGTGCGGGCGAGCGAGCAGTCCTGCTGCGCGTACTCCGTTCCGAGGGCCATGGGAACAGAGTACCCGAACAGTCTGTTCACCAGACCAATCTGGTAGCGTTCGCGACACCGACCCCGGGAGGCCGCTCCATGCGCCCGACACCTCGCTCCACCCTGACCGTCGCCGCGCTCGGGACCATGCTCGCGCTGGTCTCGTTCAGCGCGCCGGTCGCGGCCATCGGCCCGATCAGCCAGGCGCTCGGCGCCGACGTGGCCGGCCGCACCTGGATGGTCAGCGCCATGAGCATCGGCCTCGGGGCCACCCTGCTCACCGCCGGTACCCTCGCCGACGACCGGGGTCGGCGGCGGGTGTTCGTCATCGGCCTCGTGGTGCTGGCCCTCTCGTCCGCGGCCGGCGCGGTCGCCGCGTCGCCGCTCGTCTTCACGCTGGCGCGCGCGGCCCAGGGCGTGGGCGACGCCGCCGTGGTCGCGGCCAGCCTCGGCCTCATCGCGGCGACCTTCGCTCCCGGTCCGGCCCGGGCGCGAGCGAGCGGCGTGTGGGGCGCGAGCGTCGGTGCGGGGATCATGGTCGGCCCGCTGCTCACCTCCGAGCTGGACCGCTACGCGAGCTGGCGGTACGCCTACGCGCTCATCGCCGTGGCCGCAGTGGCCCTGGCCGTCGTCGCCCGGCGTCGCGTTCCGGAGTCGACGCGCGGCACCCGCCGCGGCCTCGACCTGCCGGGAGCCGTGACCTTCGCCGGCGCGGTCTGCGCATTCCTGGCCGGTCTGGTCGAGGGCCGGCTCGGGTGGGGCCGGCCGGTCGTGCTCGTGCTGTTCGTCCTCGCGGCGGTGCTGTTCGCCGCCTTCGTCCTGGTCGAGCTGCGGTCGGCCCGGCCGATGCTGGACCTCCGGCTGTTCCGCGAGCGCGGCTTCGTCGCGGCCACCGTCGCCGGTTTCGCAGTGGGGGCTGGCGTCATCGCGCTCGTGCAGAACCTCCCCGTGCTCCTCGGGCAGGCCTTCGGCGTGCCCGCCACGACCACCGCCTATCTCGCCGTTGTCTGGTCGGCCACCAGCGTCGTCACGGCGCTGGCGGCCCGCTGGCTGCCGGCGTGGCTTCCGGGACGCGCGCAGCTGGGCCTCGCCCTGCTGGGGGTCGCCGCCGGGCAGCTGACGATGGCCTTTGTCGGCCCGTCCTGGACGTGGCTGGCCTTCATGCCCGGGATGTTCATCGCCGGCGTGTTCAGCGGCGTGCTCAACGCCGCACTCGGCCGCGAGGCGGTCTCGACCGTCCCCGAGGGGGAGGGGGCGCTGGGCAGCGGCGCCAACAACACCGCCCGGTACCTCGGCTCCGCCGTCGGGGTCACCGTGGTGGCGGTCATCGCGGCCGCCGGTCAGGACCAGGGCGTCCAAGGACTCCTCGACGGCTGGAACCACGCCGCCCTCGTCACCGTGGCCGTGTCCGTCGTCGGCGGCCTGGTCGCCCTGCTGCTCCACGATCCCCGGCGCTCGGCACCCGCCCACAGCGACGAGCGGACCGGTATGCGCGTGGCCTCCGCCCGCGACTGACCTCCGTCGCGGGCCCGAGACTCAGCGCCGGGAGTCGGCTTCCCCGGGGTCGAGATCGATGTCGAGGTCCTCGCCGCCGACCTCGAACTCCGACAGCTCCACGTCTCCGGCAACGACCAGCGGCACCGCCCCGCCGCCGCCGGCACCGATCGTCACCCGGCCGCGCTGCCGCAGGCGGCGCTCGACGTAGGCCGCCAGCGAGGTGAGGGCGTAGTTGATGACGATGTAGATCGCCGCGATGACGATCATGGCCGGGACGATGTTGCCCCAGGTCGACCCGATCCGCTGGTAGTTCGTCAGCAGCTCGTTGTAGGTGATGATCTGGCCGAGCGCGGTGTCCTTGAGGACCACGACCAGCTGGCCCACCAGGGCGGGGAGCATCGCCGTGACCGCCTGCGGCAGCTGGATCGCCCGGAGCGTCTGACCGCGGGTGAGCCCGATCGCGAGTCCCGCCTCGGACTGGCCCTTGGGCAGGCTGCCGACGCCCGACCGCAGCAGCTCCGCCACGACGGACCCGTTGTAGAGGGTCAGGCCGGTCACGACGGCGGCGAGCGGGTTGACGTCGGCGACGAAGATGTTGTTGAACGAGTAGAAGTAGAACGCGCCGAGCATCATCACCAGGACCGGGACGGACCGGAAGAACTCGACGACCACGCCGCAGAAGACCCGGATGACCGTGATCTGCGACATCCGGCCGATCCCGAAGAGGAACCCGAAGATGCCCGCGAGGACGATCGAGATGACGGCGGCCTTCAACGTGTTGAGCAGACCCGGGACCAGGTAGTCGATCCACACGTTGGCGTCGATGTCGTTGACCTCGAGCCCGAGGAACATCGCCCACTTGTCGTAGGTGAGGTTGCCCTTGCTGCCCAGCTGGAACAGGGCGAAAACCAGGAAGGCGAGGATGAGGAGGCCGCCGAGGATCCCGGCCAGGCGGTAGCGCGCGCGGGCCCTGGGCCCCGGAGCGTCGAAGAGGACGGAAGCGCTCATCGCTTCACCGCCAGTCGGCTCGACAGGTAGCTGGTCAACAGCCCCATCGGGAGCGTGATGATGACGAACCCGATGGCGACGACCAGGAGGATGAGGAGCGCGAGGTCGGAGCGGAACTCGGTCATCTCGCGCTGCAGGCCGGCGATCTCAGCGACGCCGATCGCGGTGGCCACCGTGGTGTTCTTGGTCAGGGCGATCAGCGTGTTGCCGAGCGGCGTGATCGCGCCCCGGAACGCCTGCGGCAGCATCACTTCGCGCAGGCTCTGGGTGAAGGTGAGCCCCACCGACCGGGCGGCTTCCGCCTGACCCGTCGGGACGGTGTTGACGCCGCTGCGCAGCGACTCGCAGACGAAGGCCGCGTGGTAGATCGACAGGCCGATGACGGCCCAGATGATGTTGTTCCGCGCCAGGTCGTCGCTGAAGCTGAACCCGAGGTTGACGATCATGACGATGTTGCAGGCGATGATGATCAGCGTCAGCGGGGTGTTCCGCACGATGTTGACGTAGAGGGCGCCCACCCGCTGCAGCAGCGGGACCGGCGACACGCGCAGGATCGCCACGATGGTGCCGAGGACCAACGCCCCGATGGCTGAGAAGAAGGTCAGCACTAGCGTCATGCCGAACGCGGAGAAGACGTTGTACTGGGACAGCAGCTCACCCATGAGGCCTTCGGCCCTCTCGTCGGTGTGGATCTGTCGAGGTCAGGTGGTCACGTACTCGGCGCCGCACGAAGGGGGTATGCCGCCCGCCCGCGTGAGCGGGCGGCACACCCCTTGTTCGTGGTGCTGCTCAGCCGGTGGCGCCGCTCGACGCGCCGCACGCTGCGGGCTTGGGCGGGTTACCCGCACCGGGCTTGAAGCCCGACGGGCCGAGGTTCTTCTCGACCGCCTTCTGCCACTCACCAGAGCTGATCCACTTGTTGACCGCGTCGGTGACCTTCTGGCAGAGCGCCGTGTCGCCCTTCGGCAGGCCGACACCGTAGTTCTCCGTGGAGAACGTCTGCCCCACGACCTTCAGCTGGCCCTTGTTGGCCGCCTGGGCGGCGTAGCCGGCGAGGATCGTGTTGTCGGTCGTCAGCGCGTCCACGTTCTTGGCCTTGAGGGCGTCGACGCAGAGCGTGTAGGTGTTGTACTCCTGCAGGTTGACGCCCGGGACCTTCTTCTGGACGTTCACCGCTGACGTGGAGCCCTTGACGGAGCAGAGCTTCTTGCCGGCCAGGGAGTCCGGTCCGGTGATCGACGCGTCGTCGGCCCGGATGAGCAGGTCCTGACCGGCGATGAAGTAGGGACCGGCGAAGTCGACGTCCTTCTTGCGGGCGTCGGTGATGGAGTAGGTGCCGACGATGTACTTGACCTGGCCGGTCTTGAGCAGCGTCTCGCGCTGCGAGGAGACCGCCTCGACGAAGGTCGGCGTGTAGTTGAGCTCCTTGGCGATGTAGTTGGCGAGGTCCACGTCGAAGCCCGAGTAGGTCGAGCCCTCCTTGAGGCCCATTCCGGGCTGGTCAAACTTGATGCCGACCTTCACCGCTTCTGCGGCGCCGCCTCCGGTGGCCCCTCCGCCCCCGCTGGAGCCTCCGGGCGTGCCGCTACCACAGGCCGCGAGGCCGATGGCGGCGAGCGCCACCACCGTGGCGGCGCTGATCCGTCCGAGTTTCATTCTGGTGTTTCCTCCCTGTTGTGCCCGCGCGATTGGGCGTGATCTGGGGTGAGGTCAGTGGGTGAGGATCTTGCCGAGGAAGTCCTTGGCCCGCTCCGTCTTGGGGTGGTTGAAGAAGTCGTCGGGAGTCGCGTCCTCGAGGATCTCGCCGTCCGACATGAAGACGACCCGGTTGGCCGCCCGGCGCGCGAACCCCATCTCGTGGGTGACGACGATCATCGTCATGCCCGACTTCGCCAGCTGGATCATGACGTCGAGGACCTCGTTGATCATCTCGGGGTCCAGCGCGGAGGTCGGCTCGTCGAAGAGCATGACCTTGGGGTCCATCGCCAGTGACCGGGCGATCGCGACGCGCTGCTGCTGACCACCGGAGAGCTGGGCGGGGTACTTCTCGGACTGGTGGGCGACACCGACGCGCTCGAGCAGCTCCTTGGCCCGCTGCTCCGCCGCCGACTTCTTCTGCTTGCGGACCTTGATCGGACCGAGCGTGACGTTCTCGAGGATCGTCTTGTGCGCGAAGAGGTTGAAGCTCTGGAACACCATCCCGACGTCGGCGCGCAGCTGGGCCAGCTCCTTGCCCTCCTCGGGCAGCGCCTGGCCGTCGATGGCGATCGACCCGGACTCGAACGTCTCCAGGCGGTTGATGGTGCGGCAGAGGGTCGACTTCCCCGACCCGGACGGACCGAGGACGACGACGACCTCACCCTTGCCGACGGTCAGGTCGATGTCCTTGAGCACGTGCAGCTCGCCGAAGTGCTTGTTGACCGCCTTGATCTCGACCATGGGCTCACCGCCCTTGGGTGGAGGGGGCTGCGGAGGCATCGAGGCGTCCGAGTCCTGCGCTGAGTCCGCCGGTGCGTCGGTCATTTGCGCAACCTACCGGTCGGCACGTTTCGTGGGGGTTACCGGCGCTTCATTGGCACCGAATTGTGAAGAAGGCGTGAGAGCCACCTGCGGACTTGCCGGGTATCCGTCGATGGTCGAGCCGCCGTCCGTCGCGGATGCCGCAGCGACCGAGGACGCGGTCAGGTGCTGCGCCGGGCTGGAGCGTCCCGAGCCTCAGCCGCAGCTACTCAGACATGCCTGAGTAGTTCCGGCCCGATCGGGCGGTTCGGCCGATACTTCTCAGACCTGCCCGCAAAGTAGTCGCCCGTGGCGTTCGTGCGGAGGGCGTTCGTGCGGAGGGCGTTCGCTCGGAGGCGGGCAGTTCCGCAACCGACTGCTGGTGGTCAGTCGTCCTGGTTGAGCCGCCGAGCGACGGGTACGGGACACGTATGACCGATCACACGCATACCAACACCGCGTCGAGCTCAGCGTCGCTGGAGACCGTCCAGTCGATCATGAAGGACGTCCGGACCAGCATGTTCGTCTCCACCGCCGACGACGGCAGCCTCCACGCGGCGCCGATGACCACGCAGGAGGCGGAGTTCGACGGCGACGTCTGGTTCATCGCCAGCAACCGCTCCGAGACGGTGCGCAACCTCAGCAGCCGCCCGCACGTCAACGTGTCCTACGCCGGGACCAGCGCATGGCTGTCCCTCACCGGCTCGGCCCACGTCGTCGACGACGCCGAGAAGAAGAAGGAGCTCTGGAACACCTTCACCGAGGCGTGGTTCCCCGAGGGTGAGGACGACCCATCGGTCGTCGTCGTCAAGGTGTCGGGCGAGTCGGCGCAGTACTGGGACAGCCCCGGCCGGCTGGCCATGACCCTTGACATGGTCAAGGCTCGGGTGACCGGCAACCCGCCGAAGTCCGGAGACACCGGCACGGTCGACCTGGAGGGTGCCTCATGACCTCGTCACCCCTGGAGGGCAAGACCATCGCCTTCGCCGTCGCCAACGAGGGCATCGAGCAGGTCGAGCTCGAGCAGCCCTGGGACGCCGTCAAGTCCGCCGGCGGCACACCGGTCCTCGTGTCGTTGGAGTCCGGCAAGGCCCAGGCCTTCAACCATCTCGACAAGGGCGACGCGTTCGAGGTCGACACGACGTTCGCCGAGGCGTCCGTCTCGGACTACGACGGTCTCGTGCTGCCGGGCGGAGTGGCCAACCCGGACGCGTTGCGGGCGGACAAGGACGCGGTCCGGTTCGTCAAAGGATTCGTGGACGCCGGCAAGCCGGTCGCCGCGATCTGCCACGCGCCCTGGACCCTGGTGGAGGCGGGGGTGCTCAGCGGGCGCCGCCTCACCTCGTGGCCGAGTCTCCAGACCGACATCCGCAACGCGGGTGGCACGTGGGTGGACGAGGAGGTCGTCCGCGACGGGTGGCTGGTCACCAGCCGCAAGCCCGACGACCTTCCGGCGTTCAACCGCGAGCTGGTCGACCTCTTCTCCGGCGCCGCCGGCTAGTCACCCGTACCGCCCGCGGGCCGCGGGCGGTACAACTCTGGTATGCCCGCACCAGGGGTGGATGCGCCGTGACGGGCCTGCGGGCCCGGGCCCAGGTGCCGACGCTGCCCGCCGGGCGCGGCGCATACGAGAGCTTCTTCCTCAAGGCCGCGGCTCCGGAGGGCGGGCGCGCGGTGTGGGTGCGCTACACGACGCTCCGGTACGCCGACGGTCGCCTGAGCGGCGCCCTCTGGTTCACGGCGTTCGGTCAGGGACCGCCGGTCTCACTGCGCCGGCTTGTCACTTCCGACGAGGTGGGCTACCCGGCGGGCGCGTACGTGGACGTCGCTGGAGGGGTGCTCGCCGCCAACTCGGCGAGTGGGCATCTCACCGTGGGTGGGACGACCGTGTCCTGGGACCTGGCCTTCGACGACGGCCTCGCCGCGTTTCGGCACCTTCGGCCCGACCGGCTCTATCGCTCACCACTGCCCCGTACCAAGCTCGAGACCCTCAACCCGGCGTCGACATTCGGCGGCACGTTCAGCATCGACGGCATGGAGGAGGACGTCGCGGGCTGGCGCGGGATGGTCGGACACAACTGGGGAGCGGAGCATGCCGAGCGGTGGGTGTGGTTGCAGGGGAACGACATCGGCGTCGACGGCTGTCACCTCGACATTGGGGCCGGGCGGCTCCTCGTCCGCGGCCGACTCACCCCCTGGGTGGCCAACGGGCTGCTCGTCCTCGACGGGGAGCGGCTGCGGTTGGGCGGCCTGACCCGGCTGCGAGGGACCTCCGTCGACCTGTCAGGGCACGAGTGCTGTTTCCGGGTGACCGGTCGAGACGTGGAGGTCTCCGGTCTGTTCCGGCGTCGCGCGGGCGACTCGGTCGGATGGGACTACGACGGTCCTTCGGGCGAAGCACACCATGTCGTCAACTCCTCCATCGCCGACCTCAGCCTCACCGTGCGACGCCGGCGGGGGACCCGGCACCTCGCCCTCCTCGCCGGGGCGGTCTACGAGACCGGCTCCCGCGAGCCGGCACCCGACGTCCCTGCGGGTCTCTCCGGGTAGGGGGTTAAGGCTGTCGGCGAACCGGCGCGCGTCGTAACTCCGCCAACCTGACCCCAACCTGCATCAGAGCCGGGGCCGGTGCCTCCTGTCCACCATGCAGCACGACCATGCGCCCAGTGAGGCGTCGGCCCGGGAGAGGGGCCTCGACGCCTCGGAGCTGTCGCCGCTGCCGTTGGTCTACTGCCCGGAGTGCGGGATGCCGGCGTGGGTGGAGTGGCGCGACGACGGCGGGACTGGTGGGGTCGCCCACGTGAAGGTGCACTGCTTCGCGCGGCACTGGTTCCTCATGCCCGAGGAAGGGTTGACCGCGGCGTGAACCTTATGAGAGGTTTCTATCGATAGAAGTCTCTCGAAGGAGCGGTCATGGCCAACCTCTACGGCGACGTCGAGCTCGACGCGCGTGGGATGCGCGCCCTGGCCCACCCGGTGCGGCTGGCCATCCTGACCCGGCTCCAGTCGGACGGCCCGTCGACCGCGACCCGCCTGTCCGAGTCGGTCGGCGCGAGCCCCTCGGTCACCAGCTGGCACCTGCGCCAGCTCGCCGTCCACGGCCTGGTCCGTGACGCGTCCGATGCGCAGGCCCGACGTGACCACGGTCGCGAGCGGTGGTGGGAGGCGGTGTCGCGCGGGTTCCGGTTCGCGGGGGAGCCGGAGGACGACTCGCTCGAGGCGGCCCGGGCGCTCGAGCAGGTCATGGAGAGCGTGGACGGAGACATCGTCGGGCGCTGGCGCGCCGAGGACGAGCCTCGTCTGGAGCCGCCGTGGCGACGCCGGGCCGGTCGGGCCAACACCCGGATCGTCGTCACCCCGGCCGAGCTGGACCAGGTCGAGGAGGCGATCGAGCGGCTCCTCGCGCCGTACGTGCTGCGCAAGGACGACCCGTCGGACACGCACCCGGCCGAGGCCCGCTGGGTGCGGGTGCTCCGCTACACCCTCCCGGCGGCCGATCCGGAGGCCCCCGGAGGACCGACCTCGTGACCAGCCTCAGCGATACGCATACCCGTCCCCTCTGGCGCGACCGCCGGTTCGCGACCTACTGGTCCGGACAGACCGTCTCGCAGCTCGGCGACCGGATCTCCGAGCTCGCCCTGCCGCTCATCGCCGTCACGACGCTGCAGGCCAGTGCGGCGGAGGTCGGCGTGCTGACGGCGGCGATCTGGGCGCCCAACCTGCTCTCGCTCGTCGTCGGCGCGTGGGTGGACCACCAGCGGCGCAAGAAGCGCCTCCTCGTCGTCGCGAACCTCATCCAGGCGGCAGCGGTCGCCGTCCTGCCCATCGCGCACCTGGCCGGGTTCATGTCGATGTGGCTGCTGTATGCGGTTGCGCTGGTCCTCGGCGCCGGCGGCGTGCTCTACCAGACCTCCTACCCTCCCTTCTTCGCGCGGCTGGTCCGCCGCGACCAGTACCTGCAGGCGAACTCGCTGCTGAGCGCCACGCGGTCCGCGTCGTTCGTCGCGGGTCCTGCGCTGGGCGGGCTGCTCATCCAGGCAGTGACCGCACCGGTGGCGATGGTCGTCGACGCGGTGTCGTTCCTCGGATCGGCCCTGGCCATCGGCTCGGTCAAGGTCGACGAACCGCCGGTCGAGGGGGCCGGAGAGGGCCCGGGGCTATGGCGGCGGTCGGTCGAGGGCCTGAGGTTCCTGCGCCGGCACCCCTACCTGCGTGCGACGCTCGGCTGTTCGACGGTCGTGAACCTCTTCTCGTTCGTCGCGTCCGCCGTCGTCATCCTCTTCGCCAGCCGCACCCTCGGGCTCGACCCCGGGCAGATCGGGCTGGCCTTCGGGATCGGTGCCGTGGGCGGGCTCGTCGGCGCGGTGTTCGCGTCGCGGGTCGCCCGCCGGGTTGGCCCGGGCGTTGCCGGTGTCATCGGGGCGGTGCTCTTCAGTGCCCCCTTGGCGTTCATCCCGCTGGCGTCCGGCCCGAGCTGGGCGAAGATCGCGGTGCTGGCGGCGGTCGAGTTCGTCGGGTCGGTGGGCGTGATGCTCTACGACATCAACATCAACTCGATCCAGACGGCGGTCACCCCGGATCGGATGCGCAGCCGCTCGGCCGGTGCGTATGCAACGGTGAACTACGGCGTCCGGCCCTTGGGCGCGCTGCTCGGCGGGTTCATGGCGGAGTGGGTCGGCGTACCGACGACCCTCGTCGTGGCCGGCGTGGGTGGCTGTCTCGGGATCCTCTGGCTGCTGTGGTCGCCAGTCGTGCAGATCCGTCGGGTCGAGGACCTGGAGGCGGTGGAGGCCCTGGGGGCGTGACGGTCAGTCTCGGACGACGTCGGCCGGGTCGTAGTCGTCGCGAAGCCCCTTGAACGACGGGTGCCGCATCCGGCCGTCCCGGGTCCACTCGGTGTAGTCGACCTCGGCCACCAGCTCCGGGCGCACCCATCTCGCGTTGCGGGCCTGCGCCCGGGGGACTGCCTGGTCGAGTGGGGACGCGTCGGCGGTCAGCGGCTCCAGCAGGGCCTCGAGCTGCCGGAGGGTCGCGGCGGTGAACCCCGTCCCGACCTGACCCGCATACTCGAACCCGGTCTCGCCGTGGACACCGAGGAGCAGCGACCCGAGGTGACCTTCGCGGTTGCCCTCTCCCGGCCGCCAGCCCACAACGACGGCCGAGGTGCGGCGGATGTTCTTGACCTTGAGCCAGGTGGTCACGCGGCGGCCCGGCAGGTACGGCGCCGAGCGCAGCTTGGCCATGATGCCCTCGAGCCCCTGCTCGCGGGACGCCTCGGCGATCGTCGGCCCGTCGCCCTCGACGGCTCGCGGCGTGTCCCAGGCGGCCGCCCGGAGGCCGAGGTCGAGCAGGGCCGCGCGGCGCTCGTCGTAGGAGCGCGGCATCAGCGACTCCCCGTCGAGGTGGAGCAGGTCGAAGACGAGCAGCCGGACCGGGGCCGAGCGGCGCAACGCCTCGGAGGGTGCGCGCACGTGCATCCGCGACTGGAGGAGCGAGAAGTCGGTCCGGCCCTGGGGGTCGAACACGACGACCTCGCCGTCGAGGATCGCCGAGTGGCCGTCGAGGGCGGCGGCGATGTCAGCGAGCTCCGGGTAGGAGGACGTCACGTCGTTGCCGTTGCGGGTGACCAGCCGGGCCTCGCCCTTCTCGACGAAGGTGAGGACGCGCACGCCGTCGAACTTGATCTCGTAGGCCCAGCCCTCGTCCTTGTCCGGCAGCGACCCCGCCGTGGCGAGCATCGGCGTGACGTCCCGGGGCAACGCACTGGCCATGGGCCTGAGACTAGGTCGTCAGTGGAGGGTGGGGAGGCGCTGGCGGGTCGTGAGGACCGGGGCGAAGAGGTCGCCGCGCTCGTCGAGCCGCCGCAGGATGGTCCGGATCGTGTAGCGGTCGGGCCGGAGCCCGGGGTCGTCGAGCTCGTCCCACTCGATCGGCGCCGAGACCGGCGCCCCCGGAGCGGCCCGCGGGCTGTAGGGCGCCACCAGGGTCTTGTTGATCGCGTTCTGGGTGTAGTCCAGCCGGGCCAGACCCGATCGGTCGCGGACCTGCCACTTCCAGCTCACCAGCTCGGGCATGACCGCGCCCACGGTGCGCGACACCCGCTCCACCCACTCGCGGGTCTCGTCGAACGAGGGTCCGGTCTCGACCGGTACCCAGATCTGGATGCCGCGCCGGCCGGTCAGCTTCGGCCACGCCTCGACACCGAGGTGCTCGAACGCCGTCCGGTGCAGCCGCGCGAGGGCCAGGAGCTCGGGCCACGTGGTCCGCTCGCCGGGGTCGAGGTCGACCAGCGCGTAGGTCGGCCGGTTCGGGTCCTCGACCCGCGACGTCCAGGCGTGCCACTCCAGCGCGCCGTAGTTCGCCACCCACACCAGGGTCGCCGGCTCGTCGACGACGAGGTACGTCAGCGTCTCGCCCTGGTCGGCGTCCGGGTTGTCCCAGCGGGCCAGCCACGACGGCGCATGGCCGGGCAGTTCCTTGTGCCAGAAGCCTGTGGTACCAACCCCGTTCGGGAACCGGTGCATGTTCAGCGCTCGCCGCGTGAGGTAGGGGACGAGGGTCGGGGCGATCTGCGCCGCATACCGCACGAGGTCCCGTTTGGTGACCGGCTTCTCGCGTCCACGGGGTGGGAAGAGGACCTTGTCGAGGTTCGTCAGTCGGGCCTCGTGACCGAACACCTCCCACCGGCCGGCGACGCCGATGCGGTCGAGCGCGCGGAGCTCGGCCCGAGACACCGGCTCGAACGTCGGCGGGTGGAGGGCGATTGCGGCCTCGGCGGCCGGGAGATCCGAGCGCCACAGCCGGTCGGGGTCGGCCTTGACCTCGTCGTTGGTGCGGCCGGACAGGACCGAACGCGGATGCTCCTCCGCGTCCCATCCGGCCACGACGAACTCGTCCTTCTTGTGCAGCAGCAGCCAGCTCTCCTTGCCCGCGTCGTCCACCGACGTCCGAACGAGGACGAACTTTCCCTTCAGCTTCTGGCCGTCCAGCTCCATGTGGAGCTCGCCGTGGCCCACCGCGTCGACGGGGTCACGCCCCTCGCGCTGGTAGTAGTGGTCCCAGGTGCCGGCGTCCCACACGATGACGTCGCCGCCGCCGTACTCGCCCGCGGGGATGACGCCCTCGAAGTCGTAGTACTCCAGCGGGTGGTCCTCGACGTGGAACGCGGCGCGGCGTACCGACGGGTCGAGCGTGGGGCCCTTCGGGACGGCCCAGCTGGCGAGGACCCCACCCATCTCCAAACGGAAGTCGTAGTGCAGCCGGCGGGCCCGGTGCCGTTGCACGACGAACCGGTTCCCGGCGGGTAGGGAAGCGACGGGCACCGTCGCGCCGGCCGGCTCCCGCGTCCTGGTGAAGTCGCGCTTGTACCGGTACGTGGCCAGCGGGTCCGAGGCCGCTCGACGAGGCGCGGTGCCTGGCATGCGCGACCTCCTTCCGGGCAGACCTTCCGATTCTGGCCGGAACGAGCGGTATGCGCAGGGTCAGGTCCCTCGGAAGGCGAACCCGGCCCTGCGCCTACCTGCTCGGATCAGCGGCCGAGGAAGGCCTTCCGTCCAGATGGGTCAGCCGACCGGGTTCAACCGCAGGGTCCGGATCTCGTCGCGGCGGACCTGGACCCGGCCGTCGACCACGCGGGTCTCGAACACTGGCGCGGGCCTGGTAGCCGGGCCCTGGACGACAGCGCCGTCCGCGAGGGCGAACCGGCTCGCGTGCCACGGACATTCGACGCACCCGTCGGCGATCGTGCCCTCGTGGAGCGGGCCGCCCCGGTGGGTGCACCGGTCGGCGAGGGCGTGGAGACGGCCTCCGGTCCGCACGAGGAGGACCGACGTGGCCTCGACGGTGACCACCACGGGCTGGCCTTCGAGGAGGTCGGCGTCGTCGACGGCGTCGGCCCACTCGGTCGGGGGACGCTGGAAGGCGGTCGTGTCGACGCCGACCCCCATCGCGTACGCGAGATGACCGCCCAGCCAGGCGGAGGCGCCGACGATGCCGAAGCCGGTGAGGGTCAGCCAGGCCCCGGGAGTGTCGAACCGCCCCGTCCCGGGGTCACGTCGCCGGGCGAGCCACGACGCGCCGATCACACTCAACCCGACGACGTTCAGGGCCAGATGCGCCAGACCGACGCGACGCTCGGCGCCACGGGTGTCGCTCCAGTCGGTCAGCCCGGCCAACGCCGTCGGCACGCTGCTCACCAGCCCGAGCCCGACCAGCGTCCGGGCAGCGGACTGCTGCCGCCCCTCGACGTCGAGGGCCAACGCACTGGTGAACGCGCCGATCGGGACCGTGACGAGGACCGGGTGGAGTGGGTGACCGAGGGCGACGCCCGACAGCAGGTCCTTCACCGGCCCGACCGGGATCCGGGAGGCGAGCCGGTCGAGGGCCTCCGACGGAGCGTCCAGGACGGAGGCCCGTTCCACGGCGGTCGTCGAGCGGTCGACCAGCCGGGCCAGGCGTGCGGAGAGCGACATGCGGGGGACCTACCCCAGGGTCCGGCTTCCGAACCGACACCGCCCCGTTGTCACGGTCGGGAACCCCTGTTGCTCGACGTGTAGGTGCGTGAGAATCGGGGTACTGCACTCCTCATCCGTGCAGGTGCTGTCTCTGAAGTCTGAGGAAGGACCGTCAATGGCGACGCTCCTCGCTGTCCTACCCTTGTACATACCGTCCACCGGTCGGCGGTCGTGAGCCCCCCGCGTGGCCCGTCCCCTGTGGGGTACGGCGCGTTGCGCGAGCTGCCGCTCCGGGACCTGGTCGCCGAGCTGGACCGGGTCGAGCGGCTCCTCGCCGGGCATGCGGGCCCGTCGGTGCCGGGCGCACCAGGCCGAGATCTCGCCGCCGACGCGCTCAGGAGCCGCGAACGGGCTGTGGTCGCCGAGATCCGGCGTCGACCGGGCGGCGTCCGCCTCCAGCCGTTGCGGACCCTCGAGCCCGCCTCGCGGCCAGGGTGACCGACGCGGCCACCAGGGCCGCGACCCCGCTCACCACGGCCGGCCGGCGACGCCGTTCGTCGACGGCCGCGAGCCAGAACATCGACGCCGCGTGCGTGACGTCGACGGCGACGTAGAGCCGCTGGAACCGGCTGGGCATGACCGCCTGGAGCACGCCCTGAGTGAGGTGCCGGGCACCGAGGAACCGGACCGCCGCCTCGTCGCCAGGCGTGGGACGCCGGCCGTCCACGACGTACCAGACATCCCGGCCGGCGGTGAGCAGTGCAGCTCCCCACAGCGCCGCCAGGACGCCACTGGTCCGCGAGAGCCGGTCGGACCCGGTGGTCGCCCCGGTCATCGCCGTCGCGCCATCGCCCAGACGGCCAGGCCGCCGACGGATGCGGCGACCGCGCCGGCGACCTGGGGGTACCGGTGCGCGACCCACTGCTGGGCGCTCCCCGCGTGCGCACGGTCGTCGAACGCACCGTGGGCGCCGAAGTCCCGTCCGTCCGAGCCGTCGGCGGGCTTCCACAGGTTGACCGGTGGGTCGTCGGGGGAGGGTTCGCCGGTCTGCTGCGACGAGAAACCGGTCCGGCCCAGGTACCGGTCGAGCAGGCCCGGCACGACGGCGTTGGCCATCAGCGTCAAGACGGTGCTGGACCCCACCCAGTACTCGCGCCGTCGCGGGTGGTCGGCAGCGAACACCACGGCGCGCGCGGCGACCTCCGGCTGGTAGATCGGGGCCACCGGCTGGGCGTGCTCGGGCAGCTTGTTGAGCACCCACGAGAACTGCGGGGTGTTCACCGCCGGCATCTGGACCATCGTCACGCTGACGGCGCTGCGCTCGTGAAGCAGCTCGCACCGCAAGGCCTCGTGGAACCCCTGGGTGGCGTGCTTCGCACCGCAGTAGGCGGTCTGCAGCGGGATGCCCCGGTAGGCGAGGGCAGAGCCGACGTGGACGATGGTGCCCCGGTTGCGCTGCTTCATCCGCGGCAGGACGGCCTTGGTGCCCCACACGTACCCGAGGTAGGTCACCTCGGTGGCCCGTCGGTACTCCTCGGGCGCGATGTCGTCGAACCGCGCGAAGACCGACGTGAAGGCGACGTTCACCCAGACGTCGATGGGGCCCATCTCGTCCTCGATGCGCTCCACCGCCGCGGCCACCTGTTCGTAGTCCGCCACGTCCGTCGGTACCGCGAGGGCGCTGACACCGAGCTCGCGGACCTGCGCCGCGGCGGCGTCGAGGCCGGCCTCGCCGCGGGCGATGAGTGCGACCCGGTCGCCGCGCCGGGCGAACTCCAGGGCCGTCGCTCGCCCGATACCGCCACTCGCCCCGGTGACCACCACCAGTCGGGACATGGATGACCAGCTCCTCCACCGTTCGGACGTGCGTATGCCTGTATCCCCCGCTCGTGCACCTGCCCCGGGCGACGGCCGGCCAAACCCCGTACCGGCCCTGGGGCGCGCCGTCCGTCGAGGTGGGATTGACTGCTGCCATGTCGAACCGGTGGTACAAGCAGGCCGTCATCTACAGCCTCGAGGTGGACACCTACCAGGACTCCGACGGGGACGGCTGTGGAGACTTCCAGGGTTTGGTCAGCCGGCTCGACTACCTCTCGCGGCTCGGCGTGACCTGCCTGTGGCTCAACCCGATCCACCCGAGCCCGATGCGTGACGCGGGGTACGACGTCAGCGACTACTACGGCGTCGACCCCCGGCTGGGCAGCCTCGGCGACGTCGTCGAGCTGTTCCGGGAGGCGGAGGAGCGAGGCATCCGGATCCTGCTCGACCTGGTCGTCAACCACACCTCCGACCAGCACCCGTGGTTCCGAAGCGCCCGCAGCTCTCCGGACTCGCCGTACCGCGACTGGTACGTCTGGAGCGAGACCGAACCACCGGACCGGTTCGAGGGGATGGTCTTCCCCGGTGAGCAGACCGAGACGTGGACCTGGGACGACGAGGCCGGCGCCTGGTACTACCACCGGTTCTTCGACTTCCAGCCGGATCTCAACTGGTCGAACCCGGCCGTGCGGCGCGAGGTCAAGAAGATCATCGCCTTCTGGCTGCAGCTGGGCGCCTCGGGCTTCCGCATCGATGCGGCCCCGTTCATCCTCGAGCGCCGCACCGCCCATGGATGGGTACAGAACGACTTCGCGATCCTCGACGAGTGGCGCCAGCACCTGCAGTGGATCCGGGGCGATGCGGTCCTGCTGTGCGAGGCGAACGTCGACCCTGACGTCATCCAGCTCTACACGGCCTCGACCCGCGGCGGCCAGAACGACCGCGCCCAGATGCTGTTCGCCTTCGAGATCAACCCCCTCCTGTGGCTCGCGCTGGCCCGGCGCCGGGCCGAGCCGCTGCTCACCGGCCTGAAGCAGATGACCCCACTCGCGGACCGGGCGCAGTGGGTCACCTTCCTGCGTAACCACGACGAGCTCGACCTCAGCCGGCTCACCACCGAGCAGCGCGACGACGTGTACGCGGCGTTCGCGCCGGACCCGCGCTCCCGGGAGTTCGACCGCGGGATCCGCCGACGGCTGGCCCCCATGTTCCGTGGCGACGAGGCTCGGATGCGGCTCGCGTACTCGCTGCAGTTCTCGCTCCCGGGAACGCCGATGATCCGGTACGGCGAGGAGATCGGGATGGCCGACCTCATGTCGCAGCCCGGTCGCGACTCGATGCGCACGGTGATGCAGTGGGAACCCGGGGCTCGGGCGGGGTTCTCCCCAGCCGACCCGGCGTCGTTCGCGCACCCCCTGGCGCCGCGGGGCGTCGGTCGCCGCACGAGGCCCAACGTCATCGACGAGCAACGGGACCACACCTCGCTCTTGCGGTGGTTCGCCGAGATGATCCGCACCCTCAAGGAGTGCCCGGAGGTGGGCACCGGTCGGCTCACCGTCATCGACCAGGCGATGCCGCCGGCGGTCCTGGTGCACCGTTTCGACGCGGACGAGGGCACGCTGCTGCTCCTGCACAACCTCGACAGCGAACCCCTGACCGTCGACCTGGGGCCGCAGAAGGACGTGGCCGTCGAGACGCCGCGAGAGGTGTTCGCCGACGACGCCTACGCCGCCCCGACCAAGACCCTGACCGGGCTGGCCCTGAACCCCTATGGCTACCGGTGGATCCGGCTGCGCCGCGGGTGGGTGGCGAACCAGACGTAGTGGTGGGGTGGGCCGAGCGTTACGGACCACCGGCCCCGTCGGCGCCGCCGCACTGTGAACGCTGAGCGACCTCAGAGGGACGGAGACCGTCCACAGTGTGTCGGGTGGCACACCGCTCGACACGCCCGCCGACTCGTCCGGAAATCCCGTTGCTGCCCGGGCGACTGCACTAGCGTGCCGACTGCGTCAGCCATCTTAAGGAGCGTTTCGTGGACTACCCCCTGCTCAACCTGTTCCTCACCATGCTGTACTTCTTCCTCTGGATCGCCTGGCTGTTCCTGCTGTTCCGCATCATCCTCGACATCTTCCGCAGCGCCGACCTCGGCGGCTGGGGCAAGGCGGGGTGGACGATCCTCATCGTCTTCGTCCCGTTCCTCGGTGTCCTCGTCTACGTCATCGCCCGTGGCAGCTCCATGCAGGAACGCGATCTGCAGCATGCCCGTGAGTCGAGGCAGGCGATGGACAGGTACATCACCGAGACGGCCAGGGGCGCAGCGCCGTCGACCAGCCCGGTCGACGAGCTGACCAAGCTGGCCGACCTGCACAAGTCCGGTGCCATCAACGACGACGAGTTCGCCGCGATGAAGGCCAAGGTCCTCGCCTGAGTCAGAACCGCCAGACCAGGGGGATCACGACGAGGCTCACGGCCAGCCACCACAGCATTATCGGCAACCCGAGCCGCCAGTAGTCCCCGAACCGGTAGCCGCCCGGCGTCATCACCATGAGGTTGGCCGGGGTCGCGATCGGGGTCAGCAGCGCTGCTGACCCCGCTACCGCGATGAGCATGAGCACCGGCTGGACCGAGGTGTGGGTGGCGGCCGCTGCGGAGACGGCGATCGGCGTCACGATGAGGACGGTGGCGGTGTTGCTGACGATCTGGCCGAGCACTGCGGTCAGCAGGAACATCGCCACCATGAGCACGAAGGGGCGGCCGTCCCCGACGACGGCGGTGATGACCGAGGCGATCTGGTCCGCCGCTCCGCTGGTCCGGATTGCGGTGGTCAGTGGGATGAGCCCGCCGATGAGGACGACGGTCTGCCACGAGACGGACCGGTAGGCCTGCGGCACGCTGACGACGCGGGTCACCACCATCGCGGTAGCGGCGATCAGGCCGGCGATGGCCGGCGGCACGACGCCGAAGGCCAGGAGCACCACCATCCCCGTGACGATCGCCACGGCGACGGTGGCCTTGGGACCCCAGGGCACCGCCTGCCGCCGGATGACGTCAGGGGAGTCGACGACGAGCACCGTGCGGTCGTGCGACAGCGAGTCGAGGGCCGCCCAGCTGCCCTGGAGCAGCAGCGCGTCGCCGGCGACCAGCTCGGTCTGCTCCCGAAGGCGGTCCTTGCCCATCCGCTGGACCGCGAGGATGACCAGGTCGTACGCCCGCTTCATCCCGGGGTAGACCTTCTCCCCGACCAGCGACGAGCGTGGTGGTACGACGACCTCGACGGCGCCGGCCTCCCGCGTCAGCAGGGCGCCGGCGTCGGCGGACCCGTCCATCGCGACCGCGAGGGCCAGGTCGATGGTCATCCGGCTGACCTCGTGCCGAGGTCCGCTCACGACGAGCACGTCGTCGACCGCGAGCGTGCGGTCGGTCACCGGCCGGCGTTCCGGGTCCTGGACGCCCACCAGGACGACGCCGGGGTATGCGGACAGCTCCGTCTCGTCCGGCGTCTGCCCCACGAGCGGGGAGAGGTCGCGCAACCGGAGCCGGAAGAAGCCGTCGGTGAGCGAGTAGTACTGCTCGAGGGTCTCGGCGTGACGCCCGAGGTCGGCGTCCTGGTGGGCCGGTCGGCGGTGCGGCAGCAGACGGGGGCCGAGCAGGACGCAGATGGCCAACGTCCCGGCCAGCAAGGGGACCCCGACAACGGCGAACGAGAAGAAGGGGAACGGTGGAGCGCCGCTGTCCTGCGCCGCCTCCGACACGATGACGTTGACCGGGCTGCCGGTCAGCATGAACAGGGCTCCACAGCTGCCGGTGAAGGCCAGGGGCATGAGCATCTGCGACGGCGGCTGTCCGATCCGCATGGCCAGCACGACGACAAGGGGGAGCAGCGCCGCGACCGACCCGTTCAGGGTGATGAGGGCGGTGAGGACGGCGCACAGCAGGCCGATGGCGAGAAGGAGCCGAGCCCGGCTCTCACCGGCCTTGGCGACGATGAGCTGGCCCAGCCAGGTCGTGACGCCGGTCGAGTCGATGCCCTCGCTGACGACGAAGAGCGTCGCAATGAACACGACGACGGGGTCACCGAAGCCCGCGAGCACCGCCTCGACGGGCAGCAGCCCGGTGGCCCACAGCGCCAGCATCGTGAGGATGGCCACGACGCCGACGGACAGCCGGTTCCAGACGAAGAGGACGATGACGGCACCGAGGATGACCAGGGTGAGGGTAGCGTCATCCACGGGACAACCCCGGTGTCAGAGATGGACGGGTGAGCCGGGGCCCCACGCAATGCCGCTGACGTACCAGATGACGAAGAAGATCGTCCACGCCACGAGCACGACGACGGTGTAGGGCATCATCATCGACACCACCGTGCCCATCCCCGCGGACCTCCGGTAGCGCTGGCACACCAGGATGATGAACGGCAGGTAGACCATCAACGGCGTGATGACGTTGACCGGTCCGTCGCCCACCCGGTAGGCCGCGATGACCGTCTGCGGCGCGATCCCGAGGTTGTAGAAGAGCGGGATGAAGATGGGCGCGATGATGGCCCACTTCGGGATGACGCCCGGCATGATGATGTCGATCACGAAGACCAGCAGGATGAACCCGATCAGCAGGGGTAGCGCCCCGATGTTGGCGTGTCCCAGGGCATCCGCGAGGCCCGTGGCCGCTAGCCGCGACATGTTGGAGTAGTTGAGGTAGGTGATGAACTGGGCGATGAGCAGCATGAGGAAGATCAGCCCGCCCAGCCCGTTGAAGGTCTTCACGATGGCGTTGATGATGTTCGTGCTGCCGGTCAGCGTGTTCGCTCCGCGGCCGTAGCCGATGCCCGTGACGAGGAAGAGCATCGAGATGATGAACAGCAGGCTGGACATGAAGGGGCTGTTGCCGAAGATCTCGCCGGTGTCCGGGTTACGCAGCGGGGCGCTCGGCAGGAACGTCAGCAGGGACAGGATGACCACGGCCACCAGCAGGTAGAGGCCGGCGGTCCGCAGGCCCTTGGTCTCGAGCGTGAGCTCCTCGGCGTCCGGGACGTGGTCGACGGGCGCGTCCGGCGGGCGTTCGGAGGGGTCCCACTTGCCCAGCCGCGGCTCGAGGAACCGGTCGTTGAGGAAGGTCATGACGGCAGCCATGACGATCGTCGAGACCGCGCTGAAGTAGAAGTTGTGAGTCACGGTGAGCGGTGGCGCGTTGGGTGCGACGCCCCCCATGATCTCGTTGGTGACCTCGGTGATGATCCCGTCGGCGGGCGTGATGAGGATGTTGACGAAGAAGGTCGCGCTGACGCCGGCGTACGCGGCGGCGATGCCCGCCAGCGGGTTTCGGCCCAGGGACGCGAAGACGGCGCCGCCCAAGGGGACGAGCACGAGGTAGCCGGCATCGGACGCGACGCTCGAGATGCCGCCGATGAGGACGATGATGAAGGTGATCGACCACGGCGGCGCCGCGGACACCAGCTTGCGGATCAGCGCGGCGATGAGGCCGGCCTCCTCGGCTACGCCGATGCCGATCATCGCGACGAGGATGACCGCCACCACGCCGAAGTCGTTGAAGTTCTGGACGACCGTGGTGAAGATGAGCCGGATCCCGTCCGCGCTGAGCAGGCTGTTGACGGTGATCGTCTCGGTCTTGATCTCGTAGTCGGGGACCGGCGGCTCGGTCGCATGGTCGAGCGACGGGTACATCGACCCGGCGTCGCTGTAGTCCGGGACGACCTGGGTGCCCTGCGGGACCGCGACCTGGACCTGGGCCTCGAGCCCGGCCCAGGACAGGATCGCGGACAGCAGAACGACGATGGCGATCAGGCCGAGGAAGATGATCGCGGGGTGCGGGATCTTGTTGCCGATCCGCTCGATGGTGCCGAGGAACCCCTTCTGGCCCTGCGGGGTCTCCTCCTCCGGAGGAGCGGTGTCGGCGCTCACGGCTCGTCCGTCCCGGCCGGCGGCCGGAACGACGTCGCGAGCTCGATGAGAAGCTTCGTGCCGAAGCCGGTCGCGCCCTTGTTGCGCCACGTCCGCGGCGCCGGGAGCTGCGCGGTGCCGGCGATGTCGACGTGCGCCCACGGGTGGCCGTCGACGAACTCCTCGAGGAAGAGCGCGGCCGTGATCGACCCCGCGTTCGGACCGCCCATGTTGGTCATGTCGGCGATCGTGGAGTCGAGCTGGCTGCGGTACGGCCGGTAGAGCGGAAGCTCCCAGACCGGCTCGTCGACGAGCTCTCCGGCGGCCTTGAGCTGCTCGAGCAGCTGGGCGTTGTTGCCCATCAGCCCGGCGATCTCGACACCGAACGTCCGCAGGCAGGCGCCGGTCAGCGTCGCGACGTCGACGACGGCGTCGACCGGCTCCTCGACGGCCAGGGACAACCCGTCCGCCATCACCAGCCGTCCTTCGGCGTCGGTGTTGAGGACCTCGACGGTCTTCCCATTGCGCATCGTGAGGACGTCGCCCAGCTTCATGGCGGTGCCGGACGGCATGTTGTCGGTGCAGCAGAGGTACGCGGTCACGGCCGTCGTGCAGCCCACCGCCTGGAGGGCGGTCATGGTCGCGAGGATCGCCGCCGCCCCGGTCATGTCGTTCTTCATCTGCGCGTGGGACTCGTCGCTGGGCTTGAGGCTGATGCCGCCCGAGTCGTACATGATCCCCTTGCCGATCAGCGCTAGCCGGCCGGTCGGCGACTCCGGCGCATACCGCATCCGGATCAGCCGGGGCGGCTCGGCGCTGCCCATGTTGACCCCGAGGATGCCCCCGCAGCTCATCGCGATGAGCTGCTCCTCGTCGAAGGACTCGACCTCCAGTCCGGCGTCGGGTCCGAGCAGCGCGGCCACTTCGGCCATCCGGGCCGCGGTGAGGGTCGCTGCCGGGCAGTTGGCGAGGTCACGGCCGAGGTTGTAGGCGTCGGCGATCGCCTGCCC
>NZ_DATBTV010000101.1:0-16859 GCF_036559105.1 Lapillicoccus sp. | reverse complement strand
GGTCGGCGCCTACAAGCCCCGGATGCTGAGGCTCACCGGCCGGTATGCCGACGGCTGGCTCCCGAGCATGGGCTACGCCGACCCCGACGCCCTCCCGGAGATGAACGACGCCATCGACACCGCGGCCCGGGACGCCGACCGCGACCCGGCGGCGGTGCGCCGCCTCTACAACGTCTTCGGCTCCTTCGGCCGGACCCGGGGTCGCGGGCTCGCGGGCACCGCCGAGGACTGGGCCGAACAGCTGGCCGGGCTGACGCTCGACCAGGGCATGAGCACGTTCATCCTCGGCACCGACGACGTCGACGACGTGCGTCGGTTCGGCGAGGAGGTGGCGCCGCTGGTCCGGGACCTCGTGGACGCCCGGCGCCGCAGCGGAGCCGCCTCCCTCCCTACGACGGCGGACCCGGCGCCCCGTGAGGTCATCACGACGAGCACCACTGCACCGCAAGGCGACTCGCGGCTCGACGTCCGCCCCACACCGGACGACGGGACACGGTTCAGTGACCAGGCCGCGTGGGACGAGAGCACTCGGCCGACGTTCCCCGTGCCGGCCTGGTTCCACTACTCGGCGCAGCAGCAGGCCGCGCCGCAGCACCTCATCGACGTGCACGACTATCTTCGGTCCGAGCTCGGCCGCCTGCGCGACCTCGTCGAGCAGGTCCGGGACGGCCGGACCTCAGTCGGCTCCGCCCGCTCGGCGATCAACCGGATGACGTTGCGGCAGAACAACTGGACCCTCGGCGCCTACTGCGAGCAGTACTGCCGGGTCGTCACCGGGCACCACAGCCTCGAGGACGCCAGCATGTTCCCGCACCTGCGCCGGGTCGAGGGGGCGGCTCCGGTCGTCGACCGGCTGCAGGAGGAGCACGAGGTCATCGCCGAGCTGCTCGACCACCTCGACCGGGCCCTCGTCGCCCTCGTCGGGGACGAGGAGGCGGGCACGGAGCAGCAGCTGCAGGAGGTGCTGGATCTCGTCACCGACGCCCTGCTCTCACACCTGTCCTACGAGGAGCGCGAGCTGCTGCACCCGTTGGCGCAGAGCGGTTTTCAGTGACCCTGCTGTCGGCGGACCATCGCGTCGCGCACGGCGGCCGCGCCGAGGTCGGCTGACCCGGCCAGCCCCTCGACGACGCCGGCCTGGTCGTCGGCCGAGCGGTTCTGGCTCAGCTTCGCCTTGGCCTCGACGCCGGTCACCGCCATCGAGACCCCGACGATCGCTCTCAGCTGGCCGTCGACGAACCGCACGGGTGCGTCGTCGACGTGCCACCGTTCGGTGTCGGCCGTCCGTCCCTCGTGGTGGTCGGTCAGCCGCGTGACCGCTTCTCGCAGCCACTCCGGGTCGTCGTGCACCGTGACCGGGCCCGAGAGGTGGACGGCCGAGTAGTTCCACGTCGGCACCACCCGGCCGTGCTCGCGCTTGGACGCATACCAGCGGGGCGTGATGTAGGCGTCGGGGCCGGTCACGACGAGCAGACCCGGGGAGCCGTCGACGACGCGCCGCCAGTGCTCGTTGGCGCGGGCCAGGTGGACGACGACCTCGTCGCCCTCCCAGAGCACCGGCAGCAGGCTGGCGTCGGGCGTGCCGTCGGTCCCGACCGTGACGAGCTGGCCGACGTGCACGTCGCGGACCAGAGCCCGGATCTCCTCCAGGTCCTCGACGGCGAAGTGGCGGGGAACGTACATGAGGACCTCAGGGGTTGGCGGCGAGGAAGATGTACGCGGCCAGCAGGACGAGGTGCACGCCACCCTGGAGACGGGTGGCGCGACCGGGAACGACGGTGAGCATGCCGACGATGACGGTGATCGCGAGCAACACCATCTGGGTCGGGCCCAGGCCGAGCAGCAGCGGGCCGTCCAGCCAGATCGTCGCCACGGCGAGCGCCGGGATGGTGAGGCCGATGCTGGCCATGGCCGAGCCGAGTGCGAGGTTGAGGCTGATCTGCACGCGGTTGCGCCGGGCAGCGTTGACGGCGGCGAGGGTCTCCGGGGCCAGCACCAGGATGGCGATGACGACTCCGACGAAGGACGGCGGCAGACCGACCGCCGTGACCGCCGTCCCGATCGCCGGCGAGAGCACCTTGGCGAGCCCGACGACCGCCACGAGCGAGACCAGCAGCAGGCCCGCGCTCAGCTTCCACGAGCTGCCCGGCGGCGGGTCGTGGCTGTCGTCGTCCTCGAGGAGCTCGCCGTGCTTGTCGATCGGGAGGAAGAACTCGCGGTGTCGACGCGTCTGGGTCAGGACGAACAGGACGTAGAGCATTAGCGACGCGACCGCCGCGAAGACCAGCTGCGAGGTGGAGAACTCGGGACCCGGGTGGCTGGTCGTGAAGGTCGGCAGCACCAGGCATACCGTCGCGAGGGTCGCCACCGTGGCCAGTGCCCCGCCGGTGCCCTCCTTGTTGAACACCACGAGACCGTGCCGCAGCGAGCCGGCGAGCAGGCAGATCCCGAGGATCCCGTTACAGGTGATCATCACGGCCGCGAAGACGGTGTCACGAGCGAGAGTGGTGGTGTCGCCCTTGCCCCCGACCATGAGCATGACGATGAGCCCCACCTCGATGATCGTCACCGCCACCGCCAGGAGCAGGGAGCCGTAGGGCTCTCCGACACGGTGCGCGACGATCTCGGCGTGCTGCACCGCCGCCAGCACGGCGGCGCCGAGCAGGACGGCGACGATGACGAGGACGACGGCCCCGTGCCCGTCACCCGTCCAGGTCAGCAGCAGCGCGAGGATCGCGAGGACCGGCGCGAGCGTGGTCCACCGCAGGTATGCCGGCCGCCCCCGTGTCTCCTGCGTCGCCTCCGCACCGTCGGTCACGGACTGATTCTCTCAGGCGAGGGGGGTCGCTCCGCGCCACGGCCGCTCGCTGAGAACCGGCAGCGCGACGAAGTCGTGACAGCCGAGGACGGGGAGCATCTGTCGGACCGGGCTGGGCATCCGGTTGAGCCCGTCCTGCTCGGTCAGCGTCTCCGGCGCGCCCAGCGTGACCAGCCGGGAGCCGACGTGCATCCGCGCCCCACCGGCGGCCCGGACGTTGCGCAGCCAGTCGACGTCGGGACCGTAGGTCAGGGCGATGGTGACCGTCGGCCCGTTGCGAAACGCCATCAGCGGAGTCCGGAACGTCCGGCCCGACCGGCGTCCGACGTGCTCGAGCTCGACGAACCAGCCGTGACCCGCCAGCCCACGCAGCAGTGGGTTCGTCACGCGCTTGTTGATCCGTCGGACGACGTGGGGGACAGCCATGTGGCCACCCTGTCAGGTGCGAGGAGCGGGTGGCCACATCCGCGGAGGGCTCCGGAGACGAAGCAGACGTGTGACCGACCTCCGTACCCGCCCGGCCGACACCTCGGCCGAGGCCCCGACCGCACCGCGCATCCTGTATGCGCTGTCCGGCGTGCTGGCGGCGCTCGCGGGGATCGCGGTGGGTCACCTCGTCGCCGCGGTGACCAACGCCGCCGCGTCGCCGGTTCTCTCGGTCGGGTCCGTGGTGATCGACCTCACCCCGACGCCGGTCAAGGAGCTCGTCATCGCTCGGGTCGGCACCGCTGACAAGCCGATCCTGCTGGCCACCGTCTCCCTCGCCACCCTGGCGCTTGCCGCCCTGGCCGGGCTGCTCTCGCGCCGTCGCCCCGCGGTCGGCGCGGGCGTGCTCCTCCTGCTCGTGGTGGCGGCCGGTGGGGCGGCCATGACCCGGCCGACCGCGCGGCTGCTCGACCTGCTGCCCGCCCTCGCGACGGCGATCGTCGGCGTGAGCGTGCTCCTCGGGCTCCACCGGCTGCTGGAGCCGGCCACCGCCGGACTCCGGGGCTCGGGCGCCTCACGGCGCACCTTCCTCGTCGGCGCCGCGGGCATCACCGCCGGAGCCGCGGTGGCGGGTGCCCTGGGTCAGCGGCTCGCCGAGCGGGCCACCGACACCTCCGGCCTGACCCTGCCGGCACCGGCGAACCCGACCCCCCCGCTGCCGGTGGGTGTCGAGTCGACGGTCCAGGGGGTGTCCCCGTTCCGGACGCCCACCGCCAGCTTCTACCGCGTCGACACCAACCTCACGGTGCCCCGCGTCAGCGTCGGCTCCTGGTCGCTGGAGATCGACGGCGACGTGCGCAGCCCGTTCACGCTGACCTACGACGAGCTGCTCGCCCTGCCGATGATCGAGCGCGACATCACCCTCACCTGCGTCTCCAACGAGGTCGGCGGCGGGTACGTCGGAGCGGCCCGCTGGCTCGGCGTCCGGCTCACCGACGTCCTCGACCGCGCCGGCGTCGGGACGCAGTCCGACCAGCTGCTCAGCACCGCGGTCGACGGCTTCACCATCAGCACGCCCCTGGCAGTGGTCCGCGACGGCCGGGACGCGATGATCGCCGTCGGGATGAACGGAGAACCGCTCACCGACACCCACGGCTTCCCCGCCCGCCTCGTGACACCAGGGCTCTACGGGTTCGTCGGGGCCACGAAGTGGCTCACCAAGCTGACCCTCACGACGTATGCAGCGCAGCAGTCCTACTGGACCCAGCGCCAGTGGGCGACGAACGCGCCGATCAAGACGTCGGCGCGGATCGACACCCCGGCCCCGCTGTCGACCGTCGCACCGGGACGGACCGTGATCGGCGGTGTCGCCTGGGCGCAGCATCGCGGCGTCGGCAAGGTCGAGGTACAGATCGACGGGGGCGCGTGGCAGCCGGCCCAGCTCGGCCCGGACGCCGGCATCGACTACTGGCGGCAGTGGTTCGTCCCGTGGGACGCCACCTCCGGCCAGCACACCCTCGCGGTGCGGGCGACTGATCTCACTGGCGCCCTCCAGACCGACCAGCGGACGACGCCGTTCCCCGAAGGGTCGAGCGGCATCCAACAGGTCGTCGTCATCGTTTCGTGACGAAAACCCAATGACATCAGGCCAATCCAGCGCTTACCACACCTCGAATACCAGGTGTAAGCAGCAACACCACAGACCACGTATGGAAGCAGGAAGCATCATGAACGCACGGACCAGGACCGCTCGCCGGGCCACTCTTTTCGTGGCCCTCGCGGCCGCGCTCCCCATCGGGCTGGCCGCGTGCGGCTCGACGAACACGCCGGCGGCGAGTGCCGCCGCAGCGCCGTCCACCAGCAGCTCGGCCCCGACCACGGCGTCCAGCAGCTCGACGACCGACGCGATGACCCAGCCCTTCGGCACGGCCTGTGCGGCGGTCCCGAAGGACGGCAAGGGCTCGTTCAACGGCATGGCCACCGACACGGTCGCGACCGCTGCCAGCAACAACCCGGTGCTCTCGACGCTGGTCACCGCCGTCAAGGCCGCCGGCCTCGTCGACACCCTGAACTCGGCTCCGGCCATCACGGTCTTCGCGCCGACCAACGACGCGTTCGCCAAGATCCCCGCGGACACCCTGAACAAGGTCCTCGCGGACAAGCCGACGCTGACCAAGATCCTCACCAACCACGTCGTGGCCGGGAAGATCGCGCCGGACCAGCTCGCTGGTGACCACAAGACGCTGGCCGGCACCACGCTGACCGTCAAGGGCTCCGGCGAGATGTTCACCGTCGGCAAGGAGAACGCCAACATCGTCTGCGGCAACGTCACCACAGCCAACGCGACGGTCTACATCGTCGACTCGGTCCTGATGCCCTGATCGTCGACAGACGGACACCAGTAGGCACACGGGAAATGAGACAGCAGAATGCCAGTCATGGCTGAGCTTCGGGCAGTGCCCTCCGGCGATGAGTCGCCGGAGGGCGTGGACCCGAATGCTCGCTTGGCGGACCTGCTGCGACAGTCGTCGTGGGGCGACGAGGGCGCGTTCTCGCAGCTCTACGACGCCGTCGCCCCACGGCTCTACGGAATGGTCGTCCGGGTACTTCGTGACCCGGCCCAGTCCGAAGAGGTCACCCAAGAGGTCTTCCTCGAGATCTGGCGCCAGTCGGCCCGCTTCGACCCGGACCGCGGGAGCGCGCTCGGGTGGATGATGACCATCGCCCACCGGAAGGCGGTCGACCGGGTGAGATCCGCGGCGGCCGCCGGCCGTCGGGACCACGGCTACCACGAGGCGAACCAGGACGTGGACTACGACTCGACCGCCGAGGCGGCGCAAGCCTCGCTGGAGGCTGAACGGGTGCGCAAGGCGCTGCAGACGCTGACTCCGGCACAGCGCGGTGCCCTGGAGCTCGCCTTCTTCGGCGGCTACACGCATACCGAGGTCGCCGCGATGCTCGACCTGCCACTGGGGACCGCCAAGACTCGAATCCGCGACGGTCTCATCCGTCTTCGCGACACGCTGGGACTGAGCTCATGAACACCCCCGAATCCGCAGACATCCACGCCCTCAGCGGCGCGTATGCCGTCGACGCCGTCGACGACATCGAGCGCGCCGAGTTCGAGCGGCACCTGGCCACCTGCGCGGACTGCCGCGAGGAGGTCGCCAGCTTCCGGGACACAACCCTCCACCTCGGAATGCTGATGAGCGCGACCCCGCCCGAGCGGCTGCGCGAGCAGGTGCTGCGCGACATTGCCAAGGTCCGTCCGCTCGCCCCTGCCGTCAGCCGGGAGGCCGGCGACCGCATCGAGGCCACCAGCCGTGAACGTTCGGCGACCCAGGACCCCGACGCGCCGTCCGCGCCGTCCCGGGTGTCCCGGCTCTCCGATGCGCGCCGGCGACGGAACCGGTGGTTCGCCTCGGCCGCTGCGGTCATCGCCCTGGGGGGTGGTGCCGCCCTCGCGGTCACCCAGCCGTGGAACTCGTCGTCGCAGGTCCAGAACAACATCGCCGCCCAGGTCCAGCAGGCGCCGGACGCGCAGCGTTACCAGCAGACCCTCGCCGACGGCAGCACCGTGACCGTCGTGCGGTCGGAGTCGGTCGGCCGCGCCGTTCTCGTGACGGAAAACCTGGCCGCCGCGCCGAGCGGCAAGACGTACCAGATGTGGCTGCAGGCCCCCGGAGGGAGCTTCGTCTCCGCCGGGCTCGTGCCGCCGGGCTCGAACCAGACCGTCGTCCTCGAGGGCGACGCGGCGAGCGCGCAGGGGGCCGGGGTGACCGTCGAGCCCAGCGGTGGTTCGCCGCAGCCGACCACGAAACCGATCGCCCTGTTCGCCTTCGCCTGAGGCCCCCTCGGCGCATCCGTGCGAGCGGTTGGTCACGAATCACCACTGTCAGGTCACTCGGCCTGACCATGCCCTAAGCCCCTGAGGAGTGTCGACCACCATGGCCGAGTACGTCACCGGACAGCGCGAACGTCGGCGGGTCGCCGTCGTCGGCTCCGGCGTCGCGGGTCTCACCGCGGCCCACGTGTTCGGCTCGGCCGGTCGTCACGTGACCCTGTACGAGGCCGACCACCGGCTCGGCGGTCACGCCGACACCCACCTCGTCAACGTCGCAGGACGCATCGTCGCCGTCGACACCGGGTTCATCGTCCACAACGACCGGACCTACCCGACACTGCTGCGTCTGTTCGACGAGCTCGGCGTCGAGACCCGCGACTCCGACATGAGCATGTCGATCCGCGTCGACGCCCTCGGCCGGCGGGGCATCGAGTATGCGGGTGCGCTCGGCGCGCGCGGCCTCTTCCCGTCGGTTCGCAACGTTCTCGACCTGGGGTACCTGCGGATGCTCACAGAGGTCAAGCGGTTCCACCGTCACGCCACCGAGATCCTGGCCACCCCGGTCGACCCGGAGGGAGACGAGGAGACGCTGCGGGCGTTCGTGGCCCGGGTCGGCCTCAGCGAGTACTTCACCACCCGCTTCCTCCGGCCGCTGGTGGCGGCCGTGTGGTCCTGCGATCCCGCCCGCGCCCTCGACTACCCGGCGCGCTACCTCTTCGCGTTCCTCGACCATCACGGCATGCTCACGGTCTTCGGGTCGCCCACGTGGCGGACCGTCGTCGGCGGGTCCCGCTGCTACGTCGAGAAGGTCGCGGCCGGTCTGGACGAGGTCCGAGTGGGGCGCGCGGTCACCGGTGTGGTCGAGACCGACGACGCGGTCTGGGTGACCGACGCGGCCGGCGACACGCACGACTACGACGCCGTCGTCCTGGCCGGCCACCCCCATCAGTCGCTGGCGATGCTCACCCGGCCGTCCGCGGCGCAGCGCGAGGTGCTCGGCGCCATGACCTACACGACCAACCACGCCCAGCTGCACACCGACGAGTCGGTGCTGCCGACCCGTCGGGCGGCGCGGGCGTCCTGGAACTACTGGGAGCGGCCCGACGACGACCGCGACCCGGTCCTGGTCACCTACGACATCTCCCGGCTGATGGGCATCGACGAGCCGGACCGCCGGTTCCTCGTCACGCTCGGCGGCGAGGACCGCGTCGACCCGGCCACGGTCATCGACACGATGACCTACGAGCATCCCCTCTACACGCCGGAGACCCTTGCGGCGCAGCGGAAGCTACCGAGCATCACCACGCCGCGCATCGCGTTCGCCGGCGCCTACCACGGCTGGGGCTTCCACGAGGACGGTGCCCTCTCCGGCGTCGTCGCCGCCCGTCATCTCGGCGTGGAGTGGGCGACCGTCGGCGATCGGGACGCGGCCGTGGCGGTGGCGTCATGAGGATGGGCGGCAGCACTCGCTTGTATGCGACGACGATCCGGCACGCGCGGACCGCGCCGGTCCGCCACGACTTCGCCCACCGCAGCTACTCCTGGCTCGTCGACCTCGACGACCTCCCGCACCTGGGCTGGCTCACGCCGCTGGCCCGGTTCGCGGCCCGCGACCACCTCGGTGACGCGGAGGCGACCCTACGCGAGAACCTCGACACGTTCCTCTCGACCCACGGGGTGGACCTGCGCGGCGGCCGGATCACCATGCTGGCCAACGCCCGCGTGCTCGGCTACGTCTTCAACCCGATCTCGCTCTTCTGGTGCCACCGTCCCGACGGCCGGCTGGAGTGCGTCGTCGTCGAGGTCCACAACACCTACGGCGACCGGCACGCCTACCTCGTCCGACCGGACGGTTCCGGCCGAGCCTCGACGAGCAAGGAGCTCTACGTCAGCCCCTTCAACGACGTGTCCGGCTCCTACGACCTGCTCGTCCCCGAGCCGGGCCGCCGCGCCCACGTGGCGGTCACCCTGACCCGCCCGGGACACCCGCCGTTCGTCGCCACCCTGGTCGGCGACGCCAGGCGCGCCACCGTCGGCGCCGTCCTGCGCACCGCCGCGACGCGGCCCCTCGAACCCCTCACCGTCATGGCCCGGATCAAGTGGCACGGCGTCCGCCTCTGGGCGCGCCGGTTGCCGATCCAGCCCCGACCCACCCACTCCCCACAGGAGGCGGTCCAGTGACCACGCTCTCACCCGACCAACGGAACCTCGGCGGCGGCTTCTCCGCCCCCCGCCTCGACACCAGCCACTGGCCAGACCTGACCCGCGTCCCCAGCGCCCTCAAGCGCACGGTGCACGCCCGCGTCGCGCGGCGGCTGTTCGAGCAGGCCGCGCGTCGCCTCGACGTCCGGGTCGAGCTGCCCGACGGCACCGCCATCGGCCGGGCCGCTCACGTCCCGAACGCCCCGGTCATGGTGCTGCACCGCCCGGAGCGGTTCCTCGAGCGCCTCGGTGCCGACGCCCTCATCGGGTTCGGCGAGTCCTACATGGCCGGTGACTGGGACTCACCCGACCTCGGCGCGCTGCTGACCGTCTTCGCCGAGAGGATGGCGAGCCTGGTGCCCGAACCCCTGCAGAATCTGCGGGCCCTCTACGTGTCCCGGCTGCCGCGCACCGAGCGGAACAGCACGAACAACACGCGCAGCAACATCAGCCGGCACTACGACCTGTCCAACGCGATGTTCGAGCAGTTCCTCGACGAGACGATGAGCTACTCGGCCGCGTTGTTCGACCCGTCGACGCTCGACGCGCCGGCGTGGTCCGACCTCGCTCCGGCGCAGGCCCGCAAGATCGAGCGACTGCTCGACCAGGCCGGCGTCGGCAAGGGGACCCGCGTCCTCGAGATCGGGACCGGCTGGGGCGAGCTGGCGATCCGGGCCGCCCAGCGCGGCGCGACCGTGCACTCGGTGACCCTGTCGAAGGAGCAGCGGGGGCTGGCCCGCCAGCGCATCCGGGAGGCCGGCGTCGAGGACCACGTGACCGTCGAGCTGAAGGACTACCGCGAGGTCCGCGGACAGTACGACGCGGTCGTCTCCGTCGAGATGATCGAGGCGGTGGGCTACGAGTACTGGCCGACCTACTTCCGGACCCTCGACGGGGTCCTCGCCCCGGGCGGCGCCGTCGCCATCCAGGCGATCACCATGCCGCACGACCGGATGCTGGCCACCCGCAACACGTACACCTGGGTGCACAAGTACATCTTCCCGGGCGGGTTCCTCCCGTCCACCGAGGCGATCGAGGACGTGACCCGCACGCACACGACGCTGCGCGTAGCCGACCGACTCTCGCTGGGCGAGAGCTACGCCCAGACCCTCCGCCTCTGGGACGAGCGGTTCGTCGCCAACGTCGGCGCCGTCGGGCGGCTGGGGTTCGACGCGATCTTCCGCCGGATGTGGCACTTCTACCTGGAGTACTCCCGAGCCGGCTTCGCCTCGGGCTACCTCGACGTGCAGCAGATCGTGCTGCGTCGCGAAGGGATCACCGCATGACTGTCCTCGACCGGACCGACGTCACCACGACCGCGGACGGCGGCGGGGTCGCGGTCCGCCTCGCGGCCGCCCTCGCGCCGGTCGTCGGCGGCGAGCTCCCGGTCCGCCTCACCGCGTGGGACGGCAGCGTGGCCGGGTCGGTCGACGCGCCGTCGGTCGTCATCCGCTCGCCGCAGGCGCTCCGCCGGATCCTCTGGCATCCGGGCGAGCTCGGCGCCGCGCAGGCCTACGTCACCGGTGAGCTGGACGTCGAGGGCGACCTCGACGCGGCGCTCACCCACGTGTGGCGGGTCGCCGCCGAGCGCGGCCTCAGCGGGGTGCGGCCGTCGCCGGTCCTCCTGGCGAGCCTGCTGCGGCTGGCCAAGGACCTCGGCGTCCTCGGCCCGCCGCCGCCGGCACCGGACAGCCAAGCCGTGCTCCGTGGCCGGCTGCACACTCGCGGCCGCGACCGTGACGCGATCCACCACCACTACGACCTCTCCAACGAGTTCTACTCGCTGATCCTCGACCCGCACATGGCGTACTCCTGTGGCTACTGGCGCTCCGAGGACCCCGGATACACCGTCGAGGACGCGCAGCGCGACAAGCTCGAGCTGGTCTGCGAGAAAGTCGGGCTGGGCACGCCCGGGATGCGGTTCCTCGACGTCGGCTGCGGCTGGGGCTCCCTCAGCCTGTACGCCGCGGAGCACTTCGGTGCTCAGGTCACCGGCGTCACCATCGCCGCAGAGCAGAAGCGGTTCATCGACGAGCGCATCCGCGATCGCGGTCTGCAGGACCGCGTCGAGATCCGGCTGCAGGACTACCGCGAGATCGTCGGCGGACCGTTCGACGCGGTCGCCTCGCTCGAGATGGGCGAGCACGTCGGGCAGCGCAACTACGGCACCTACGTGAAGGCGTTGCGCGACAACGTGGTTCCCGGCGGTCGGGTCCTCATCCAGCAGATGTCGCGACGGGGCCGCTACCCCGGCGGCGGTCCGTTCATCGAGTCGTTCATCGCCCCGGACATGCATATGCGCCCGGTCGGAGAGACCGTCGAGCTCATCGAGTCCGGCGGCCTCGAGGTCCGCGACGTCCACGCGCTGCGGGAGCACTACGTGCGCACCGTCGACGCGTGGTACCGCACCTTCGAGGACAACTGGGACCGTGCGGTCGGCCTGGTCGGCGAGGAGGTCGCCCGCGTGTGGCGGCTCTACCTCGTCGGTGGTGCGATGGCGTTCCGCGACGGTCGGATGGGGGTGGACCAGATCCTCGCGGTCCGGCCGGGCAACGACGGAGCGTCCTCGATGCCCCCGGTTAGGCTCCCCGAGTGGTCCTGACGGAGTTCTCGGTCTCCAACTTCCTTGCCGTCAGCGGGTTCTCGCTGCTCGCCGTCGCCATCCTCATGACCGTCACCGCCCTGGTCGGGCGTCGGCAGGGTCGCGTGAGCGTCGTCGACACCGCCTGGGGACTGGGCTTCGTCGTGGTCGCTCTGGTGGCCGCGGTCGTCGGTGACGGTCCGCTCTGGCGGCGCCTGCTCGTCCTGGTCCTGGTGGCGGTCTGGGGCGGCCGGCTGGCCCGGCACATGCATACCCGCAACCGGGGCAAGGGGGAGGACCCGCGCTACGAGGCGATGCTGGCCGACCAGCCCGGTCACCCGTTCCTCGTGGCGGTGCGCAAGGTCTACCTCGTCCAGGGCGCCGCGGTCTGGTTCGTGTCCCTCCCGCTCCAGGTCAGCGCGGCGTCCGGCGACGGGCTCGTCCTGGTGGCGGTGCTCGGTGCGGTCGTCTGGCTGCTCGGTGTCGTGTTCGAGGCGGTGGGCGACGCCCAGCTGGCGCGGTTCAAGGCGGACCCCGGCAACAAGGGCACAGTCATGGACCGCGGTCTGTGGGCCTGGACCCGGCACCCGAACTACTTCGGCGACTCGGCGGTCTGGTGGGGGCTCTACCTCGTCGCCGCGAGCGCCTGGCCCGGTGTCCTCACCGTCCTGTCGCCGGTCGTCATGACGTACTTCCTCGTCTTCGCCACGGGTGCGCGACTGCTCGAGAAGCAGATGTCGAAGCGGCCCGGCTACCCGGAGTACCAGCAGCGCACGAGCTACTTCATCCCCCGGCCGCCGAAGCGCGCCTAGCCAGAGCAGTGGCACCGTCTGGTCAGGCCGCGTGACGCCGTCCCACGCGGGTGGACGAGAACTCCTGAGGTCAGGCTGAACGCCGGGTGTCGCGCGCGGCTGTTCGCGGCTCGCGCCGGCACTCCACGCAGACCTCGATGAGGACGGTGTGGCGTTCCGACAGGTGCTCGTCGGCCAGGGCCAGGCACGAGGGGCAGCGACCGCTCCAGCCGTCGCGGGAGTCGAACGGCTCGCCACACCAGGGGTTGTCACACCACGCCAGCACGGCGACGGAGTCCTTCGTCATGGCCACCTCCGGGTCCTCTCTGCTCGTCCAGTCTCCTGCTCCCGGGACCTCCCGTTCGGGAGGACACGCGACCCACGAGTATCACGACGGAACGACAGCCCCTCTGCTTCGATGAGCTACGGGCAGGACAGTCGAAGGGGCAGACCATGGCTGGACAGGGTCTCGAGGTGGCACCCGCTCCGGCTCCGCCGGTGACCGGCACGCCCGTCATGGGGCTCGGCAAGGGCATCACCGCCAGCCTGGTCGTCGCACTGTTCGTCGCGCTGGGCGAGGTCAACCGGCTCTCGGGTCAGGTCCTTGACGACCAGGCCCGCCCGTGGTCGTTCACCGCGCTCATGGGGCCGGGCGCCTTCGGAGCCGTCGACGGCTGGTCGGCGACCTTCCCCGCCTACGCCGGCGAACGTGCGACCTGGCTGCTCCTCTACGTCGCCCTCGACGTCGCGCTCATCGTCATCTACGGGCTGGTCGTCTCGAGGTGGCTGGCCGAGCACGGCGCCGGTCTGCTGGCCTGGGCTCTTCGGGTGCTGGCCGTCGTCGATGTCCTCGAGGACGGGTTCGCCCTGCTCACGGTCCACACCCGGTCGGTGCCGCTCGCCTACGTCACTGCCGTCCTCTCGTCCGCGAAGTGGCTGGCGGTGCTCGTCGCCCTCGCCGTGGCAGCGTATGCGGCGCTGCAGCACGGACCGGTGATCCGGTCTTGGCTCAGCGGGCTCTACACCCACCGGTTCTCGGTCATCGCGATCCTCCCGATCGCCGTGCTGACGGTGCCGGCCGGGTCCGATCTGCTGGACCAGCTTCCCGACGTGGAGCGCCGGTGGTTCGAGAGCAGCGGGTTCGGGGACGGGCACTTCTGGGCCGCCGTGGTCGCTGTGCTGCTCACGGCGCTCGGCCTGCTCGTCATCGGCCGGCTCAGGTCCGGCGTCTTCTGGCAGCGGACCGAAGCGTCCGTCGTCGACGAGGAGAAGGCCAACCTGTGGCTCGGCGGCATCGTCCCGCTGATCCTCGGCGTCGGGCTGGGCGCCGTCGCCGTGGCGTTCCGCCGGTGGCCGTGGGCCTTGCCCGGCTTCGACCCGGTACGGCTGGGGTTCTTCCTGCTGGTTCCGGTCGGGATCGTTGCGCTCTCGTGGCTCATCCGTCGCGGGCGCGACCAGGGCTGGACCTGGGCGACATCGCTGTTCAGCCCCAAGAACCACCAGGTGAGGTCGGCCGAGGACAAGGTGCGCATCTCGCTGGTCGGCGACGTCCTCGTGGCGGTCGCCGTGGTGGTGACCGGACTGGGCCTGATCCGCGCCTACACCGCCGTGGTGGCCCTCGCGCTGGTCGACCTCGGCGGTTCGTGGCTCGGCCTCGTCCCCGTGGTGATCGGCTTCGGTACCGCCGTGGTCGCCTGGCCGCTGGCGCGGTGGGTCCAGGATCGCGTCACCGACGACGAGGTCGGCGAGGTTCCCGTTGCGGACCGGACCAGGTGGCAGCGCATCCAGGCCGGTCTCACGCCGACCGTCCCGGTCCCCGGGAACCTCGTCCTGCGGCTGGGCGTCCTCGTCGCCGGGCTCGTCCTCTTCTTCGTGGTCGGGCTGTTCCCGGACTGGTTCGCCGACCACCTCGGCGTCATCGCGACCGCGCTCGGCGCCCTGCTGGCGGCCACGCTCGTCGTCGGCGGCTGTGTGGTGCTCACCCAGGACCGGCGGTCGCCGGAGATCTTCTGGCTGAACGGGATCCAGCTGACCACCCTGCCGGTGGCGACACTGCTCCTCCTGACGATCGCCTGGACGACCGGGATCGGTAGCAACGTCGACATCCACGGCCTGCGGGGTCTCACCACCCAGGCGACCGCACCGGTCGGAGCGGCCGGCCGGCCGACCTTCGACACGGCGATGTCCGAGTGGCTCGCCGCGACCCAAGGGTGCGGACGTTCGGTCACCGTGGGGTCAGTGACCTACCGGCTCCGGCCGATGTTCATGCTGGCCGCCGAGGGTGGTGGTATCCGCGCGGCCTACTGGACCGCCGCCGCCCTGGACATCTTCCGTGGCGCGGTGCCGGTGAAGGACGGGACGGTCGGCTGGACCACCCGCCAGCAGCCGAGCCCGTGTGCCACCGCACTGTTCGCCGGCGGCGCCAGCGGCGGTGCCGTGGGGCTCACCGTCGCCCGGTTCGCCGGTGACGGCCTGGCCCACGACGGTGCCGTCGCCATGGCCGCCCCCGAGGCGCTCGGTGCGGCGACGAGCGGCCTGTTCGTCCGCGACACCGCCTACGCCGCAACCGGCATCCCGTTCTTCGGAGCGCCCACCTACAGCGACACCAACGCCGACCAGCCGCGCTGGCTCGACCGCGCGGGGCTCATCGAGCAGTCCTGGGAGCGAACCTCCGGTCTGTCCGGACCGTTCCTTCCGGGCGCGGCGGACCCGGCGACCTCGGCGCCGACCGGGTCACTGGTCCTGAACTCGACCCGTGTCGCCGACGGCTGCCGCATGTGGGTCAGCCAGATCCGTCTGGCGACGGGCGACCAGGACTCGTGCGCCTACTCGTCCGGTACGCCCGCCGGCGGCACGGTGGACCTCCTCGCCGCGCTGGGGTCCGGCGCCGACTCGACCCCGCCGGACGAGGTCCGGTGCCTGGGGTCGTTGACGGCGGCCACCGGGACCATGCTCGCGTCCCGGTTCCCCTTCGTCACTCCGTCGGGGGTGGTCGGACCGTGCTCCGCTCAGCGTGAGCAGCAGCTCGTCGACGGCGGGTACGTCGAGAACAGCGGCCTCGGTACCATCGTCGACCTCGCCCCGCAGTGGCAGTCCGAGGTGCAGCGGCGCAACGGCCTGGCCCTGCGCCAGGGCGGACCGACGGTGGAGCTCATCGTCCCGGTCGTCATGTACTTCGACAACGGGACCGGCGGAGACCTCGCCGCCAAGCCCCTGCCCGCGACGCCAGAGATCCTCGTCCCGTCCACCACCGACGGCCGCGCGAAGGCCGCTCTGATCGACACCCCCGCGTTGCTGCGCAACAGCGCCCGCCTGGTGGCGACCTCCGAGCTGGACGGGGCGGGGGCACCGCTACCCGTCGGTCTCGCCGACGCGATCGAGAAGCTCCGGGGCAACGGGGTGGTCGTGGTCCAGCAGTCCACCTTCCCTGCCGTGACCGCGCCGTTGGGCTGGGTCCTCTCGCAGCAGAGCATGGACACGATGGACCGAGCGCTCGGCCTCCAGGCCACGCCGACGTCCGGCTACGACGACCTCCGGCCGCCCTCGATCGCCGACTACGAGACCCTGGCGACCGCGATCGCCATGACGCGTCCCGCTCCCTAGGCCCGGGTCAGGCGGGTCCGCCGCTCTGGGCGACCGCGAGCCGGGACAGGACGGCCCGGGCGTACGCGCGCTCGGCGTCGATGTCGACGAACCGGCGGTCCTCGCCGTTCCCGGCCGTGGCCGTCACCGCATACCCGCCCGTCACCTGCTCGAGCCGCACGAAGGCGGCGCCGAGCAGCTCACGGAGCTGCTCCTCGCGCGGCAGCCACACCACGTCGTCCTGCTCGACGCTGTCGAGCGCCCACTCGGTGGTGCCGTTGAAGCCGATGACGTTGCCGCTCTCGAACCGGTGGACGTCGGCCACGATGTTGCTGAGGATGAAGATCTCCTCCTGCATCTCGGGCAGCGGCAGGACGAAGCGGTCTCCTGGCGCGGGCTCCCAGGAGAGGCCGGCGGCCCGGAGCTGCTGGGCGAGGGCGAGGTCGAGCACGGTCCCATCCTCACATCCGGGAGGCCGAGTCACACCAGGCGGACCACGAGCTCCAGCCCGTGGGACGCGTCGTCGGTCCGCGGGAGGATCAGCGTCCGGACGCCCAGGGCCGCTGCGCCGCCGTCGTCGCGCCAGGCGTCCCCCACCATGAGGACGTCCGCGGC
>NZ_DATBTV010000100.1:0-9483 GCF_036559105.1 Lapillicoccus sp. | reverse complement strand
CGCCAGCAGCTCCAGCAGCCGTGCCGCCTCGCGCGCGGCGGCGTCACGACCGGCGCCCAGGTACCGGCGGGTGTCCACCACGTCCGGATGGGACGCGAGGTACTCCTTCGCCGCCGCGGTGAACACGACGTTGAGGTGCGTCGCGATGTTGACCTTGCGCATACCGGCCCGTACCGCCGCCACGATGACATCGTCGGGCGCCCCGGACGAGCCGTGCAGGACCAACGGAACCGATACCGCCCGGTGCAGGCGTCCGATGAGGGCCAGGTCGAGCTCCGCCGTCCGGCTGGTCATCGCGTGCGACGACCCCACGGCCACCGCCAGCGCGTCGACACCGGTCTCCGCAACGAACGCCGCTGCCGCCTCCGGGTCCGTCCGTGCCGAGGGCGCGTGGACCCCGTCCTTGCCACCGACCTCACCGAGCTCGGCCTCGACGCTGATACCAGCGGCGTGACAGCGCTCGACGACGGCTCGCGTCACGCGTCGGTTGGTCGCGTCGTCGAGCCGTGACCCGTCGTACATCACCGAGGTGAACCCCAACGACACCGCCTCGTCGACCAGCTCCTCGTCCTCGGCGTGGTCCAGGTGAAGAACGCACAGCGCCGACGACCGTCCGGCAACGGCCTTGGTGGCCAACGCGATCGGCGCGAGCGCACCGTGGTACCGCGCGCAGTTCTCGCTGATCTGGAGGACCACAGGCAGTCCGGTCACCTCGGCAGCCGAGACCAACGCCTCGGCGTTCTCCAGGTGCACGACGTTGAAGGCCCCCACGGCGCCGCCCCCGCGGTCGGCCTCCGCGAGCACCGCGTCCAGCCGGACGAGGGTCATGACTCGGTCACCGTCGTGCCCTCGCGCAACCGCACGATGTCGCCCCAGTGCACCGCACCGGCCACCGGCTGGAGCACGGCCGCCCCGGACCAGGCCACGGCATCCCGGAGAAGGTCCGGCCAGTCGCGCTTCGTCATCAGCCCGGACGCGACCGCCGCCGTCGCTGCGTCGCCGGCCCCGGTCGGGTTCCCGCGCAGCCGCTGACCCGGACGAGCCACGAGTATGCGCCCGTCGCCCAGCATCGCGCGCATACCTTCCGGTCCAGCGGAGACGAGAACATTCCGAGCGCCCAACGTCTGCAACGCTTTCACGCCTGCGCGCTCCTCGTCGGTGCCGGTCGACAAGCGCAGCTCCGCACGGTTGGGCATGGCGACCTCCGCTCCCGCGGCGCACGCCTCCCGCAGCGCGGACCCCTCCGCGTCGACGATCGTCTGGGCCCCCGCGGCGCGAGCGGCGAGGACGACCAACGCGTAGGTGTCCGAGGTCACACCGTGGGGGAGGCTTCCGCAGACGGCGACCACCGTCGCTCCCGCGAGGACGTGCTCCTGGACGCGGGCAACGACTGCCGCCACCTCGGCCGCGGAGGCCGAGGGACCCGGCTCGTTGAAGATTGTCGCGTCGCCGGTGTCCTTGGACACTACGTTCACCGTCCGCCGCGACTCGCCGGCTCCCAGGACCATGTCGTAGGCGATGCCCCGCGCCTCCAGATCTGCGGTGATGACGTTGCCGGTCTCCCCGCCGGCGAGCACGAGCGCGACGCACGGTATCCCCACGTCGTGCAGCACCGAGGCAACGTTGACGCCCTTGCCGCCGGCGCGTTCCACGACGGAACGCACCCGATGGCTGTCGTTCGGGACCAGGGCGTCGACGGTGTACGTCCGGTCCAGGGCGGGGTTCAGCGTGACCGTGAGAATCACGTGGCCTCCCAGGCCAGGCAGGCGGCGCCGAGACAGCCCGCCCAGTCGGCGAGGGCCGGCGTCACGATCCGGGCCGGCCGCTGGAACGTGCGCAGCGACTCGACCTCGGCCCGCAGTGGGGCGAGCAGGGTCTCCCCGCTCTGGGCGAGGCCGCCGCCCACGAGCACCAGGTCGATACCCGTGAGCGTCAGGGTCGCGTGGACCGCTCGGGCCAGGGCCGAGACGGCTCGCTGCCACACGGCCACCGCGACCGGGTCGCCCTCGAGGACGCGTTCCGCGACAGTCTGGGCATCGACGAGCTCGCCCGTACGAGAGGAGTATTCGCGCCCGACCGCCGCAGCGGAGGCGATGACCTCGAGGCAGCCGGTGCCTCCGCAGGGACACGGCGGACCGTCCGGATCGACGCTGACGTGGCCGAGCTCGCCGGCCCAGCCACCGCCGCTCAGCACGTGGCCGTCGACCATGAGAGCGGCGGCGATGCCGGTGCCGAGGGGTAGGAACAGGGCGTCCCGAGCCCCCACCGCCGCCCCGAGCCGGGCCTCGGCCACCAGGCCCGCGCGCACGTCGTGACCGACGGCCACCGGGACGCCGACGGCCTCCTCGACCCGAGATCGGATCGGGAGGTCGCGCCATCCGTGGTTCACGGACAGGACGCCGATCCCCGTCTCCTCGTCGACCAGGCCGGGCACCACGACACCGCAGCCGACCAGTCGCATACCCGGCGCGGCCGCCACCAGCCGCCCCACGACGGAGGCCACCGTCTCTCCGATGCGTGCAGCGAGGTCGGCAGGAGTCGGTTCGACGACGCGGGCGACGACACCGAGGTCGCGGTCGACGAGCGCCGCCTTGGTCCGGGTGCCACCGAGGTCGACCGCTGCGACCACCTCGCGCTCCACCGTGTCGGTCATGGCTGCTCGAGGACCACCGAACGAGTGAGGTGTCGCGGGTGGTCCGGGTCGACGTCGGCCTGGCGGGCCTTGGCGAGGCACAGCCGGTGCACCCGGACCAGCTCGGCCAGCGGGTCGAGGGCGCGGTGCTCGAAGTGGGCGCCGGTCGCTGCGACCTGCTCGGGCAGGCCGTCCGGGACCGGGCCGAAGGCCCAGGTGGCTCGCCTCGGAGCGGCGATGGCGATCGGCCCGTGCCGGTACTCCATAGCGGGGTACGACTCGGTCCAGAACTGAGCCGACTCGCGCAGCTTGAGCGCGGCCTCCTCCGCGAGTCCCACGCTCCACCCGGTCCCGACGAACGTGACCTGCTCGACGTCGACGAGTCCGGCCAGCGCCGTCTCCTCGGGTTCGGCCAGCACCGCGCGGGCATCGGCCATGGCCGGACCCAGGTCCTCGCCGAGCGACGCGCGCAAGAGCGCCAGCGCCGACGTCGCGAACCGGGTCTGGACCACCGACTGCTCGTCCACCTCGGGCAGCAGGACGACCTGGTCGGCGACCTCGGCGGCCGGGCTGCCGGGCACCGCGGTGACGACGGTCGTCGGGACGCCTCGCTCGCGCAGGGCACGCAGGACCTCGATCACCTCGGTGGTGGTCCCCGATCGCGTCAGGGCAAGGACGTGCTCGTAGGCGCGCTCCAGCCGGTTCTCGCTGGCCGCGAACGAATCCGTCTCTCCGTGTCCTCCGAACTCGCGCAGCCACGCGTACGACTGGGCCATGAAGTACGACGTGCCGCAGCCGACGACGGCAAGACGAACGCCACGTCGCGGCAGGGCCGACCCCACCTCGTCGAGCCGGGTGACGACCGCCGCCCAGTCGTCGGGCTGCCCGGCCACCTCGCGGTTCAGGTGGCTGTCGGCCACGAAGGGCATCGGTTCTCCTCGGAACGAGACGGAGCGTCAGGGGCCAGGTCGGTCACGCCGGCCAGGTCGGCCGTGAGCGCGACCACCCTACGGCCCGGCCTCCGCGGGCGGCCCGGCGGACATCCGGAAGTCGTAGGCGTACGGCAGCGCAGCCGTTCGGCGCACCTCGGCCAGCAGCGCATCGTCGATCGCGACCCCACGTCGGCGAGCGATGCGGGCGGCCTCCAGGCGGTACCAGAGGTCGTCGACCGACCTGGAGCCCTCTCGCACCCAGGGCATGGTCACCTCGGCGAGGACGTGCTCCGCGCGCTCGACGGCGCCGGTCTCGGCCGCGGCCCGGGCCTCGAGGAACCGGACCAGCGGGTCCTCCCTCACCTCCGCCGGCGCCGCAGTCACGGCCTCGAGCGCCTCGGCTGCCCGGTTGTCCCCCAGCAGGGACTCGAGCAGCTCGGTGAGCAACGCCGGCTGGTCGGGGGCCAGTGCAACCGCGCGCCGCAGCAGGTCCGACGCCGCGGCGTCGTCGGCGACGACCGCGAGGTTCCGCAGCGCCCACGCGTTGGGCGCCGCGTCGACGGAACGCTGCCAGGCGGCGGTCGCTCCGTCGATGTCGCCGGCGTGATGCCTCACCACGCCTCGGTGCAGCCAGGTCAGCCAGTCGTCGGCCGGCGAGTCCTCCAACCGGTCCGCCCACGCCGGCGCCACCAGATAGGAGGAGGGCGGCGCACTGGGGTGGACGGGCGGAAGCCGCCCGGTGTCGAGCAGCTCGACCCAGGCCGCCTGCTCCGGTCCGAGGCTATGCGCCGGGAACGGGGTCGCCGCCCGGGCGAACCCGTGTTCGTCACCGCGGTTTCGCCGTTCCAGCGCACCCCAGCCCGAGCCGACATGGAGCAGCTCGGCCGGTGGCTGCCCGGACAGCTCCGCCGCCTCGCGTCGACGGTCCGCCAGCCAGGCGTCGGGCACGGACTCGAGCAGCGACCGCTCGACCGCCTCGCGAGCCGCCTCCCAGTTCCCACCGTGCACGACCTCCCGGTCCGTCTGTATCGCACCGTAGGTCTCCACCCAGGACCACTCCGCCCGCGCGGGCATCGCGACGTGCTCCAGCTGGGTTCGCAGCAGGCCGGCCTGGATCTCGAGGTACCGGCCGCCGAGGGGCGAGAGCCACTCCTGCCAGTGCCGTCCACCCGTTCCGCCGCCCCAGACGAAGAGCTTGCGCCCGCGCAGCTCCGGCGTCGAGGACTGGACGAGGCCGAAGCCGCTCCCGTCGACCGCGGCGACCCACGGTCGGTGCCCGAGGTCGAGCCGCACGAAGTAGTCGGCGGCACCCGGTGACGCGGCCGGGTAGGTCCGGTCCGTCCCGTCGGCGACGGGCAGAGCCACCATGCCGACGGTCGCCGTCTCGTCGAACCGCCACGCCGCGTCTCCCGGGGCGAGCACGCGCACGTCCTCCGACTCGGGGACCGCGATGTTGGACCACCAGTACATCGGCACCGCATGGTCGTTCGGGTTGACGACGCGGATCGCGACGACGAGCGCGGGCGACCCGTCCGGGAGCCAGCAGTCGACCTGGTAGACGACCTCGCGGATCCGCTCGTACTCCCACATCCGCAGCACCGGCACGCCGCCGGGCCCCTCCACGCGGGCGGCGAAGACCGGCGAACACGTGAGTGGCGTATGCCCGCGGATGCCGATGTTCCACTCGACTCCTCCCGCGAACCAGGCCTCGCGCAGCGCGAGGTTGGCGGGCTGGAAGGCCGGGTTCGCATACAGGAGCTCGCGTCCGCTCGAGAGGTCGACGAGCGAACGCAGCCGGCCGCCGAGGTCGAGCAGGAACTCCGCGCGTACCCGGTCGTTCTCGAGGACTGCGACCCGATGGTCCCGGGGGGTGAGGGTGCGGTCGTACCGGTCCTGGAGGAGGTACGGGAGGAGGCTGGCGACGCGGCCGTGCTCGAGGTTCGTGCGCATCTCGTCGTCGAGGTCGGCGGCCTCGACGTTCGCGTGCAGCTGCGGAGCGCCGGTCAGCGGGGGCAGCGGGTTGACGGGTCCCAGCGACGCACTGGGCAACGAGGTCGTGCCGAGGCGGAGGCCGCTCATTCGGGTGCGGGAGCGGGCCGGCGGGCGAGCATGCGCCCTTTCTATCCCAGGGTCAGGCCCAGCCAGCGGGCGAGGTCGGCGAGCTCGGTCCGCACCCCGGACGTCATGGCCGCCGTGAAGGGAACGTCCTCGTGGACGCCGTCGACGCGCAGCACGCCGGCTCCGCGGTCGGCGGTGGCGTCGACCTTCCCGACCAGGCGGTCACCGCGGAGGACGGGAAGCGCCCAGTAGCCCCAGCGCCGGGCGGCGGCCGGCTTGTACATCTCGAGCTGGTAGTCGAACTCGAACAGCTCGGCCATCCGCTTGCGGTCGAACACCAGCCGGTCCAGCGGCGACAACAGCGCGGTGCGACCCTCGAACTCGTCGTCGAGCTGCATCGGGTCGACCCGCCAGACACCCGGAACGCCGGTGACGACAGCGGGTTCGCCCGCGCCGCCGACGACACGTGTGCGGGCGATGCCGAGGGCGCCGAGCAGGCGTTCGTGTCGGAGGTGCACCGCGTCCTCCGCCGGGACCGCGTCGTCGTGCGGGAAGACCCGGTCCGCCAGGTCCCACAGCCGCTCCCGGCCCCGACGGCCGGACACCGCCACCTCGCCGCGACGCGCCAGCTGCGTGAGCATCCGGGAGACGTTGCGATGGTCGTTCCAGCCGCTCGACCGCCACGGGACGACACAGGTGTCCGGGAGGTCGCGCGACGGGAGAGGGCCGTCGGCAGCGAGCCGCTCGAGGATGTCGCGGCGGCAGGAGTCGTTGGCCTCGACCCACGCGACCACGTCCTCCATCCACCCCGGGAGCGGCCCCTCCCCCGGCCAGTCGGCCATCTCCGCGCGGTACAGCGCGAGGTCCTCGCTCGGCCGGATCATCATGTCCAGCTCGACGAGACGGCGTTCGGCCAGCGCGCTCTGCAGGTCGTCCGGCCGGTATGCGGACCCCATCCGGCTCCACAGCACGAGGTCGGCGCTGGGCGCCACGGCCGCCGTCTGGTCGACCTGAAGCAGGGTCAGGGACCAGACGACGTCGAGCAGGTCAGTATGCGTGGTGTCGTCGAGCAGCTGGGCGCGGACCGCGATCCGCCGCGCCCGTCGGCGCGAGAGCTCGTGGGGCCGCACGGGTCATGCCTACCAGCGACGACGGACATCAGGGCCGTTGGGCTCGTCGCCGTCGGAACGCCCACCAGCCCAGGACGAGGAGGGCGATGACCCCGGCGAGGATCGCGCCGAGGGCGGGTCCGGACAGCCCTGAGGTCTGCGGGCTGGCGGCCGGCGACGTCGGGGGCACCGACGTCGGCGTGGTCGTGGGCTGTGCAGTCGGCGTCGTCTGGGGTGATGTCGAGGGCGAGGTCGTGGTGCTCGGCGTCGTGGTCGGGGAGGCCGCGGTGCCCTGCTGGGTGGTGAACGCGAAGGTGCCGGAGACCGGGTGCCCGTCCGCGGAGGTCACCCGCCACAGCACCGTGTAGCGGCCAGCCGGTCCGGACCGCACCGGTTGGCGCACCTCCGCGTCGATCAGTTGGGGCGGGCCGTCGGACACCGTTCCGGCCGGGCCGGTCACGACGACCTGGGTCCCGATCGCGAGCGCCGGCTCGTCGAACGTCAGCACGACCCGGTCGGGGAGCCGGTCGACGACCGCTCCGTCGGCCGGGTTCGTCGAACGGAGGACGTCGTGCGCAGAGGCTGGGCCGGCCGAGACGATCAGCGTCACCACGGTGGCGACGAGGACGACGAGGACGACGAGGAGGGCGGGGGCGGCGAGGACGGCGGGGACGGCGGTCCGGACGGTGGCAAGGACGACGGCGACGGCTCGCGCGGATCGCCGCCGAAACGTCGTCAGCGGGTTCCGGTCGTTCTTCATGGGCCCCCGGTCGGTCGTCAGCGGGTTCCGGTCGGTCGTCATCGGCCCCCGGTCGGTCGTCATCGCGCTCCGGTCGGTCGTCGTCGTCGGACGGCGAAGGCGGTTCCGACCACGGCGACGACGAGAGCCGCGCCGGCGAGCACGCGGGCCACCGGGTCACTGGTGTCGGCTTCGGCCGACGGCGAGGCCGAAGCGGCCTCCGCCGGGGCGGCGGTCGCTCCCCCGGCCGTTGCCGCCGCGGTGACGACGAGCGCCGGGGCCGGATGCTCCGGTTCCGCCCCACCGGCGGGCGTCGGCTGGTCCCACGCGACGACGGTGCCGTCGGAGTAGGTCTGGGTCGCCGGCAGGAGCACGGTGCCCGCGGCCGGCAGGGGTCCGGCCGAGATGTCGAAGTCCTGGTACTGCCCGGGCTCGATCCGGGTTCCCGCCTGACCCTGCCAGGTGACCGTGCGGGGCGCCTGGGTGACGGTGGTGCCACTGACGGTGACCGGCGCGGGCAGTGGCTGCTCGGTCACGGTGATGGTCCAGCCGGGCAGCGGTTTGGTGCTGACGTGGAGGAACGGGGTGTCCTGAGGCAACGTGACGGAGACGGTGACGGTGCCGGCCGAGTCCTCCTCGTTCGGGACGCGGAAGGTCAGCTGGCTGAACGATCCCGATTGCGTCGAGTCGGCCTGGACGCGCACGTGCGCCTCGGCGACCTGGGCGGCGAGCCCACCGAGCACGACGGCGACGGCCGCCGCGAGGGCGAAGCGCCGCACAGTGACGGCCGCTGAGCGGGTGGGCGGGGATGGGCGACGAAGCATACGAAGAGGTCCTCTCGGACTGGACACACGACGGGACACACGACGGGACACACGACGAGGGGGCACGGGCCGGAGGGCACCGCCGCGCAGCGCGAACGGCGCGCGACCGTACCCGGCCCGAGGGGCGGCACAAGCCCCGGAGAAGGACGTCAGATCGCGAGGAGCGCCGGCTCCGGCGGCCCGCGGGGAGCGTCGGGCCGGGCCCACCGGGTGCTCGAGCGCACCGCGTCGCGGTGGAACACCCAAACCCGTGGGGTGGCGCCGATCCGAACCGCCAGCGGTACCGCGAGAACACCCCGCAGGGTTCGCCACAACCACGCCTCGCCCCGCGCGAGCACCCAGGCCGTCACTGCTGTGGCCGCCAGGTGGGCCGCGAGCATCGGCAGGGTCGGCATGGCCATCGTCACCGAGCCGGTCGGGACCGAGGGATCGCAGGGGCTCGTCGCGACGTGGTGACCGACGGCCACCAGGCCACACGACGACGCGGACGCGTCCAGCAGCGAGAGGATCACGTGCAGGACCACCTGGGCCGCCGTCAGCACGCCCAGCAGCGCCGGCAGTCGGCGTCGCCGCGTCGTGAACGCGACCCCGAGCACGCCCAGGAGGGCCGTGAGCATGACGCTGACCGCCCACCCCGGCCGGCCACCACCGGCGCTGACGTGCGCGCCGACCGCCAGCCCGTAGGTCGCAACCCCTAGGCCGGCCACCCTCGCCAGCCGCCACCGGCCCGCGGTCGGGTCCGTGGGCGGCCGTGTCCCGGCCCGTGCGCTCACGGGCCGATCATGCCAAACCGGCCCACCAGGCATCGCCCGGACGGCGACCGCGCTCGTCGGACAGGCAGCGGCCCCGCCGGCGCGGCGTGTCGCCCCGGTTCGGTCGGCGTGTCGTCCGTCGAGTCTCGGCCCTGCCTGTCCGACGGTGCCCGCCGACGACCGGCGTCAGAGTCGGAGCGTCAGGAGTCGAGGACCTCGATCGCCCGAGGCTGGGCCTCGTGGGAGTCCGGGTGCGTGTAGAACGCCAGATGCCTACCGGTCGATCCCCAGCTCGTCGAGCAGCGTGACGAGGAGGTCCACCTCGGCGTCGATCGACGGAGGGTCGCCCAGCGGCGTGTCCATGTAGCCCGGGCGGGACACGAGGACTGCGGCGAAGTCCGCCTCCGGGAGGAACCGCCCATGAGGTGAGCGGCGTC
>NZ_DATBTV010000099.1:0-62019 GCF_036559105.1 Lapillicoccus sp. | reverse complement strand
GTTGACCGGAGCGGCGGCCACCACGGCCACCGACCGGTGGGAGGGCCTACGCGGCTGTTCCGGCCTGACAGCGGAACCGACGCCCCAGGCCGGCTGAGCCATCGGGGTCAGACGGGGCCACCCACGCCGATCGGGACATCCCGTTGCTTCCCGCAGTCGAGGCATTCCTGGTAGCGGGACTCGCTCTCGGGGTAGCGGTGCGTGCGCCATCGGTGCCAGAGGTGCAACCGGCACGACCACCGACCGGGCCGTCGTACCTCCTGACCCGGCTCACGATGTGGCGTCTCGGTCATGGTCCAGTGTGCTCCTGACCGTGGGCCGCTGTCAGGGTTATGGCATCTCACGCATACGTGCTGTAACTTACAAGTTAATGACAAGTTCGCGGTTCGCCACCATCGCCCACGACCTCCGGGAGCGCATCGCCCTCGGGGAGTTCGGGGACGTCGGCGCGCTCGACTCCGAGTCGCAGCTCTGTGCCCGGTATGCGGTGTCACGCCCGACCGTGCGGCGCGCCCTCGAGGTCCTGCGGGACGAGGGGCTCGTCGAGTCCCGGCACGGAGCCGGCTGGTTCGTGACCGGGTCGGCCTTCCACCAGCGGCTGGCCCTCGGCTCGTTCCGGCACGCCGCGTCCGCGGTGGCCGAGGCCGGCAAGACCATCGACCGTCACGTCGTGGACTTCGGGTACCGGCCCGCGCCCCTGTCCCTCGCGGGTTCGCTCGGCATCGACGAGGGCACCGAGGTCCTGTTCGCGCGGTCGCTGCGGACCGTCGACGGCGACGGTCTCGACGTCGTCCGCGAGTGGGTCCCGGCCGACCTGGCCGGCCCGGTGAGCCGGGACGCTGCGACCCGCCCCGGTATTTGGGAGACGCTGACCCGCCACGGGCACCGCATCGCCACGGTCCGGCAGGTCGTCACCGCGGGCCTGGCCAGCGCCGAGGACGCCGAGCTGCTCGGAGTGGCTCCGGGCGACGCGCTGCTGCTCGTCCGCCGGTTCGCCGCCGACCCGACCGGCCGCGTTCTCGCCCTCTCCGACCACCGCTACCTCGCCCAGCGGTTCGCCCTCGAGGTCGAGTTCAGCTCGGGCCCGAGCGGCAGCGCCGCCGCGACCGCCGAGCCCACCGGCATCCACGCCGTCCCCTCCCCTCAAGCCCGTCAACCGCATACCAAGGAGCACATCGCATGAAGGTCCTCGTCACCGGCGGAGCCGGGTTCATCGGCTCGAACTTCGTCCTCCGGGTCCGCGAGACCCGGCCGGACTGGGAGATCACCGTCCTCGACGCCCTGACGTACGCGGGCAACCGCGCGTCACTGGCCGCGGTCGAGTCGGACATCGAGTTCGTCGAGGGGTCGATCGCCGACGAGGCGCTCGTGGACCGGCTCGTCGCCGGCACCGACCTCGTCGTCCACTTCGCCGCCGAGTCGCACAACGACAACAGCCTGGACGACCCGTGGCCGTTCGTGGAGGCCAACATCATCGGGACGTACCGGTTGCTCGAGGCGGTACGCAAGCACGACAAGCGGATCCACCACATCTCGACCGACGAGGTCTACGGCGACCTCGAGCTGGACGACCCGAACCGGTTCTCCGAGTCGACGCCGGTCAACCCCTCGTCGCCGTACTCGTCGTCCAAGGCGAGCGCCGACCTGTTGGTGCGCGCCTGGATCCGGTCGTTCGGCGTCAAGGCCACGTTGTCGAACTGCTCGAACAACTACGGCCCCCGCCAGCACGTCGAGAAGCTCATCCCCCGACAGATCACGGGGATCCTCCAGGGCGTGAAGCCGAAGCTCTACGGCGCCGGCGCCAACGTCCGCGACTGGATCCACGTCGACGACCACAACGACGCCGTCGTCGCCATCATCGAGCAGGGCCGGCTCGGCGAGACGTACCTCATCGGTGCCGACGGTGAGCAGAACAACCGCGAGATCATCGGGCTCCTCCTCGAGCTGATGGGCAAGCCGACCGACTGGTTCGAGCACGTGAACGACCGCCCGGGGCACGACCTGCGATACGCGATCGACTCCAGCAAGCTCCGTGCGGAGACCTCGTGGCGGCCGCAGTACCAGGACATCCGGGCCGGGCTCGCCCAGACCATCGACTGGTACCGCGAGAACGAGGACTGGTGGACCGGCGCCCGCGCGCAGTCCGAGAAGGTCTACGAGCGCCTCGGACGCTGACCGCTCGCCTTCCGACGCCGGCCCCGTCAGGTGCCGGGGAGCTCCTCGGGGATCCGCGGCATGACGGCCACGGCCTCCTCGTAGTCCATTCCCGTCACCTGAAGCAGGTCGACGATGAGCGACCGGATCTGGACGAGGAGGACGTCCACCGACAGCGACCCGCGTTCCAGGCGACCGGTGGCCCGCCCCACCCGGACGATCCCGCCCTGACCCATGGCCGCGGCGGAGTTCTCCCCCAGGACCCGCGCCACGATGTCGGTGGCGTCGGCGAGGTCGTCCAGCAGCGTTGCGTAGGACGCCGGCACATGGATCTGGCGGTCCGCGTTGACCGCGACCCGACGACAGAGCACCCGGGTGCTGCGGATGGCCCGGTCCAGCGGTTCGACGAGCTCGGCGACGCTGCGGACCTTCTCCTTGTGCTTGCGTTGGAACGGCGACGACGCGATGACCGCCAGCCCCTCGTCGGCCGCGCGCTGCAGCTCGCGCAGCGGCGCCTCGGTAGCCCGCGCAGAGGCCAGTACTCGCGCGGCGCGCTGGACGTCGCCGTCCCGGGTGCACTGGGCCGCGTCGCGGAGCAGCGTGGAGATGGTCCGGACGACGACGGCGGCCTGGCTCCGTGGCCGCCGCAGTGGCGCCGCCGGGACGACGGCGGCGGCGAGCAGCGCGACGGCTCCACCGATGACCGCGTCAAACCACCGGGTCAGCGCAGCGCCCGGAGTCGCGACGAACGCCACGACGAAGATCGACTGCACCGCCGCCTGGGTCACGAGCAGACCGCCCGCGTCGAGGAACAGCGCCGCCGACATCGCGACGAGGACGATCACCCCGATCTGCCACGCACCGGTCCCGGCCAGCATGAGGAAGAGGTCGGCGACGATCAGCCCGACGGCCACCCCCACGGTGATCTCGGCGACACGACGCAGGCGCTGCGCATACGTCGTCCCGAGGCAGACGACCGCGACGATCGGGGCGAACACCGGTGCCTGGTGGTGGAACACGCCACTGGCCAGGAACCATGCGACCGCTGCGGCGATAGCGCACTGACCGATGTGCCACGCCTTGCCGCGGACCCGGTCGACCCGTTCGCGCACGGAGGTCCGGCTGCGGCGCCAGGCGCGGTCCATCAGGGCGTCGATCCGGTGGTCCGACCACGCCGAGCTCATGTCGCCGATCCTCCCATCGGGTACGCGGACGGTCCGGTCGGCGGTGTGCCGGCCGTCAGCCGGCCGCCCGCAGCGCGTCCCAGATCGCCCGCGAGGCGGGGGCCGCGGTGCTCGCGCCGGTGCCGGCCTGCGCGACCATGACGACGACCGCATATCGCGGAGTCGTGACCGGCCCGAACGAGGCGAACCAGCTCGTGGCCTGCTTGCCGAACACCTCCGCGGACCCGGTCTTGCCGGCCAGCGGGTAGTCCGCCTGCGGCCACCCGGCGAAGACACCGCTCGCCGTGCCCGACGTCATCACCCCCTGCAGCGCCCCGACGAGGAACCCCCGGACCTCGGGTGTCAGCGGAACCGTCCCCGCGGCGACCGGCGGGATCGGGGTGCGGGCCGACCCGTCCTGGTTCTGCGTCGCCGCCGCCACCTGCGGGACCCAGAGCGTCCCCCCGTTGGCCACCGCCGCATACGTCCGAGCGAGCTGCAGCGGGGTGACGGCGACGTCGCCCTGGCCGATCGCGAAGTTCGCCTCGTCGCCGGCTCGGTACTGCCAGCCGGAGTCGCAGTTCTCGACGGCGAGCGCCTTGAGGTAGTCGGCGCGGGCCGGGTCCGTGGCCGCGACATCCGGATAGCCGCTCGCCGCCCGTGCACAGGTCTGCGACTTCGTGTCCTCCCACGTCGAGCGCTTCCCCACGCGGTCGGGGACCCGACCGGCCACCTCGCCGGGCAGGTCGACGCCGGTCCGGACGCCGAGCCCGTAGGCCTTGGCCGCCGTGACGAACGGGTCCGCACCGTCGTCCTGGGCGGCGAGTCCGCCCTGCGCGAGCCAGGACTGGTACGCGAACCGGTACCAGATCGTGTCGCACGAGACCTCGATGTTGCGCTGCAGCGTGAGGACGCCGTAGTCATGGGACTCGTAGTTGGCGAAGGCCCGGTCCCCCACCTGGAACGTCGAGGTGCAGTCATACTTCCCGTTGAGGTCGACGCCCATCGCCGCCGCCGCGGTCGTCGAGACGACCTTGAACGTCGAGGCCGGCGGCATCGTCGCGCCGGTCACCCGCGAGACCAGCGGGGTGCCGGCCGCCGGGTTCCGCAGGGCGTCGAGGTTCGCCTGCGTGATGCCGCCGGACCACACCTTCGGGTCGTATTCCGGGTAGCTCGCCGCTGCGACAACGGCCCCGTCGGTGACGTCGAGGACGACGGCGGCCGCGGAGTCCGCGGCGAACCCGCCGCTGCGGGCAGTGGCGACCGCCTGGGAGAGGGACTGCTCGGCGGCGGCCTGGACCGGCGCGGAGATGTGCGTGACGACGTCCCGGCCGGCGACCGGGGCGGTCGTCGCCAGCCGGTCGACGACGACGCCGCGCGGGTCGACCGCGACCGACGTGGTGCCGTGCGTCCCGCGCAGGACCCCGTCGTACTGCGCCTCCAGCCCGTCCCGGCCGACGGTCTCGTCCGCGGTGACCGCACCGTCGCTGCCGGTCACGTCGGTGGCGGTGGCCCGGTCGACGTAGCCCAGCAGGTGGGCGGCGTTGACGGCGTGCGGCGCGGGGTAGGTACGGCCCGGCTCGGCCACGACGCCCACACCCGGGTAGTTCTCCGGCTGCTCCAGCAGGCTCAGCGCCCGCGCCGGGTCGACGTTCTCGGCAAGCGGGATCGGTTGGTAGGCGGACCCGTTGAAGCAGGCGGGGGGCGGCGTTGCGCCTGGTGACCCGCAGAGGAAGGTCCGCTCCCAGAGCGGCTGGGCTGGCCGGTCCAGGCCCGCGGCGATGCGGTCGACGAGCGCGCGGCCACCGTCCGTCGCCTCGACGAGTGCCCGGCGCTCGACCGTCACCGCGACGCTCGAGGTGTTGTCGGTGAGCGGCTCAGCCTGCGCGTCGAGGATGCGGCCGCGGACCGCCGGCTGGACCGTCGTCCGGGTCTCGAGCGACACCGCGGCCGGTCCCGCATACGCCGTCCGCTGCACAACCTGGACCTGCCCGAGCCGGCCGAGGAGCAGCGCGAACACCGAGACCACCAGGGCCGCCACGACGACGAGCCGCGGCACCGAGGTCGGTCGGCGACGGCGGGTGTGCGACGTCACGCGAGTCGTCGACGGGTCAGGGCGCGGTCCACTCCGAGCAGCGCCGGCAGGGCGAGCAGCCCGACGGCCAGGGTCACGAGCGTCCGCGTCGCCGCGGCGACGAGGTCGACCGTGCCGTCCCCGAGGATGGCCACGCAGACCCCACCGAGCTCGACGACGACGGTGCCGGCCGCCAGCCCGAGCAACGCGCCGAGCAGGCTGCGGTGGGCGGCGCGGTGGAACAGGCCCGCGGCGGCGCCGGCCGCGGCATACAGCAGCGCGGTGAGCCCGAGCGGTGAGCCGCCCGGCGGGACGAGGTCGACCACCCAGCCGGCTGCCAGCCCGAGCAGGGCACCCTGCGCGGGTCCGCGGACGACGGCGGACGCCGCCACGAGGAGGACGACGAGGTCCGGCCGGAACCTCGCGGGCACGCCGAAACGGGGCAGCACGGTGGCGACAGCCAGTGCGGCGAGCAGCACCGCACCGGTCCGGAGCAGCCCAAGCAGGCTGAGCCGCGGGATCACGACTGCGCCTTGACGGCGGCGGCGCCGGCGGTGCCGGTCGCGGGCGGCGAGGGGAGGACGACCGCGACGACGTCGAGCCGGCTCGGATCGACCGCGGGGCGGACGGCGGCCGTGGCCGTCAGCTGACCGCGGGGTAGGTCGACGGAGGTGACCGTCCCGACGACGATGCCCGGCACGTAGGGACGACCCCCGACGCTGCCCAGGGTCGTCACGCGGTCCCCGACCGCGACGGTCGAGCGGTCGACGAGGCTCAGCGTGAGGTCGCCCGGGGAGCGGGCCAGGTCGCCCGCAGGGCCGGCCGCGACGCTGCCGAGCACGCCGGAGCCGACCCGGACCGCGACGGCGGCGTCCGCGCCGTCGAGCAGGCGGATGTCGCTGGACCACGGGCCGACGCTGACGACCCGTCCGACCAGGCCGTCGGCAGCGACGACGGTGAGGTTGGGCTCGACCCCGTCGCGCTGGCCGATGTCGACGGTCACCTGACGGCCACCGGTGACCGTGGTGTTGGTGGCGACCACGCGGGCCGGGAGCAGGTGGCCGGCACCGGCCGAGGGCGAGGCGAGCAGCCGGCCGGCGGCGTCGGACTGGGCCAGCCGAGCCTCGGCCTGGACGAGTCGGGCGCGGAGGACGGCGTTCTCCTCCTCGAGCCGGGCGCCGTCGCTCCGGTCGACCCCGGCGACCGACCGCTGGACCGGTCCGACCGCGGCGGCGGCGAGCGACCGGGCGCGGACCGGGAGCCCCGAGCCCGAAAGGTCGAGCACGACAGCGACGACGGTCGCGAGGAGGAGCGCCACGAGGAGGCGCCGACGGGCGAGGGGCGTCACCGGTACTCGCTGGTGACCAGCACCCGTTGCAGCGCACCGAACTCCTCCACGCACCGGCCGGCCCCGAGGGCGACACTGCGCAGGGGGTCGTCGGCGACGTGGACCGGGACGCCGAGCTCGTGACGCATCCGCTCGTCGAGGCCGCGGAGCAGGGCGCCGCCCCCGGTCAGCGTGATGCCGCGGTCGACGATGTCGCCGGCCAGCTCCGGCGGGCAGACGTCGAGGGTGGTGCGGACCAGCTCGACGATCTGGATGACCGGGGTCTCGATGGCGCGGCGTACCTCGGGCGACGAGACGGTGACCACCTTGGGCAGCCCGGTCACGAGGTCCCGCCCGCGGATGCGGGTGGTGAGCTCCTCGGCCAGCGGAAAGGCCGAGCCGACGCCGGTCTTGATGTCCTCGGCGCTCCGCTCGCCGAGCAGCAGCGAGTACTCGCTCTTCACGTGGGCGACGATCGCCTCGTCGATCTCGTCGCCGCCGATCCGCATCGACCGCGCCGAGACGATGCCGCCGAGGCTGATCACCGCGACGTCGGTGGTACCGCCGCCGATGTCGACGACCATCGACGCGGCGGTGTCGTTGACCGGGAGGCCGGCGCCGATGGCGGCGGCCATGGGTTCCTCGATGATGTAGACCCGACGCGCACCGCACCGGGTCGCGGCGTCCTCGAGGGCCCGCCGTTCGACGCCGGTCACCTCGCTCGGGACGCAGACGACCATCCGCGGGCGGACCAGCCGGCTCGGGCGCACCTGGTCGATGAACCAGCGCAGCATCCGTTCCGTCAGGTCCGCGTCGGAGATGACGCCATCGCGCAGCGGCCGGACGGCGCGAACCGACGCCGGGGTGCGGCCGACCATCTCCTTGGCGCGGGTACCGGCCGCGACGAGGCGGTTGCTCCCCGCCTCGACGGCCACGACCGAGGGCTCGTCGAGGACGACGCCGCGACCACGCACGTAGACCAGGGTGTTCGCCGTCCCGAGGTCGACGGCGAGATCGCGCCCCAGGATGGCGGGACGCGACACCGAGGTCATGTCGGCGATTCTCGGGTGGGCCCGGAGAGGTTCCCCGCCCATCCGCCGCGTGTTGCCGAACGTGTGACCACTGTGACTGGAGTGACTGGTAGGCGGGCGGACCGCGGTCGCGGCGAGGCGAAGGTGGCCACCCCCGAACGACCGGGCCGCCGTCAACGTGTTCCCACGATCGCCAGGCGGGCGCCGCTCTCAGGACCTCGCGAACCGGTCCCAGCCGGCCCGGACGTCCAGGGCGATCCGGTCCTGCTCGTCCACGGGCACGCGTTCCGCCTCGGGTCGACCGAGCAACGCGAAGACGCGTGGCCCACGCAGCTCGGGCGCGAGGTCGGCCGCCCTGGGAACGACGTGGACGTGCAGGTGCTCGAACCCCTCCGCCTCCGCGAACTGGACGACATAGGTCTTGACGCAGCCGACCACATGGGCCAGCGCGCGCCCCAACGTCACGAGCAGTGGGCCGAGCTCGGCCGCCTCGACCACGTTCAGCTCCGCGAACGCGGTCACGTGCCGGCGCGGCACCACCACCAGCCATCCCGGCATCGAGGTGTCGAAGGCGTGCGCCACCCGCCACACCTCGCTGAGCCAGATCTCCTCGCGCGGCACGGGGACCGCCAGACCCTCCTGGCGGCAGGAGTAGCAGTCGGGGTGCGGACCCGCGGCGGTCACAGGTCGGGGAACCAGATGCCGATCTCGCGGGCCGACGACTCGGGGCTGTCGGAGCCGTGGACGATGTTCTGCTGGACCTTGAGGCCCCAGTCGCGTCCGAGGTCGCCGCGGATCGTCCCCGGCAGAGCGGCGGTCGGGTCGGTCGCCCCCGCGAGCGCCCGGAACCCCTCGATGCAGCGGTGTCCCTCGATGACCACCGCGGTCACCGGCCCGGACGACATGAACTCGACCAGCGGCTCGTAGAACGGCTTGCCCTCGTGCTCGGCGTAGTGGCGAGCGAGCCTCTCACGGTCGGGCGTCGTGATGGCCAGAGCGACGAGCGCATACCCCTTGGTCTCGATCCGCCGGAGCACCTCCCCCGTCAGTCCGCGCGAGAAGCCGTCGGGCTTGACCAGGACCAGGGAACGCTCCGTCGCCGTCACGCGCCCAACCCTAGTGGCCCGCCTCCGCCGCCCGGCCGGCCTGGATCGCGTCGATCCGCTGCCCCTGCCACAGGCAGACGACCCAGAGCGCTGTGAAGATCACGCCGACGATGAACATCATCGGCAGCACGAACGCGCAGAGGAACGTCGCCACCTGGATCAGCCACCCCAGGGTTACCCCGAACGGCCGGCGCATCAGCCCGGCCACAACAATGCAGGCCACGGCCAGGCCACACCCCACGAGCAGGTATGCGCCCGACGCGGCGTCTCCGTTCGCCACCGCCAGTGTCCGCGCCACCAGCGCGCCGAGGAACACGATCAGCGACTGCGCGGCCAGCACGACCGCACCCATCCGCCAGGTGAACTTCCCGGTCGCGCCGTAGAAGGGGACGGCGGCCATACGACTCAGGGTAGGCGGCGCACCGGCTACCGGCCGAACCCGCCGGTCACACCCCCGGGTGAGCGGCGAAGAACCGCTCGAGCACCGGCAGCAGGATCGTGTCCCGCCGCGTCACCTGCATGTGCGTCGTGCCGGGGATGACCGCCAGCGTCGAGTTCGGGATCTTCGCGAGCATCACCCCGGCGTGCGCGACGGTCGTGAAGTCGTTGTCGCCCTGCACGATCAGCACGGGACAGCTGATCCCCGCGAGCTGCTCGTCGGTCCAGCCGGCGAAGTCGGCGTCCATGCCGCTGAGCGACATGAGGAACGCGTCGAACTGCTCCGGGTGCGGCGACAGGCGCTCGTACGCCCCCTTGAAGTCCGCGAAGTCCTGCGCCGTGGGCATGATCGAGGACGTCTCGAAGGTCGACGGGTCGAGCAGGTCCGGGTGCATCCCGTCCTTGCTCACACTGGCCGAGATCGGCACGATCGCGCTCACGCGGTCCGCGTGGTTGACCGCCATCTCCAGCGCCACACCGCCGCCCATGCTGTGCCCGAGCACGGCCGCCCGCTCGATCCCGAGGTGGTCCAGCAGCGCCACGATGTCGGTAGCGAGGTTCGCGTAGGTGATCTCCCGGTCGATGTTCGCGGTGCGCCCGTGCCCCTGCATCTCGACGCCGATGACGGTATGCGTCTGCGCCAGGGCCGGGATGAGGCTCGCGAAGTTGAGGTCGATGGTGAGCATGCCGCCGTGGAGCAGGACGAGCGGGGCACCCGACCCGTAGGTCTCGTAGTACAGGTGGAGCCCGTTCACGTCGGCGTAGCCGGTGCTGGTCGGGGCGATGCTCATGGCGAAGTCCTTAAGGATCGGAGGTGCGTGACGTCTACTCCACGAACGGGAGCCGCCGGGCAGGACCGCCCGGCTGGGCAAGATGTCCGAGAGGTCTCAGGTGTCGTCGGCGCCGAGGAGCAGGCGGGCGTCGGCGGCCGTGACGACCGAGCCGGTGACGAGCACTCCCCCGCCCATCCCGTCCTCCTCGGCCAGCGTGACCGCGGCGTCGATGGCGTCGGGCATCGACTCCTCCACGGTCACGCGGTCCTCGCCGAAGATCTCCTTGGCGATCCGGCCCAGCTCGCGTGGCGGGATCGAGCGGGGAGACGTGTTGCGGGTGATGACGACGTGGTCGACGGCCGGTTCGAGGATCTCGAGCATCTCGGCCGGTTCCTTGTCGGAGAAGATCGCGACCAGCCCTACCAGCTTGGTGAACGTGAAGGCGTCGCTCAGCGCGGCCCGGAGCGCGCGCATACCGGCGGGGTTGTGCGCGGCGTCGACCAGCACGGTCGGCGACCGGCGGACGATCTCGAGTCGTCCGGGCGACGTGACGTCGGCGAACCCCTGCCGAACGATGTCGAGGTCGAGACGCTGCTCGCCGCCGCCGAGGAAGGCTTCGACCGCCACCAGTGCGGTGGCGGCGTTGCTCGCCTGGTGCTCGCCGTGCAGCGGCAGGTAGATGTCGGGGTACTCCCCGGCGATCCCGCGCAGCGTCAGCTGCTGGCCGCCGAGCGCGACCTCGCGAGCGGTCACGCCGAAGTCGTTGCCCTCGAACACGATCCGGGATCCGACCTCGTTGGCGCGTTCGAGGAGGATCTCCGCGACGTCCCGCTCCTGGATCGACGAGACGGTGATCGCCCCCGGCTTGATGATGCCCGCCTTCTCGGTCGCGATCTCCTCGACCGTCGATCCGAGCAGCCGCGCGTGGTCGATCGCCACCGGCGTCACCACGGCGACCTGGCCGTCGGCCACGTTGGTCGCGTCCCACGTGCCCCCCAGGCCGACCTCGACGACGGCCACGTCGACGGGGGCGTCGGCGAACGCCGCGTAGGCGAGGACCACGGACATCATGAAGAAGTTCAGGGGCTCGCCGCCGGCCGCCACCGCGCGGTCGTCGACGAGCTGCACCATCGGCTGCACCTCGTCGTAGACCTCGACCAGCCGCTCGGGGTCGATCGGCTCGCCACCGATGGTGATCCGCTCGCGGAACGAGTGCAGATGCGGCGAGGTGAACCGACCCGTCGTGAGGCCCAGCGCCGTCAGCAGCGAGTCGATCATCCGGGTCGTCGACGTCTTGCCGTTGGTCCCGGTGAGGTGGATGACGGGGTACGAGCGCTGGGGGTCCCCGAGGAGGTCCATGACCTCGCGCACCGTGTCGAGCGTAGGGTCGATGTCGGTCTCGGACGTACGCGAGAGGATCGCCTGCTCGACGTCGAGCAGCCGCCGCAGGGTGTTCGGGTCCGGGGTGGTGAGGCCGCTGGGTCGCTTGGGCCGCGGGCTGTCGCTCATCCCGCGGCCACCGGTCGCGACATCCAGACGGTGTCCGGCAGTCCGCCGGATCCGGGCTCCCGGTCCACCTCGACGAAACCCTTGCGGGCGTAGAAGTCCCGGGCCGCCACGTTTCCCTCGATGTAGGCCAGCCGGATCTCGGGATGAATGCCCCGGGCGCCCTCGACGACCGCCTCGAGCAGCCTCGCCCCGATGCCGCTGCGCTGGTGCTCGGGCACGACGTAGAGCTTCCAGAGCACGAGGTGTCCTTCGTGAGGTCCGGCGCTCGCGACCCCGACGACGTCACCGTCGACCTCGGCCACCGTCATCCGGCCGGCGCGGATCGCGGGCAGCGTGGACTCGGCGCTCCACCACTTGGCCAGGCCCATCGTCACGTAGTCGGCGCCGGCGATCGGCTCGTAGGTCGGCGGCCAGGTGCGGTGGCCGACGGACAGGATGGCGTCGAGGTCGTTCTCGACGGCCCGGCGGACCAATACGTTGACCACGGTCGGCATCAGACCCTCCTTACCAGGACACGAGCGGGGTGCCCGTCGCCGACGGTCACGTCGGCCGCGCCGTCGTCCGCCGCCAGGTCGTCGAGATTCGGCGACGAGCCGAACTGGGTGGCCAGTGTCTCGCGGACGAGGTGGTCGCGGTGGGCGACGGTCGCGTCGAACACCGCCTCGTCCCCCGTCACGGTCAGCGAGATCCGGTCGCTCACGTGCAGGCCCGCGTCGCGACGGGCCTGCTGGACCGCCCGGACCAGGTCGTTGGCGAGCCCCTCCCGAGCCAGGTCCTCGGTCACCGCGGTGTCGAGGACGACGGCCCCTCCGCCGTGGAGCGCCGACGCGTGCTGGTCCGGCCGGGTCTCGAGGTAGTCCTGCTCCAGCGTGAACTCACCGGGCTCCAGGCGCTGGCCGGCAGCGTAGACCGCACCGTCGTCGTCGACCCGCCAGTCGCCGGACTTGCTGGCCTTGATCACCGTCTGGACGTCGCGCCCGAGCCGGGGTCCGGCCGCGCGGGCGTTGACGACCAGCCGCTGCGTCAGCCCGAACCCCGCCTCGTCGGCCGTGCCGAGGTCGACCAGGCGGACCTCCTTGACGTTGACCTCGTCGCGGATGACGTCGGTGAACCCCTGCAGCGCAGCGGGATCCGCCGTGACGACCGTCAGCGCGGCCAGCGGCAGCCGAGCTCGCAGCTGGCTGGCCTTGCGCAGCGCGGAGACCGTCGAGCAGACCTCGCGCGCCCGGTCCATCGACGCCACCAGAGCGTGGTCCTCGGGCAGGTCGTCGTACGACGGCCAGTCGGTGAGGTGCACCGACCGTCCGCCGGTGAGGCCGCGCCAGATCTCCTCGGTGGTGAGCGGCAGCAGCGGGGCGACCACGCGGCATACCGTCTCGAGCGTCGTGTAGAGCGTGTCGAACGCCGCCGTCGCCGACTCGTCCTCTCCGCCCCAGAACCGGTCGCGCGACCGCCGGATGTACCAGTTGGTCAGCACGTCGAGGAACGAGCGCATCGTGTCGCAGGCGTTCGCGATCTCGTACGCGTCCATCTGGGTCTGCATCGTGGTGACGAACTCGCGGAGCTTGGCCAGGAGGTAGCGGTCGAGCACGTCGGTCGAGGCCGTCGACCACTGCGCGTGGTACCCCTCCCCACCGCGAGCGGCGTTGGCGTACAACGAGAAGAACGACCAAGCGTTCCAGAGCGGGATGATCACCTGGCGCACGCCGTCGCGGATGCCCTGCTCGGTGACGATGAGGTTGCCTCCGCGCAGGATCGGCGAGGACATGAGGAACCACCGCATCGCGTCGGCGCCGTCGCGGTCGAAGACCTCGGAGACGTCCGGGTAGTTGCGCAGCGACTTGCTCATCTTCTGGCCGTCGGAGCCCAGGACGATCCCGTGCGAGACGCACGACGAGAACGCCGGCCGGTCGAACAGCGCGGTCGCGAGGATGTGCAGCGTGTAGAACCAGCCGCGGGTCTGCCCGATGTACTCGACGATGAAGTCGCCCGGGAAGTGGTGCTCGAACCAGTCGTGGTTCTCGAACGGGTAGTGCACCTGGGCGAACGACATCGACCCGGAGTCGAACCACACGTCCATGACGTCCTCGACGCGGCGCATGGTCGAGTGGCCGGTCGGGTCGTCGGGGTTCGGCCGGGTCAGCCGGTCGACGTACGGGCGGTGGAGGTCGGTGACCGCGACCCCGAAGTCACGCTCCAGCTCCTCGAACGAGCCGTAGACGTCGATCCGCGGGTAGGCCGGGTTGTCCGAACGCCAGACCGGAACCGGGCTGCCCCAGAACCGGTTTCGCGTGATCGACCAGTCGCGGGCGTTCTCCAGCCACCGCCCGAACTGCCCGTGCTTGATGTGGTCGGGCGTCCACGAGATCCCCTCGTTGAGCTCGAGCATCCGCTCCTTGATCTTGGTCACCTCGACGAACCAGCTCGAGACCGCCATATAGATCAGCGGCTCGCGGCACCGCCAGCAGTGCGGGTACGGGTGGTCGTAGGTCTCACGGCGCAGCAGCACGGTGCCGGCGGTCACCGCGCCGTGGTCGCCCTCGCCGCGGGTGCGCGCCTTGAGGTGGTCGATGATCGGCAGGTTCGCGTCGAAGACCAGCAGGCCCTCGTAGTCGGTCACCGGATAGGTGAACCGCCCGTCGGGGCCGACCGGGACGACCGGGTCGATGCCCGCGGCATCCGTGACGATCTTGTCCTCCTCACCGAACGCGCCCGCCGTGTGGACCAGCCCGGTGCCGTCCTCGGTGGTGACGAACTCGGCCGGGAAGACGTGATGCGCCTTGGGGTGCCCCAGGTAGTAGTCGAACGGCGGTAGGAACTTCCGGCCCACCAGGTCGGTGCCCTTGAGCCGCTCGACGACGTGCTCCTGAGGGTCGTCGCCGTCCGGGAAGAGGTCCCTGGCGTAGGCGGCGAGCCGCGCCTCCCCGATGACGTAGCGCTCGGGCGTGCCGGTCACGTCGGACTCGACGACGACGTAGTCGATGTCCGGGCCGACCATGATCCCGAGGTTCGCCGGGAGGGTCCACGGCGTGGTGGTCCAGACCAGGGCCAGCTCGCCGGTCTCCAGACGCAGGCCCACGGTCACTGCCGGGTCCTGGCGGTTCTGGTAGACGTCGTCGTCCATCCGCAGCTCGTGGTTGGACAGCGGCGTCTGGTCGTTCCAGCAGTACGGGAGGACCCGGAAGCCCTCGTAGACCAGTCCCTTGTCGTACAGCTGTTTGAACGCCCAGATCACCGACTCCATGTAGTCCGGCTCGAGCGTCTTGTAGTCGTGGTCGAAGTCGACCCAGCGCGCCTGGCGCGTGACGTAGGCCCGCCAGTCATCGGTGTAGCGCAGCACCGACTCGCGGCACTTGGCGTTGAACGCCTCGATGCCGAGGTCGAGGATCTCCTCCTTGGTCTTGATCCCCAGCTGGCTCATCGCCTCGAGCTCCGCGGGCAGCCCGTGCGTGTCCCAGCCGAAGCGCCGCTCGACCCGCCGGCCGCGCATCGTCTGGTAGCGCGGGACGATGTCCTTGACGTAGCCGGTGAGCAGGTGCCCGTAGTGCGGCAGCCCGTTGGCGAACGGCGGGCCGTCGTAGAAGACGAACTCGTTCGCACCGTCCACGCCGGCCTCGCGGTTCTCGACCGACGCGACGAAGGTCCCGTCCTCGTCCCAGTACTTCAGGACCCGCTCCTCGAGCTCGGGGAAGCGCGGACTGGACGGGACGTACGGGTACGGCGACGACTGCTCGCTCATCAGAGGTCGGCTCCTGCGGATCGGGTATGCGGGTGGTCTGGTCATGCGTGTCAACCGAGGACGACGCCACCGGTCCGGTGTCACCGCGGTACCACCCCGCTTGCCGCACACCGGCCCAGGAGGTCCCGGACTCGCATACGACCGCTCTTGCCGAAGGCTGTGACGGGCCCACCCGTCCGGGTCTACTGCGAGCGCACGCACTCGGTTCTTCCGGAGGCTCACCGCTGATGACGGCTCAGACGCCTGTGGTGTCAGTCTAGCCGGGACGGGCTCTGACGCTCGACCGACATAGTGTCGGGACATGCGTACCGTCACCGACCCGGACGTGGCCGCAGGGTATGCCGTGGACTCGTCCCTGGGGGCAGTCCCGCCGGCGTCGTTCGAGGTGGTGCGCGCCCGCGACCGGGCCGACGTGGTCGAGGTGCTGCGCGAAGCCGGGGCGACGCGCCGGCCCGTGGTCCCCCAAGGCGCCCGGACCGGCCTGGCCGGCGGCGCGGTCGCCACCGAGGGGTCCCTGGTGCTCAACGTCGAGGGCCTCGACACGATCGAGGAGCTCGACGAGCTCGAGCGCATCGCGGTGGTCGGTCCCGGCGTGGTCAACGCGTCGCTCAAAGCCGCCGCCGCGGCGGTTGGGCTGGCGTACCCACCGGACCCCGCGTCGTCCGCGAGCTGCACGATCGGCGGCAACGTCGCGACGAACGCGGGCGGGCTCTGCTGCGTGAAGTACGGGGTGACGGCCGACTACGTGCGCGGCCTCGAGGTCGTCCTGCCCGGCGGAGCGGTGATGCGGACCGGACGCCGGACGGCCAAGGGCGTCGCGGGACTCGACCTCACCGGTCTGTTCGTGGGGTCCGAGGGGCTGCTGGGGGTCGTGACGTCGGTCGTCGTGCGCCTGGTACCGGCGCCGGACCCGCCGCTCACCGCGCTCGCCACCTTCGGGACGCTGGAAGCGGCCGCTGCCGGCGTCGTGGCGTTGCGGGCCCAACGGCCGGGACCGTCGCTGATCGAGGTGCTCGACGGGCCGACGATCGACTCGGTCCAGCGTCTCGCGGACTACGGCTTCCCCGCGGGGTGCGCCGGAGCGGTCATCGTCCAGTCCGACCGTCCCGGTGGCACGGCCGCGGACGTGCAGCGGTATGCGTCGGTGCTCGCCGACGCGGGGGCGCTGGACGTCGCCGTGGCCGACGACCCGCAGGAGGCGGACGCGCTGATGGCGGGCCGGCGCGCGCTGCACGCGGCCCAGGAGCTCAAGGGTCCGCACTTCACCGAGGACGTCTGCGTGCCGATCCGGCGGCTGGCCGACCTCATCCGGGCGGGACACCGGCTCGGCGCGGAGCACGGCGTCGACGTCACGCTGTCCGGGCACGGGGGCGACGGGAACCTGCATCCCTGCTTCTTCTTCCGCCTGGACGACCCCGACAGCCGCCGACGAGCGGAGGCGGCGTTCGACGGCCTGCTCCGGGAGGCGCTCGCCATGGGCGGCACCATCACCGGCGAGCACGGTGTCGGGTCGCTCAAGGCCAGGTGGCTCCCCCTGGAGCTGGGCGAGGCCGAGATGACCCGACAGCGGGCGGTCAAGGCGGTGTTCGACCCGCTCGGGATCATGAACCCCGGAAAGGTCCTCTGACCGAGGTGCGCCCTGCTGGTAGAACCGTGCCATGAGCGAGACGGAGACCTCGGCCGGTTGGCTGACCCGCGAACAGCTGCGGGACGCCCGAGAACGGCTGCCGATCGTCTACGTGTCGGTGGTTCCGGTCCGGGTCGACGAACGAGGTGTCGTCACGACCATCGGGCTGCTGCTGAGGGCGTCGTCCGAGGGAACGATCGACCGGGAGCTCGTCTCGGGGCGGGTGCTCTACCACGAGCGGATCCGGGACGCGCTGATCCGGCACGTGGAGAAGGACCTCGGTCCCCTGTCGATGCCGCGGATCCCGCTGTCGCCGCAGCCGTTCACGGTGGCGGAGTACTTCCCGACGCCGGGCGTGACGCCGTTCCACGACCCTCGGCAGCACGCGGTGGCGCTGGCCTTCGTGGTGCCGGTGATGGGCGACTGCTCGCCGCAGCAGAACGCGCTCGACCTGGCGTGGGTCACCCCTGACGAGGCCGCCGCGCTCGCCGCGCTCGGCGAGATGGACGGCGGCCACGGGGTGCTGCTGCGTCAGGCCCTGGCCCACGTGGGCCACCCGCTCTGACCGGCCGGGCGCAGGTGACAGCGGAGCCCGACCCGGGGTGCCGATCGCGCAGCGGTTGCGGCGCACTCCGACACCGCGTTCGGTGGCCGTTCCCACGTCGGGGTGACACACTGCGCCGATGCCGGGTCGGGTCGCGCACGTCGCCTTCAACACCGACGACGAGGACGCCACGCGGGCGTTCTACGAGGGACTGTTCGAGTGGCGGTTCGAGCCGTACTACCCGGGCTTCGTGCGGACCGTCCTGCCGCCGGCCGCCGAGTTCGTCGCGGCCGTCCAGACGCGGCGCGAGCTGCTGCCGGGCGTCCGCACCAACGGTCCGGAGGTGACCGTCGAGGTCGACCACCTGGGTGATGTCCTCGCTCGCGTCGGGGAGCTGGGTGGCGCAGTGGTCATGGAGCGCGCGACGATCCCGTCGGTCGGCGACCTGGCCTTCCTGACCGATCCGTCCGGCAACCTCGTGGGCGTGATCGAGTACGCCGGCACCTGACGCCTGGCGCAACGTCTGCGCAGACGTTGTGGTCAGCGCGCATACCGCGCACGGTCTGCGCGTCGACCCGGAGGTGTGCGCACACGCGGTGAGCAGGTGCGCGCCTTCGACTCAGTGCGTCTCGGCCAGCGCCGCTCGGCCGGCGCCGAGCACGGTGAGCGGCAGCAGGGTCTTGCCCGTCGGACCGACCTCGATGTCGGTGCCCATCTGCGGGCACACCCCGCAGTCGAAGCACGGCGTCCACCGGCAGTCGTCCACCTCGGTCTCGTCCAGGGCGTCCTGCCAGTCCTCCCAGAGCCACTCCTTGTCGAGGCCGGAGTCGAGGTGATCCCAGGGCAGCACCTCGGACTGGTCACGGTCACGGGTGGTGTACCAGGCGACGTCCACCGGCCCTTCCGCCAGCGCCTGCCCAGCGCACCGCATCCAGCGCTCGTAGGAGAAGTGCTCGCTCCAGCCGTCGAACCGGCCACCGTCGCGCCACACGGCCTCGATGATCTTGCCGACGCGGCGGTCGCCCCGGGACAGCAGGCCCTCGACGATCCCGGGCTGGCCGTCGTGGTAGCGGAAGCCGATGGCCGACGCATACCGGCGGTCGCTGCGGATCGCGCCGCGCAGCTTGGCCAGCCGGGCGTCGGTCTCCTCCGCCCCCAGTTGCGCGACCCACTGGAACGGCGTGTGCGGCTTGGGGACGAACCCGCCGATCGACACGGTGCACCGGATGTCGCGCCGCCCCGACACGCGCCGCCCGGTCTCGATGACCCGCTTCGCGAGGTCGGCGATCTGGAGCACGTCCTCGTCGGTCTCGGTGGGCAGCCCGCACATGAAGTAGAGCTTCACCTGCCGCCAGCCCGCGCCGTAGGCCGCGCTGACCGTCGCGATGAGATCCTCCTCGGTCACCATCTTGTTGATGACCTTGCGGATCCGCTCGGAACCGCCCTCGGGCGCGAACGTCAGACCCGACCGCCGCCCGTTCCGCGTGAGCTCGTTGGCGAGGTCGATGTTGAACGCGTCGACACGGGTCGACGGCAGCGACAGCCCGGTCTGGGTGCCCTCGTAGCGATCGGCCAGCCCCTTGGTGATGTCGGCGATCTCGGAGTGGTCGGCCGACGACAGCGACAGCAGGCCCACCTCTTCGAATCCCGTTGTCGCCAGACCACGTTCGACCATCTCGCCGATGCCGGTGATCGACCGCTCGCGCACCGGTCTCGTGATCATGCCCGCCTGGCAGAACCGGCAGCCGCGCGTGCAGCCCCGGAAGATCTCGACCGACATCCGCTCGTGCACCGACTCGGCCAGCGGGACGAGAGGCTGCTTCGGGTACGGCCATGCGTCGAGGTCCATGACGGTGTGCTTGGAGACCCGCCACGGCACGCCGGGCAGCCCGGCCCGCGGGGCGACCCGCTGGATCCGGCCGTCGGCGAGGTACGACACCTCGTAGAACGCCGGCACGTAGACGCCACCCGTGCGGGCCAGCCGGAGCAGCAGCTCGTGCCGCCCGCCCGGCCGGCCCGACGCCTTCCAGTCCGTGACGATGTCGGTGATCGTCAGCACGGCCTGCTCGCCGTCGCCGATCACGGCGGCGTCGATGAAGTCGGCGATCGGCTCCGGGTTGAACGCGGCGTGCCCACCGGCGATGACCAGCGGGTCGTCCTCGGAGCGGTCGGCCGCGTGCAGCGGCATCCCCGCGAGGTCGAGCGCGGTGAGCAGGTTGGTGTAGCCCAGCTCGGTGGAGAACGAGACGCCGAGCACGTCGAAGTCGCCCAGCGCACGGTGGCTGTCGACGGTGAACTGCGGCACGCCCGACTCCCGCATCAGCGCCTCGAGGTCGGGCCAGACCGCATACGTCCGCTCGGCGAGGGCGTCCGGCCGCTCGTTGAGGACCTCGTAAAGGATCATGACGCCCTGGTTGGGAACGCCCACCTCGTAGGCGTCGGGGTACATCAGCGCCCAGCGCACCGTCAGCTCGTCCCCGGAGGGACCGAAGCCGCCGCAGTTCCAGTCCTTGGTCGTCGAGTTCAGCTCGCCGCCGACGTACTGGATGGGTTTACCGACCCGCTCGAGCAGCGGCTCGAGGGTGGGCCAGATCGAGGCCCCGCGGGTCGTGGTGGTCGGCATCGGTCCAGTTTAGGAGCGCGGCCGCTCCAGCCCCGAATCGTCGGTCAGACGCTGGCCACGGTCTCGACCACCCGGGAGCGCACCGAGGGCCGCTCCCAGAGCCGCCCCGTCCACCACAGGCTGAACACCGAGGTCGCGCACAGCACCACGGCGAGGACCACGCAGTACCACCAGGGAAACAGCCGTCCCACCACGGAGAACACCAGACCGGTGAGCGTCGCCGCCACGGCGAGCCGGGCCGAGTAGGCGACCATCACCAGCGGTGGCGCCGGCGTGGCCCGGACGCTGCGCAGGTCGACGCTGAACGGCCGACGCACCGACCAGCGAAGGCCCGACGCGACGGTCCGCAGGGCGATGGTCAGGGTGGCGCAGACGGCTGCGCTCAGCTCGGCGGCAGTGGGTTGCCCCGCTCGCCAGCCGCAGATGAGCAGGGTCGCCACCGACGCCACCGTGAGGACCTCCACGAGCACCCACGCCCGCGCGACGAGCACGGTACGCGGAGCCACCGGCAGGCTCTCGCGCCAGACCGCGCCGCGCGCGTCGAGGGCCCAGGCGTTGACACCGAACAGCAGCGCGCCACCCGACGCGACGAGGCCCGGGAGAACCGGGACCATCAGCCAGTCCAGCCGGCCCGCGAAGGCGACCACGACCGGCAGCAGGCTCAGCAGGACCAGCCCCCGGCGCAACGGTGCTGACCGCCACACACTGGCGCGGTCGATCGCGACGAGCGCCTGCAGGTCGCCTCGCGGGAAGGCGCGGATCGCATACCGCCGGGTCTCGACCCGGGCCTGCGTCGTGGCCGGACGCGTCCAGGTCATGCGGGCGGCACCGACGCCGAGGATCGCCGCGCCCAGGGCGACCGCCGTCAGGACGAGACAGCCGAACAGCCAGTTCAGCCAGTCCCCCGCGGCGCCCATGGCCGGCAGCGACGACGCCCACGCGGCGGGTGTCCAGCGGGCGGCGTCGAGCAGGTGGCCGGTGGCGACGACGACAACGATCGCCAGACCTGCGAACACGGCGGTGGTTCGCACCACCAGCTCCCCCCGCGGCCCACGGCGCACGTACTCCACGACCCACGACAGCCACTGGACGGCGACGGTCACCGCCACCAGCCAGAGCAGGACGGGCACGACGGCAGCCCAGGTGTGACCGCCGCGGGTGAGCACCGCGACGGCGGCCAGCAGGGACCAGGCCTGAATCAGCCAGGCCAGGTTGAGCGGGGCGAGCACGAGTCCGGCCAGGTGGTCGGTCGTCGGCCCGAGCGGGTAGGCGACGACCTGGTCCGCGGCGATCGCCTCGCGGCCGCCGCCGCCGAACAGGACCGCCGTCGCCGTCGTCACGACGAAGGCCAGGAAGCCGACCGGGAGGTACCGACGCATCGCCTCGACCAGCTCCGGGGCGAGCCCGACCTGCGACGGGAGGGTGACCGACACGACGGTGACCGCGACGAGCAGGGCGACGCCGACCACCACGGCGACTCGCGCGGGCGTGCGCAGGCCGCGGGCGCGCAGCCCGAGCAACAGGCGGAGGGACGTTGCCGGCCCGGGATGCCGACCGACGTCAGCCGAGGAGCGCCCGGTAGGCACGCGCGCCTCCCTCGCCGGCCATCTCGTGAGCCTCGACGCTGGCCACGGCGAGGCCGCCCCGCAGGACGACCGCGTGGTCGCAGGCCTGCACCGCGAGGTCGCGCAGGTGCGTCGAGAGGATCACGGCGGCGCCACGGGCGCGGGCGTCGGCCACCGCCTCCAGCGTGGCGTCCACGCCGGTCGGGTCGACCCCGTCGAACGGCTCGTCGAGCAGCAGGACCGGCGGCTGGTGGAAGACGGCCAGCGCGACCGACATGCGGCGCCCCATCCCGTGGCTGAACCCCGCGGTGACCCGGTGGGCCTCACCGCCGAGGTCGAACTGGTCGAGCAGCTGCCGCGCCCGCGGTTCCCAGTCCCGCAGCCCGCGCAGCCGGGCGCTCAGCTGCAGGTGCTCCCAGGGCGTGGCCCGCGGGATGAGGCCGCCCACGTCGGGGCAGTAGCCGATCCGGCGCTTGGCCTCCAGGGGGTCGGCGGCGACGTCGATGCCGGCCACCTCGGCCAGCCCGCTGGACGCCGGGACGACGCCGGCGAGGACCCGCATGGTGGTCGACTTGCCGGCGCCGTTACGGCCCAGGAGCGCCGTCGCGGCACCGGCCCGAACCTCGAAGGACACTCCGGCGACGGCGACCACCGAGCCGAAGCTCACCTTGAGGTCCCCGACCCTCACCACCGCCGTCACGGGGAAAGTGTGCAACACGCATACCGGGTTGCGACCCTCAACCACCGGAGCCCGGCGGAAGGGTGACCGAACGTCGGACCGGGTATGCGGGTTCGCGCCTCAGCGGTACAGCAGGTCGATCTCCGACCCGTACCGCTCCACGACGATCTTGCGGCGCAGCTTCAGGCTGGGGGTGAGCTCACCCTCGTCGACGGTGAGGTCGCGGTCGAGGATGGTGAACCGCTTGATCGTCTCCCAGCGGTTGAGGCCGTCGTTGAGCTCGTCGACGTAGCCCTGGACCATCGCCTGCGCGGCGTCGGAGGTGACGACGTCGGCATACTCCTGGCCGGCCATGCCGTTCGCCGCGGCCCACTGGGTGACGGCGTCCGGGTCGAGCGTGATGAGCGCCGAGGCGTAGTTGCGGCCCTCCCCGATGACGACGAACTGGCTGACGTAGGGGCAGATCCCCTTGAACATCGTCTCGATGACGGACGGCGCGACGTACTTCCCGCCTGAGGTCTTGAACAGGTCCTTCTTGCGGTCGGTGATCTTGACGAAGCCGCGCTCGTCGACCGTGCCGATGTCGCCGGTGTGGAACCAGCCGTCCTCGGTGAACACCTCGGCCGTGGCGTCCGGGCGGTTGTGGTACCCGCGCATGACGCCGGGGCCCTTGACGAGGAGCTCACCGTCGTCCGCGGTACGGACCTGCGTCCCCGGTAGTGGCCAGCCGACGGAGCCGAAGATGTAGCGACCGAGCCGGGGCCGGTTCACGCAGGTGGCGGCGCTGGTCTCGGTGAGGCCGTAGCCCTCGATGATCAGCAGCCCCACCGAGGAGAACCAGCGGGCGACGTCGGGGTTGAGGGCGGCCGACCCGGAGATGAAGAACTTGACGCGTCCCCCGAAGCGCTCGCGCACCTTGGACAGGACCAGCCGGTCGGCCAGCGTGTGCTGGACCGACAGCAGGCCGGAGGGCTGCTCGCCCTGCTCGCGCATCGCCGCCACCTGCCCGCCGACCCCGAGCGCCCAGTCGACGAGGGTCTTCTTCACGCCGGTCTCGTGGGCGAACATCATGCTGATCCGGGCGTACGCCTTCTCGAAGATGCGCGGCGCGGCGCCCATGAAGGTCGGCTTGAAGACCGCGAGGTTGTCGACGATCCGGTCGATCCGCCCGTCGACCGCGGTGGAGAAGCCGATCTGGAGCGGCAGGATCAGCAGGATCTTCCCGAACACGTGCGAGAGCGGCAGCCAGAGGAACTGGAGGTCGTCCTCGTTGAGGAGCGAGACCGAGTCGACGCCGGCGCCCTCGTAGACGAGGGCGTCGTGGGTGAGCAGCACGCCCTTGGGCCGGCCGGTGGTGCCCGACGTGTAGATGACGACGGCGAGGTGCTCGGGGGTGAGGGCCTCGATGCGCTCGTCGAGCACGGTCGGCTCGTCGGCCAGTCGCTGGCCGCCCAGCTCAGCCAGGCGGTCGGCGGTGATGACCCAGCCGTCCGTCCCGTCCACGTCGTCGTCCGCGCTGCCGTCGAAGGTGACGACGCGGAGCAGCTCGGGCAGCTCGTCGCGGTGGTCGCGCAGCTTCTGGACCTGCGCCGCGTTCTCGGCGAAGACGACCTTGCTGCCGGAGTCGGCGACGATGAAGGCCACGTCGGCGTCGAGCATGGTCGGGTAGATCGTCGTCGTCGCGGCGCCGGCGGTCATGATGGCGAGGTCGGCGAGGACCCACTCCACGCGGGTGGTCGAGGCGATGGCCACGCGGTCCTCGAGGCCGACACCCAGAGCCACGAGGCCGGCGGCCCACAGGTCGGCCCGCTCGCGGGTCTGGTCCCAGGTCAGCCGTTCGAGCCGCTCCCCGCTCTCGGTACCGGTGTCGGGGACAAGGTACTGGAGCGCCTCGCGTGACCCCGACGCCGCGACCCGCTGGCGGAAGAGGTGCGCGATGCTCGGTGCGCGGGTGTCGATGACGTCACGTCGGACGACCTCGTCCGCAACGGCCTGTGCTCCCATCCCGGGCTCCTCGAGCATCCCAGGCGTCGGAACGTCCCGACGCGGTCCGAAGATCCTGTCAGCAGGCTCTCAGCGGGTGAATACCTCGCCCGGATTCGACACCAGACCGTCACGCTCCGGGCGAGGGCGGCGACGCCGGGAGACCGCGGTGACGAGGACGCCGAGGAGGAGCAGCAGTCCGCCGATCACCGTGCCGAGGGTGGGACGCTCGCCGCGGAAGACCCATGCCGTCGCGATGCCGCTGACCGGCACCAGCAGCGTGAAGGGCACCACCACGGCGGTGGGGTATCGCACCAGCAGGCTGTTCCAGACGCCGTACCCGAACAACGAGCAGAGGTATGCGGTGTAGAGCGTCGAGCCGATCGTCACCCAGTCGATGTGGCGGAGACCGTTGGCGACCGCCTCCGGGCCGTCGACGAGCAGGGAAAGGGCGAACAGCGGCACGGGGACGATGAGGCCGGACCAGACCGTCATCGAGAGACCGGACGAGGTGCCGACCCGGCGGGTGACGACGTTGCCCGTCGCCCAGGACAGGGCGCCGGCGAGGCAGAGCATCAGCGCGAGCAGCGGGGTCTCGGCCGTGCGCCCCAGCGCCACCACGGTGAGACCGACCAGCCCGATGAGGACGCCGAGCTGCTGGCGCCTGGTCGGGCGTTCGTGGAGGGCGAGGGCCGCGATGACGACGGTGAAGATGACCTGCACCTGGACGACGAGCGAGGCCAGGCCGGGCGGCATCCCGAGGTCCAGCGACAGGTAGAGCAGGCCGAACTGACCCAGGCTGAGGAACAGGCCGATGAGCAGGATGTCACGCCATCGAGCGTCGGGCTTCTTCACGAAGAAGATCGCCGGCACGAGGACGGCCACGAAGCGCAGCGCGACGAAGGTCAACGGTGGCATGTCGTGCAGGCCGGCGTCGATGACGACGAAGTTCGCGCCCCAGATGACCGCGACCGCGATGGCGGCGAGGGCGTGGCGCGGCGTCATGGACCCATGTTGGCCCCGACAACCGTGAAGTACCAGCGAATAATCATGCATCTCACGATGTAGCATCGCTGCATGATTGATCTCGTGGCACTCCAGTCGCTCCGGGCGGTCCGGTCGCACGGCTCGGTGGTCGCGGCCGCCGAGGTCCTCGGCTTCACGCCGTCGGCGGTGTCGCAGCAGATCAAGAAGCTGGAGCGGCAGACCGGGTCAGCGGTGCTGGAGCGGTACGGCCGGGGGGTCCTGCTGACCGACCACGGCGAGCGGCTGGCCGACCAGGGCGCCGACCTGCTGGACCGGATGGAGCAGATCGAGTCGGACCTCTACTCGGCCGGCTCGGTCGTCGGCGGCCGGCTGCGGCTCGCCGCGTTCTCGACGGCGGTACGCGGGCTGGTGGCACCCGCGCTGTCGCTCGTGGCGGCGGACGGGTACGACCTCCAGCTCAGCCTCGTCGAGCTGGACCCGCCGCTCGGGATGGAGGCGGTCGCGTCCGGCCAGGTCGACGCGGCGCTGGTCCACCAGTGGGGCGACACACGCCTGGCCCATCCCGAGCACGTCGAGCTGGCCACGATAGGGGTCGACGTGGCCGACATCCTCGTGCCGTTCGGTCACCGGCTGGCCCGGCAGACGTCGGTCACGCCGGCGGACCTCGTGGGCGAGGTGTTCGCGTCGGCCCCCGTCGGGAGTGTCTGTCACGAGTGGCTGACCCGGCTGTTCGGCCCGGTCGGCGGTCCGCCGCGCGTCTCGTTCTGGGCGGCCGAGTGGAGCTCGCACATCGCCCTGGTGAGCCACGGGGCGGCGGTGTCGCTGATCCCACGGCTCGGTCGGGAGCCGCTGCCGGACTCGGTCCGGGTGCTGCCGGTTCGGGACCCGGTGCCCACCCGTGAGGTCTCGCTGGCGTGGCGCCGGAGCATGGGTTCCAGTCCGACGATCCGGTACCTGCGCGACACCCTCGTCGAGATGGCGCCCGGTCTCGGCCTCCAGACCTGAAGCAACCCGCATGCCGCCGCAGACCTCATCGGCGGTGGGCCGTCCCGGCCAGGTGGACGTTGTTGACCAGGCCGAGCGCGAGCCACGCGGCGAACATCGAGGAGCCGCCGTAGGAGAGGAACGGCAGCGGGAGGCCGGTGACCGGCATGATCCCCAGGTTCATCCCGATGTTCTCGAACGCCTGCACCGCGAACCAGACCGCGACGCCCACGCAGACCAGCTGCCCGAACGGGTCGCTGCGGGACCCCACCAGCAGGGTTCGCAGGATGAGGAACACCACCAGCACGACCACCCCCGCGGCGCCCAGGAACCCCCACTCCTCCCCCGCCACCGAGAACACGAAGTCGGTCTGCTGGAACGGGATCGCGCCGCTCTGCGTCTGCGGCCCCTGGAACAGCCCCCGACCCAACCACCCGCCCTGGCCGATCGCGATCCGCACCTGCCGAGTCTGGTAGCCGATGCCCTCCGGATCCGCGGAGGGGTCGAGGAAGGCCGTCAGCCGAGCGCGCTGGTAGGCGCTCAGCACCCGCGTCGTGAACATCGCCGCAACGCCGACGACCCCGATCGCGCCCACGGCCAGCAGCAGCGACTTGGGCGCGCCGGCCACCGCGATGACCCCGAACGCCATCGCCACGAGGACCAGCGCCGACCCCAGGTCGGGCTGCAGCAGGACCAGACCGACCGGCACGAGGGTCACGACTCCGGCCAGCAGGAGGTCTCGAGCGGAGGGCCGCTGGTCGCGGTCCCTCCGCTCCGCGAGGATCATCGCGAGGCCGACGCAGAGTGCCACCTTGACGAACTCCGACGGCTGCACCGAGAACCCACCCGGCAGCTGGATCCACGAACGCGACCCGTTCACGGTCGACCCGACGGGGCTCAGCACGAGGAGCAGCCCGACCAGCGACACGAGGTAGACCCACGGCGCCCAGGCCCGCAGCGTCCGGTGGTCGATCCGGGTGACGAGGGCGAAGCAGACCAGCCCGACGCCGAGGTTGACGAGCGTCTTGAGCAGGTACTGCGAACCCGAGGTATGCCGCGTCGCCGACCACACGAGCAGCGCACCGACCCCGGACAGCCCCAGGCCGGCGATGACGATGCCCCAGTCGGTCCGCGCCCACAAGGTCCGGCGGTCGGCTCCCCCGAGGACGCTCACCGGACCCGTACCGAGCCGATCCGAGCCGAGGTCAGGACGGGACGATGGTGCTGAGGATCTCCCGGCACTGGGCGACGTCGAGGTTCATCTGGCGCACCAACGGCTCGATCCCCTCGTACTTCAGCGTCGGCCGCAGCCGCCGGACCAGCTCGTAGCAGATGCGCTCGCCGTAGAGGTCGAGGTCGGTGCGGTCCAGGACGTACCCCTCGACCCGGCGCTCGTGGCCGTCGAAGGTGGGGTTCGTCCCGATCGAGACGGCGCACGGGAGCAGCCGGTCGACCGAGTCGTCCTCCGGGAGGTCGAGGCGCACCAGCCACCCCGCGTACACGCCGTCGGCAGGGACCAGACCCTCGACGACGGGCCCGAGGTTCGCGGTCGGGAAGCCGAGCTCGCGCCCGCGGTGGTCGCCGTGGACGACCGTGCCGCAGACGCTGGGCGGCCGGCCGAGCACGACAGCGGCGCCCTCGACGTCGCCGTCCGCGAGCTGCGCACGCGCCATCGTCGAGGACCAGCGCTCTCCGTCGCCGAGGTCGGCGAGGACGATGACGTCGAAGTCGTGCGTGGCACCGAGCTCGCGCAGGGTGTCGACGTTGCCGGAGTTCTTCCAGCCGAACCGGGTGTCCTCGCCGACGATGACCGCGCCGGCGTGGAGAGCGTCCACGAAGACCTGCTCAACGAACTCCACGGGGGTGAGGCGGGCGAACTCGACGGTGAACTCCATGACCAGCACCGCGTCGAGGCCGGACCCCGCCAGCAGGTCCAGCCGCTGCGCCAGTGAGGTGAGGGGTGTCGGGGCGCGCTCGGGGAAGAGCACGGCCAGCGGGTGCGGCTCGAAGGTCACCGCGACCGAGGTCGCGTCGCGCGAGGTCGCCTGCTCCACCAGCTGCCCGAGGACCGCACGGTGCCCACGGTGCACCCCGTCGAAGTTGCCGAGGGTAACGACGGAACGACCGAGGTCGGCAGGGACCTCCGCGAGGCCGTTCCAGACGTGCACGGGGGACACTCTAGAAGGCGCCCGGTCGAGCAGACTCTAGGGTTGGCGCGTGCCGGAGTACCTCGTCCTGCTCGCGCCCTCGAGCAACCGGGTGTACGCGGGTGACGCGCCCGCCATCACGGCGGCCGAGGCCGAGATCGTCGTGTCGGCGGTCCATCTCGGTGGTGTTGTCGGCGCGTCGCCGACGACGGTGGCCGGGGTGCCCTACCTCGCGGTGGAGCTGGCCGACGCGGTCGACCCACGCATCCTCGGCGGCCTGGCCGCGACCTTCGCCGTGTTCGAGCGCGAGGGCGACCTCCTGCGGCCGGTCGAGGCGCGGGGCGGCGAACGGTTCGACGACGACCTGCTCACCATCCCCAAGTACCCGGGCAAGACCAACGAGCAGCTGACCCGGGTCCTGCTCAACGTCACACTCGCCTCGACCGACCTGCCGGACCGGGCCCGCCGGACCGTGCTCGACCCGCTGGCCGGTCGGGGGACGACGCTCAGCTGGGCGCTGACCCTCGGCCACGACGCCGTCGGTGTGGAGGTCGAGCGGCGCGAGGTCGAGGCTTACTCGGCGTTCCTCACCACCTGGCTGCGCCGCAAGCGCCTGAAGCACCGCATCGGACTCACGCCGCTGCGCCGCGACGGACGGCGGCTCGGCGACCTGCTCGAGGCGGAGATCGGCCGCGATGACCCGCAGTCGCTGGTCCTGTTTGCGGCCGACACCCTGGCGACGGCGGAGCTGCTCCAGCGCCGCCGTGTCGACGTCGTCGTCACGGACGCCCCGTACGGCGTCGCGCACGGCAGCCGCGGGGTGCGAGGCGGGCGGGACCGCAGCCCGGCGGACCTGCTCGCGGACGCCCTGCCCGTGTGGGTCTCGGTGCTGCGCCCCGGCGGTGCGGTCGGGATCGCCTGGAACACCCACGGTCTCAGCCGCGCCGATCTTGTGGCCCGGTGTGGCCGCGCCGGCCTGGAGGTCTGTGACGACGGGCCGTACCGGGGTTTCGCCCATCGCGTGGACGCGGGCATCCACCGCGACCTGCTGGTCGCCCGGAAGCCCCGGTAGGTCAGCCGGGCGCGAAGACGACGATCGGCCGCGCCTCGGGGCCGGACTCGTCGAGCATGGCGACGAGTGACCCGTCGGGTCCGAGGGCTGCGACCACGGGCTCGCCCTCGCCGGCGGTCGGTATACGTCTGCCGTGGCCGACCGCCGTGGCCTCCTCGGTGGTCAGCTCGTGCAGGGCGAACTGCGCCCGAGCCGCGGCGCCCATGGCCACCAGTGGCACCGGTCCGCCGGGCTCAAGGCTCTCCAGAGGTACCGCGTCGTCGATCGCGTAGCGGCCCACCCGGGTCCGGCGCAGCGCGGTGAGGTGACCGCCGACGCCGAGAGCCGAGCCCAGGTCGCGGGCCAGGGCCCGGACGTAGGTCCCCGACGACACCTCGACCTCGATGTCGACGTCGAGGCAGGTGCCGGCCGGCCGCACGTCGAGCACGGCGAACCGGCTGACCGTCACCGGTCGCGCAGCCAGCGTGACGTCCTCGCCCGAGCGCACCCGCGCGTACGACCGCTGACCGTCGATCTTGATCGCGCTGACCGAGGACGGAACCTGCTGGATCGCGCCGGTCAGCCCCGCGACGGCCGCGTCGATGGCGGCCCGGGAGACCTCGCTGGCGTCGGCCGACGCCACCACGTCGCCCTCGGCGTCGTCGGTGACCGTCGACTCGCCGAGGCGGACCGTCGCCGCATACCCCTTGTCGCAGCCGACGAGGAAGGTGAGCAGCTTGGTGGCCCGGCCGACCCCGAGGACCAGGACGCCGGTGGCCATGGGGTCCAGCGTGCCGGCGTGGCCCACGCGACGGGTGCCGCAGATGCGGCGAACCCGGGCGACGACGTCGTGCGAGGTCCAGCCGGACGGCTTGTCGACGAGGAGGAGACCCTCGGACCGGCCCTCAGGCGTCGTCGTCATCCGGCTCCGGGTCGTCGTCGGAGTCACTGGGCTTCTTGTACGGGTCGGCGTCGCCGGCGTAGACGGCTCCCTGGCGGGAGCGGGCCAGCTCCGCGTCGGCGGCGCGCGTCGCGACGAGGACGTCCTCGAGGTGCGCGGCCCCCTCGGGGAGCGCGTCCGGGATGAACTCCAGCGACGGCGTCAGCCGGATGCCGAGCGCTTTGCCGACGGCGGTGCGCAGCTTGCCCTTGGCCGACTCCAGGGCGGCCGCCGAGGCGGCGCGGTCGTCGTCCGACCCGTAAGCGGTGTAGAAGATCGTCGCGTTCTGGAGGTCACCGGTCACTCGGACGTCGGTGATCGTCGTGAAGCCGAGCCGCTCGTCCTTGACGCGGTGCTCGAGGGTCTCGGCGACGACCACCTTGATGCGGTCGGCGACCTTTCGGGCGCGGGCAGGGTCGGCCATGTGATGTTGTCCTCCAGAGGTGAGGGAGCGGCGTCCGATGACAAGCGGTGAGCCCGAAGACCAGCCTTGGTCGGTGCCTGTGAGCCAGGCACCGACCAAGGTGAGACGACTACGCTCTCGGCTTCTCGCGCATCTCGAACATCTGGATCGTGTCGCCGATCTGGAGATCGTTGAACGAGCCCAGGTTGATGCCGCACTCGAAGCCCTCGCGGACTTCGGTGACGTCGTCCTTGAACCGGCGCAGCCCGGCGATCTCGAGGCTCTCACCGATGACCGTGCCGTCGCGCAGGATCCGAGCGCGACCGCCGCGGCGGATCTCCCCGTTCCGGACGATCGACCCGGCGATGTTGCCGAACTTGCTCGACCGGAAGATCTCGCGGATCTCCGCCTCACCGAGGCGAACCTCCTCGAACTCCGGCTTGAGCATGCCCTTGAGCGCTGCCTCGATCTCCTCGATGGCCTGGTAGATCACCGAGTAGTACCGGATCTCCACGCCCTCGCGGTCGGCGACGTCGGCGTTCTGGCCCTCGGCCCGGACGTTGAACCCGATGATGATCGCGTCCGACGCCACGGCGAGGTTGATGTTGTTCAGCGTGATCGCGCCGACACCCCGGTCGATGATCCGTAGGTCGACCTCGTCGCCCACGTCGATCTGGAGCAGAGCGTCCTCCAGCGCTTCGACCGAACCCGACGCGTCACCCTTGAGGATGAGGTTGAGGGTGTCGACCTTGCCCTGGGCGAGCGCCTCGTTGAGGTCCTCGAGCGAGATCCGCTTGCGCGCCTTGGCGAGCGAGGCAGCCCGAGAGGCGGCCTCCTTGCGCTCCGCGATCTGACGCGCGGTGCGGTCGTCGGGCGCCACGAGGAACGTGTCGCCGGCGCCGGGCACCGAGGTCAGCCCGAGGACGAGCACCGGCCGAGACGGAGTCGCCTCCGAGACCGTGTTGCCGTGCTCGTCGAGCATCGCGCGGACGCGGCCGTAGCCGGACCCCGCGACGATCGCGTCGCCGACGTGCAGCGTGCCGGACTGGACGAGCACCGTCGCCACCGGGCCACGGCCCTTGTCGAGGTGGGTCTCGATCGCGACACCACGCGCGTCCTTATTGGGGTTGGCCCGCAGGTCGAGCGCCGCGTCGGCGGTGAGGAGCACCGCCTCCAGGAGGGCGTCGATGTTCTCGCCGGTCCGGGCGGACACGTTGACGAACATCGTCTCGCCGCCGTACTCCTCGGCCACGAGGTTGTACTCGGTGAGCTGCTGGCGGACCTTGTCGGGGTTCGCTCCCTCCTTGTCGATCTTGTTGACCGCCACGACAATCGGCACGTCGGCCGCCTGGGCGTGGTTCAGCGCCTCGATCGTCTGCGGCATCACACCGTCGTCCGCCGCCACCACGAGGATCGCGATGTCGGTGACCTTGGCACCACGGGCTCGCATGGCGGTGAACGCCTCGTGACCCGGGGTGTCGATGAAGGTGATCTGTCGCTCCTGGTCCTCCAGGTGCGTCGCGACCTGGTAGGCGCCGATGTGCTGGGTGATGCCACCGGCCTCACCCTCGGCCACCTTCGCCTGCCGGATCGCGTCGAGGAGCTTGGTCTTGCCGTGGTCGACGTGACCCATGACGGTGACCACCGGCGGGCGAGCCACCAGGTCGTCGTCGCCCTCGGCCTCGCGTTCGGCGTCGAGGTCGATGTTGAACTGCTCGAGCAGCTCGCGCTCCTCGTCCTCCGGGGAGACGACCTCGATCTGGAAGCCGAGCTCGGCACCGAGGAGGCGGAAGGTGTCCTCGTCGAGCGACTGCGTCGCGGTGGCCATCTCACCGAGGTGGAACAGGACCGTGACGAGCGACGCCGGGCTGGCGTTGATCTTGTCGGCGAAGTCGGTCAGCGACGCGCCACGGCGCATCCGCACGACCTGCGAGCCGTCCCCACGGGGAACCTGCACGCCACCGATCGTCGGGGCCTGCATCTGCTCGAACTCCTGGCGCTTCGCCCGCTTGGACTTGCGTCCACGAACCGGACGCCCACCACCGCGGCCGAACGCACCGGGCGCGGAGCCACGGCCGCCGCCACCCGGACGACCGCCGCCGCCGGGACGACCGCCGAACCCGCCACCGCCGCCACCGCCGCCGGGACCACCGGGGCGACCGGGCGCACCCGGACGACCTCCGGGACCACCCGGACGGGTGCCGGGACGGCCGATCGCGGCGCGGTCGGGCATCATCCCGGGGTTGGGACGCGCACCACCCGGACGCGGGCCGGCCACACCGGTGCCGCCGGGACGCGGACCGGCGGCGCCGGGGCCTCCCGGACGGGACTGGGGACGCGGCATCCCCTGGCTCGGGGCGAAGGGGTTGTTGCCCGGACGCGACGAGCCCTCGCGGGCGGCCGCCGGGCGGCCCATGCCCTGGCTCGGGGCGAACGGGTTGTTGCCGGGCCGGGGCTGACCGCCCGGACGCGGGGCCGGACGCGGGGCGCCACCGGGCGCACCGGCGCCACCGGGAGCACCCGGACGGCTGGTCTCACGGGCGGCGACGCCGGGAGCCGCGGGACGCGGACCCGGAGCGGCCGGAGCCGGCGCCGGGGTGGACGGCCGGGCCGCGGCAGTTGCGGAGGCGGCAGCGGGCGGGGCGGCAGCGGCCGCCGGCTGGACCGGGGCCTGGCCGGGCACCTGGATGTGCGCAGGGGCCGTGGCGGGGGCCGGCGGCGGGGTCTCGGCGCGGACCGGAGCGGGCGCCGGAGTGGACGGTGCGGGAGCGGACGGCGCCGGTGCCGACGGGGCGGCCGTCTTCACGGCCGTGTGGGCGCCGTTTCCGTTGCCGTTCCCGTTGGCTGCTCCCCGCAGCTCGGCCGGGAACGACTCCTTGATGGTGCGAACGACAGGGGGCTCGATGGTCGAGGATGCCGACCGGACGAACTCGCCCTTGTCCTTGAGATACGTCAAGAGCGTCTTGCTCTCGACTCCGAGCTCTTTGGCGAGCTCATAGACACGGACCTTGGCCACGTTTCTCCTTCTCGGGTGGTCCGACCCGGAAGGACATTCCTTGGGTCAGACCTGGTTGTGGGGCTTGCTCATTGCTGAGTGCTCATCGAGTGCTCATCAGCGTCTGACCCGCCTTCGGTTGGTCTGTCGTGATCGGTGGTGATCGGGGTTGTCATGGAGGTGCGTCCGGCGGTCTCCAAGTGGTCCGCCACGCGGGAGACGTCCGGCCCGGCCTGCAGCCGCAGGGCCCGGGTGAACGCCTTCCGGCGAACCGCCTGCTCGAAACACGTCGTACTCGGGTGCAGCCACGCGCCACGTCCCGGTAGTCGGTGCCGCGGGTCCGGGACCAGCACGACGACACCGTTCATGGCGTTGTCGGGCTCTTCCCTCACCGCGACCACTCGCAGGAGTGCCGACCAGCTATCCCTGCGACGACATCCGACGCATGTGCGTACGGGTACCGAGACAGGGAGTCCAGACCGGTCGGTCACGAGTAAGTCTACCCCGATCGGCTCCGGCCCGGTGATCCGGCCACCGACTCAACGTGCGACGACGTTCGGGTATGCCCGGGGCTCAGGACGTGCGGCCGTCGTCGGCAGGGGTGTCGGGGCGGATGTCGATCCGCCAGCCGGTGAGCTTTGCGGCGAGGCGGACGTTCTGCGCCTCCTTGCCGATGGCGAGCGACAGCTGGTAGTCCGGCACGGTGACGCGCGCAGCCCTCGCCTGCGCGTCGACGATCTCGACCGACTGCACCCGGGCCGGCGACAGGGCTGCGGCCACGAAGGTCGCGGCGTCCGGCGAGTAGTCGACGATGTCGATCTTCTCGCCGTGCAGCTCGGTCATCACCGCGCGTACCCGGGCGCCCATCGGACCGATGCAGGCGCCCTTGGCGTTGACCCCGGAGACTTTCGCGTGGACGGCGATCTTGGTGCGGTGGCCGGCCTCACGGGCCAGCGCCGCGATCTCGACGGTCCCGTCGGCGATCTCCGGGACCTCGAGGCGGAACAGCGTGCGAACGAGGTTCGGGTGGGTGCGGGACAGCCCGATCTGCGGTCCGCGGGGCCCCCGTTTGACGCTGACGACGTAGCAGCGCAGCCGGTCGCCGTGCCGGTAGCGCTCGCCGGGCACCTGCTCGGCCAGTGGCAGCACGCCCTCGACGGTGCCGAAGTCGACGAGCACGGTGCGCGGGTCGGAGCTCTGCTGGATGACGCCCGAGACGACATCGCCTTCACGGCCCTTGAAGTCGCCGAGGATCTGCTCGTCCTCGAGGTCGCGCAGCCGCTGCACGATGACCTGTCGCGCCGTGGCGGCGGCCACCCGGCCGAACCCGTCCGGGGTGTCGTCGAACTCCGGCCCGGGGTCGGCGCGCTCCTGCCGATCGCCGTCCGTCGGGGGCAGCAGCTCGCCCTCCTCACGGGCCCACACGATGACGTGACCGCTCTTGCGGTCCAGCTCGACGCGGGCGATGCGGAAGGAGCCGTCGGTGCGGTGGTAGGCGACGAGGAGCGCCTGCTCGATGGCGGGGATCAGCACGTCGAGGCTGATGTCCCGCTCGCGTTCCAGGGCCCGGAGGGCCGCGACGTCGATGTCCATCAGTCCGGCTCCCCACCGCTCGGGTCCCCATGGGCGTTGGGTCGGTTGAACTCCACCTGCACGGCACCGGACCGCACCCTCGCCACCGGCACGGTCTCGCGCTGCGCCGGCTGCTTGCGGGTCGCCGGAGTCTCGACCGTGACGCCGTCGTGGGTGACGGCGAGCACCCGCCCGGTGACCTCCGTGCCGTCGTCGACCGTCAGCGTGACGAGCCGGCCGACGTTGCGCCGCAGGGCCGCATACCCGGTCAGCGGGCGTCCGACGCCCGGTGAGCTGACCTCCAGCGTGTAGGGACGCTCGCCCATGAGGTCGAGCCGGTCGAGGTGGTCGCCCACGACGCGGGTGGCGTCGGCGACCTCGTCGAGGGTGAGCGGGTCGACGGGGCTGGAGGCGTCCGCGGTCTCCAGCCGGCTGACATCGCGGTCCACGAGCACGCGCAGCACCCGTCGGGTTCCGGCGGTCGTGACGGTCGCCTCGACGGGGACCAGGGAGAGGGCGGTCAGAGGCGCAGCGAGCTCGGCAGCGATGTCCTCGCCCACGTTCCACCTCCCCTGTTCTCGACTCGTTGGTCATGCTAGCGAGGACGGCTCGTCGCGGCCCTCCCCATCCGGGGCTCCGTGTCATGATCGGGCCATGGCCGCGGAGGGAACGAGGCGCGGCTCACTGCCCACGCGCCGCGAGCTGCTGCGGACCGCCGCACTGACCACCGTGGTCGCGCCGCTCCTCGCCGCCTGCGACATCCGGCTGGAGGACGACGCTCCCACACTTCCCCTGCTTCAGCGAAAATCGGTCCCGGACGAGGCCGTGCTGGTCGACCTCGTCCGCCGCACCACAGCGCTCGCCCAGGCCGCCGGACGGGTCCCCAACCCGAACGACACCGTCAGCCGACTGGCGACCATCCACCAGACCCAGGCCGACGTCCTACGCTCCAGGCTGACGTCGGCCGGAGTGCCGGTCCACGTCATCGACGGCCCGACGGCCACCTCGACGCCGACGACGACGGCCCCCACGGCTGCGGTCAGCGCACCGCCGTCGACCACCCCGCAGGAGGTCGCTGCCGCCGAGACCGCTCTCGTCGCCGCGGTGCTCCCCGCCCTCCCGACCGTCACTGCCGCCAACCGGGCCGTCGTCGCCTCCGTCGTCGCCTCGTGCGGGGCGGCGGCGGAGCTGCTGGGAGCGACCGTGAGCTGGCCCAGGGCCGACCCGCTGCCGCCCGCGGCCGCGGTGCCGCTCCTGGACGGCACCCGCTCCGCCGCCTACGCCTTCCAGGTCGTGGCCGCCCAGACCGGAGGCGACCAGCGCGCCGTCGCCGAGGGCACGCATACCGACCTGGACTCCCGCGCGACCGAGGTGGCCGGGATGGCCGGCTCGTCCGCCCCGGTGGGGCCGCTCGGCTACGCCCTCCCCTACCCGGTGACGGCGCCGGACGTCGCGTCCCGGCTGGCCGGCCAGGTGCTGACGACGCTGGTGGCCGGTGGCCTGACTCCGCTGGCGACCCTGCCGGAGGGGTCGACGGCGACGACGACCCTGGTCCGGCTCCTCGTCGACGCCCAGCGTCTCGGCCGCACCTGGGGCGTCGCGCCAGTGCCGTTCCCCGGCCAGGCCTACCCGTGACGGAGCTGGTCCCCCGGGGCTTCCGGGCCCGCGTCGCCGCATACCCACCGGACGAGGTCGACCCCACCGCTTGGTATGCGGTCACGGGCGCGGAGTGGCTGCGGCGGCTCCCGGGTCTGCTCACCGACCTGATGGCCGACTGGTCGCTCGTCCCCGACGGCGAGGTCCGCTGGGGGGCCGGCGCGGTGGCCGTCCCGGTCACCTCGCCGACCGGACCGGCCGTGCTCAAGGTGACCTGGCCGCACCACGAGGCGGTCACCGAGCACCTCGGGCTCCGACACTGGGACGGGCACGGCTCGGTCCGGCTGCTGCGCGCGGACCCGCGCCGGTTCGCGCTGCTGCTCGAACGCCTCGACGCGACGACCGACCTGCGCTCGCTGCCTGCGGACGCCGCTTGCGGGGTGATCGGGGATCTCCTCGCGCAGCTGCGGTCACCGGCCCTGCCGCAGGTCCCCACACTCACGGCGTATGCGGCCCGCCAGCTGTCGAAGCCGGCACCGTTCGACGTGCTCCCCCGGCGGTTCGTCGAGCAGGGTCGCCGGCTGGCGGCCGAGCTCGTGACCGGACCCGAGCTCGACGCGTGGCTGCTGCACACCGACCTGCACTACGAGAACGTGCTGCGCGGTACTCGTCAGGCGTGGCTGGCGATCGACCCGAAGCCGACCGCCGGCGACCGGGCGTTCGAGGTCGCCCCGGCGCTGTGGAACCGGGCCGACGAGCTCGGCACCGGGTCGTCGGTCCGCTGGAACCTGCGCCGCCGTCTCGAGATCGTCTGCGAGCACGCGGACATCGCCGAGGACCGGGCCAAGGCCTGGACCATCGTGCGCGAGGTCGACAACGCCACCGACCCGGCGGAAGGGCCCGGCCGGGCCAGTCTCGCCGTGGCGATCATCAAGGCGATGAACGACTGACCGTCGCGGTGGCGGAGAGCAGGGCCTGGCGAGCCCGTACCGGGCCCGGCGTCGCCGTGAGCCGGCCGCTCAGCTGGTCCAGTCGCGTCCGAGGTATGCCGCCGAGACCCCGGAGCCGGAGCACGGAGTCGCGGATGTGCTCGGGCGACGCGGCGTTGGGGTCGAGGACCTCGGCGTAGCCCGCCGCCTCGAGCGCCGCCGCTGCGGCGAACTGGTCCGTCGACAGCGGCAGCACGAGCGACGGCACGGCGGCCGTCAACGCCTCGGTCACGCTGTTGTTGCCGCCGTGGGACACCATCACCGCGGACCGGCTCAGCAACGTCACCTGGGGCAGCACGCGCCGCACCAGCCAGGACGAGGGGACCGGCCCGAGGTCCGCCACGGCGGTGGATCCGCTGGCCAGCGCCACCCGGACGTCGAGCCCGCTCAACGCGGCGGCGATGCGGCCCAGCACGTCGGAGCGCACGGACAGGAAGCTCCCGAGGCTGACGTAGACGACGGGTGCGCTGCCGGAGGCCAGCCACGCGTCGACCTCGGCGTCCGGTGCCTCGCTGCGGACCGCGGAGCCGAGGAACGAGTGCCGCGGCAGGAGTGAGGTGCGCTGGGGCGGTTGGAGCTCCGCCGGGTAGTTGAGCATCAGCACGTCGCCGGTCTCGGCGAACGCGTCGTCGCTCGCGGCCGCCGACGGGTCGAGGCTGCGCAGCGTGTCGTTCCAGCGGGCGGTGAAGGTGTCCCGGACCCGGATGCACTGCGTGTGGAGGCTTGCCAGCGCGGCGGGGTCGGGGTGGAAGCAGCGCGGCCACTCCGGTGGGTAGCCGTAGACCTCCGCACCGACGGTCAGGGCTGACGGGTGCCCGAGGACCACGTCCGCGTGCCGGACGCCCGCGCTCATGAGGGCCAGCCGGGCGCTGAACGCCAGGTGGTCGACGAGGACGTGGTCCGGGCGTACCCGGTCGACGACGGCGGCCACCTCCTTCGCGACCTGGAGCGGTTCCCAGAGCAGGTCGTCACCCCGGGCCGCCGCCTGGAAGGCGAGCGTCTCGACCGCGCCGCGCCGCGTGGCGTCGAAGAAGCCGCGCAGCGCCTCGTCCTCGCCGCGGGGCTGGTCCTCCGCCCGGATGACCCCCGGGTTGGACCCTCGGCCGAGCTGGAGATGCTCCCGGTCGAAGCCGAACCCGCGCACGATCTCGTCGGTGGCGGAACCGGTGGCCACGACGACGCGCTCGCCGGCCTGCTGCCAGGCGGTGGCCAGGGTGGCGAGCGGGTAGAGGTGGGACGCGTAGTCCGGGCTGACGACCAGTAGCGTCACGAGGCGACATCCTGGTAGATCGCCGCGAGGGCCGCTGCCATGGTGTGGACGCTGAACCGCTCCCGGACCAGCCGCTGGGCACCCGCGGCCCGGCGTCTGGCTCCAGGAGCGGCGGCCCGGTCGAACGCGGCGGCGACGGCGGCAGCGAGGGCGGCCGGCGAGCGGGTGTCGGCGAGAACGCCCGTGACACCGTCCTCGACGTAGGTCGCCGGCCCACCCTCCCAGGGCGCCACCACGACCAGCCCGGACGCCATCGCCTCGAGGATCGCGATGCCGAACTCCTCCTTGAGGCTTGCCGAGACGTAGACGCCGCCCGGACCGCACAGGTCGGGCCGGCCGAAGCGCGCCGCCGCGAGCCAGGTGGCGACGGTGGCGTTGGGGCGATGACCGGCCAGGAGGAGCCCGACACGAGGCCCGTCGGTCCGAGCCACCGCGGCGTCGATGCGGGACAGCTGCTCTCGCTCGTCCGGGCTCGGGTTCCGGAGGTCGCCGCCGATGACGAGGAGGTTGCATCGCTCGGCGAGCTCGGGGTGGCCGGTCCAGGCCTGGACGAGGGTCGCCATGCCCTTGACGGGGTGCAGCCGCCCGACCGTGAGGGCCAGCGGCAGTCCCCGACGGTCCGGCGGCAGCGTGATCAGCAGGTCGTCCAGGTCGTCGAGGGCGTCAAGCGTCGCGGCCGACGCATACCCGCCCTGCGCCGCGGCCGGGACCTCGCGGGCCGCACGGTCGAGCGGCACGGGGTCGATGCCTTCGGGCACCACCGTGACGCGACCGCGCTCGCGCTCGACATCGACACCGAGCAGGTCCCTGAGGTTCGCCGCGAGGGCCGGACGCGGGAAGACGACCAGCTGCGACGCCTGCTGCTGGATCTGGCGCAGCAGGAGGATCCGGAACACGAGGTGTTCGACCTCGTCGACGCGGCCGACGTTCTGACGCGTCAGGACCCCGTCCGCCTCGCGCGACGCGACCGAGGCGTGGGGATCGGGAGCGAACGTCAGCACCACGGGCACGCCGAGGTCGCGTGCCGCCTCGGCTGCGGCCCAGGACCCGACGTCGGCCATGCGCAGGTGGAGCACGTCGACCTGAGCCCGGTCGAGGATGCGTCGCGTCGCCCGCCGGGTGGCGACCCGCAGCGGCCACGCCTCCGCAGCGGGCACTGACGGCCCCCAGAAGGGGACCGGCAGGTAGTGGTGGCCAGGGAGGTCGACCGACTCCAGACCCGGGTCGTCCCCCGCCCGGCCACGAGAGATGGTGAGCACCCGCCGCACGGGACCGGGATCCGCGAGCAGCGCGTCGCCCAGGTGAACGAGGAGGGTGGCGATGCCGCCGGTGTCCCCCTGGCCGGCGCGTCGCAGGTCGCCGTCGATGTCCGCGTGCAGGAAGAGCTGGGCCACGGTCAGCCCCTGGCGTACGGCCCGACCGACCGGCGGATACCGACGCCGGTCCAGGTCGGAGCGAGCGAGGCGGGCGACCGCGGCGAGGGCGCCGTGGGACCCGGCGACGGCGTCCAGGGTGGCGAGGACCTGCGCGTCGAACGGGTCCGCCACGTCGCCGAGAGCGGCCAGGGCCGCTGCCCGGGCCGCCGGCAGCTCGTCGTCGTCGGCGGCGAGCTCGAGGAGTATGCGCGTGCTGACCACCCCGGGAACCAGCCCGAGCGTCTCGACCAGCCGACCCCTCGCATCCTCGAGCGTGGCGTACGGCACGGCGGCGACCAGCGCATCGCGCACCAGCCCTGGCTCCTGCGCGGCGAACGACTCCAGCGTGGCCTGAGCTAGCGTGCCGGCGAAGCCACCGTCGAGGACCAGGTCAACCAGGCCCGGCAGGGCCGCGGCGACCGGGGATCGCGAGCCCAACGCCCAGGCCGCGTGGTCGCGAAGGAACGACCCGTCCTGGTACACCAGGGCCGCCAGTCGCTCCCCCGCCTCTACCCCTGGGAAGGCGGCGAGCGCGTGGACGGCCGCGATCGCGGCGAGCTCGTCCGACCCGTCGGCGATCGCGACGTCCAGGTCCCGGATCGCGGCCGCCGGGTCCCCGGGCGCCGGGTCGTCGGGTGCCGAGTCGCCGGGTGTCGACCCCGACGACGTCCGCATGGACGCGATCGCCTCGACGAGGGTCGTCGGGTGGTCGCCCCTCTGGACCATTTCGGCGCCAACCGCCTCGCTCACGCTCACGAACTCGCCCTTCGACGCCGACTGCCGGACCGCGGGTCACGTCCGTGCCCACACCCGTATTCCGACGCAGCGCCCGATACGGATGCGGGTGAGCAGCCCCCCTGAGTGAGGTTCTCCCCACACGGATCTGGCGGTGCCGGGGCGTCGGGACGGCCGCATAGTGAGGCAGCGGTTGTGTGCGGCGGAGCGTTCGTCTCGGGCGGCTGTTTCCCATCCCCACCGTGACACCAGGAGCCCTCATGTCCAGCGACACCCTCACCGACACCACCTCGTTCTCCGACCTCGGCCGGGACATGTGGTCCTACCTGACGGGCAAGGAGGCCACCATCGACTACACGTTCGTCGACATGGCGGTCGAGGTGCCCAGGTCGACCGGGCCCGACAGCGCCCGCGCGACGTGGAAGCTGAACGGCACCTTGCGCATCACGACGGCCGACAAGGACAACCGCGGGGCGTCCGACGGCTCCCGTGCCTGACCCTGCTCGCCCCTCGCTGGTGCTCGTCGCCGACCTCGTGCTCGAGGTCGGCGACGATCGGGGCTCGACCACTGCATACCTGACGAACGACGACACCGGTCTGGTTCTCGACGTACGGGATCCGGCCACGCTGCTGCGGTGCGTCCCGCCGCGCGGCCCGCGCCGCGACCTCGTCCGCTCGTCGCCCGCGACCCGTTTCGCCGGCATCCCGGTCCGGGTCACCTCCCGTGGGCGCGACCTCGGCCGGGTACGGCTCACGACGGCCGGGAAGGTCCACGCGCGCGCCTCGCTGTCCGGTACGCCGACGCTGGTCCGGACGGCAGCCTCGTATGCGTCCGCTCGGCTGGGTCGCTACCTCGCGCGATGGCGCGCTACGCCGGCAGGACGTAGAAGTACATGAGCAGGTAGTGGAACAGCGCGGCCACGACGACCAGGTGCCACAGCTCGTGGAAGCCCAACACGCCGGGCCACGGGTTCGGCCTCTCGACCACGAACATCACGAACATCACGAACCCCGCGGTGTAGCAGATCCCGCCAAGGCCCAGCAGCACCAGCGCGCCCAGGGGCAGCGAGGAGTCCGCGCCGACCAGCAGGACGGTCAGCCAGCCCAGGACGATGTAGAGCGTGTCGGTCACGTACTTCGGCAGCTGGGGCCAGACCGAGCGGAGCACGATGCCGGTCACGGCGCTCACCCACACCCCGCCGAGGACCGTCCAGCCGTAGGTGTTGCGGAAGCGCACGAGTACCAGCGGGGTGGTCGTGCCGGCGATGAGGAAGAAACACCGAGTCGTCGTCGAGAGTGCGGAGCCCGCCGTTCACGCGAGGGCCGCGGTCCAGACCGTGGTGCAGCACGCTGGTCGCGAACAGCAGGATGAGCGAGCTGCCGTAGACGCTCAGCCCGACGATCTTCCAGGGGTCGCCTTCGACGCTGGACTGGGAGATGAGCGGCCCGGCGCCGACGAGGGCGAAGCAGAGACCGACAATGTGCGAGACGGTGTTGAAGCGCTCGTCGGTGACGTGGAGGCTGCCGTCCCTACTTCTCGGGGTCGTGTCCACGGAGCCGCTTTCCCGCGATGTAGCGCCCCCGACCGTTGGGCGCCCACGAAGCGAGGAGCCGTGCCGCGCCGTTCTCCAGGCTACCCGGCGGTCAACAGAGACCGACTCCGCCTAGGTCCGGCGGAGATGCGGAAACTCGGCCGAGCGGGACTGGAACTCGAGGATGCTCCGGTTGCGGATCCGGCCCTCCTCGATCTCGACCGCGCGGCTGATGGTCGGGTCCGCCGCCCACGCGGTCGGCCCGGCGAGCACGGTGGCCAGGTGGGGCAGCAGGGCCTCGCTGATCTCCCACGTCGCGGAGTCCCACAGGTACGAGGGACTGTGGTCGACGCCGTAGTACCTCACGTCCTCGCCGACGGTGATGATCGGTTCCTCGAACGACGTCGGGCGGGCCCACGCGAAGCCCATCCCCTCGTCACACGAGACGTCGACGACGAGGGTTCCCGGAGGCAGCTGCGGCAGGTCGCTGGTATCGAGGAACATCATCGGGCGGTTGGGGTCCTGGAGTACGCAGTTGACGATGATGTCGTGTGCGGCGAGGTAGCCGGCCAGGGGTTGGGGGCCGTTCGGGGTCTCGACCTCGTTGCGGCTGGGGTCGCTCTCGTCGAGACCGAACTGGACGAGCCGGGCCGAGTGGATCGGTGACGCGACGGCGGCGACCGCCCGCTGCGTGAGGACGTCGACCTCGGTGACGCCCAACGCGGCCAAGCCCGTCACCGCACCCCGCGCGGTCGCCCCGAACCCGATGACCGCCGCGGTCAGCTTCCGGCCGTAGTCCCCCGTCGACCCGACGAGTGACAGGGCGTGCAGGACCGAGGCGTACCCGGCGATCTCGTTGTTCTTGTGCAGCACGTGGAGACTGAACGCCCCGTCCGCAGTCCAGTGGTTCATCGCCTCGAAGGCGATCACCGTCAGTCGCCGGTCGATCGCCTGCTGGGTGATCTCGACGTCCTGTACGCAGTGCGGCCATCCCCAGAGGACCTGCCCCGCACGCATCTCGGCGAGGTCCGCAGGCAGCGGCTTGGGAAGCAGGATGATGTCACAGTCCGCGAACAGCTGCTCGTGAGAACGGAGCCCGCCGACCAGCGGCCGGAGCTGCTCGTCCGACACGCCGAAGTGCTCGCCGTATCCGGTCTCCAGGAACACCCTGTCCCGCAGCTCCGGCTCGATGCGGTCGAGGTGACGGGGGTGGATCGCCAGCCGCCGCTCGTCGGCCTTGCGCGACCTCGCGATGATCCCGACGCTCCGCTGCTCCACGCACGCCCCTTAGGTCGATGCCCTGTCTAGCACAGCGGGCCGACCGGGACGGCGGGTTGGGTCTGGGCGCTCGGCGTCGTGCCACCCGGGTGCTACCCGGTTAGGGACAACGCCAAAGCGCCGAGTGACGTCAGCCCAGCGAGGACAGCGGACGCGGCGAGGGGATGGGGCGGTCGGGTCCGTAGGCGGCCCACGTCAGGGTGGTGAAGAGGAGGAGCGCGGCCAGCACCAGGGCGAACGCCAGTGCGAGAGCCATGACGAGTGACGTCGGCGGTCGCCGCGACGCCGGGCGGGGCAGGTGGACAACGTGCCGCGGCCCCCCGCCAGACCCGATGGCCCGCACCGCGACGCTCATCGTGACGCCTCCTCCGCGCGAGCGTCCCGAACGTGGCGCAACGCGTCGGAGCGGGCCCCGGTGCCGGAGCCGGCGTAGAACGACAGCTCATGGCGGTCGGGGTCGTGGAACCCGATAAGCCGCCCGGTGGCGCCGTTGATGACCGGGGTGTGCGGGATGGCAAGCTGGTCGAGGTGCTCGGCGCAGGCGGCGAGGTCGTCCTCGCGCGGGACGGAGATGTTGAGGAACCCGAAGTTCTTCGTCGCGGCGGCCGCCTCGGGGTGTTCGCGGAGGGCGATCATGACTCCCCCGATCGGCGCGAAGCCGACCCCGCGGACGACGCCGTCCGCGTCGGGCCACTCCAGCTCTACGGTGAGCCCGAACACCTCCGCATACCAGGCGCGGCTGCTGGTGAGGTCCGCGACGGGGATCTTGACCGACAGCAGACCCAGTGGCGGCAACGAACCCGGGGTCCGGCTATTCGCTACAGTGCTCATGTAATCAGGAAACCACGCCAGTGTCACTGTAGTCAATAGGGAAAGGCGTCGAGAGGATGAGTAGGGATAGGGCCGGTACGGCCGACGGCACACCAACGGCCCGGGCCTATGACGCCCCCAAACGACAGGCGGCCGCGCGGGAGACCCGACGACGGATCCGGTCGGCAGCCACCGATCTCTTTCTCGCGCAGGGGTATGCCGCCACCTCGATGCGCGCCGTGGCCCTCGCCGCCGGCGTGGCCGAGAAGACCGTGTACCTGCAGTACGCCACCAAGACCGCGCTGTTGAAGGAGGTCGTCGAGACCGCGATCGTCGGCGACGACGACGAGGTTCCGGTGGCAGCCCGCGGCTGGTTCACCGACGCCCTGGGGGAACCGGATCCCCAGGCCAAGCTGCGCCTGATCGTCGACGGCACGACGACCTTGCACGAGCGGACCGGACCGATGTTCTCGGTGGCTCGCGGAGCCGCCGCCGTGGAACCGGACGTCGCGCAGCTGTGGGACGCCGGCAAGAAGGGCCACCGCGCGGACATGGGACGACTAGCCACCGCCCTCGGCAAGGCCCGGATGATCCCGCGCGAGCGTGACGTGGAGTGGGCCACGACGGTGCTGTACGTCCTGCTGGGACTCGAGACCTGGGACCTCGTCCGCGTCGAGCTCGACCACGACGTCGACGGCTACCGCACCTGGTTGCTGACCACCCTGCAGCGCACGTTCACGTGCGAGGCGCCGGAGGGTTTGACGCGACGGCGGTCCTGAGCAGAGCCTGCGGGGACCATGGCTGGAGTCCGCTCAGTCCTCGTCCGGCAGCGTCGTGTCGACCGCGAACGGGGGACGGCCGACGCCGCTGACCTTGAACCGGCCCCAGAGGTCCTGCTCGTAGATGTCGCAGCGGCTCATGCCGTCCGGCGTCACGAGCACCGCCTGGTGACGCGCGCCGGCCAGGACGTCGAGCGCGTCCGGGGTGTCCGCGGGCGCCGCGAGGCGCCCGTGCCACCGGTACCGGCCGTCGACCGACTGGAAGAAGCCACGCAGCGCGGCCACCACCGCGATCTCGTGGTCGGCGGTGACGAGCAGCGCGTCGCCCTGGTAGCCGTCGTCGTGGTCCTCGAGCTCACCGGTCCCGTGGGTACCCGCAGCGTGGGCTCCGGTCGCGTGGGCTCCGGGTGCGTGGGGCCTGGGTGAGAGGGCAACGGCCCCGCGGGCTCCGGGTACGAGGTCGACGGCCGTCACAGGAACCCGCCCGCGCGCCAGATCTTCTCGCTGGACCCGCCGATGAGGCCGATCTCGCGGTAGTGCGTCACGACCCGCTTGGCGGCCCAGGCGAAGGTGGCCTTGTTGGCCGGGTTGCTCATCGCCGCCTTGCGCGCCGCGCGGGGGTCCAGCCCGGCCCGGCGGTACATCTCGGGGTTGAACAGCTCCTGGCCGAACGTGTACATGGTCAGGGCGAGTACGGTGCGTAGCCCGGCCAGCTCGGCCTTGTTGAGGCTCGGGACGAAGGTGTCCAGCTCGGCGCGAGCGAAGCTGATGTGGCGCGCCTCCTCGACGACGTGGATCCGCGACATGGCGCGGATGACCGGCTGCGCACTCTCGTCCGCTGCGATCTCGCGCTGGATCCGGTCGAAGATCTCCTCGGTGAGCAGGATGAGCGCCCAGAGGCCCTGCACCGGGAAGGCGGTCTTCAGCAGCCGGCCGCTCTCACGGACCTTCCACGGAACCGCATACGTCGTCGCCCCGATCGACTCCACGACGTTGGCGAACATGATCATGTGGCGGACCTCGTCCGCGACCTCGGTGAGGGCGAACTGTACTGCGGGAGTGGCGATGTCGCGGTCGTAGACATACCGCGCGACGAGCTGCAGCAGCATGTGCTCGGTCCAGACGCCGAGGGCCATCGACGAGGCCATCTCCTCGCGGCTGACCGCGAGCTTCTGCTCCATCGTCAGCCGGTTCCAGAGGTCGGTTCCGAACAGCGTGCAGCGGTGCTCGGGCAGGAACCACTTGCCCGGCGTGAGCGGCGCGGTCCAGTCGATGTCGAGCTCGGGATCGTAGGAGTGCTTCGTCGAGGCGGTCAGCAGCTGCCGCGCCTTGTGGGCCTGGCGGCCGATCGGGTCGGTCGGTCGAGAGGTGGGCTCGAGGGTCGTCGCGGTCACGAGGGCGTGCTCCTTAAGCGGGGTGGCGAATGCCGGTGAGGAGGGCCGCAGGGTGTCGTCCTGATACACGGCCTCGACGACGTGGCGTCGACAACCGGCGGTCATCAGTGGGGAGTGAACCCCGTCAGGGTGCGGTCGTTCCCGCCATCGTCATATCGCGGGTCATGTCGCACGCGCCGCTGTGATCACGACACCCAGCGCGACATGTCGCGCGACGCGACCGATCCGACGGTGGGGCGTCTTCGCCGTGAGGGTGAGCTCCACGTGGCGACCGGCTCCGGTGCTCCGGCGCGTTCGCGCCCGGGCCTCGGCGGCGGCCCCGCCGAGGGGCTCGATAGCCTGCAGCGTGCCGAACCGCCTGGCCACCGCGACCAGTCCCTACCTGCTGCAACACCGCGACAACCCCGTCGACTGGTGGGAGTGGGAGCCGGCGGCGTTCGCGTCCGCGGCCGAGCGCGACGTCCCGGTGTTCCTCTCGGTGGGCTACTCCGCGTGCCACTGGTGCCACGTCATGGCCCACGAGTCGTTCGAGGACGCCGAGGTCTCGCGGGTCCTCAACGAGGGGTACGTCGCGGTGAAGGTCGACCGCGAGGAGCGCCCCGACGTCGACGCCGTCTACATGGCCGCGACCCAGGCGCTGACCGGTCAGGGCGGCTGGCCGATGACCGTGCTGATGACCCCGGAGCGCGAGCCGTTCTTCTGTGGGACCTACTTCCCGAAGGTGCAGCTGCTGCAGGTGCTCGACGCGGTCTCCGACGCCTGGACGACCCGCCGTGACGAGGTCCTGGCCAGCAGCACCCACATCGTGGGGGCGCTCCGCGAGGCCACGACTCCACCGCCACATGCGCTGACCACCGGACATCTCGACGCGGCGGCCGCGGCCCTACGTCCCCAGTTCGACGCGGCCAGAGGCGGATTCGGGCGAGCCCCCAAGTTCCCACCGTCGCTCGCCCTCGAGTTCCTGCTGCGTCATCACGGCCGCACCGGCGACCCCGGCGCCCTCGAGATGGTCGACGCCACCTGCACGGCGATGGCCCGCGGAGGGATCTACGACCAGCTGGCCGGCGGCTTCGCGCGCTACGCCGTCGACATCGCCTGGGTCGTGCCGCACTTCGAGAAGATGCTCTACGACAACGCGCTGCTGACCCGGGTCTACGCCCACTGGTGGCGGGCCACCGGGTCGCCGCTCGCCGAGCGGGTCGCGCGCGAGACCGCGGACTTCCTGGTGCGCGACCTCGGGACGAGTGAGGGCGGGTTCGCGAGTGCCCTCGACGCCGACGCGGCCGGGGTGGAGGGCCTCACGTATGCGTGGAGCCGCCCACTGCTCGATGCGGTCCTCGGCGCCGACGACGGGGAACGCGCCGCCGACCTGCTCCGCGTCACCGACGACGGCACCTTCGAGGACGGTCTCTCCACGCTCCAGCTGCCGGTCGACCCGGCCGACCCGGAGTGGTGGGACGACGTCCGCTCGCGGCTGCTCACCGCTCGCGCCGGTCGGCCCCAGCCGGGACGGGACGACAAGGTGGTGACCGCCTGGAACGGGCTGGCCGTCGCCGCCCTGGCGGACCTGGGCTCGATCCTCGGCGAACCCCGGTACGTCGAGGCCGCGACGCGCGCGGCGACGTTCCTCCTCGACACCCATCTCGTCGACGGCCGGCTCCGACGCTCGTCGCGGGATGGGTTGGTGGGCAAGGCGGTCGGCGTCGCCGACGACTACGGCGACCTGGCTGAAGGCCTCCTCGCGCTGCACCAGGCGACCGCCGACCCTCGCTGGCTGGCCACCGCGGGCGACCTCCTCGACACCGCGCTGCGGCACTTCGCCGCCGACGACGGCGGCTTCCACGACACCGCCGACGACGCCGAACCGCTCTTCACCCGGCCACGTGCCGTCGGCGACAACGTCGAGCCCTCCGGGACGACGTCCCTCGCCGGAGCGCTGCTCACGTACGGCGCCCTGACCGCCTCGCCCCGACACCTCGACGCCGCGTCGTCGGCAGTCGACGCCGTCGGGGCGGTCGCCGCGCAGAACCCGCGGTTCGCCGGTTGGGCCCTCGCCGTCGCCGAGGCCCGGGCGGCCGGCCCCCTCCAGGTCGCGGTGGTCGGATCGGGCTCGGAGCTGGACGCCCTGGTCGCCGAGGCCCGCGCCGCGACCTCCCCGGGACTGGTCCTGGTGGCCGGCGAACCCGACGCGGGCGGCATACCCCTGCTGGCGGACCGTCCGCTCGTGGACGGTCGCTCGGCCGCCTACGTCTGCCGGGGGTTCGTCTGCGACCGCCCGACCACCGACCCCGCCGAGCTGCGTCGGCAGCTTCAGGCCGCGAACATCTGAGCGCCGGGAGCGTTGCGCGCGAACGCTTCTCGCGCTGCGTCGCCACCGACGAACAGTGCCGTGGCCCAGACGTCCGCCCACAGCAGGGTGTCCGCCACGACGGTCATCGAGCCGACGCGGTCGACCGCCTGCCGCGTCACCGGGTCGTAGAGATGTGCGCCTCGGGCGGCGGTGCCGGACGTCGCGACGGCGCCCGTCGACAACGGGACCACGGCGACCATCCGGGTGCGGTCGCGGGGGTCCTCGACCCCGATCCGCCACGGGGCCGCGTCGGCGCCCTCCGGCGGGACGTGGTGATGCCGGCCGACGAGGACGTCACCGCCGGCGTTGACCGACCACGACGTCGACGTCAGGCCGGTCAGCTCGCGAGCGGCGCGGTCGACGGCCCAGCCCTTGACCAGGCCGGTTGGGTCGTAGCGGAGCTCGCCGGCATCGTCCGGCAGCCAGGCGGTGAACGCCCCACCGGTCCGCTCCGATGCGACCCCACAGAGCCCCTCGACCTCCGTGAACAACGGCTCGTCCGACCCGGCGGCCAGGTCCCCTCGCCGGCGCCGGCTCAGGGGCGACTCAGGGCGGTACGTCGAGAAGAGGCCGTCGAGCCGGACCAGCTCGGCGTATGCGGCAGCGACGGCCCGCTCCGCCTCGCGACTCCGCACGTCAGGGCCGCGCAGGTGGATGCTCACCGGCATCCCCATCACCTGCTCGACCCAGGCGCGGCGGCTCATGCGCCGGCCCGGTCGATCGCCGGCTGCAGCGACTGGGTGTAGCCCTGCCAGGTGAGCGTGGCCCCCGACACCAGCTCGACCTGGGCGCTCTGCGCCTCGACCGCCTCGGCGTTGAGAATGGGCAGGGCCCGCTCGTTGACGAGCACGTCGTGGCGGTCCCGGTTCGGCACCCGAAGAGCCTCCGCCAACGCGATCCGCCCTCCCGCCACGGTGATCCGGACCTGGACCGCCCCCAACCGCGTCACGACCGGGTCGCCGTCGAAGGTGCCCGACTCCGGCAGGTCCGGCGCGTCGTCGGTCGCATCGCGACCCGCCACGGCGACCCGGCTCGGAGCGAACCGGCTCGACGTCCACGTGTGGTAGCTGAACAGCAGCACCAGGACCGTCACGGTCCCGAGCATCCACACCGCGGTCCGCCTCACCAGACGAACCTCTCGACGTGGATCCGGTCCGTCTCGCGGCCGGCTCCGACCGCGGCGGCGCGCGTGTGATCCATCCACTCCTCGTGGCCGCAGAGGTAGACGTCGCGCACGGCCACGTCCGGGACCAGGTGCACGAACGCCTCGACGTCGTCGAGGAGCTCCGCCGACAGCGGCAGCCAGCTACCGCGGCTGCGGATGCGCGGCCCCGGGACGGTCACGACCCGCGCGCCGCGCTCGGCGGCCAGCGCGGCCAGCTCGTCCCGGAACATGACGTCGGCCGCCGAGTGGACCCGGTCGACGAGGACCACGTCGCCGGGTCGGTGGGCAGCCCCTCGAGGAGCGCCCGCATTCGGGTGACCCCGATGCCCGACGCCATCAGCAGCACCTTGTCGCCGGTCCGGACGCCGGCGTGCAGCCGTCCGCACGGGCCTTCGACGAGGACCCGCGCGCCGCGGTGGAGGTGGTCCAGCGCGGTCGAGTCGGGACCGACGTGGACCGCCGTGATCCGCGGCCGCGACCGCTCCGGTGCGGCCGACAGCGAGAACGGATGGGCGCGAGTCCAGACCGGCCGGCCGAGGAACCGCCACAGGAGGTACTGCCCGGCGCGCGCGCCGAGCCGGTCGATGTCGCGCCCCGACACGACGACCGACGTCACGCCCAGCGCCTCGCGGCGGACCTCGTCGACCACGAGCCGGTGGCGAGAGGACCGGACCAGCGGGAGGGCGAGGCGGAACCCCACGACACAGCCGAGCGCGACCGCATACAGGGTCCACCAGAACACCGTGACGGCGAGGTTCCCGACGAAGTCCTGCCCGGTCCAGAGCTGGGGCGGGAGGGCGAGTCCGCCCCCGAGGTACGAGTACAGGTGCAGCAGGTGCCAGGTCGCGTACCGAAGTCACGCGCGGGCCCCCCGGACCGACGTGACGACGACCATGGTCAGCGCGACGGCGCCGGCCATGGCGAGGAGCATCCCCGGGTAGCTGACAACGAAGTCGACGAGGGTGCCCCAGATCCCGAGGCGGGTCGAGGCGGCATACCCGAGCGTCGAGAGGAGGATGTGCGCCAACAGGAGGTTGAACGACGTGAACCCCGCCAGGCGATGCGTCCGCACGATGGCGTAATGCCCGAACCCGCTCTCCAGGAACGGGACTCGCGCCATGATGACGACCTGGATGAGGAGCAGCACGGACGACAGCAACGCGGTCAGCCGGCCGAACGAGTGGAGCGCGCCGCTGACCGAGCCCAGCTCCTGCGGCCCCTGACCCGTGACCCAGAGGCCGACGACGAACACGACGGCGAGGCAGCCCATCGCGGCCGCCAGCTGACGCCACCAGTCCGGGTCGTTGGCCGGGCGCCCCCCCGTGGCCCGTGCGGCGCCGTCGACCACTCGCGACGCGAGCTGCGGTGCCGACGGTTCCACGGTCACCACGGGGTCGCACGTCAGCACATCCTGGTGCGCCTCTCTGTACGTCCTCTGTGGCCGGGCCATGTCAGGGCCACACGCCGAGCAGCTGGAGGGAGATCCGCACGATGAACGCCGACACGACGACGATGAAGACCACTCGCACGAACCCGCTGCCGAACCGGACCGCGGTCCGGGCACCGAGGTAGCCGCCGAGGAGGTTGCCCACGGCCATGACGAGACCGACCTTGACCATGATGTAGCCGCCGGGTGCGAAGACGACCAGGGCACCGAGGTTGGTCGCGACGTTGGCGATCTTGGCCTTGGCGCTGGCCTCGAGGAACGCGTACCCCATCAGCCCGACGAGGGCGAAGACGAGGAACGACCCGGTTCCCGGTCCGAGGGCGCCGTCGTAGACCCCGATGACGAAGCCGATGAGCATCGCCGCTACCTGGTGCTTGCGTCCGCTCCACCGCAGGGCCGTCTCCCGGCCCAGGTCCGGCTTGAGGAGCGTGTAGGCGCCGACGACGACGAGACAGACGAGGACGATGGGGTTGAACGCGGCCTTGGGGATGTGCAGTCCGATCAGCGCCCCGAGGACCGACCCGAGGAAGGCGACGCCCGCCATGGGCAGTGCGGTGCGCAGGTCCGGATGAACGCGCCGGTAGTACGTGATAGCGCTCGTCGTGGTCCCAAAGATCGAGCTGAACTTGTTGGTCGCCAGGATCTGCGCCGGCGACGCCGTCGGGAACCCGAGGAGCAGTGCGGGCAGCTGGACGAGCCCACCGCCGCCCACGACCGCGTCGACCCAGCCGGCGACGAGGGCGGCCGCGGCGATGAAGGCGACGGTGAGCAGTGTCGGGTCCACCGTGGCGTCGGGCATCTCCGGTCAGCGACGCCCGTCCCACCGCAACACGATGTCGAGGACGTCGAGCAGCTCGTGGGCCACGGCGTCGGGGGTCGCGTCGTGACGCACCTGCTGGCTCTCCGGGATGTCGCTGTGCGGCACCAGGATCGCCCGCATCCCTGCCGACTGCGGACCGTGCACGTCCTCGTACCCGCGGTCGCCGACGTAGACGCACCGCGCCGGCTCGACGCCGATCCGCCGCGAGGCGTCACGGAAGATCTCCGGGTTCGGCTTCACCCAGGGCGTCTCGCTGGAGTAGACGTCGGCGTCGACGAGATCGAGGACGCCGTCCCGCTCGAACAGGCCGCGGTGGTACTCCCGGGACCAGATCGTGTTCGACAGGACCCCGACCCGGATCCCGTTGTCGTGCAGCCCTTCCCAGAGAGGCCGGATCTGAGGGTCGGTCCACGTGTGGGGTTCCCAGAACGCCTGGTACGCGGCGAGGCCCGCCACGGCGCGCGGGTCGTCGGCGACGATCCCGGCCTCGGCGAGGATGTCCTCGAGGCGGGCCGAGGCGCCCTCGTCGCGCCCGCGGGACCAGCCCGAACTCTCGGCCTCCCAGATGCGGGCGGCCAGCTCGTCGGCGAGACCCGCCTCGGCCTCCGGGTGGAACTCGCGGGCGAAGACGCGCCACTGCTCGTCGATGTCGACGGTGTGCCACGGCGTGATCGTGCCGCCCCAGTCGAAGATGACCGCGCCGACGTTACCGGCGTTCCCCCCTGTGTCCCTGCCGCCCCGAACGTCCCCGGTCATGTCGCGGGATGGCGGGTGCCGCGGACCTCCGCGACCACCTCAGCCACCGCCGAGCCGACCGGGACGACGCGGCGCTCCCCCGAGCGCCGGTCCTTGACCTCGATGGTGCCGTCGACCAGACCCCGGCCGACGACGACGATCGTGGGCACCCCGATGAGCTCGGAGTCCTTGAACTTCACGCCCGGGCTGACCTGCTTGCGGTCGTCGTAGATGACCTCAAGGCCCGCCGCCTCGAGCTCGCCGACGATCTCCTGCGCCTTGAGGTAGACCTCGTCGTCCTTGCCGGTCGCCACGACGTGCACGTCGGCCGGGGTGATCTCCCGGGGCCAGCAGAGCCCGTGCTCGTCGTAGTTGCCCTCGGCGATGGCCGCGACGGCCCGCGAGACGCCCACCCCGTAGGAGCCCATGGTGACGGTCACGAGCTTGCCGGTCTCGTCGAGGACCTTCAGCCCCAGCGCCTCGGCGTACTTCCTACCGAGCTGGAAGATGTGGCCCATCTCGATGCCGCGGGCGGCCTCCAGCTGGTGCCCGCAGCTGGGGCACTCGTCGCCGGCGCGCACCTCGGCGGCCTCGATGGTGCCGTCGGCGGTGAAGTCGCGCCCCGCGACGAGGTCGACGACGTGGTGACCGGGCTCGTTCGCGCCGGTCACCCAGCGGGTGCCGTCGACGACGCGCGGGTCGACGAGGTAGCGCACCCCGGCCGGCTTGTCGGCGCCGAGGGCCGCCGGTCCGATGTACCCCTTGACCAGCTCGGGGTGGTGCTCGAAGTCCTCGAAGACCGTGGCGACGGACGGCTCGAGCTGGGCGCCAAGACGCTTCTCGTCGACGTCGCGGTCACCGGGAAGGCCGACCGCGAGGATCTCCTGCGTGCCGTCGGGCGCGGTCACCGTGAGGATGACGTTCTTGAGGGTGTCGCCGGCCGCCCAGGGGCGGTCGTCACGAGGGAAGCGCTCGTTGAGGTGGTCGACGAGCGTGGCGATGGTCGGCGTCTCGGGCGTGTCCTCGACGTGCGCCGCGGGGGCGTCCGTCCAGTCCACGGACGGGGGAACGGGTACGCGTACGGCTTCGACGTTCGCCGCATACCCGCAGTTCGGGCAGCGGACGTAGGTGTCCTCGCCGTTCTCCGCCGTGGCGAGGAACTCCTCGCTCTTGCTGCCACCCATGGCTCCGGCCATGGCCTCGACGATGACGTAGTGGAAGCCGAGGCGGTCGAAGATCCTCGTGTAGGCCTCGCGTTGCTGGTCGTAGCTCTTCTGCAGCCCGGCGTCGTCGACGTCGAAGGAGTACGCGTCCTTCATGACGAACTCGCGGCCGCGCAGGATTCCCGCCCGCGGACGAGCCTCGTCGCGGTACTTGTTCTGGATCTGGTAGAGGGTGACCGGCAGGTCCTTGTAGGACGAGTACAGGTCCTTGACCGTGAGGGCGAACAGCTCCTCGTGGGTCGGTCCGAGCAGGTAGTCGGCGCCCTTGCGGTCCTTGAGCCGGAAGATGTTGTCGCCGTACTCCGTCCAGCGGCCGCTCGCCTCGTAGGGCTCGCGCGGCAGCAGGGCGGGGAACAGCAGCTCCTGGGCGCCGATCGCGTCCATCTCCTCGCGGACGATGTGCTCGACCCGGCGCAGGATCCTCAGGCCCAGCGGCAACCACGTGTAGATCCCCGGCGCGACCCGGCGGATGTAGCCGGCCCGGACCAGCAGCCGGTGGCTCGGCACCTCGGCGTCGGCAGGGTCCTCACGAAGGGTTCGCAGGAACAGTGTCGACATGCGCATGGCCACGGTGGGGTACTCCGGGATCGGGTGGGCCGGGTGGGGCCTCGAGGAGAAACGGTGCGGTGGGCCGGATATCCGCGCCGGGGTCCGCTTCTCACCCGGCTATTGGTCTGCGCGGAGCCGCTTCCCCTCAGACGTCCCGTCCGGTCGCGCTCAGGGCGACCCTGACCAGTGGCCACTGCAACGGCAGCCGCGCGACCGTGCCCGCGAGGAAGGCCGCCCGCTTGGGGTCGTCCGGGTGGCGTCGCCAGCGCTTCGCCGCGGCCACGGTCATCTGGACGTTCGCTGGGAACACCCCGACGAGGAGCGCGGCGGAGCCCCAGCCCGCCACCGACCGGGTACCCGGGACCAGCAGCCCCGCGGCGCAGACGAGCTCGGCGACGCCTGACACGTACACCAGCTCGCGCCGAGCGGGCAGGGCGTGCGGCACGATCGGCTCGAAGACCTGCGGACGCACGAGATGGGTGGTGCCCGAGGCGACGAACAGCAGGGCGAGCCCGACGATGCGGCGGGTGAGGGGTGCGCTGGGGGAACCGGCCATCGGGCCATCAGACCACCCCGCCGGCCACCTCCATCGGGCGCCCCGACCCGCGGACGATGAGGCGGGTGGGAACGATAACCGTGGTCGGCTCCCCCGCGCCGACGGCGAGCCTCGCGAAGATCTGCTGGACCGCCCGCTCTCCGAGCACCATCGGGTCCTGGTGCACGACCGTGACCGGAGGGTCGACGACGTCGGCCAGCTCGAAGTCGTCGTACCCCACCAACGACAGCACGACGCCGGCCTCGCGCATCGCGTGAAGCACCGTCAGGGTCACCCGGTTGTTGCCGGTGATGACGGCCGTGACCGGGTCCGGCTCGACGGTCCACTGCCTCAGCAGGTCGGCGACCTCCCCAGCGGCGTACGGACCGACACGGGACCGCAGCGGCCCGCGGAGGCCCAGGGACGCCGCCGCGGAGGCGAAGCCGGCCCTGCGCTGACGGGCGGTCCAGATCGACTGGTCGTCGCCGAGGAAGCCGATCCGCTCGTGCCGATGGGCGGCCAGGTGCTCCACGGCGCTGCGCATCCCACCGTCGTTGTCGCTGAGCACCGTGTCGGCACCGAGGTCCGGCTGGGGCCGGTCCACGCAGACGACGGGCACCGAGCGAGCGGCGGCGCGCAGAGCCTCCGACGGCTCGGTCGCGATCGGGACGACCACCAGGCCCGCCACGCGCTGGGCGACGAGCGCGTCGACCAGCTCGGCCTCGTTCTGAGCGGACTGCTGGGAGGACGTGCTGATCAACAGGTGCTGCCGCAGCCGCGCCTCGCGCTCGATGCCGGCCGCGAGCTGAGCGTAGAACGGGTTGGCCAGGTCCTCGACGACGAGTCCGATCCGGTCCGAGCGCCCGGTGCGCAGCATCGTCGCGCCCGCGTGCCGCTGGAAGCCCAGGTCGTCGATGATCGCGCGGACCCGCGCCGTGGTGGCGGGGCTCACCCCGGCCTCGCCGTTCACCACGCGAGACACGGTCTTGATCGACACCTCGGCGCGACGCGCAACATCGGCCATCGTCGGACGGCTCGGTCCGTCCTCGGAGGGCTGGTAGGCCCCCTGGTGCGACAACGTTGGCACAGCACCTCACTATTCAGAGCAGAACGGGCAACGTCAACCACGGATACGTCAATCTCGCCTGCCACGAGGCGGATCGGGCGAAGAGGTACGGTCACGGCTTGCCCGCTGCCGCTTGACGTCGGAGCCGCTCATGAGGTTCAGTAGTCCGCGTTGTCTGACAACGATGTCGGTAGCTTGAGCGCCGCAGCACAACCCCGATCCAGGGCGTAGGGATCGTTACGTCCTTGTGACTGGTCAGAGGCGGCCAACTGCTCACGCAACCGACGCCCTGTAGGTCAGAATCATCGAGCGCCCTGGGCCCCTGCCCGCCTGCCGGACCGCCGAGATTCGCAGGCCGCCAGGTCCCCCAGTCCACCGCAGTCTCGCTCGGTCACGAGGAAGTGATGACGGTCAGATGAGCACCGACCCCAGTCTCCAGGACAGCGTCTCCTCGCCCGGCTCGGATGAGGGTGACGTCCCTGCCGGTCAGGTCATCCTCGAGATGCGCGACATCAGCAAGGAGTTCCCGGGCGTCAAGGCGCTCTCGAACGTCTCGATGACGGTTCAGCGCGGCGAGATCCACGCGATCTGCGGGGAGAACGGCGCCGGCAAGTCCACGTTGATGAAGGTCCTGTCGGGCGTGTGGCCGGCCGGCAGCTATGACGGCGAGATCCACTTCAACGGCCGGCTGGTGGAGTTCAACAACATCCGCGACAGCGAGCACGCCGGCATCGTCATCATCCACCAGGAGCTCGCGCTCATCCCGGAGCTGTCGATCGGCGAGAACATCTTCCTCGGCAACGAGGTCACCAACGGCGGGGTGATCAACTGGATGACGACGCGCAAGCTCGCGAGCGAGCTGCTCGCCCGGGTCGGGCTCAACGAGAACCCCGACACCAAGATCAAGGACATCGGCGTCGGGAAGCAGCAGCTGGTCGAGATCGCCAAGGCGCTCTCGAAGGAGGTCAAGCTCCTCATCCTCGACGAGCCGACCTCGGCCCTCAACGAGGGCGACTCCCAGCACCTGCTCGGCCTGATGTCGGGTCTGCGGGACAACGGCGTCACCTGCATCATGATCAGCCACAAGCTCAACGAGATCGAGCAGATCTCCGACTCCATCACGATCATCCGCGACGGCAAGTCCATCGAGACCCTCCGGGTCAAGGAGGACGGCGTCGACGAGAACCGGATCATCCGCGGCATGGTCGGTCGTGACATCGAGTCCCGCTTCCCGGACCACGTCCCGGAGATCGGGGAGAAGCTGTTCGAGGTCAAGGACTGGACCGTCCGCCACCCGAACGTCGCGGACCGGCTGGTGTGCAAGAGCGAGAGCTTCTACGTCCGCCGGGGGGAGATCGTCGGCTTCGCCGGTCTCATGGGCGCGGGCCGCACCGAGCTGATGCGCAGCATCTTCGGTCAGTCCTACGGCATCTTCGTCAGCGGCACGCTGCTCAAGGATGGCCAGGAGCTCCACCTCAAGTCGGTTCCCGCGGCGATCGACGCCGGCCTGGCCTACGTCACCGAGGACCGCAAGACCCTCGGGCTCAACCTCCTCGACGACATCAAGCGGACCACCGTGTCGGCCAAGCTGAAGCGGATCACGCACGGCCTCGTCGTCGACGAGCGTGAGGAGTACAAGTACGCCGAGGAGTACCGCAAGTCGATGCGCACCAAGGCGCCGAACGTGGACGAGGGCGTGTCCAAGCTCTCCGGCGGCAACCAGCAGAAGGTGGTGCTGGCCAAGTGGCTGTTCACCGAGCCGGACCTGCTGATCCTCGACGAGCCGACCCGCGGCATCGACGTCGGCGCCAAGTTCGAGATCTACGGCATCGTCCAGCGGATGGCCGCCGAGGGTAAGGGCGTCATCCTCGTCTCGTCCGAGCTGCCCGAGCTGCTCGGCCTCTCCGACCGGATCTACACGATCTGCGAAGGAGCGATCACCGGCGTCCTCGACAAGGGACACGCCGACCAGGAGTCCTTGATGCGCCTCATGACCAAGACCTCGTCGAGGTCAGACGTCCCGACCCAGGCCAGCGCCTGATCTCACCGTAGTTCTCAGAGGAAGCCGGAAAACGCGATGAACAAGGTCAAGCAGATCTTCGGGGGCGACGCCCGCCAGCTCGGGATGATCTTCGCCCTCGCGGCGCTGATCATCCTCTTCCAGATCCTCACGGGCGGTCTGACCCTGCAGCCCGACAACGTCAACAACATCATCCAGGGCAATGCCTACATCCTGGTTCTCGCCATCGGCATGGTCCTCGTGATCATCGCCGGCCACATCGACCTGTCCGTGGGTTCGGTCGCGGCGTTCGTCGGCATCGTCGTCGCCATCTCCATGCGCGACTGGGGCGTGCCCTGGTGGGGCGGCATCCTCCTCGGACTGGCCCTCGGCGCCCTTGTGGGCGTCTGGCAAGGCTTCTGGGTGGCCTACGTCGGCATCCCCGCCTTCATCGTCACGCTCTCCGGCTTCCTCTTCTTCCGGGGCGCGAACCAGTTCGTCGGCAAGTCCAACACCGTCCCGGTGCCGCCCGAGTTCCAGGTGATCGGAGCCGGCACGCTTCCCGAGGTCGGCCCCAGCACGGGCTACAACAACCTGACGGTGCTGCTCGGCATCCTCGCCTGCGCGGGCATCATCTGGGGCACCCTGCGGGGCCGCCGCCAGCTGGTGAAGATCGGCGCCACGGTCGAGGACTCCTGGATCACCTACACACGAATGGCCCTCATCTGCATCGTCGTCTTCGGAGCGATGCTGCTCATCGCCTCGGGTCGCAAGGGCTTCCCGGTTCCCGGGCTCATCCTCATCGCGCTGGTCCTGATCTACGGGTTCGTTGCCAGCAAGACCATCATCGGGCGGCACATCTACGCGGTTGGCGGCAACCGCCACGCCGCCGAGCTGTCCGGTGTTCGCAGTAAGCGGGTCAACTTTCTGGTCATGGCCAACATGTCGTTCCTCGCCGCCCTCGCCGGAATGATGTTCGTGGCGCGCTCCACCGCCTCCGGACCGTTCGACGGCGTCGGCTGGGAGCTCGACGCGATCGCCGCGGTGTTCATCGGTGGCGCAGCCGTCAGCGGCGGGGTCGGCACCGTCATCGGGTCGATCATCGGCGGTCTCGTGATGGCCGTTCTCAACAACGGCCTACAGCTCCTCGGAGCCGGCGCCGACGCTACTCAGATGATCAAGGGCCTCGTGCTGCTCGTGGCCGTGGCCTTCGACATCTACAACAAGTCGCAGGGCAAGCCGTCCATCAGCGGCTTGTTCATGCGCAACCGTCGATCCAAAGGATCCGGCGGTGACGCGGTGGAGGCGCCAACGGCAGCCTCGGAGATCGAGAAGCTCGACGAGACCCTCGGCCAGCGAAGCTGACCGCGACCTTCTCACCGCACCCACATACCCGCGTCCCGCCGGGGCGCGAGCAGAAAGGAAACATGCATATGCGTCTCATCGCCAAGGTGGTGGGAGTCACTGCGGTGGCTGCCCTCGCACTTACCGGTTGCGGTCGCGCTGCCGACTCCGGATCGGGCGGAGGGTCGGGCTCGACCGGCGGCTCCAGCGCCGGCTTCCCGGCCAACGCCACCATCGGCGTCGCGCTGCCTCAGAAGACGTCGGAGAACTGGGTCCTCGCTGAGGGCCTCTTCAACGACGGCCTGAAGCAGGCCGGCTTCACCCCTGACGTCCAGTTCGCCAACGGTGGCGTGTCTGAGCAGCAGAACCAGATCCAGGCCATGATCACCAAGCAGGCCAAGGTCATCGTCATCGGTGCCATCGACGGCGCGCAGCTGGGCACCCAGGCCAAGGCGGCCAAGGACTCCGGCGCGACCGTCATCGCCTACGACCGACTCCTCAAGAACACCCCCGACGTCGACTACTACATCGCGTACGACAACCGCAAGGTCGGCCAGCTCCAGGGTCAGGCTCTGCTCGACGGGATGAAGGCCAAGAAGCCGAACGGTCCCTACAACATCGAGCTGTTCGCCGGCTCTCCGGACGACGCCAACGCCCAGGTCTTCTTCGACGGAGCCATGGACGTGCTGAAGCCGAAGCTCGACGACGGCACCCTGAAGGTCACCTCGGGCCAGACCAGCTTCAACCAGGTCGTCACGCAGGGCTGGAAGGCCGAGAACGCACAGAAGCGGATGGACACGCTCCTGTCGGCCAACTACGCCAGCGCCACGCTCGACGGCGTGCTCTCCCCGAACGACACCCTCGCTCGGGCCATCATCACCTCGGTCAAGGCGGGCGGTAAGCCCATCCCGATCGTCACTGGTCAGGACTCCGAGGTCGAGTCGGTCAAGTCGATCATGGCCGGCGAGCAGTACTCCACCATCAACAAGGACACCCGCGCGCTGGTGGCCGACACGATCAAGATGGTGCAGGCGCTCCAGAAGGGCCAGGCCCCGCCGCCCGGGATCAACGACACCAAGCAGTACAACAACGGTGTCAAGGTCGTCCCGGCCCAGCTCCTCACCCCGGTGATCGTCACCAAGGCGAACGCCAAGGAGGCCTACGCCAACGACCCGACGCTCCTCGCGATCGTCAACGCGGCTGGCTGAGGACCGGCACCGCCGGTCGTCGACCTGACGCCACGCCGAAGGGCCCGTTTCCCCTGGGGGACGGGCCCTTTCGCATACCGGGGGTATGCGTGTGGCTAGAGCAGGACCGTGGTGAAGGCGCCGACCTCCCGGTACCCGATAGCTCGGTAGGTCGCGCGCGCCGGCGCGTTGAAGTCGTTGACGTAGAGGGTCGCCAGTGGCGCGACGTGCTCGAGGATGAGGTCCGTCGCCGCAGCCATCAGGTCCTCGGAGAGCCCGTGCCCACGCAGCCGGGGCGCCAGCCACACCCCCTGGATCTGCGCGGCGTCCACGGCCGCCGAGCCGACGTCGGCCTTGAACAGAACCTCGTCGCCCTCCACCCAGACG
>NZ_DATBTV010000098.1:0-3191 GCF_036559105.1 Lapillicoccus sp. | reverse complement strand
CCGCAGTACTGCGCCATCCGGTCACGCAGGATGCCCTCGGCGACCATGAAGGACACGGCCACGGTCCGTTCTACCTCGTCCGGCAGCCCGCGTAGGACGTCCTTCAGCGAGGACCCCCCATCGAGGGCTGCCACGGCCCACGGCCCCCAGCCGTGACGCGGCGCGGCAGCGATGGTCTGCGCCACGGTGAGCACGGCGGCGCTGTCGCTCGAGCCCGCGGCATACAGGATCACCGCGGTGGTAGGCGACGCGGCGATGCCTTCGGCGGTAAGCAGCTCCTCGGCAGCGTCCAGGAGTAGGTGGTGGGGGCCGAGCGGATCGGCGAGCCCCACGTCCACCCCTGAGCCCCGGGTCAGCTCTTCGACGGCATTCGGCACGTCGACGGTTGCGTGGTACGCCGGAGTCAGCAGCACCGGCACCACGACGGCCGGGCCGGAGAGTGCCGCCGCGGCGTCGCTCGGCGTCGGGGGGTGATGGTCGAGGTATGCCGTGTGCACGGCCCGGTCCGAGGTGCGGGCGCGCACATGCGCCGCCAGCTCCTCGACGCCCGCGGCGTGACGAGGATCTGGCGACCCGTGCGCAAGGAGGACGATGTCGCGGGCTCGGCTCACCCTGCGACGCTACCTCGCCGTGAGGTCGCCCAGCCGGTTGCGCACAGAGACGACCTCTCCGACGACCACGACGGCAGGCGCTCGGACGCCTGCCGCCGTCGCGTCGGCCGCCGCACGTTCCAAGGTGGTCGTGGTGGTCCGCTGCTCCGGGGTCCACCCACGTTCGATGAGGGCGACAGGGGTGTCGGCGGCCCGGCCGGCCGCGAGCAGGGCGACGGCTGTGTCGGCCAACGCAGTGACTCCCATGAGCAGGACCAGCGTCGCGTCCGGGGCGGCATCGGCGGCCGCTCGCAGCACCGAGTCGGCCCCCTCGTGGGCCGAGGCGACCACGAACGATGCGGTGATGCCCCGGTGGGTCACGGGGATCCCAGCGGCAGCGGGCACGGATACGGCGGACGTCACGCCAGGCACGACCTCGACGGCGATCCCGCGCTCGACGCAGTGGAGCGCCTCCTCCCCGCCCCGGCCCAGGACGAACGGGTCGCCCCCCTTGAGCCGGACGACGTTGCGGCCCAGCCGGGCGTGATGCACGAGGAGCTCGTTGATGCGGTCCTGTGCGACCGGATGGTTGCCCGGGGTCTTGCCCACGTCGACCACCTCTACGTCGGCCGCCAGGGTGGCCAGCAAGCCACGCGGCCCCAGCCGGTCGGCGACCACCACATCGGCAGCAGCGAGCAGGGCCCGCCCTCGGACGGTGATGAGGTCGTCCGCTCCGGGGCCACCGCCGACCAGGGCAACGCGTCCTAACGGCGGGTGGGTCGATTGCGCGGACCCGACGGCGCGGACCCGGCGAACCGGGAGCGTGCCCGAGTCCAGTGCCGCCAACACTGCGTCCCGGACCGCGCTGGCTCGCCGCGGGTCTCCGCCGGCGGTGACGGCCACCGTGAGGCCGTCCGCCGGTGTGCCCTCGGTGCCACGGGCCACCGCGGGGGTCCATGCCGACGACGCTCCCGCGTCGTCGGCCCGGATGCACCAGATACGGGCCGCCTGCGCCTCGCGGGCGACCTGCGCGTCGACCTGCGGTGAGCCCGTGGCCGTGTGGACCAGCCACGCCGGCTCCGGCTCGAGCAGGTCACCGGCGAGGTAGTCCCTGTCGTACCACCGGATCTCGCCATGGTCGACCCGTGCTGCCAGGTCCTCGCAGATGAAGGGCGCGATCACCTCTGCGGAGGCCCCGGCGTCCAGCAGACCAGCCACCCGACGCGCGGCCACGGGGCCACCACCCACCACCACGACCCGACGTCCGGTCAGGTCGAGGGTCAGCGGATACGACGGCTGGGACATCAGATTCCCTCGCCGGCGCTTCGGTCGGGCGCATCAGCCATACCCGCGGCCAGCGTGGACCCGTCGGACTCGTCGATGAGAAGGAAGGCTCCCGTGCGGCGCAGGTCCCGGTAGTCATCGATGGCGATGTCCTCGGCGAGCCGGATCCGCACCCGCCCGATGGCGTTGAGCGCCAGGCCGTCTGGAGCCGAGCGCTGCTCCATGGACGCGATGTCGAGCTGGTCCACGACATCGTCGACCATGGCGCGGACGGTCCTGGTGCCGACCCGCAGCAGGACTCGGTCGCGCTGACGCACTGGCCGTTCGGACAGCACGGCGAGCGTCCCGGACAGGTCACGGGTCAGCAGTCCTGGCTCCGCTGCCGAGGCCACCAGGTCGCCGCGAGACACGTCGAGGTCGTCCGCGAGTCTGAGCACCACCGACTGCGGCGCGAAGGCCACGTCAAGGGACTCGATCGACCCGTCGGCGCGCGCCCTGTCGATCCCGACCACCGTCGTCGTGCGCGCGCTCGGCAACACGGTGACCTCGTCACCGGGGCGAACCACCCCGGAAGCCAGCCGGCCGGCATACCCCCGGTAGTCGCGGTGCTCGGCACTCTGCGGGCGGATCACGTACTGGACCGGCATGCGCAGCGGTTGTGTCGACGGGTCGATCCCCACCGGGACCGCCTCGAGATGCTCGAGGAGGGTCGGGCCGGTGTACCACTCGGCCCGCTGGGAACGATCCACGACGTTGTCCCCGAACAGCGCGGAGACGGGCACAGCGACGACATCCTCGATCCCGAAGCGCCCCGCGTGACGGACGAACTCGGCGACGATCTCGTCGAATCGCTGCTGGTCCCAGTCCACCAGGTCCATCTTGTTGACGGCGACTGCGACGTGCCGCACGCCCAGCAGCCCGGTCACGGCGAGGTGCCGGCGGGTCTGCTCGACCACCCCGTGCCGGGCGTCGATGAGGATCAGCGCCAGCTCGGCCGTGGACGCGCCGGTCACCATGTTGCGCGTGTACTGGACATGGCCAGGAGTGTCGGCCAGGACGTACGAGCGCGTGGCCGTGGAGAAGTACCGGTAGGCCACGTCGATGGTGATGCCCTGCTCACGCTCGGCCCGCAGACCGTCGGTGAGCAGCGCGAGATCCGCCGCGTCGAGGCCGCGCTCGCGGCTGACCCGCTCCACGGCGTCGAGCTGGTCGGCCAGCACGGACTTCGTGTCATAGAGCAGCCGGCCGACGAGCGTGGACTTCCCGTCGTCCACCGATCCGGCCGTGGCCAACCGCAGCAGGTCATGCCGCCGCGGG
>NZ_DATBTV010000097.1:0-35972 GCF_036559105.1 Lapillicoccus sp. | reverse complement strand
GGCAGGGTGATGAAGAAGGTGAACAGCGCGACGGCCGGGAACAGCATGAAGTAGTAGACCTTCTCGACCTTCGTCGAGTGGCTGGTCGTCTTGCTGGCCGGCAGCTCACCCGCGACGTGGGTGCTGGCGACTGGTGCCGTGACGGTCATGACATCTCCGTTCGTCCCGGGTCAGACCGCGGTGCGCTTGGCGTAGCGCGCCCAGTCGGTGTCGAGCTTGTTGAGGAACGCGTCCGCGTCCTGGCTGATGACGAACTCCTGCAGGTAGTTGCCGAGCGGGATGGCACCGGGCATGTACGTACCAGCCCCCTGGTAGAACTTCTTGGCGGCCAACAGTGGCGCGATGTCGGCTTCGTGCTCGTCCGTGATCGGGGGCGCATCCTTGGTCGTCGACCAGGCCAGGTTCTTGGCGTTGTAGGTGTTTTGGACGTCCGGCCGCATCAGCCACTGGAGATACTTCGTGGCAGCCGCCTGATAGGGCGACGCGTTGGGGATCCACAGCGCTAGGTCGAGGTTCACCCGGACCTTGACCTTGTCCTTGTCGTCCGAAGACGGCAACGCGAATGTCCCCACCTTGGCCTGAGGGTTGATCTTGACGATCTCGCCGATGGCCCAGGGGCCCTGTAGGTACATGGCCGCTTTGCCGCCGGCGAAGGCTACGTTGCCGTCGGAGTAGCTGCGGCTTGCGGCGTCCGGGTTGACGTAGCCCTGCAGCTGGACCATCTTGTCGGCGGCGTCCTTGAAGTTCTTCGTGAATGACACGCTGGCGTCGACGCCCGCGTTGGGGCCCAGCTGCTTCTGGGTGGCGAAGAACGAGGCGACGTCGAGGTTGCTGCCGGTGACGTAGTCGAAGAGGCCCTGGCTGAGCGTCCAGGTGTCCTTGTCGGTCTGGAAGATCGGGACGATGCCCTTGGCCTTGAACGTCTCGCACACCGACATGAGCTCGGTCCAGGTCGTCGGCACCGTCACGCCGGCCTGGTCGAACAGCTCCTTGTTGTAGATCACGCCGGCCGCCGTGATCGAGTACGGCAGCACGCTCGTCTCGTCCTCGAAGGTCGCGAACTGGTTGACCAGGCTCTGCACGTTGGGGTCGATGGTCGCCGCCTCCGGCAGGTGCGCCAAGTTCAACAAGGCCCCGCGGGCAAGGAAGTTCGAGGTCTCGAGGTTGTAGTTGTACAGCGCCAGGTCCGGGGGCGCGCCCCGGACGAATTGAGGGATCAGCGGTGTCGGCGTCGAGTCGTGGATCACCACGACGTCCTTCTGTGAGGCGTTGAACTGCGCCGTGAGGTCCTTGAAGTAGCCGACCACCTCCGGCTTGTTCTGCAGGAACCGGATGGTCGTCGTGCCTCCCGAGGAAGACGAGCAACCACTCAGAATCGACGACCCCGCGACCGCTCCGGCGCCGACCAGCCCGGCCATCCCCAGGAACCGACGGCGACTGACCCCGACGGTCCGACCGGGCTCGCTGCGGCCAGGACTGCTCGATTGATCCATCTGGTCCTCCTTCGCGACCGGCGACCAAGACCGGCCGCCGACACGCCGTGGCCGTGAACCGCACGAGCAGGGTTTGGGTCACCAGCGCCTCCTCGAGCCGTGCGAAATCCGAGGGGTATGCCCGGGATCCGGTTGCGAAACTAGACCCCGGGTCAGGCCATGGTCAAGGCTTTCCCGCAAGAATTCGGAAGCGCTTCCTACAGGGTTTCCTACGCTGCACCCCTGGAATCAGGGCCGTTCGACTTGACTCACCCGGCCCGGACACGTCCACAGCGGAAGCACTTCCGCCGCCGTCGAGGCCGTTGCCGTCAGCGCGACAGGTCCCGGCGGCGCCTCGGTCGGGCGGTGCTGCGCCGGACGATGAGCGTGGTCGGCATGGTCACGGCCCGAGGGGGATCCTCACCCCTCAGCAGGTCGACGACCATCCTGGCCGCCGCCTCTCCCTGCCCGGCGACCGGCTGTCGCACCGTAGTCAGATCGACCAGAGACGCAAGGGGATGGTCGTCGATGCCGACGACGGAGATGTCCTCCGGGACTCGGAGCCCGGCCCGCCGGATCGTGCGGATCGCGCCGAAGGCCACCTCGTCGGAGTGCGCATAGATTGCCGTCGGCGGGTCGGTGTAGCCAAGCAGTGTGCCGCTGGCGTCCGCCCCCTGCTCCGCGCCCCACGAGGTCTTGATGACGAAGCGCGGGTCAACCTCGACACGGTGGCGTGTCATCGCCGCGTAGAACGCCTTCGACCGGCCATGCGGGTGCACCGCCTGATCGGGGTCGTCCGTCTCGATCATGGCGATGGCCCGGTGGCCGAGGGCCAGCAGATGGTCGACAGCCAGCCGTCCCGCCTCGAGGTCGTCGATGCAGACGTGCGGGTAGACCGCGTGCTGCCCGCCCGCCGACACGACATGAACCCCCATGATCTCCAGGCGCTTCCGTTCGAGGTCGTCGATGTCGAGCCCCACCGCTACCAGGGCGTCAACCTTGCGCAAAGCCGGCAACTCGGCGAAGAACGTGTGTCGTGCCTCGCCGTCCTTCACCTGGTAAAGCAAGACATCTAGGCCGGCCTCGAAGAACACACCCTGCATCGACTCCACCATCGCCCCGAAGAACCACCGGGACAGATGCGGCACAACGACCGCCACCCGCCTGGTAGCCCCGCCGGCGAGCCGCGATGCGTCCGGGGAGACGACATACGAGTGGTGAGCGGCCACCTCCAGCACCCGCCGCCGTGTTGCGTCAGACACGCCAGGAGCGTCATTCAGCGCGCGCGACGCCGTGCCCAGCCCGACGCCCGCCAACCGCGCAACATCGGCCAGGGTCATCCGAGAAGCCTGCTTGCCCACATGGACAGAGTACGAGGAGCTACCCGCAGTGCTCAGGTCGATCCTCCCAGTCCGGTGATGGACCTGGACGGGCAGGACCGTATGCCGTGCCGGCGGATGATCCGCCTTCCATCTCAGGTGCGGTGTCGCCCGAGCCGCCCGAAGGATCTATATCGAGGCCGCCTCACGCGTAGCAGGCCTGCCTAGGTGGCCAACGGCCCAATCTACCGAGGGCTGTGTGCAAGCCAGGCGCCCGCATCCCACAGTGGGCGTGACTCACACCGGCCCAGTAAGGGCGTCGTCCGAGCGGTCCCTTCAGACCGCCCCTGACGCACACAATCGAGCCTGATCGCCCTGTCTTGCCGAGGAGCGGGTGTTGAGGGGTCGCGGTGAAGATTCGTTCGGCCGTGCGAGAGTTGACCATGCCGGGCCGGGAACACGCCCTTGAGACGGTCGAGGGAGCGAGGCCGGCCGCCTGTTGGCCTGGTGGTCACGCGGCGTCCACCCTAGTGGCCGTCCTGGCAGGCCGAGGCGGAGCGGTCGACGGCGCCGTCTATGCCGGCTTGTGGTAGATCCGTGCATCCCAGCTGTCGAGTGCGATGTTGTGGTTGTCGATTATTGCCGGGGCTGGCGAGTTGGCCTGGACGAGGCGGGCTCCGAGCCAGCCGTCGTCCAGGGTGACTGTGCGTGGGTCGGTTCCGCAGTTGGCGATGATCAGCAGCGACTCGATGTCGCTCATACGGGTGTAGGCCCAGATGTGCGGATCGTCCTCGAAGAGCGGTGTGAAGTCGCCGTCGATGAGGATTGGCCGGTCGTGCCGAAGCTGGATCAGCTGGCGGTAGTAGGCGAAGACTGAATTGGTTGCGTCTTGCTGGGCGGCCGCGTTGAGCCAGGTGTAGTTGGGATTGACCGGCAGCCACGGTTCGCCGGTGGTGAAACCGGCGTGGGCGGTGGAGTCCCATTGCATGGGGGTGCGGGCGTTGTCCCGGCTGATCTTCGCCAACCCGGTCAAGGCGGCGCCTTCGTCGAGGCCGAGTTCGAGAACCGAAGCGTAGTAGTTGGCCGCCTCCGGGTCACGGTGCTGATCCGCGCAGGTGAAGGGGTAGTTCGTCATGCCGAGTTCCTCACCCTGGTAGATGTAGGGCGTGCCCTTCATGCCGTGCAGGATCGTGGCCAGGGCGGTCGCGGACCGGTACCAGTGGGCGGGGTCGTCGTCGCCGAACCGGGACACGGCGCGGGGCTGGTCGTGGTTGTTCCAGTACAGGCTGTTCCAGCCGGTCGCGGCCAGCTCGCGTTGCCAACGATGCAGCGTCTCTTTCAGCGCCACCCGGTCCAGGCCGAGGTAGTCGAACTTGTTGAACTTGCTCTGGTCCAGTTGGACGTGGTCGAACTGGAAGACCATGTTCAGCTCGCCGCGGTCCTCGCCGGTGTAGAGGCGAGCCTGTTCATAGGTCACTCCGGGCATCTCACCGACCGTGAGGTACGGGCCGTCCCGGCCGGTGAAGACCTCACGGGTCATCTCGGCCAGGTAGTCGTGGACGCGTGGACCGTCGGCGAACATTTGGACGCATTGACATAGCGGGCCCCTGAGGGGTTGGGTGCGTCGGGAAGACCGTCGGCTTTGGAGATGAAGTTGATGACGTCCATGCGGAAACCGTCGACGCCGCGGTCCAGCCACCATCGCATCATGTGGTGACGGCCGCGCGGACCGCAGGGTTCTCCCAGTTCAGGTCCGGCTGCTTCTTGTCGAACAGGTGCAGGTAGTACTGACCCGACCCTGCATCGAGCTCCCATGCAGAGCCGCCGAAGAACGACCCCCAGTTGTTCGGCTCGCCGCCATCTCTCGGATCGCGCCAGACGTACCAGTCACGATGCGGGTCCCCGACTGAGGACCGTGACGCCACGAACCGCGGATGCTCGTCTGAGGTGTGGTTGACCACCAGGTCCAAGATGAGCTTCATGCCGCGCGCATGCGCACCAGCGAGGAGCTCGTCGAAGTCTGCGAGCGAGCCGAAGAGGGGATCGATGTCCTGGTAGTCGCTGATGTCGTACCCGAAGTCGGCCTGCGGTGACCGATAGATCGGCGACAGCCAGACGACGTCCACGCCGAGCGTCGCCAGATAGTCCAACCTGCCGATGATGCCCTTCAGATCGCCAATCCCGTCACCGTCGGAGTCAGCGAAGCTTCGCGGGTAGATCTGGTAGACGACAGCCGATTTCCACCACTCAGCGTCTTCAGCATTCACACCCGAAATCCAACCAGAGTCGGATCAGATGTGTCCCGCAGGACGGTCGGCAACGGTGGGTCCTCCGGGAAGTGGCTGATCCGACGAGCCGCTGTGACACGACACGCGGGCGCCAGAACCGACTCGCTGGTCAGGTTCAAGAACTCCGAAAGGTCGCCGAAGCCACATCCACTTTTGGGGGTCGGTGTTCAAGGGCTCGTAGCGAGATCCCGCCTCTCGCGTGAACGGGGAGCTCGCGGTCGGCCGGCTCGGTGCTCAACACGATGCTGGTCTGGTTTGGAAACCGACCTGCTGCCGCGTCTTGATCGTGCCGGGTTCACAGTGCCGGTGCCGATACCCACGAGGGACGGTCGGCAGTTCGTTGACGGTTTGGTGGTGATGACCTAAGCGTTCAACCCCGTCACGCCGCTGTTGTAGGCGGTGAAGCCGGAGAAGGCGCATCTGATCGACGGCTCGGCAGCGGGGAGAATCCGCGAATGGGAAATCCGACTTGAGACGCTCATCCCGAAATATGGAACGAAAGCGTGGGGGTTCAATACGGGTTCAGACTCGAACGCTTGTACATAAGCGCAGGTCAGAGGCCTAATCGCGTGTCCGGAGGGGGACTTGAACCCCCACGCCCGTTAAGGGCACTAGCACCTCAAGCTAGCGCGTCTGCCATTCCGCCACCCGGACAAGGTGGGCCTCGGCGCCCCTCCAGGAGGCCCCTCAGCGCGCCGAAACGGTAGCACGCAGGCCGGTTGAACTCCGAACCGGCAAGCCCCGCACGGCACCCTCCTAGATCCGCCGCAGCGCCGCTGGACTCAGCTCGGCGATGGACCGCATACCGATGAGCCCGAGGGTCAGGTCGAGCTCGGCGACGAGGTTGTCGAGGACCGCCTGCACCCCCGCCGAGCCGTCCAGTGCGAGCCCGTAGACGTGCGGCCGTCCCACGGTGACCGCAGCTGCGCCGAGAGCCAGTGCCTTGACGATGTCGACGCCCGACCGGACCCCGCTGTCGAGGATCACCGGCACCGAGGTCGACCCGGCTCCACCGAGGGCGGCGACAACGTCCACCAGGGCGTCGAGCGCCCCGATCGCCCCGTCGACCTGCCGGCCCCCGTGGTTGGACACCAAGAGTCCGGCCACCCCCAGCTCGACAGCACGCAGCGCGTCGTCCGGGTGCAGAATCCCCTTGAGCAGCACCGGGAGCCGGGTCCGCGAGCGCAGCGTGGCGAGGTCGTCCCACGACAGCGACGGCTTGGAGTAGATGGCGAGGAAGGTCTCGACCGCGGCCCGGGTATGCGGCGAGCGCACATTGTCGACGAACCCGCCGGGCAGCTCGCGGGCCATCGACGCGAGCGTCCGCAGCGCGCCGGGCGTCGGCCGCGGTCGCGGTGCGGACAACCCGGCACCAGCAGCAACGCGCTCCCGAACCAGCTCCCGGAACCTCGGGTCCGACGTGTACTGCGCGATCCCGATCCCCCGCGCGAAGGGAAGCGAGCCGCGGTTGAGGTCCTGCGGCCGCCAGCCGAGCATCGTCGTGTCCAGGGTGACGACGAGGGCCGATGCACCCATGGCCTCCGCTCGCCCGATGAACGAGTCGACGAGCGCCTCGTCGGTCGACCAGTACAGCTGGTACCACCTCGTCCCCTCCCCCATCGCCCGGGCCGTAGCCTCCATCGGCGACGAGCCTTGGCTGGACAGGATGTAGGGCAGACCCACCGCCGTCGCCGCCGCGCCGACCATCTCGTCGGCCCCGCGCCGCACCAGCCCGGCCGCTCCGATCGGGGCCACGAGCAACGGCGCGGGCAACCGCATACCGAGCAGGGAGACCGACAGGTCGCGCGACGACACGTCCCGCAGCATCCGAGGCACCAGGGCCCACCGGTCGAACGCGGCGCGGTTGGCTCGCATCGTCGCGCCGTCGCCCGCTCCCCCGGCGACGTACGCCCACGCGTCACCGGACATGGCACGACGAGCGGCGCGCTCCAGCCCGTTCGGGTCGGTCGGTACGCGTGGACGGCGCCCCAGCGCGCCCGCCCGGTAGATCGCGTTCTGCCGTATCCGGCCTGGACCGAACGCGGGTGTCTCGCCCATCCCCGGGACGCTACCGCTCAGCGGGCGCGTCCGACCCGGGTGTCAGACTGCCCCGGTGACGGCGGTCGAGCTCTCGTCGAGGACCGGGCGCGGGATCGTCGCGGCCGCGGTCCTCGGCTCCGGCATGGCCATGCTCGACGGCACCATCGTCAACGTCGCCCTGGTGCGGATCGGCGAGGACCTCAACGCGAGCCTGGCCGAGCTCCAGTGGGTCACCAACGGGTACCTGCTCTCCCTGGCCTCGCTGATCCTGCTCGGGGGCAGCCTCGGCGACCGCTACGGACGGCGCAAGATCTTCCTCATCGGCGTCGCCGGGTTCGCCGCGACGTCGGCACTGTGCGGGTTCGCCCAGAACCCGGGCCAGCTCATCCTCGCCCGCGTCCTCCAAGGCGCTGCGGGTGCGCTGCTGACGCCCGGCAGCCTGTCGATGATCGAGGCGACGATCCGCCCCGAGGACCGCGCCCGGGCGATCGGGTCGTGGTCCGGGCTCGGCGGCATCGCGGCGGCCATCGGCCCGTTCGTCGGCGGCTGGCTGGTCCAGTACGCCAGCTGGCGCTGGGCGTTCTTCCTGAACATCCCGTTGGCCGTGGTGACCGTCGTGCTCGCGCTCCGGACGGTTCCCGAGACTCGTGACGAGGAGGCCGGCGGCAGCTTCGACGTACTGGGGGCGGTCCTCGCGACCGCCTCGCTGGCCCTGGTGACCTATGCGCTCATCGAGTACGGCAGTCTCGGCCCGGCGTGGACCATCGCGTTCCTTCTCGTCGGTCTGGCCATCGCCGTCGGCTTCGTCGCCGTCGAGCGGCGTGCGAAGAACCCCATGGTCCAGCCGTCGCTGTTCACCAGCCGGCAGTTCACCGGCGCCAACCTCATGACCCTCATCGTCTACGGCGCCCTCGGAGCAGTGCTGTTCTTCCTCACCCTCCAGCTGCAGACGGTGCTCGGCTACGGCCCCCTACTAGCCGGCGTGGCCACCCTGCCGATGACCCTGCTGATGCTGTTCCTCGCAGCCAAGGGCGGCGAGCTCGGCGCTCGGATCGGCCCACGCCTGCCGATGACGGTCGGCCCGGTCGTCTGCGCGGTCGGGGTCGCCCTGCTGAGCACAGTCGGCGCCGGCACCTCCTACGTGCTCGGGATCCTTCCCGGCGTCGTCGTCTTCGGGTTGGGCCTCTGCCTGCTCGTCGCTCCCCTCACGGCGACCGTCCTGGCGGCCGCCCCCGACCGCTACGCCGGCGCGGCGAGCGGCGTGAACAACGCGGTGGCGCGCGCGGGCACCCTCCTCGCCGTCGCCGCCCTGCCGGCGCTCGTCGGCCTGAGCGGCACCGCCTACCGTGACGCGGCGGTCTTCTCCGCCGCCTACCGCACGGCGATGTGGGTATGCGTGGGTCTGCTCGTCGCCGGGGGCGTCGTCTCGTGGCTGCTCATCCGTAACACCCCGGAGAACGCGCCTCTCGCGGACCAGTCCGACCTCTGACGCGGCCCTGGGAGGGGCGGCGGCCCGCATGGCAGGATCGACACCGCCGGCTGCGTCGTCGCGACATCAGGGAGAACGTCATGTCCAGAACCGCCTCCGTGACCGAGAACCTCACTGACTACGAGAGCGACGACCTCCGTCTCGACCTGCGCTGGTGGGACGCGCTGAACTACCTCACGGTCGGCCAGATCTACCTCCAGGGCAACGCGCTGCTGCGCGAAGCGCTGGCGATGGAGCACATCAAGCCACGGTTACTCGGCCACTGGGGCACCAGCCCCGGACTCTCGATGATCTACGTCCTGCTCAACCGGCTCATCAACCGCACCGGGTCGGACTGGATCTACGTCACCGGCCCGGGGCACGGTGGACCGGCTCTGGTCGCCGCCGCATACCTCGAAGGCACCTACTCCCAGATCTACCCGCACATCACCTCCGACGCCGAAGGCGTCCTGCGACTGTTCCGGCAGTTCTCCTCCCCCGGCGGGATCCCCAGCCACGTCAGCGTGCAGACCCCCGGCAGCATCCACGAGGGCGGCGAGCTCGGGTATGCGCTGGCGCACGCCGGTGGGGCGGCCATGGACCACCCCGACCTCTTCGTCGCCTGTGTGGTCGGGGACGGCGAGGCCGAGACCGGACCGCTGTCGGGCTCGTGGAAGCTGCCCAACTTCCTCAACCCGCGCCGCGATGGCGCGGTGCTGCCGATCCTCCACCTCAACGGCTACAAGATCGCCGGGCCGACCGTCTTCGGCCGCACGTCCGACGAGGACATGGTCGCCTACCTCCGCAGCCAGGGCTGGGACCCGGTCGTCGTCGAGGGCGACGACCCGGAGCAGGTGTTCCGCGACCTCTGGGCGGCGCTGGTCCGCAGCCACGAGCAGATCATGGCGCTGCGCGAGTCGGCCCGCGGCGGTGACCCCAGCGAGCAGATCCGGCACCGCTGGCCCGCCATTGTGCTGCGTACACCCAAGGGTTGGACCGGCCCGCACGCGGTCGACGGCGTGCAGGTCGAGGACACCAACCTCAGCCACCAGGTCCCGCTGTCCGGGATCAAGGGCAACCCGGCGCACCTGCAGATCCTCCAGGAGTGGCTCGAGAAATACCGGCCCGACCAGCTGTTCGACGAGAGTGGGCGGCTGGTCGAGGAGCTGCGGGCGCTGGCTCCGCAGGGCGACAAGCGAATGTCGGCCACGCCGTTCGCCAACGGCGGTCGGCTGCTCAAGGAGCTGCCGATCAAGGACCTGCAGACGTACGCGCTCGACGTCCGACGGGGGGTCACCACCCACGAGAGCACTCGCCCGATGGGCGAGCTGATGCGGGACGTGTATGCGGCGGACGTCACGGAGGACGGCGGAGGCACGTTCCGGCTGTTCTGTCCGGATGAGACGGCGAGCAACCGGCTGCAGGCCGTGTTCGAGACCACCGACCGCTGTCTCCAGGCGCCGCTGCGACCGACGGACCAGAAGCTCTCGGCCGACGGCCGGGTCATGGAGGTCCTGTCGGAACACCTCTGCTCCGGTTGGCTCGAGGGGTACCTCCTCAGCGGCCGGCACGGGGTCTTCGCGACCTACGAGGCGTTCGCGATGGTGTCGGCGTCGATGACCATCCAGCACGTCAAGTGGCTCCAGCACGCGCAGGACCTCGCGTGGCGGGAACCGGTGTCGTCGCTCAACATCCTGCTCACCAGCACGTGCTGGCGGAACGACCACAACGGGTTCTCCCACCAGGGGCCGGGCCTCATCGACTCGCTGCTCCCGCTGGCCCCCGGCGTGGTTCGGGTGTGGCTGCCGCCGGACGCCAACACGGGCCTGTCGATCATGGACCACTGCCTGCGCAGCAAGGACCATGTCAACCTCATCGTCCTCGACAAGCAGCCGCACCTGCAGTACCTCTCGATGGAGGAGGCCGACGCGCTCTGCGCGCAGGGCGCCGGTGTCTGGGACTGGGCCTCGAACGTCGGCCCGCGGGAGGAGCCGGACATCGTCATCGCCGCTGCCGGAGACGTACCCACCCAGGAGGCGCTGGCGGCGGCCGAGCTGCTGCGCGAGTGGACCCCGGAGCTGAAGGTCCGGTTCGTCAACGTCGTGGACCTCATGGCGCTGCTGCCCGAGGAGGAGCACCCGCACGGCTACACCGACTCGGTGTTCGAGGACCTCTTCACCCCGGACCGTCCGGTGATCTTCGCGTTCCACGGCTACCCGCGAGCGGTGCACCAGCTCGTCCACGGCCGTAGCAACCCGGGGCGGTTCCACGTGCGCGGGTTCAGCGAACAGGGCACGACCACGACACCCTTCGACATGGTCGTGCTCAACAAGGTGTCGCGATACCACCTGGCCATCGAAGCGCTCCGCCGCAGTCTCAAGCGGCCGCCGCGCTGGCACGAGCTGACCGCCCACTGCAACCAGATGCTGGCCACCCACGAGACCTACATCCGCGAGCATCTCGAGGACCTGCCCGAGGTGCGTGACTGGACGTGGCACGGCTGAGCCGTGGCGACCAGCGTCTACCTCGCGTCATCCGAAGGGCAGTCGGGCAAGTCGGCCGTCGCCGTCGGGATACTCGACCAGCTGAGCCGACGGGTCGGCCGGGTCGCGGTGTTCCGCCCGGTCGTGCGGACGGCGGATGCCGACGAGGACCACGTCCTCGACCTGCTGCTCTCACGGCTCGAGCGGGCCGGTGACTCCGCCGCGCTCCTGACCGCGCACGAGGCGGCCGGTGTCTTCTACGACGACGTCCACCACGACGCCGACGCCGCGATGTCGACGATCGTCGACCGCTACCACGCCGTGGCCGACCGGTTCGACGCGGTCCTCGTCGTGGGCTCCGACTACACCGACATCGCATCGCCGACCGAGTTCTCGTTCAACGCCCGCGTCGCGGCGAACCTCAACAGCCCGATGGTCCTTGTGGTGGCCGGCAAGGGCAAGACGCCGGAGCAGGTGCGGGTCGCCGCCGACCTCGCGGTCGGTGACGCGCGGCACCACCACGCGTCAGTGCTGGCCGTCGTCGCGAACCGCGTCGCGCGAGAGGATGTTCCAGCGACCATCACGGCAATGGCGGGCGTCGCCGACGGGGTTCCCGCCTACGCCATCCCCACCGACCCCGTCCTCGACTCCCCCACCGTCCGGGAGCTCATGGCCGCCACCCACGGCACCCTGATCCACGGCGACGACGGGCTGCTGGACCGCGAGTCGTCCGGGCTCATCGTGGCCGCCATGACCATGCCGAACGTCCTGGACCGCCTGTTCGAGGGCTGCGTGGTCATCTCGCCGGCCGACCGCGCCGACGTCCTCCTCGCGCTGCTCCTCGCGCATCCGGCCAAGACCTTCCCGTCGCCGTCGGGCATCGTCCTCAACGGGGGCCTGGACGTGCCGTTCTCCGTCGAGCGCCTGGTCTCCGGCCTCGACGTCCACGTGCCGGTCATCACGACGAGCGCCGGCACCATGCGGACGGCCGCCGACCTGTATGCGGTTGCACCCCGCCTGACTCGCTCGTCGACGCGGAAGGTCGAGACCGCCCTGCGGCTGTTCGACGAGCACGTCGAGGGCCCGGCCCTGCTCGACCGGCTCGACGTGAGCCCGACCAGCGTCGTGACGCCCTTGATGTTCGAGCACCAGCTGATGGACCGGGCCCGTGCGGCAGGCAAGCACATCGTCCTGCCCGAGGGCGAGGAGCCGCGCATCCTCGCGGCGGCCGACCAGCTGCTGCGGCGTGGGGTCGTGCGGCTGACCCTTCTCGGCAACCCGTCCGGCATCACCGCGAAGGCCTCCCAGCTCGGCCTGGACATCAGCGACGCCGAGCTCGTCGACCCGCACGATGAACCGCTGCGATCGCGGTTCGCGCAGGAGTATGCGGCGCTGCGAGCGCACAAGGGCGTCACCGCCGAGCAGGCGTGGGACGTCGTCGTCGACCCCAGCTACTTCGGGACGATGATGGTCGTCGACGGGCTCGCCGACGGTATGGTCTCCGGAGCGATCAACACGACGGCGCACACGATCCGGCCGGCCCTCGAGGTGGTCAAGACGAGACCGGGAGTGGCCATCGTCTCGTCGGTGTTCCTCATGTGCCTGCCCGACCGCGTCCTGGTCTACGGCGACTGCGCGGTGAACCCCGACCCCACCGCCGAGCAGCTCGCTGACATCGCTGTGTCGTCGGCTGCGACGGCGGCACAGTTCGGGATCGAGCCTCGGGTCGCGATGCTCTCGTACTCGACCGGCGTCTCCGGCAGCGGCGCCGACGTCGACAAGGTCTACGCCGCGACCGAGCTGGTCCGGACCCGGGCGCCGGACCTGCCGGTCGAGGGACCGATCCAGTACGACGCGGCCGTCGACATGGCCGTCGCGGCCGCAAAGCTCAAGGACTCCCCCGTCGCCGGGCGCGCCACCGTGCTGGTCTTCCCGGACCTCAACACCGGCAACAACACCTACAAGGCGGTCCAGCGCAGCGCCGGTGCCGTGGCGGTCGGGCCGGTGCTCCAGGGCCTCCGCAGGCCGGTCAACGACCTGTCCCGCGGTGCGCTGGTCCAGGACATCGTCAACACCGTGGCGATCACGGCGATCCAGGCCGAGGGGACGTCGTGACGGGGACGACGGAGTCGCGACCGGTGCTCGTGGTCAATGCCGGGTCGTCGTCGCTGAAGTACCAGCTGGTCGACGCCGCAACGGGATCGGCGCTCGCCAAGGGCAGTGTCGAGCGGATCGGCGAGCGCGGGTCGACGGCCACCCACGAGCGCGACGGGCAGACGCATACCGTCGAACGCCGCATCGCCTCGCATCGCGAGGCGCTGGGTGTCGTCGCCGACGCGTTCCGCGACTACGGGCCGTCCTACGACCAGCTCGGCCTCGTCGCGGTCGGGCACCGGGTGGTGCACGGCGGCGAGCGGTTCAGCGACCCGGTGGTCGTCACCGACGAGGTCATGGCGGCCATCGAGGAGCTGAAACCCCTGGCACCGCTGCACAACCCGGCGAACCTCGAGGGGATCCGCGTCGCCCGCGAGCGGTTCCCCGACGTTCCGCAGGTGGCGGTCTTCGACACGGCGTTCCACCACGCGATGCCCGCGCACTCCTACACCTACGCCGTCCCGAGGTCGTGGCGCGAGCAGCACCAGGTGCGGCGCTACGGCTTCCACGGCACGTCCTACGCCTACGTGACCCGTCGCGCGGCGACCTTCCTCGGGAAGCCGGTCGAGGACACCGACTTCGTCGTGCTGCACCTCGGCAACGGTGCGAGCGCGGCGGCGATCTCCGGTGGTCGGAGCAAGGACACCTCGATGGGACTGACGCCCCTGGAGGGTCTCGTCATGGGGACCCGGTCGGGTGACATCGACCCCGGGCTGTTCTCGTTCATGGTCCGCTCGGGGATGACCGCCGACGACGTCGACGCGGCGCTCAACCGGGAGAGCGGGCTGAAGGGACTGAGCGGTACCAACGACTTCCGCGAGGTCGACCAGCTGGTCGCCGAGAACGACCCGGACGGACGGCTGGCCTTCGATGTCGCCGCCTATCGGCTGCGCAAGTACATCGGCGCTTATGCGGTGGCGCTCGGCCGCCTCGACGCGGTCGTCTTCACGGCGGGCATCGGGGAGCACGCCCCGCGGCTGCGCGCCGCCGTCTGTCACGACCTCGGAATCCTCGGCGTCGAGCTCGACGAGGAGGCCAACGTCGCAGCGGGCAGCGGTGAGCGTCGCATCTCCACCGAGTCGAGTGCCACGGCGGTTCTCGTCATCCCCACCAACGAGGAGCTCGAGATCGCGACCCAGGCCGCCGCGCTCGTCGGCGGCCCCTAGCCCAAGCACGCCGCCGTTCAGGTATTCCTCGGCGGCTGGTGGGGCGAGTGTGGTGAAGTGAGCAGACCATGTGGATATGTGGTCGCCGAATTCGGTTGTCGATGAACGGGTTTCGGGGTTGGAGGGTTGTCGGTGGTCGGTTCTGTGCAAGTCCTGCGGCTGCGCGGTGTCAGCCTGACCCGCCGCTGAGTCAGGCGACCCTGGTGCACTCGTCGACCGTGGACGACACGGCCGGCGCGCGCACCACGCGGACCGCGCCGTTGCGCCGGGACGTCGACACGGCCGTGTGGCGGGGCGGTGCGGGGATCGGCGTCGGCCCGGTCGCGAACCCGACCACCGACGGGACCGCCGAGCGCCGCGAGACGAGGAAGGCGAGCGTCTCGACGGCGTTGGCGTGCGACGGCATGAACCGGATGAAGAAGGCGAGGCGGGTCACCCAGGCTACCCAGCCGGTCAGCGGGAGACCGTAGAGCTCGGCGATCCCGCGGCCCACGCCGAACGAGGCCGCCTGGCCGAGACCGAGGTATCGGAACGGGGTGCTGCGGTGGCCCACCACGCTGCGGGCCAGGTTGCGGCCGAGGTGGTCGCCGGCCTTGATCGCCCACAGGGCGTTGGCCGGCACGGGGGTACGGGTCCGGGGGTGGTTGACGCGAGCGGCGTCACCGGCGGCCCAGATGCCCGGGGCGACGGCGAGGTCCGGTGTCGTGAGCAGCCGGCCGTTGTCGTCGGTCGGCAGCTCCTCGAGACCGGGGAGCTGGACGGCGCGCTGGCCCGTGGTCGACAGGACGAGTGAGGTGGGCAGCCGGCGACCGTCGGACAGGGCGACGTGGTGGCGACCGACAGCGACGACCCGGACTCCGCAGTGCACGACGACGCCGAGGCGCTCGAGCTCGCGCTCGGCGCGACGGGCCAGGGACGGCTGCTGGTCGCGCAGCTGCGGCAGGACGGCCGCCCCGGAGTGCACGAGGTGGACACGGCGGCCGCGCACCGTGGTGGGCCGCGCGGCGAGCGCGGCGGCGAGCTCCACGCCGGCGAAGCCACCGCCGACGACGACGAGGTCGGCGGGCTCGCGCCCGGCCGACGGGTGCTCGAGGACGACGAGGCGGCCGAGGAGCCGCCGCATGTCGCCGGGGCTGCGCAGGGTGAAGCCGTGCTCGCTCATGCCGGGCACGTCCTGCACCGGCTCGCGGCCGCCCGGGGCGACGACGAGCTCGTCGTACCGCAGCGACTCGACCTGACCGCTGCCGGCGGCGCCGACCCGGACGTAGGTGACGAGCTGCCGGCCGCGGTCGACCTGCGTGACCATGCCGGGGATCACGGCAGCGTGGGGCATCGCGTCGCGGAGCGAGGCGCGGGTGACCGCGTACGGCAGCAGGCCGGCGAGGACCTCACCGGTGAACCCGTGGAAACTGTGGTGGTCGTCGGCGCTGATGACGACGAGCTCGAGCCGGCCGCGCCGGATCTCGCGGCGACGGCGACGGGCCAGGACCTGGTATGCGTGGAGGGTGGCGTACCCGCCGCCGATGAAGACCACCCGCTGACGAACGTTCACGCCACGGCCTCCTCGACGAGGGCGGTCGCGTCGCCGGTCCTGACGCGGTCCGGCACCCGGACCGGAACACCGAACGAGGTCGGCGCGGCCACCGTGAACCCGAGGTGGGCGTACTCGCGGGCGAGGGATCGGATCACGTCGACCTGGTCGAGGTCGGGGATCCCGATGGAGAAGTGCCCCTGGTGCCCGGAGAGGGCGAGGAGCGCGGTCTCGGCGAAGCACGCATACGCCCGGCCGTTGGGCAGTCCGACGTTGCCGCCGCGGATCTCCAGGGACGGGATCGACACGATGCCGCCGTCGAGGATCTGGACGTCGCGCCGGTCGCGGGCGAGCGCGGTCGAGGTATTGCGCGGCTGCGTGGCATCGAGGACGACGGCGCCCTCGGCGAGGTGCTCGGACTCGAGGACGGAACCGGCCGCCGCGGTGAGGAGCACGACGACGTCGGCGGAGCGGATGGCGTGCAGGTCGGTGGACGACCGGACCGCCACTCCGCGGCCGGAGAGGTTGCAGCGCAACGAGTCCAGGCGGCGCTCGTTGCGGGCGACGAGGAGGAGCTCGTCGGCGTCGCGGTGGCGGGCGACCATCTTGGCAACGGTCGTGCCGACGCTGCCGGTGGCCCCGACGACGGCGACCCGGCCGGAGCCGGAGGCCCGAACCAGCTCGCGGACCTGGTCGTGGACGATGGCGGCGGTGAAGGCGTTGCCGTTGGTGACGGCGATGTCGCAGCGGTGGCGCAGCGAGACCCCGCCCGCGGTGACCGGCGCGGTGAGCGCACCCAGGCCGACCACGGACGCCCCGAGGCCGACCGCGTGGTCGACGGCCCGGCCGACGCGGTCGCGGGCCTCCGCGGGCTGGGCGAGCATGTGGCGAGCACCGAACGGAACGAGGACCACGTGGCCGACATGGCGACTGGCGAGGTGGACCGAGGCCATCGTTACCGGGGGTACCGGCAGGCGGCGCAGGGCGACGTCGTAGAGGCGCTCGGGCACGAGGCCGAGGGGCTTCGCCACCCGCGCCATGTCCTCGGAGAGGTTGGCGCGTGGGTGGACGAGGAAGGCAAAGGTGCCGGTCTGGCTCACGGGCGGTCCTCGGGTGTCGGCCCGGGATCTCCGGGCGTCTGACCGTGAGGAGAGAACGAGGTGAGCGCTGATACCGGGAGCGGCCCTCGCGGTCAGTCCTCGAAGGCCTCCGGCGGCGGACAGCTGCACACCAGGTGACGGTCCCCGTAGGCGCCGTCGATGCGGGCGACCGGCGGCCAGTACTTGTCCGGCGCGTGCACCCCGACGGGGAAGGCGGCGGTGACGCGGTCGTACGGGTGGTCCCAGTCCTCGGCGATCGACCGCGAGGTATGCGGCGCGTGGCGCAGCACCGAGTCGGCCACTGCGACCTCGCCGCGGCCGACCGCGTCGATCTCCTCGCGGATCGCGATCATCGCGTCGCAGAACCGGTCGATCTCGCCCTTGTCCTCGGACTCGGTCGGCTCGACCATGAGCGTGCCGGCCACCGGGAACGACATCGTCGGTGCGTGGAACCCGTAGTCGACGAGGCGCTTCGCGATGTCGTCGACGGTCACGCCGGTGTCGCGGGTGATGCCGCGGACGTCGAGGATGCACTCATGGGCCACGATGCCCTGGTGCCCGGAGTAGAGCACCGGGTAGTGGTCACGCAGCCGGGCCGCGATGTAGTTCGCGTTGAGGACGGCCACCTCCGTGGCCCGGGTCAGGCCGACGCCGCCCATGAGCCGCACGTAGGCCCAGGAGATCGGCAGGATGCCGGCGGACCCGTAGGGCGCCCCCGAGATCGGGCCCACACCGGTGGCCGGCCCGGCCTCCGGCGCCAACGGGTGGTTCGGCAGGTACGGCGCCAGGTGCGCGCGCACGCCCACCGGACCGACGCCGGGACCGCCGCCGCCGTGCGGGATGCAGAAGGTCTTGTGCAGGTTCAGGTGGGAGACGTCAGCGCCGAACTTGCCGGGCTGAGCCAGCCCCATGAGCGCGTTGAGGTTGGCGCCGTCGACGTAGACCTGGCCGCCCGCCTCGTGGACCAGCGCGCAGAGCTCGCCGATGGTGTCCTCGTAGACGCCGTGCGTCGAGGGGTACGTCACCATGACCGCCGCGAGGTTGTCGCGGTGCGCCTCGACCTTGGCGCGCAGGTCGTCCATGTCGACGTTCCCGCTCGCCGCGTCGGTACCGACGACGACGACCCGGAGGCCGGCCATGACGGCGGACGCCGCGTTGGTGCCGTGCGCGCTGGCCGGGATCAGGCATACCCGGCGGTGGCTCTCCCCGTTGGCCTGGTGGTATGCGTGGATGGCCAGCAGCCCGGCCAGCTCGCCCTGCGACCCGGCGTTCGGCTGCAGCGAGACCGCGTCGTAGCCGGTGATCTCGCAGAGCCACGCCGACAGGGCGGCGACGAGGCTGCGGATCCCCTCGGTCTGGCTGGTCGGGGCGAACGGGTGCAGGTTGGCGAACTCCGGCCAGGTGACCGCGAGCATCTCGGTGGTCGCGTTGAGCTTCATCGTGCAGGAGCCGAGCGGGATCATCCCGCGGTCGAGCGCGAAGTCGCGGTCGGCGAGCCGGCGCAGGTAGCGCAGCATCGCCGTCTCGCTGTGGTGGGTCGAGAACACCGGGTGGGTGAGGTAGTCCGAGGTCCGGACCGCGCCGTCCCACCACGCCGGGTCGGCCTCCGAGGGGGCGGGTACGCCGCCGGCCACCCCGAACGCCCCCCAGACGGCGAGGAGGTCCTCGCCGGTGGTGGTCTCGTCGGTGCTCATCGACAGGGTGTCGTCGTCGATGCGGCGCAGGTTGACGCCTCGCGCCACGGCCTCCCGCAGCACGTCGTCGGCCTGCTCCGGGACCCGCACCGTGACCGTGTCGAAGAACGCGTCGGTGAGGACGTCGACCCCGCCGTCGCGCAGCCCGTCGGCCAGCGCTCGCGCATACCCGTGGGACCGGCGGGCGATCGCGGCGAGCCCGGCGGGGCCGTGCCACACCGCATACATGCTGGCCATCACCGCGAGGAGGACCTGCGCGGTGCAGATGTTGGAGGTCGCCTTCTCGCGCCGGATGTGCTGCTCGCGGGTCTGCAGGGCCAGCCGGTATGCGGGGTGGCCGGCGGCGTCGACCGAGACGCCGACGAGGCGGCCGGGCATCTGGCGCTCGAGGCCGGTCCGGACCGACATGTAGCCGGCGTGCGGGCCGCCGAAGCCCATCGGGACGCCGAACCGCTGGCTGCTCCCGACCGCGATGTCCGCGCCCCACTCCCCCGGCGGGGTGACGAGGGTGAGGGCCAGGAGGTCGGCGGCAGCGGTGACGAGGGCACCGTGCTCGTGGGCGGCAGCGGTCAGCGCGCGGAAGTCGCGCAGCTCGCCGTCGGCGCCGGGGTACTGGACGACGACGCCGAAGACGTCACGACCACCGGCCGCCGCACGGAGCGCGTCGACGCTGTCGACGTAGGCGAGGTCGGCGACCGCCACCTCGATGCCCAGCGGCAGGGCCCGGGTCTGGGTGACCGCGATGGACTGCGGCAGGGTGTGCCGGTCGACGAGGAGGACCGCCTCGGCGGGGCTCTTCGCACTGCGGCGCATGAGGGTCATCGCCTCGGCGACCGCGGTGGACTCGTCGAGGAGCGACGCGCCGGCGACAGGGAGGCCGGTGAGGTCGCTGACGACGGTCTGGAAGTTGATGAGGGCCTCGAGCCGGCCCTGGGAGATCTCCGGCTGGTACGGCGTGTAGGCGGTGTACCAGGCGGGGTTCTCCAGGACGTTGCGCTGGACCACCGGCGGGGTCACCGTGCCGTAGTAGCCGAGACCGATCATCGAGCGCATCACCGTGTTGAGGCTGGCCAGCCCACGCAGCTCACGGACCACGGCGCTCTCCGACGGTGCGGCGTCGAGGCGCAGGGCCCGGTGCGAACGGATGGCGCCGGGTACCGCGACGTCGACGAGGGCGTCGAGGGACGGCTGGCCGACCACCTCGAGCATCGCCGTCACGTCGTCCGGGGACGGGCCGATGTGGCGTTCGACGAACGGTGCCGGACGGCTGGTGTCCACGTGGACGGGGACGTCAGGGGCGGCGTCCTGGCCCACGTCAGGACCGTCGATCGCGGTGGTGTCGGTCGCGGTGGATGTGGCGGCGGTCTGGGTCACGTGGATGGCTCCTGGAGGTTCCCTGCGGTCACAGCACGGTAACCCCCTCTGTCGCCCTCGTCGTCGTGGCTCCAGAGTCGCCTCACCCACTCGGTCCTGGCGCCTGAGAGGTTCCGGGGTGTTGCCCCTTCGGCGCCCCAGCAGAGGTCCCCCGGTAGCCGGTGGTCCCGCTCGGCTGTGGGGAGACCGCCCCGGGGACTCTCCCGGTGGGTTGTTCGCGGCAGGCCAAATCTACCAGCCGACCTCCGCCGGTCAGTCAAGCGCGGCGCGAGTGAGGGTCAGAGTGCGTTTCGGAGTGCGATTGGTGCTGTCCAGACGACACCAGCCGCACGATGACCCGCGCCCTGACTCGCACGTCCACAGACGGCTCGTCATGTCGCGAATCATGTCGCAGCTGGTGCTGCTACTACCGCTCCGGGCGCGACATGACTCGCGACATGGACCAGCTCGCGCGAGTCGCCCGATGGACCGAGACCCGGCTTGAGCGGAGCGACATCGGTGCCCTGAGGCTGACTTTGTGCCCCGGGACGTGGCGGCCGGCCGCTCGCCGGGAGTGGCGCGGCGGAGTGGCGCGGCGGAGTGGCGCGGCCTTGGGTTAGGAGAGGCTTGGGTCAGGAGATGCGCTGGGCGCGCCGGGCGCTGAGCTCGTCGTCCGGGTGGGCCGCGGGGACCTCGTCCTCGGGACGCTCGCTGGGGAGGGCCGCGAGAGTGCCTTCGACCTCCTGCCAGACCCGGCCCACCGCGATGCCGAAGACGCCCTGGCCACCCTGCAGCAGGTCGTAGACCTCGTCGGCGGAGGTGCACTCGTAGACGCTGGCGCCGTCGCTCATCAGGGTGATCCCGGCGAGGTCCTCGACGCCGCGGTCGCGCAGCTTCTTGATCGCCTCGCGGATCTGCTGGAGCGAGACCCCGGTATCGAGCAGCCGCTTGACGACCTTGAGCACGAGGATGTCGCGGAACCCGTAGAGCCGCTGCGTGCCGGACCCGGTGGCACTCCGCACCGAGGGCTCGACCAGGCCGGTGCGGGCCCAGTAGTCGAGCTGACGGTAGGTGATGCCGGCCGCCCGGCAGGCGGTGGGACCGCGGTAGCCGATGTCCTCGCTCAGCTCTGGAAGGTCGTCGTCGAAGAGCAGACCCTGGGCGGACGCCGGGACGTGCGTCCGGCGCTCCTGCGCGTCTCCCGTGACGACCACGGCGTCCTCCTGAGCGTTAGTCGGGCGGTTCTCGCCTTCGTGCCGGACCACCCACGGTGAAGTTACACCCGCGGTATTTCGGCGCTGACCTCCCGACGGTAGGCCGTTCGGCACCCGGGGTCAATCACCGGTCGAGGCTGAGCGTGTCGGCGTGTCGCGTCACCGCGTCAATCTCAACCTCAAGTTCACGGTTAGGTCTCCCGCGGCGCGCTGTCGTCGCCCGGGTCCACCTGCGGGTCCACGTTGGGGTTCTCGAAGTCCTCGGCCGACACCTGGTCGAGGAACTCTCGGAACTTCTCCACCTCGTCGTCCTCCTCCGGGGTCAGCGCGACGCCGGCCTCGTCGAGGACCGCCTCGGCGACGACGATCTCCGTGTCGGTGCGCAGGGCCAGGGCGATCGCGTCGGAGGGACGGGCGCTGATCTCGGTCGTCCCGTCGATGACGAGGATCGCGTAGAACACCTTGTCGCGGAGCTCGACGATGCGGACCTGGGTGACGCGGTGCCCGGTCGTCTGGATGACCTCCTTGAGGAGGTCGTGCGTCAGCGGCCGCGGCGGTTCGACGCCCTGCTGCGCGTAGGCGATCGCCGTCGCCTCCGCCGCGCCGATCCAGATCGGCAGGTAGCGCTCCCCGTTCCGCTCGCGCAGCAGCACGATCGGCTGGTTGGTGGGCATCTCGACCCGCACCCCGAGGACGTCGACGGGCTTCACGCGTCCCACGTTACTTCTCCCGGCTGCGCTTCGTCAGTCGGGGCTCAGCGTTCTCGGGTGCCGGTCCGGACGAGAGCGGTATGCAACGCGATGCACAAGCGCAGCACCTCGGGCGTCGGGTCCTCGGGTGCGGCGCCGTTGGGCCGGCCCGGACGGCCCGCAGCCGACCGCGCCGGCCGCACGATCTGCTGGACCAGCCCGATCTCGCGGTCGGCGGCGGTCCGGAACGGGCGCAGGTGCCGGGGCTCGACACCGTATGCGGCGAGGGCGGCGGCCGAGCGGGCGACGGCCAGGGCGTCGTCGTCGAAGTGGCCGCTCGCATCGGCCCGGACCAGGCCGTAGTTCTCCAGCGCATCGAGGGTGGGCCGGTCGAGGCCGGCCGCGTCCCGCAGCTCCCGCGCGGTCAGCCGGAGCGTGGCAGGGGCGGCCAGGGCCAGAGCCGTCGGCACGTCGGGGTCGGACGCCCCCTCGGGTACCCGCGGCCGGGCATCCGACCCCTCCGGCTCCCCCGGGGTCAGCCCGCGGTCCATCGCGTCGAGCGCGTCCCGGATGACCTTGAGCGGCCAGAACCGGTCGCGCTGCGCCGTGAGGACGTAGCGCAGCCGCTCGATGTCGCGGTCGGTGTAGGTGCGGTACCCCGATCCGGCCCGGTGCGGGGTGACGAGGCCCTCCGCCTCGAGGAACCGGATCTTGGAGATCGTGAGGTCCGGGAAGTCCGGGGTCAGCGCCGCGAGCACAGCGCCGATCGTCCGCGACCCGGGTGACCCGGGCGCGCCAAGAACCCCGGACTGCTCCCGTCCGCGGTCCTCGTCCGGCGCTCCGGAGGCGCCCACACCGGGCCCCCTCCCGGCGTCGGAGGGCGGCACTACTGTCGCTGGCCCGCGTAGAAGACGAGTCGGAACTTGCCGATCTGGACCTCGTCACCGGTACGCAGGGCGGCGTGGTCGACGAGCTCGCGGTTGACGTAGGTGCCGTTGAGGGACCCGACGTCCCGCACCGCATACCCGTCGTTCTCCTGCACGAAGACCGCGTGTTTGCGCGAGACGGTGACGTCGTCGAGGAAGATGTCGCTGTCGGGATGCCGGCCGGTCGTGACCTCGGCGTCGTCGAGCAGGAACCGGGCACCGGTGTTGGGGCCGCGCAGCACGATGAGCAGGCCGGTGCCGGGCCGCAGCGCGTCGATGGTGGCCTGGTCCTCGGCGGACAGGCCGCGACCGTCGAGCTCGACCTGTTCGTGCCCGGCGCCGACGCCCTGGAAGCGCATCGTCGTCGAGTCGCCCTGCCGGGTCGCCGGAGCCGGCGTCTTCGTTGTCGTCTCCGGGGTCTCAGCGGGGCTGGCCTCGGGTTCGTGCTCCGTCATGGCCGCATCTCCTTCGTCACTGCCGGTGCACAGAACCCTAGTGGATCCCCCTCCCGCTCCCGACGGCGGTTGGACCCCGTCGTCAGGCGAGTCTCGTGCTCGTGGGGGCGGAGGTCAAGCCGAGCCGAACGGGTGCTCAGCTAAGTCCCTCGCGGTACGTGGCGACGTCGAGGAGGCCGCCCGCAGCGTCAGCGTCGGAGGGCCGCAGCTCGTACATCCAGCCGTCGGTGTAGGGCGCCGAGTTGACCAGCTCGGGCGCTCCGTCGAGAGCCGAGTTGACCGCCGTGACCTCCCCGCTGAGGGGTGCGTAGAGGTCGCTGACCGACTTGGTCGACTCGACCTCGCCGCAGGTCTCGCCGGACGTCACCGTGTCGCCCACGGCCGGCAGCGAGACGTAGACGACGTCGCCGAGCGCGTTCTGCGCGTAGGACGTGATCCCGACCCGCAGGGTGCCGCCGTCCAGCTCCTCGACCCACTCGTGGTCCGCGGTGTAGCGCAGGTTGTCCGGGTACTCCAGCTCGCTCATCGTGCTCGCTCTCGGGTCACTTGGTCGTCGGGCTACTTGGTCGTCGGGGTGCTGGTGGGCGTGCCCGACTCGGGCACGGGCTGAGCGTAACGAGGCGTCCGCGGCGACTGCAACGCGTCGATGCGCACGGTGTCGAGCTGCTCGATGGCCGCGGTCGCGTCGGCGCGGCGGAGCGTCTCGACGATGCCACCCGGGATGTTGAGGGCCGAGGCCAACGTGGCCTTGTCACCGATGGCGAGCACCGTGAACGGCCGCGCCAGCGGCTGTCCGTCGACCTGGATCTGGCCGCCGGACGACGAGAACCACGAGCTCGCGACGACCCGGTTCGCGCCGTACTGGACCACCTCGGCACCGGAGTCCCGCAGCTCCTGGAGCAGGTCGAGCATCATCGGCGCGGTGACCTTCTGGGTGGGGTCCGAGATCGTCACCTTGATGCCCGGACCCTGGGCGGGGGCCGTTCCGGCGAGGACCCGCAGCGACTCCAGCTGCTTGGTGGCCTGGTCGATGGCCGCCTGGCTGGTGTTGGCGCCGGTGGTCAGGGCGTCGCGCTGGGACTGGAGCTCGCGGACCTGCTGGTCGAGGCGCGAGGACCGCTGGCTGACGTCGTCCAGGACCCGCACCAGGTCGTCCTGGCGCATGCTGTCCAGCCCGGAGTCCTGGGTCTGCTGGATCTGCGTGGCGATCGCGAACCCCAGGGCCAGGGCCAGGGCCGCGCCGAGGGCCTGCGCCTTGGTGCTGCGTGGCGCTCCGGCGCGGGCCAGCCGACGCCATGACGACGACCCGCGCGCTGGGGTGGGCGCGCTCGGTGGCGACGCGGTCGGAGGTGTGGGCTCGGTCATGGCTCAGGCCTTGAAGAGGTGGCGACGGATCGAGGCCACGTTGGAGAAGATTCGCACACCGAGCACGACGACGACGCCGGTGGACAGCTGGGTGCCCACCCCGAGCTGGTCCCCGAGGAAGACGATGAACGCCGCGACGAGGACGTTGGACAGGAACGAGACGACGAACACCTTGTCGACGAAGATCCCGTCGAGGACGGCGCGGACACCGCCGAACACCGCGTCGAGGGCCGCGATGACGGCGATCGGCAGGTACGGCTGCAGCCACACCGGCACCGCCGGGTGCAGCAGCAGGCCGGCGACGACACCGACGAGCAGGCCGATGGCGGGGATCATGAGCGGGAGGCCTCCGTGCTGGGGATCGGGGCGCCCGGCGGAGCGGACGATGGTGAGACGGTCGCGGTGTTGGGCGAGACCGGCATCGCGAAGATGAGCGGCGAGGACGGGCTGCGCGGGATGTCGACGCGGACAGGCGTGGCGATCGTCGACGGTATCGAGTAGTTGTCACCGAGGGACTTCAGGTAGGCGCCCGACGCCGAGCTCGCGAACCCGGTCTGCAGCTCGCGTCCGTCCCCGAGGGCAGTGACGACATAGGGCGGGCTCAGTGGGCGGAAGTCGACGAGGATCGCGTCGCCCGCGAACCGGATCGACGACCGCGAGGTCAGCCGCTGGCCGTTGATGGACATCGCCTCGGCGCCGGCCTGCCACAGCCCGTTGGCGAGGATCTGCAGGTCGAACGAGGTCACTCGCCCCTGGGGGAACCCTCCGGCGTCACGAGGGTCGCCGGAGGCCGCCTTCGCCCGGACGTCGGGTGCGTCGTCGACGGTGAGCACCAGCCCGGGCCCGGTGACCGCCACCTCCCCCGTGAGCAGCCGGAGCTTGTCGAGCTCGGCGGACAGCTGGGAGGCCTGGCTGGCCAGGGCGGCGGACTGGGCGTCCTGGATCTGCTGGCCCAGCTTGCTGACCTCGGCGGCCTGCTCGTCGCCGCGAGTCTGGCGCGCCTCGATCTGCTCGATGAGCTGCTCCTTGTCCCGCGACGCGGTCGTCCCGGCCGGGCGAAGAGCCAAGGCGGCGGCGACGAAGAGGAACCCGATGACGATCGCGGCGACCACGAGCCACGGGCTGCGCAGCGAGGTACTGGGCGGGAGGCCGTCCGCCTCGCGGCGCGCGGCGGCCGCGGCGTACGAGGGGTCGAGCGGGCGGTCCATGAGCTGCTGGAGCAGGCTCATCGACCCGGCCGCCGGGCGCCGACCGTCGCTGTGGAACCCGGCCTCGGGCGTACCCGGGTCGGGCGGGGGCGGCGTGGTCGTCATGCCGCACCGGGGGTCGCCCGGCCGGCGGCGGACCGGGCGGCGCGGATCACGGCGGCGGCCTGGACCGCATACAGGACCGCGGCGAGGAGGTACAGCCCGACGCCCCACCAGGCGAACGCCCACCCGAGTGGCTGGGCGACGTCGCCGACGATGCCGTCCACGGAGCTGAGCAGGAGGATCGGGAACGCGTAGAGCAGGTTGAAGGTGGCAGCCTTCCCGACGAAGTGCACCGGCAGACCGGTCTGGCCGACCCGCTTGAGCAGCAGGATGACCACACCCATGAACAGGTCGCGACCCACGAGGACGATGAGGAGCCAGAGCGGGATGATGTCGCGAATCGTCAGCGCCACCAACGTGGTGAGCACGTAGAGACGGTCGGCCAGCGGGTCGAGCAGCTGCCCCACCCGGGACACGAGGTTGAACCGGCGCGCGATCTTGCCGTCGAGGTAGTCGGTGATCCCAGACAGGGTCAGCACGACGAACGCCCAGATGTCCTGATGGGTGAACAGCAGCCACAGGAACACCGGCACGCCGACGAGCCGGAGCGCCGAGAGCACGTTGGGCAGGGTGAGGACTCGGTCGCTCACCGTCTCCGGCGTCCGCTCCGCCTCGCTCACGCGAGGAAGCCTAATCGGGCGCGAGGGGCGAGACCCTCAGCGTCGCCGGAACCGGCGGTCGACCGTCCATCCCCCGCCACCTACCCCGGCGAACATCACACCGACCGCGGCGAGCAGCAGCTCCAGCTCACCGGTGAAGCCCGGCTGGCCGTCGGTGAAGACGGCGCCCGTGCGCCACTTCACGTAGGCCAGCGCGCCGATCGCGATGACGGCGATGCCGACCCCGACGAGCCGCACGGCGATCCCGAAGATCAGGGCGACGGCGATGGCCACCTCGCAGACACCGACGACGAAGGCCAGGGTGTCGGCGTAGGGGATGCCGATCTGCTCGAACTGGGTCTTCGTGACGTCGAGGTGCTGGACCTTCTGCAGTCCGCGGATCGCGAAGATCGCCGCGACGACGACCCGTAGGACCAGCAGTCCGAGCGCTCCGTCCCACCGGTCGATGATGTGGCGGGCCTTGGCGGGACCCGACTCCTCGGGGTCCTCCCACTCGCTCTCGCTGACCGGGCTCACGCCGAAGGGACGCAGCGCGGTTGCGCGGGTGGGGTCCTCGGTACCGCGGGGGGCCGGGTCCTCGGTCGTCAGGCTCTCGGGCCGCGTGCTGCTCAAGGGAACCTCCTGGCCAGTTCCAGTCGTCACGCGTCCCACTGTGCCCGACAACCCGCCGCTGTCCGGGGAGGCGTGCCGTGACACGTGTGAGGGGCGACCCGTGACATTCGGCCCCGGTCGGTGGCCCGCTGCCGACCTAGCGTCGCTCGCATGAGCGGAGCCTTCGCCAGGTATGCGGTGCTGGCCGTCGGGTCGGCGGTCACGGCGGAGTTCCTCCTCGGGGACCAGTACCTCTCCGGTGGCTCGCCGGCGGGGCAGGTGGCCGAGCTGGTGCTCTACGTCGCCTACTACGGGTCGGCGGCGGTGGTCATCCGCGAGGTGGCTCGGCGCAGCGGGCGCGGATGGCCGACGATGCTGTTGCTGGCCCTCGCCTTCGGGGTCGTCGAGGAGGCGCTGCTCACGCAGTCCCTGTTCAACCCGGACTACCTCGGGCTGCACAAGCTCTCCTTCGGCTACCTGCCGGCCCTCGGCATCGGGCTGCCGTGGACGATCTTCGTGCTCACCCTCCACGTCGTGTGGAGCATCGCGACGCCGATCGCCGTGGCCGAGTCGGTGTTCCCGGAGCGGGACCCGTGGCTGGGCCCCAAACGGGTCGCCGGGCTGGCGGGGCTCTACGTCGTGACCGGTGCGCTGCTCTGCGTGGGGTCGATGGCCGCGACGACGTTCCGTGCCAGCACGGCCCAGCTCGTGGTGTCGGTATGCGTGGCCCTGGCGGCGGTCGCGGCGGCGTTCGGTATGCCTCGTCCCGGGTCGGATGTCGGCGCGCCCGCTGAGTCGCCGGTCTCGCGGCGAGGACTTGTCGGCCTGCTCGTGGCGTTCGTCTGCCTGTCGGTGTTCCAGCTCGGCCACGAGGCCGGTCCGCCGTGGTTCGCCTGCACCGTCATGCTGGTGGCGCTGGCGGCTCTCGGGGCGTTCGTGCTCCGATGGCGGTTCCCGGCGGGTGGACTCGGCGCCGGTGCGGTGCTGGTCTACGTCTGGGTCGGGCTGGCCAACGCGGCCGAACACGGAGCCGGAGCGGTCGCGGAGCAGGTCGTCATCGTCACGCTGGTCCTGGCGGCGCTGGCGGCGTTCGCGGTGCATCGGCAACGGCTCGACCGGGGAGTCGTCAGCGAGCGGACCACGACACCCATCGGGTGACGTCGACCCGCAGGACCGGACCCGGCGGCGGGTCGTCCAGGTACTGCGGGTACTTCGCGACCAGCGCGTCGAGCCCGTGCCGGGCCGTGTCGGCGTCGAGCGCCGTCGCGACGCCGTCGGCCCGCACCCACCACAGGGTTGCCCAGTCGTCGGCGTAGTGGTCGACGAGCAGGCTCACAGCCGGATGGGCGCGCACGTTGTCGAGGCGGCGGAGCGCCGTGGTGGACTTCGGCTTGGTGTCGACGGCGGTCCAGACCGTCTCGCCGACCAGAGCGAAGACGACCGGGACGAGGTGGGGCGACCCGTCAGCGGTTGTGGTCGCCAGCCGCGCGACGCGGGCCGCGGCGAACCGCGCCGGGGCGTCATTCACACGAGGGCTCACCGGATCGTCAGATCTCGCTCACGCACTGGAGGACCTCGAGGTGGATGGTCATCGTCTCGGGGCTGACGACTCCCTCCCCGACGCATACCGCGTTGTTGAGCCACGCATACCGGCCGTCCTGGCTCTCGAGGAGGACGAGCAGCAGCTGCCGCCCGACCTGCTCACCGTCGCGGTCGACGAAGACGGTCCGCCCGGTGAGGTCGAAGACCACCTCGGCCCCGTCGTCGGTGGCGACGACGCCCCGGGCGTTCGGGAGCATCGCGCCGTCGCCGCGTCGAGCGGGCTGGTTGGACCACTGGGCGGTGCCGCTCAGGCGCTCCCCGGTGACCCGGCCGTCCCCGACACCCCACCCGGTGCCCGACTCGTTGCCGTAGGGGCGGGCGAGGTGGAAGTCGCTGGTGTAGTGCAGGTCGAACGCGCAGAGCGGTTCGAGGCGCATGACACCACGGTAGGCCGGGTCGCGGGGTCCGCTGGAGCGGTTACGCGCCGCGCAGGCCGATCGGGTTGCCGTTGGGGTCGGCGAGCACGCAGACCCGCGCTCCCGGCGCCACCTGACGCGGCGCGGACTTCTCCGTGGCGCCGGCGGCCAGCAGGGCGTCGCGCATCCCGTCGAGGTCGTCGACGTCCGCGTAGGCGACCGGGCCGTCGGTCTGCTCGTTAGGGGCCAGGCTGACCTCGAAACCGTTCGCGTTGAACCCGACGTAGTAGGGCGTGTCGGTGTGCGGCGCCCCGTAGAGGGCGGTGTAGACGGCCTTGGCGGCGTCGATGTCGGACACCGGGACCACCATGCTCTGGATCGTGGGGCTCATGTTCGTCTCCTTGAGGGTCGTGCGGTCGCCGGGTGCGTACCGCATCGTCGAGGGGTTGACGGATCGACCGCGCCGAACGTGACAAGCGACGGAGGACCGTGTCGGAGGCGTCAGTCGCCCGCCTGCTGGATGCGGAGCATGTTCCCAGCGGGGTCGCGGAAGGCGCAGTCGCGTACGCCGTAGGGCTGGTCGGTGGGTTCCTGGACCACTTCCGCGCCGCTGGACTCGAGCGCCGCGAACGTCTCGTCGAGGTCGGCGCTGGCCAGGTTGACCCCGAAGTAGCTGCCCTTGGCCATCAGCTCGAGGATGGTGCGCCGTTCGTCGTCGGTGATGCCCGGAGCGACTCCGGGCGGGTGCAGGACGATGGAGGTCTGGGGCTGCCCGACCGGACCGACGGTGATCCACCGCATCCCCTGGTGCCCGACGTCGCCGCGGACCTCGAACCCCAGTGCGTCGCGGTAGAAGGCGAGCGACGCGTCCGGGTCGGTGTGCGGGAGGAAGCTCGAGTGGATGGTGATCTGCATGACCGTCACGCTAGGTGCGGCTCGGCCGGCCGCGCTTCTCGATTCCTGACCGGTTTGGTGACCTGCTTGGCCACGCAGGCCGCCATCCCCAGGGTTGCCTCCGCCTCCTGCTCCCGGTAGACACTCGGCGGGACCCCGACCAGCTCGGTGAACCGGGTGCTGAAGGTCCCGAGGGACGAGCAGCCGACCGCGAAGCACACCTCCGTGACGTTGAGGTCGCCACGTCGCAGCAGGGCCATCGCCCGTTCGATCCGCCGGGTCATGAGGTACCCGTACGGGGCCTCGCCGTAGGCCAGCTTGAACTGCCGGCTGAGGTGGCCGGACGACATGTTCGCGCCACGGGCGAGCGCATCGACGTCGAGCGGCTGCGCGTACTCGCGGTCGATCCGGTCCTTGACGCGGCGCAGGATCGCGAGGTCCTTCAGCCGTTGTTCCTCGGCGGGTGTGCTGGCCATCCCCTCGATCGTGCCACGTCCGGTGGGGCGCCGTCCGGTTGCGCCGACTACCAGAGGCGCGCTGTCGCCTGGGTGGTCCGACTCGACTGCCAGTCGGGTCACTCGCCTGGTATTCGACCGGCAGCCAAGTCACTCGACTGGCAGTCGAGCGAGGGGAGCACGGCGAGGTGTGGGGCTGGGAACCGAGACCTTCCTACTGGCATACCCATTGCGGTATATAACCGAGTGGGTAATGATGGGTCGCATGGACGCTGTGCTCCACGCGCTGGCCGACCCGCACCGCCGGGTCATCGTGGAGGCGCTGACCACCGGCGAAGCCACGGCGGGAGAGCTCGGGGCACTGGTGCCGGTCAGCCAACCGGGTGTCTCCCGGCATCTCTCGGTGCTCAGGGATGCCGGACTCGTCGACGTCCGCCCCGACGGCCAGCGCCGGATCTACCGCCTCCGGCCCGAAAGCCTGGAGCCGGTCAGCGACTGGCTGCTCCACCGGCAACGGGTCTGGGAGCAGCGCATGAGCGCCCTGCACACCGAGGTGGCGCGGGGCACACGACAACGGAAGGGAAAGCCATGACGATCACTCTGCTCGGTGAGGTCCGCCGCGTCGGCGACACGGGGACGGTCCACGTCGAGGACGTCTATGCCACCGACATCGAGGACCTGTGGGGTGCGGTGACCGATCCGGATCGGCTCGCCCGGTGGATCGCTCGGGTCCACGGCGACCTGCGGGTCGGCGGGACCATCCACGCGGAGTTCACGAGTACCGCCGAGGGGCCGGGACGGATCGAGGTATGCGACGCGCCGCACCGCCTGCTGGTGACCATGCACCCTGGTACGCCGGAGGAGACCCAGCTGGAGGCACTGCTCACGGAGGAAGATCGCGGAACGCGGCTGGTCGTCGAGGAGTTCGGGCTGCCGTGGGACAAGGCGCCGGACCACGCGGCCGGCTGGCAGGCCCACTTGGACGACCTGCGCGCCCACCTCGAGGGTCGACCCGCCGGTGACTGGCTGGCTCGCTGGAAGGAGCTGATCCCCTCGTACCGGCCGGAGCTGCGGTCGTGACGTCGGATGTCACGGTCTCGGCGCCGGTCGAGGCCGAGCGGACTGCGCTGCTGCGCTGGCTGCAGTTCCAACGGGACAGCGTCGTCGCGGTCGTCGCCGACCTCGACCCCGGGCTGGCGGAGGCGTCGGTGGTCGCCAGCGGCTGGACGCCGGCCGGCCTGGTCTGGCATCTCGGCGACGCCGAGTGGTTCTGGGCGCAGAGCGTGCTGTCCGGGTCGACCTCGCCTGATCCTCGGCCGGCACCGCCGGGGCCGTCCCTGGCAGACGCGGTGGCCCGCTACCGCCGGCTCTGCGTGATGACCGACGAAGTCGTCGCCGCCCTGCCCCTCGACGCCCGGCCACCGGGTCTCGACGAACCGGGCCTGCCGACCGAGCTCGACGACGTGCGCGAGATGGTCCTCCACCTCATCGAGGAGACGTCGCGTCACGCCGGCCACCTCGACATCGCCCGCGAGCTTCTCGACGGCCGCACCGGACTGGGCCCTCGCTAGGCCGGTGGGCGGCCTCGCCGTGAGCGCCTGCGCGGTGGCGTGCGCGCTCGTGCTCTTGTGGCTGATCGGGTTCTCGTTCGTGCCCCTGATGACCTAGCAGACGACGGCCAGCGAGAGTGCCGCGATGACCGGGGCCAGCAGCGTCGCGAAGACGGTGCCCTTCGGGGCGAAGCCGACCGCGAAGACCGACACGTCCCAGAGGCCGTGTAGGAGCATCGCCGCGATGAGGGAGCCGGTGACCCGGCGCAGGATGTAGACGCCGTGCCCGAGCCGAACGCGATAGCGACCTGTGCGATGGTGCCCGAGAAGGGCGCGCCCAGGGCCACGTTGAGCAGGTGCATCAGGCCGAACAGGAGGCTGCTGAGCAACCACGCACCGTCCTCCCTAAGCCGGGAGCGGAACGCGGTCAGCGCGAGACCGTGGCCTCCGCCGACTTACCGATCTCCGGGTACGGGACGCCACCGAGCTTGGTGATGAGGACGATGGTGGCGCAGTAGCCGACGAAGACCACGAAGCCGATCCACATCCGGGGGGTCACACGCATCGGTCGGCCTTCCGCCTGGGGTGATCGGTCCGTGCTGGTTCCGGCAGAGACGAGAGCTGTCCATTGCGTGTTGCTCGACGGTGTCGAGACGCTCCTGGGCGATCCTGTCGGGGTGTCTGCCGCGCGGGAGAGTCGGTCCCTGGACGGCCGGCGCGTCCTCTTGGCCGTGCTGTTCGCGGTCTACCTGGTCCTGCTCGTCTGGATCGTGCTGTGGAAGCTGGAGACTCCCTGGGTCGGCGCCGGGGCGCAGCGCCAGATCAAGCTCGTCCCGTTCGTCCGCACGGCCGACGCGGGCGCCACTGCACCCTTCGACCTCGTCGCCAACATCGTGCTCTTCATCCCGTTCGGGCTCTACCTCGGCCTCCTGGCGCCGTCATGGCGGTCGTGGAGGGTCGCGGGCGTGCTCGTGGGAGCGAGCGTTGTCCTGGAGGTGGCCCAGTACGTGCTCGCCGTCGGCCGGTCCGACATCACCGACGTCGTCGTCAACACGGCCGGGGGTCTGGCCGGGCTCGGCCTCCTCGCCCTGGCCCGCCGGCGATACCGGGCGAGGACGGCCGTCGTCATGACCCGGGTGTGCGCGATCGGGACCATCCTCGCCCTCGTCGCGATCGCGATCTTCATCGCTTTGCCACTGCGCTACGCGTCGCCGCGGGACGTGGCGATCGCCTCTATGCGGTGACGGCGGCGCCCGCCGGGTTGAAGTCGAGCCGGTCCTCCTCGACCTCAACGTCACGACCGACCGCGCGGAGGTAGCGCTTCGTCTCATCCTCGGGTTTTGTAGCCACCACAGCAACACCGACCACTCGGTGCGGTTCCGCTCCTGCATCACGTCGCGAGCACCGGCCCGGTCACCGTCAACGTCGGCGATAGCGCGGGCCACCCACTCCTCGTACGCGGCATCGACCCGCTCGCGTAGCCCGTCGTCGGCGAGCGGCACGGCAAGGAGTCGGTGGTCTTCCGTACTCCGGCACGTTCACCGAGAACCCGAGCGCCGCCCCTGGCGAGCAGCGTGAGGTGTCGGGTGACCGAGGCTCGGACCGGTACGGGGACGGCGGCACGGTCTTGCGTCCGGTCGAGGTGCCGGTGGCTCCTCTCGCCATCGACCCGCCCCCGAGCTCCCCGATCGAGACGCGAGCTCGGAGCCGCTGGGGAAGGTGGGCGTCGTGAGCGTGGTCGTCGCCGGCTCCTGAAGTGGGGCCGGCCCAACCTGCACCGGCCGGCGTACTCGCCCGGTCACGTCCAGCTGCCGGTCGGGCGCATCGTCACCCCGGCCCGGCCCGAACCGCTCCCAAGGCATCGTCGGCAAGGTCGAGTCGGTGCGTGACACTCCGGCCGGGCTTGAGGCGACCATTCGGCTCAAGGACAACGCCGAGGGTGCCGAGACGGCGCACGAGATGGCCGACGGCTACTTGCCGGCGAGCTGCTCATGCAATCGCTCACCAAGGACCCGCGCGATTTCCGGCCTCGGGCTCGGGTGCTCGGGTTGCAGCTCGGCACCATCGCCGACCCGTCCGGCGACGACGGCCGGGTGCTCTCGGCCAACGGGGGTGCGGGTTCCCCCCTCGGACCCCGAGGAGCTCGACGCCAAGCCGGTCCGGCCGGTCAAGCCGAGGGCGCTCATCGAGGCCGAGGAGCTGCTCATCGAGGCCGGGCAAGGCTCGTCATGGCGGGCGAACGTCGGGGGCTAAGTGCGACGCTCGCGCCAAACTACGGCGCGACAAATGGCGCCACGCCCCACTCCCGCTCGCCGCACCACCGCCGGCCCGTGAGACGCCGTGGCGCCACCCCCTCGGGGGTCGGGATGGCGCCACGACACCTGCTCCATCTCCGCAATAACATGCGCCGTTACGCCTCGGCCGTGGCGGGTGCCCGTCTCTGTCGGTCGCCGTCACCACCGGGCGTGACGGCCATCCGGCAGGTTCCTCGTCAACGCGGGCGAGGAACTCCTCATCGAGCCTTGGCGGGCTCCTCGTGGTGGAGCAACGTCCGCTCGGTTACGCGCACAGTTCCCCGGTGACCCTCGGCTGTCCTCGGCGAGACCGGATTCGCCGCTCGCGCCTGTGAGCGCTCTTGGCGATGAAAGGCCGTTCTCCTTCGAACTCCGCGCGGCACTCTGCATTGGTCCAAACCGGTCCGTCGTGGCCCTCGACGGGGTGCCGTCCCGGCGGCGCTAGCGCAATCGGCGCTTGAGCAAGACTACCGGCCACGCGAGCAGGTCGCCGTTCTTGAGTGTCATCCCCACTGCTTCCCAACCCTGCGAGCCAAGTTCGTTGAGGTGGTCTGGTGTCAGGTCAGGACCTTGCTTCTTGACTCGGCGGGCATCCGCGAGGGGAACAGTCAGGTACTCCCATTGACCAACATGCCGTGAATCTTCTGTTGGACTCATGAGCGGCCTCCGGCTCGTGTTCGCGTAGCAGGCGTTGGCATCGTATGGCGATAGAGCCCCACGGCGAATCTAGGGAGGGGTACGAACCAGACGGGTCAAGGACGAGTCATCGCGTTTCTGGGACGGCCCTGGGCGCCTATACAACTGCCGGGGGTCTCTCCCCCGTGGGCGGCTCGGGCTCCTCGCCCTCTAGCGGCTCGCTCACGGCCGAGGCCCATTCCGGGGCCGCCGCTCGGCGGTACTCCTCGACCGCCGACTCGGTGAACCGCACCACCCGGCACGAGAGCACGTGCGCCTCAAGCTGGCGGAGCTCCACCAAGCCGAGCACCTCGTCGGGGCTCATTCGGAGATAGGCGCCGACCTCGGCCTCGGTCATCATCCGTGGCGATGGGTTCCCGGTCATCGAGCGCATCGTGGCACTCGGTGGCCGTCGAGGGCGAGGGCTCGGTGTCGCCGCTGCGGCCTGTCCTCGGCTATGGCGTGGTCGCGAGGCATCCCCCGGCAGGAGCGCCGGACGATGGCCGACTGGACCCCGAAGGACGGCGACCGCGACGAGTGGCTCGGCCGATGGCTCGCCGACGGGTGGAGCTGCGAGTACCCGTGGCCGGGGTGTCGAGGTGCTCGTCAACGATCGTCGCGTGCACCGGCTCGCGCTCATCCGCGACGCAGAGGAGTGAGGACCACCTCGAACCCGGCGTCCTCAAGCAGGTAGTAGAACGGCTTCCAGTAGTCCCCAGTCGCCTCCATCACCGCGCAGGGTGACCAGTTCGGCGACCAAGTGCTCGCGCAGCGAGGACCTGACTGGTCATCGAGGACCAGGTCGTGACCGGTCGTGACCGTCTCGACGGTCTTGCGGCGCCCGGCACCAGCGACCCGGACACAGACCTTGGCGTCCTTCTTCGACACATCCAGCCCGGCACAGCGGG
>NZ_DATBTV010000096.1:0-14184 GCF_036559105.1 Lapillicoccus sp. | reverse complement strand
GGTGCGCCGCCAGGGATTCGAACCCCGAACCCAGTGATTAAGAGTCACTTGCTCTGCCATTGAGCTAGCGGCGCAGCGAGGGTCGAGGCTACACCAGGAGCGCGGCCCTCATGAAATCCGTTGCCGGTCCTGGGGGTCCGGTTTCGGCGTCCCATCCGGGGCGGTCAGGTGGGCGCGACGGCGGTGCTCGTAGACGAGCAGCGCGATCCCACCGAGCAGCAGGACCCCGGCCACGATGAGACCGGGGAGGTGGTCCGGGTGGCCGAACGTCGTGGGCTGCGTCTGCGGCGTCTTGTAGGTCGGTGTGACCCTTGGCGTCGAGCCGGCGGCGGCAGCACCGGTCACGGTGAACGACGCCTCGCCGGACACCGGGTGCCCGTCGTCGCTCACGACCTGCCAGGCGATCCGGTATGCGCCGGGTCCGGACCTCTCGCTGACGGCGGCGGTGACGACGGTGCCGGCCACGGTCGGGGGAGCCGTTTCGACGACCACGTCGTCACGGGTGAGCCGCACCCTGGCGAACTGGGGCGCGATGGTGTCGTCGAAGGTGAGCTGGATCTGCGTGGGGCCGGTCGACAGCTGCGCGCCGTCGGCGGGAGCGATCGAGACCAGGGAGGCGTGAGCCGGAAGCGCTCGGGCCGGGCCGGCCTGCAGCACCGTCGCGAGCAGCGCGAGGACCACGCCGGCCACGAGGACCACCGTGAGAACGAGGGCCACGGTGCGGTTGCGCCGCTCCTTCCCCGCATACATGCCGTGCATTGTCACCCATCCCCGCGGTGGTCCGGGGCACCGCCACGGCTCGGGTAGCATGGTGCGCCGCTGCGCCGGAGACGGTGCTGCGCATGGTGGGTGTAGCTCAGCTGGTAGAGCACCTGGTTGTGGTCCAGGGGGCCGCGGGTTCAAGTCCCGTCACTCACCCCGATGTGGCCTGCACGCTCGGCGTGCAGGCCACCGGTCGTCAGTGGGTCGCGGTCTCCTCGTCGGCCGCGCCGATGACGTGCCGCGACGCGAGCGAGCGCGCGGTCACGCTGTCCGGCCCGGGCGGCGTCACGAACACGGCCTCGCGGTAGTAGCGCAGCTCGGCGATCGACTCCCGGATGTCGGCCAGCGCCCGGTGCCCGCCGGACTTGGCGGGGGCGTTGAAGTAGACCCGCGGGTACCACCGGCGCGACAGCTCCTTGATCGAGCTGACGTCGATGATCCGGTAGTGCAGCCAGGCCTCGAGCTCGGGCATGTCCCGAGTGAGGAACCCCCGGTCGGTGGCCACAGTGTTGCCGCCGAGCGGAGCCTTGCGCGGCTCCGGCGCCCACTCCCGGATGTAGGCCAGGACCTGCTCCTGCGCCAGCTCCATGGTGGTCCCGGAGTCGAGCTCGACGAGCAGCCCGGACTTGGTGTGCATGTCCCGGACGAACGGGTCCATCTGCTCGATGGCCGCCGCCGGGGGCTTGATGACGACGTCGATGCCGTCGCCGAGCTGGTTGAGCTCGAAGTCGGTGACCAGCGCCGCGACCTCGATGAGCGCGTCGTCGGTGAGGGAGAGCCCGGTCATCTCACAGTCGATCCACACGATCCGATCGCCAGTCGACCGGTTCGTCGATCCTGCAGGGCTCGTCACGGGCCTCACCCTAAGCCGCGAACCGATGCCGAGGTCGGACAATCCCCAGGCCGACCGCGGGCGGCGACTGCAATAGCCTGCCGTGCATGTCGTTCGGCGCTCCGACCCCGTCCGGCGGGGGTGGGTCGACCCCAGGGCCCGCCTTCCCGGGCTATGCGCCGGCGCCGAACCGCACCGCGCGGCCACGGCTCCGTACGGTGATCGTCGTCGGCCTCGTCGCCACGGGGTTCCTCCTCAGCGCAGCGGTGCTCGCGGTCGAGTTCGAGACCGGGCTCGGCGTCCAGGTCACGCTGCTGGCCGCACTGTTCGCCGCACTGCCGCTGCTGGTCGTGGTGCCGACGTTCCTCTGGCTCGATCGCTACGAGGCCGAGCCCACCCGGATGCTCATCCTGGCCTTCGCCTGGGGTGCGGTCTGTGCGCCCGCCGGGGCGCTGTTCCTCAACACCGGCATCGCGATCGCCATGCGCCTGGCCGGTGCCGAGGACCCCGACGTCGAGACAGCGGTCTTCGGCGCCCCGTTCGTCGAGGAGGGGCTCAAGGGCTTGGGGGTGCTGCTCATCGTGCTGCTGCGGCGGCGCGAGTTCGACGGGGTCGTCGACGGCATCGTGTATGCGGGCCTGGTGGGCGCCGGGTTCGCCTTCAGCGAGAACATCATCTATCTGGGCCGCGAGTTCGTGGAGTACGGCCAGCAGGGGCTGACCGAGCTGTTCATCCTGCGCTGCATCATGGGACCGTTCGCGCACCCGCTGTTCACCGCGTTCACCGGGATCGGGCTCGGACTGGCCGTCGCAGTGATGCGTAGCGCGTGGAGCCGGGTCCTGGTCGCCCTCGGCGGCTTCCTCCTGGCGGCACTCCTCCACGGCATCTGGAACCTGTCCGCGGCGACCGGACACCTGATCGGGGCATACGTCCTCTTCCAGGTTCCGCTGTTCCTGTCCTTCGTCGCCCTCGTCATCGGGCTTCGGTACCGCGAGGGCCGGTTGATCCGGACCTACCTCAGCCAGTACGCCGACGCCGGATGGCTCAGCCACCAAGAGGTCGCGATGCTCTCGTCGCTGCCGGCCCGGCGGCAGGCCCGGATCTGGGCCAACCAGCAGGGCGGCAGGGCCGCGGTGGCGTCGATGCGGGCGTTCCAGGACGGGGCCAGTGATCTCGCTCTCCTGCGGGCCCGGATGGTGCGGGGGAGCGCGGAACGCGACGCCGCCGCTCGCGAGCGGACTCTCCTCGAGTCGATCGTCGCGCACCGAAGAGCGTTCGTCGGGAACCTCGCATACTGAGCCGTACCTAGACTCGGTGCGTGACCGGGCGGTCGACCGCCGGGCTCACGCCCACGGCCCTCGTAGCACAACGGATAGTGCAGCGGCCTTCTAATCCGCAGGTTGCAGGTTCGAGTCCTGCCGGGGGCACCGACCGGGGGAACGCCGAGCGACAAATGCGTCCGATGTCGCCTGATGACGTGTGATGACGCGCCGAGCCGCCCATTTGGAGGCGAGCGCGTCACAGGAGAGGATTCGGGCGTGACCCTGACCGCCGCGCCGGAGACGCAGGACCTCCTGCCGGCCGTGACGTCGTTGCGCGACGAGGTCGGGACGACCAGTCTGCCCCTCGACCTCCCCGGCGTCCGCGCGGCCGAGCAGCGCCGTACCGAGCTGCTGCGCCAGCTCGACGACTACATCCTGCCGCGCCTCGCCTCGCTCGACGCGCCCCTCCTGGCCGTGGTCGGGGGATCGACCGGTGCGGGCAAGTCGACGCTGGTCAACTCCCTCGTGGGGGCGGTGGTCAGCGCACCGGGCGTGCTCCGCCCGACGACCCGGTCGCCGGTCCTGGTGCACCACCCCGACGACGAGCGCTGGTTCACCCCGACGCGGATCCTCCCGGACCTCGCCCGGGCCACCGGCGGCAACGCGGTCGAGGGCCAGGCGACCATGCAGCTGGTCACCTCCTCGACCCTGCCGGCGGGGCTCGCCCTCCTCGACGCGCCCGACATCGACTCCGTCGTCCTCGGGAACCGTGAGCTGGCCCGCCAGCTGCTCGGAGCGGCGGATCTGTGGCTCTTCGTCACGACGGCGGCCCGGTATGCGGACGCGGTGCCCTGGGAGCTGCTCCGCCAGGCGTCGGAACGCGGGACCTCGGTGGCCGTCGTGCTCAACCGGGTCCCCAAGGGCTCGATCCCCGTCATCCGGGAGCACCTCGGCTCGATGCTCAAGGAGCAGGGCCTCGGCGCCGCACCCATCTTCACGGTGGCGGAGTCGCCGCTCGAGGACGACGGCATGCTGCCGCACGACGAGGTGGCCCGGCTGTCCTCGTGGCTCTCGGCGCTGGCCAAGGACGCGCGGGCCCGCGCTCTCGTCGTCCGCCAGACGCTGACCGGCGCCCTCGACTCGCTCGACCCCCGCATCCAGTCGCTCGTCGACGCGTCCGCGGCCCAGGTCAGCGCGCGAAAGGCCCTCGAGAAGGCGGCACTGACGTCGTATGCGTCGGCCACCTCCGGCGTCGAGCTCGGGATGAGCGACGGATCCCTCCTGCGTGGCGAGGTCCTGGCGCGGTGGCAGGAGTTCGTCGGGACGGGCGAGTTCTTCCGTCAGGTCGAGACCACGGTCTCCCGGGTCCGCGACCGGATCGTGGCTGGGTTCAAGGGCGAGCCGGTGCCGTCCGCCCACCTCGACGAGGCGCTGCACAGCGGCGTCGCCGAGCTGATCCGAGCGGAGGGGCAGGGCGCGGCGACGACGACGTCCCGGTCCTGGCGTTCCCTGGCCGGCGGGTCCGCCCTGCTCCAGGCGCACCCCGACCTCACCCGCGCCTCGGCGGAGTTCGACCGAGCCGTCTCCTCGCTCGTCCACGACTGGCAGGGCGACGTGCTCGACCTCGTCCGCAGCGAGGGCAAGGACCGGCGCACCACGGCGAAGGTCACCGCATACGGGGTCAACGCCGTCGGGACCGTGCTCATGCTCGTCACCTTCGCCTACACCGGAGGGCTCACCGGCGCGGAGGTCGGCATCGCCGGAGGCACCGCGGTGCTCGGCCAGAAGCTGCTCGAGGCGATCTTCGGTGACCAGGCCGTGCGGTCGATGGCCGCCAAGGCCCATGAGGCGCTGCTGGACCGGGCCGAGGCCGCCTTCGCGCAGGAGCGCGAACGGTTCACGGCAGTCCTGGACCAGGTCGACCTGAGGGCCGACCAGGCGCGCACCCTGGGCGCCGCCGCGGCCGCTGTGAGGGCGTCGCGGTGAGCCCCCTGCTCAAGGGCCGGGCCAAGATCGCCGTGGCCACTCAGGAGATCGTCCGCGCCCAGGCCGAGGCGCTCGACGTTGCTCTGGTCGCGGGCGGCGACCAGCTGGACGCCGACGACGTCGCCGCCGCCCGCCAGATCATCGCCAAGGTGGGGCAGCGCAACGCCCTCGCGGGAGACCACACCGTCATCGCACTGGCCGGGGCGACGGGGAGCGGCAAGTCCTCGCTCTTCAACGCGCTCGCCGGCCAGGAGCTCGCTCGGATCGGGGCCACCCGTCCGACCACCTCGACACCGTCGGCGGCGGTCTGGGGGGACGACCCGGCCGGACCACTGCTCGACTGGCTCGGGGTCCCCGCTCGGCACGGGGTGTCGGCCCCGTCCGGTGAGCAGGCCGGTGAGCCGGCCGGGTCACTCGACGGCCTGGTACTGCTCGACCTGCCCGACTTCGACTCCCGGGAGAGGTCTCACCGGGCGGAGGCCGAGCGCGTGCTGGCGCTCTGCGACGTGTTCGTCTGGGTGACCGACCCGCAGAAGTATGGGGACGCGCTGCTCCACGACGAGTACGTGAAGCAGCTGAGCGGGCACTCGGCGGTCATGCTCGTCGTCCTCAACCAGGTCGACCGGCTGCTCTCGGAGAGCGCTGTCGAGACCTGTCGAGAGGACCTCGTCCGGTTGTTGAAGCTGGACGGGGTCGACGGCGTCCAGGTCCTCACGACCTCCGTTCTCACCGGGGAGAACATTCCCGAGCTGCGGCAGCGGCTGGCCAACGCCGTCGCCGGGCACGAGGCGGCACGGCAGCGGCTCTCGGCGGACATCACGGCGGTCGCCGGGCGGCTGCGCCGAGGGGTGGCCGAGCGTGAGGCGTCGCTGGATGCCGCCGCCGACGACCGGCTCATCGACGCCTTGTCACGCGCGTCGGGGGTGCCCGTGGTGCTCGGTGCGGTCGACGAGGACTACCGCCGTGAGGCGCTCGGACGCACCGGGTGGATCTTCACGCGGTGGGGTCGCAAGCTGCGTCCCGACCCGTTGCGCCGGCTGCGGCTGGACCGGGTGCCCTCCCAGGTGCTCGAGCAGGTCGACCCGCTCGACGTGCGAGAGATCGTCGGGCGGTCCTCGATCCCGGCGCCCACGGCATCGGCCCGCTCAGCGGTCAAGCTGGCCGCCCTCTCGCTCACCGAGCGGGCGGCGGACGGACTTCCGGTGCTCTGGGCCGAGGCCGTGTCGGACGCCGCAGCGCCGACCGACGACCGTCTCTACGAGCGCCTGGACCGCGTCGTCGTCACGACGCCGCTGCGGGGCAACCCGCCGATGTGGTGGCGGCTGATGGGCTGGTTGCAGTGGGTCCTCGGCCTGGCCGCCGTCGTCGGGCTGGTCTGGCTGGTCGTGCTCGGTGTGTTCGGCTGGCTCAAGCTGCCCGAGATCGACACCCCGAAGATCGGGCCGTTCCCGCTGCCGACGCTGCTGTTGGTGGGCGGGCTCGTGCTCGGCTGGCTCGGCGCATGGCTGGCGCGGGTGCTCGCCCGGGTCGGCGCACGCCGTCGGCGGGAGCTCGTCGGCAGCCGGCTGCGGACCGCGATCGCGGACGTGGCGACCGACCAGCTCGTCGTCCCGGTCCGGGATGTGCTGGACCGACACCGCGAGACCCGCGAGAGCCTGGACACCGCGCGTCTGACCTGACGGTGAAGGCGGCCCTCGGGGCGGTTGGCCGTGTTGTTGTCCACATGGCGTGCGCGTTTGGTCCCTTCGTCCACAGCGGCGGGCAGAGGTCTGGCGGGCGCGGTGGCTCGGTCGGATGCTCGGTTCCGGCGGTGCTGAAGGGCACCGCGCACATGGGAACCGGGTGGAGGAACAACACATGAACGAGAGCTTCGTGACCGTCGTGGGCAACGTCGTCAGCGACCCGATCAGCCGGCCGACGAAGGTGGGACGGCCGTTCGCGAGCCTGCGCATCGCGTCGACCACCCGGCGGTGGGACGCCGAGAAGCGGGCCTTCGTCGACGGGAGCACCAACTTCCTCAACGTCGTGGCGTTCAACGCGCTCGCGGCCAACGTGATGACCAGCGTGAAGAAGGGGCACCCGGTCGTCGTCTACGGGCGCCTGCGCGTCAACCAGTGGGAGACGGAGAAGGGTGAGCCACGAACCAGCGCCGAGATCGACGCCTTCACGATCGGTCACGACCTCACTCGCGGCCAGGTCGAGTTCAGCCGCCCGCCACGGGTCCAGCTCGACACCAACGACCGGCTGGCTGACCCGGCGATCCAGGACACGTTCCACGGAGAGGCCGCGGGGGCGGACGAGTCGGACGAGTCGGACGAGTCGGACGGGTCGGACGGGTCGGACGGGTCGGACGAGTCCGGTATGCGGGGAGTCGAGGAGGACTCCACCGACGAGGGCGTGGTCGTGCAGGGCGGCTTCGGCCAGAGCGGGTTCGGCCAGAGCGGGTTCGGCCAGAGCGGGTTCGGTCGGCGGGTGGAGGACGCCGACACCGACGACTACGTCGTCGTGAACGGCGGCTGAGCGAGGCCCAAGCGGTCGGGGAGCGCTGAGCGGGGACGGGGTGCGGGGACGATGGCTCGACGCCGATTGGGAGCGGCCCTGGTCGCCTGGATAGCCTGCCGGTATGCCCGAGTTCATCTACACCATGACCAAGGCTCGCAAGGCGGTCGGCGAGAAGGTCATCCTCGACGACGTCACGATGTCGTTCTTCCCCGGAGCGAAGATCGGCGTGGTCGGGCCGAATGGCGCGGGCAAGTCGACGATCCTCAAGATCATGGCCGGAATGGACCAGCCGTCCAACGGCGAGGCCCGGATCGCCCCCGGGGCCACCGTCGGGATCCTGCTCCAGGAACCACCGCTCAACGAGGAGAAGACCGTCCTCGGCAACGTCGAAGAGGGCGCCGGGGAGATCAAGGCGAAGCTCGACCGCTACAACCAGATCTCGCTCGAGATGGGCGAGCCGGACGCCGACTACGACTCGCTGCTCAAGGAGATGGGCCAGCTCCAGGAGGAGATCGACCACGCAGACGCGTGGGATCTCGACGCCCAGCTCGAGCAGGCCATGGACGCTCTGCGCTGCCCGCCGCCGGACGCCGACGTGACCGTACTCTCCGGTGGGGAGCGTCGTCGGGTGGCGCTGTGCAAGCTGCTCTTGCAGAAGCCGGATCTACTCCTGCTCGACGAGCCGACCAACCACCTCGACGCCGAGTCGGTGCAGTGGCTCGAGCAGCACCTGGCGGGGTATGCCGGAGCAGTCCTGGCCGTGACGCACGACCGGTACTTCCTCGACAACGTCGCCCAGTGGATCGCGGAGGTCGACCGGGGTCGGCTCTACCCCTACGAGGGCAACTACTCGACCTACCTGGAGAAGAAGGCCGCTCGCCTCCAGGTCCAGGGCAAGAAGGACGCCAAGCTGGCCAAGCGCCTCCGGGACGAGCTCGAGTGGGTCCGCTCCAGCGCCAAGGGCCGGCAGACCAAGTCCAAGGCCCGGCTCCAGCGCTACGAGGAGATGGCGGCGGAGGCCGACCGGACCCGGAAGCTGGACTTCGAGGAGATCCAGATCCCACCGGGTCCGCGGTTGGGCTCGACGGTCATCGAGGTCAAGGACCTCAAGAAGGGCTTCGGCGAGCGCGTGCTCATCGACAACCTGTCCTTCTCGTTGCCGCGCAACGGAATCGTCGGGGTCATCGGCCCGAACGGAGTCGGCAAGACGACGCTGTTCAAGACGATCGTGGGATTCGAGGAGCCGGACGACGGCGCCGTGCGGGTCGGCGAGACGGTGAAGGTCTCCTACGTCGACCAGGCACGGTCTGGGCTCGACCCCAAGAAGAACCTCTGGGAGACCGTCTCCGACGGCCTCGACTTCCTCAAGGTGGGCAACGTCGAGATCCCGTCGCGGGCCTACGTCTCGCAGTTCGGCTTCAAGGGCCCGGACCAGCAGAAGATGACCGGCGTCCTCTCCGGCGGAGAGCGGAACCGGCTGAACCTCGCGCTGACGCTGAAGCAGGGCGGCAACCTGCTGTTGCTCGACGAGCCGACCAACGACCTCGACGTCGAGACGCTCGGCTCCCTGGAGAACGCGCTGCTGGAGTTCCCGGGCTGCGCCGTGGTGATCAGCCACGACCGGTGGTTCCTCGACCGCGTGGCGACCCACATCCTGGCCTACGAGGGCACGGAGGAGGACCCGTCGAACTGGTACTGGTTCGAGGGGAACTACGAGGCCTACGAGGCCAACAAGGTGGAACGTCTCGGCGCCGACGCGGCCCGGCCGCACCGGGTGACCTACCGCAAGCTGACCCGCGACTGAGCTCGGACCGCGACCGCAGCAGCTCGGGTACTCCCGGGCGCTCCCGGGCGCTCCCGGGCGCTCCCGGTCGCGCCAGCCGGCGCTGGGCGGCGCTGGGCGGCGGACGAAGCGGATCGGCCGGACCACCCGGGCCGCCAGCACGAAGACAGCCTCGAACGGGCCGCGCAGCGAGTCGCCGACCAGCGGACCCGCCGACGTTGTCGGCGGCGCCGGCCATGGTGTCGCGGCTGGGTGTCGCGAGCAGCAGGGGTGGGCCTGGTCACGGATTCCGAAACGATGCTGACGTTGTCGGCGTCGTGGCGCACACTTGTCAGGTGGACGGGCGGTGGGTTCTGCTCACCCTGGTCGTCGCGGCAGCGGCGGCCATCCGCTGGCGCCGTCGCACACCCGAGCCGCCGGAGCGGACGTCACGTCGTGACGACCTCACCGCTGAGCATCGGACGGACCCATCGCCGAGGCGACCACCGACAACGGGCAAGGTCGACCGCATCGACTCCATCGACTCTATCGACCACGTCGGGCCGGTCGACGGAGTCGACGGGCCCGCCACCATGGACGGCTCGCTGCACGAAGCCCTCGAGCGGGTGTGGGCCGAGCACTCCCGCAGCGCCGAGACGCTCCTCTACGCGCGGCTCCACCTGCTGGTCCAGCGTGGGGTGCCGGTGCGGGCGATTCGTCGGGCGCCGGGCGGTCAGGTGGTCCGTGTGGTCTTCGCGGACAACACCGTGGTGCTGTGCCACGGCACGAGTTCCGGTGACTTCGGGCGGCTCGGCATGGCGATGCACCGCAGTGCCGTCCGGCTCGAGGGCTACGCGCACGAGGGGACCGGCACGCGCCTGGAGTTCCGGTGGCACCCGGACCAGCACCTGGCCGCGGTCGCCGTCGGCCTCGACCAGCCGGACTGACCGCAAGACGGCCGCCGGACTGACCACCGGACTGACCGCAAGACCGGCCGCGGGACTGACCAGTGGACTGACCGCAGACTGACCGCCGGACCGACCGCCGGATCGCCACGGTGGGGGCCGGGCTGCATCCGCCCAGCGGGGCGCTCGCCGCCGACGCGTCAGCCGCGAGCGCCGAGGAGCCGCAGGCCCAGCGACGCGTACGTGGGTCCGATCCGGTCGGGCGTGCGGCGGACGCCCGGGCTGTACCAGCGCGCGACGTCGATGCACAGCGACATCAGCGCGAGCGCCGTCTCCCGGACGTCGGTCACCTCGAACTCGCCGGACGCCACGCCCTCCTCGAGCAGCTCGCGGACCGCCTCGTCGATGTCCTTGCGCAGCGTCAGCACCTCGTCGCGGTGATCGGGCTGCAGGTGGGGGAACTCGTACTGCACGACGCGGGCCACCTCGTAGTGCTCCGCATGCCAGGTGGCGAACCTGGACATGACCCGGGCAACCCGTTCGGTCGGCGTCCCCGGTCCGGTCGCGGACCCGCGGACCAGGTCCAGTGCCGCCTCGTGGCCCCGGCGGCTCAGCGCATACAGGACCGCCTCCTTGGAGTCGAAGTGCACGTAGACGCCGGCGGGGGAGAGCCCGGCGCGGGAGGCGATGTCGCGGGTGGTGGTGGCGTGGAAGCCCCGGTCCGCGAACGCGCCGGCCGCCGCGTCGAGCAACCGCTCTGCCGTGGAGGAGGCGGCTTGCCCGGCGAGGGCACCCGTCGTCACGTTGACAGCATGCCGGAGGTTCGCGACACTAAGCAAGCGCTTAGTTACCCGCCAGTAGCGGACTGAGCCCCACCAGCCCAAGCACCTGACCGAAGGAGCCCCCCGTGCCGCGCCACATCTACGACGAGGACCACGAGGCGTTCCGGGCGACCGTTCGCGAGTTCGTCGAACGGACCCTGAAGCCCCGCGCCGAGGAGATGGTCCGCGAGAAGTCGATCGCTCGCGACATCTGGCAGGCGGCCGGCAAGCAGGGCCTGTTCGGGTTCGGGATCCCGGAGGAGTACGGCGGCGCGGGATCGGACGACTACCGGTTCAACGCGGTCGCGGCCGAGGAGGTCGCCGCCTTCAGCGCCGCCGTGTCGTCCTGCTTCGGCATCCACTCCGACGTCAACCCGCCGTACATCGTGGACCTCGGCACCGACGAGCAGAAGCAGCGCTGGCTGCCGGGCATGGCCTCCGGTGAGCTGATCAGCGCGATCGCCATGACCGAGCCGTCGGGTGGCTCCGACCTCGCGGCCCTCAAGACCACCGCCGTCCGGGCTGGTGACGACTCCGGCGACTGGATTGTCAACGGCAGCAAGACCTTCATCACCAACGGCTACTCCGCCGACCTGGTGATCGTCGCCACGCGGACCGACCCCACCAAGGGCGCCAAGGGCATCACCCTGTTCGTCATCGAGGACGGGACGCCGGGCTTCAGCCGTGGCCGCAAGCTCGACAAGGTCGGGCAGGACGAGTCCGACACGGCCGAGCTGTTCTTCGAGAACGTCCGGGTGTCCGACGCGAACCGGCTCGGCGACGAGGGCATGGGCTTCATCGCCATGATGCAGCGGCTCCCGCAGGAGCGGATCGGGGGCGCGGTCTCCAACACGGCGAACGCGGCCCAGATCCTCCAGGAGACCATCGAGTACGCCAGGGAGCGCAAGGCGTTCGGCCAGCCGATCGGGACGTTCCAGCACAACAAGTTCAAGCTGGCCGAGCTGGTCACGAAGGTCGAGGTCACCCAGGCCTACGTCGACGACTGCGTCATCGCGCACAGCAACGGCGAGCTGACGGCCGTGGACGCCGCCAAAGCCAAGTGGTGGAGCGCGCAGGTCCAGAACGAGGTGCTCGACGAGTGCGTCCAGCTCTACGGCGGCTACGGCTACATGAACGAGTACCGCGTGGCCCGCGCCTGGCGTGACGCGCGGGTGACCAAGATCTGGGCCGGCTCCAACGAGATCATGAAGGAGCTCATCGGCCGCGACCTGGGGCTCTAGCCGAGGCTCGAGCCGCCGTCAGCAGGTCGAGCCGCCGCCGCACAGGTGCTTGCGGCGGCACGGCCGCCCCGGACCGGGATGCTGCCCAGCCCGCAACGGGGAGCCCGGCGCGCGGCACACCCTGGGCTCCGGAGAGCGACGGTGGGCGGTGTCCTTCCGGGGCGAGCTCATCGGCGGCTCCGGTACCAGTCCACCGCGCTCTGGGCGCGGCGGAGCTCGGCGTCGGGCAGGACGGCCCTCGGGAAGACGACGCTGCTGCGCAGCTGGGACCGGATCAGGACGGCGTGCCTCATGACATACATTCGGTCCACCCCCCGGTAGGAGATGGTGGCCCGGCCGGTCGAGTCTTCGAGGACCAACGCGTCGTCGCGCAGTCCCGCGCTGACGACCATGCCGGGCATCGCGCAGACGCCCTCCCGACTCCAGGCGTTCCACCAGGCCACCGCGACGCCGACGAGGGTCAGTCCGATGGGCAGCACCGCCCAGAACCACGGCATCCCGGGCAGGACGAGCGGTGAGACCAGCAGCAGCAGGTCGACGGCGCCGATCGCCAGCATGCTCGGGGTGAGCAGCTGCCGCGTCGTGGCCGCCCACGCCAGCCGGCTCCGGGTCGACCGCGTGCACTCGTAGGCGTACGGCAGGGGTGCGTCCCCGGCCGCCGGGACCGATGGTGTCTCGTCGGCCGCTGCATTGACGAGGGCCTGCAGCTGCTCCAGGGCGGGTAGGACGAGCTCCGCGGGCAGCGCCAGGACTCCTCCTCGGCGGGTGCCGAGCACCACTGTGTCCCCGCGTCGCACGACGGACCGCCAGGTGGCATACGGGGTCACCGTCGTCGCGACGGCGTGCCGCACGGCGAGGTGGGTTGCCCCGAGCCCCAACCCCAGGGTGAAGCCGGGCGGTGCGTACGCGCGAGCGGCCCGCAGGCAGCGCACGTAGAGCAGGACCGGGTTGAGCCCGATGACGGCGACGGCCACCGCGGCGGTGAACGGCGATCGAAAGACCAGCGCCGTCGCACCGGCGGCGAGCACCAGCATCCCGACCCCGACCAGATAGCCGCGTGATGTGATCCAGTGGCGGAAGAGCTCCCGAGCCAGCAGCCCCGGGGTCTCCTCGCGGGCCAGCATGACCTGCGTGAGCGGGACCTGAGGGTCCACCTCACCGGTGAGCGGTTGTGAGTACGAGTGAGCGGTCAGCGGAGTCCCCTGTGATGGCGTCGGCCGTGTCGCAGGAAGTGTGCCGGTGCGAGGGCACCGAACGGGACCGTCCGCTGCCAAACGGGGCCGAAGGGACGAGCCGGGTCGAGCCGGTCAGTCCATCGGACCACCGGCGACGTAGATCACCTGGCCGCTGATGAAGCCGGCCTCGTCGCTGGTGAGAAACGAGATCGTCGCCGCGATGTCCTCGGGCTGGCCGACCCGCTGGACGGGGATCTCCTTGGCGCTGAAGGCGATGAAGTCCTCGAACGACACCCCGAGCCGCTCCGCCGTGGCGCGGGTCATGTCGGTCTGGATGAACCCGGGCGCCACCGCGTTGGCAGTGACCCCGAACTTGCCCAGCTCGATGGCGAGGGTCTTGGTGAACCCCTGCAGCCCGGCCTTCGCGGCGGAGTAGTTGACCTGGCCCCGGTTGCCCTGCGCCGACGTCGAGGAGAGGTTGACGATTCGGCCGAACTTCTCCTGGGTCATGTACGCCTGCACGGCGCGGCTCATGAGGAACGAGCCGCGCAGGTGTACGCCGATGACCGAGTCCCAGTCCTGCTCGGTCATCTTGAAGATGAGGTTGTCGCGGGTGATGCCCGCATTGTTGACCAGGATGGTCGGGCCGCCGAGCGCCTCGGCAACCTGGGCGACCGCGGCCGCCACCTGGTCGGCGTCGGCGACGTCCACCCCGACACCGATCGCCTGACCGCCGGCGTCGGTGATCGCGGCCACCGTCTCCGCGCAGCTTGCCGCGTCGAGGTCCAGCACGGCTACCCGGTGCCCGTCGGCGGCGAGCCGCTTCGCGGTCGCGGCACCGATGCCGCGCGCGGCTCCGGTGACGATGGCGGTCCTGGGGGTGCTGGTTGCGAGCACGGCGACTCCTGCGGCGGGCGGGCGGACGCGTACCGGACG
>NZ_DATBTV010000095.1:0-17686 GCF_036559105.1 Lapillicoccus sp. | reverse complement strand
AGCACCCGCTCCGAGGTCGGTCGAGGGTCGCCGATGAGGCCCGTCGAACCGCCGACCAGGCAGATGACCCGGTGCCCGGCGCGCTGGAAGCGACGCAGCACCACCAGTTGCACGAGGTTGCCGAAGTGCAGCGAGGGTGCGCTCGGGTCGAAACCGCAGTAGACGGTGATCGGTCCCTCGGCGAGAGCGGCGCGCAGTGCGGACTCGTCCGTGGACTGCTCCACGGACCCGCGCCAGGTCAGCTCGTCCAGCACACCAGGGCCGATGTCGTTCACAGCGGGACAGCCTGCCCTACGGCCTCGTCCGCCGGACACGGGGTTTCGCCGGCCGGTACACGGAAACCGTCGGCTCGCCGTCGAGCCAGAACCGCCAGGGGTATGCCTCGACGTCGCCGCCTGCGCCGGCCACCCCGACCCGGGGTCCGGTTCGCAACCGGTCGCGGTCGTAGGCCGCTGCCGGTGCGCGGACCACGAGGTCCGACCGACCGTCCTGCGGGGCGACCGGCGGAGCGCAGAAGTCGAGACCGGAGTCGACGCCGGTCAGCCCCAGCGTGCTGGCCAGCCGGGCCGGCCCGCGACACCAGTCCCGCGGTGCGACTCCCGGGCGGCGCACCAGCGCGGTCTCGTGCCCCGCGACCACCTCGCCCGCCCGGAGCAGGACGGCGGCGGCGGCCCCGACCGGTCCGGTCACGAGGTTGAGGCACCAGTGCATCCCGTACGTGAAGTACACGTAGGTGAACCCGGCCGGGCCGAACATCGGCTCCGTGCGCGGCGTCCGGCCGCGGTAGGCGTGCGACCCGGGGTCGTGCCGGTGACCCGCGTACGCCTCGACCTCGGTGAGCCGCACGACGACCCCGCCGCGTTCGACAGTGCAGCCGAGCAGGTCCGGCGCGACCTCGAGCACCTCCCGGGTGAAGAACGACCGCGGCAGCCGGCGCGGCACGTCAGGCGAGCGGCGTCGCGACGGCGCGGGCCGCGGCCGCCGCCGACCTCGCCCGCTCGAGCTGCTCCCGGACGCGTACCGGAGCCGTCCCACCGCGGGCGTCCCTCGAGGCCAGCGAGCCCTCGACCGACAGCACGTCGCGGACGCCAGGGGTGAGGACCGGGTCGATCGCCGCGAGGTCCTCGTCGGTGAGGTCCCACAGCTCGATGCCCTGGGCCTCACAGGTCCGGACGCAGGCGCCGGCGACCTCATGGGCCACCCGGAAGGGCACCCCTTCGCGGACCAGCCATTCCGCGACGTCGGTGGCCAGCGCGAAACCCTGGGGCGCGAGCGACTCCAGCCGCTCGCGGTTGAAGCGGAGGGTGGCGACCATCCCGGCGAACGCCGGCAGCAGCACCTCGAGGGTGTCCACCGCGTCGAAGACCGGTTCCTTGTCCTCCTGCAGGTCGCGGTTGTACGCCAGCGGCAGTCCCTTCAGCGTCGTCAGCAGCCCGGCGAGGTCACCGACCAGCCGACCCGCCTTGCCGCGAGCCAGCTCGGCGACGTCCGGGTTCTTCTTCTGCGGCATGATGCTCGACCCGGTCGAGTACGCGTCGTCGAGCGTGACGTACGAGAACTCCTTGGTCGCCCAGAGGATCACCTCCTCGGCGATCCGGGAGAGGTCGACCGCGGTCATCGCCGCGACGAACGCGAACTCGGCGGCGAAGTCCCGGCTCGCCGTCCCGTCGATCGAGTTCTCCACCGAGCCCGAGAACCCGAGGTCGCGCGCGACCGCCTCGGGGTCGAGACCGAGCGAGCTGCCGGCGAGCGCCCCCGAGCCGTACGGCGACACGTCGGCGCGACGGTCCCAGTCGCGCAGCCGGTCGACGTCGCGCAGCAGCGTCCACGCGTGCGCGAGAAGATGGTGCGACAGGAGTACCGGCTGGGCGTGCTGGAGGTGGGTCCGGCCGGGTATGGCCACGCCGAGGTGTCGGGTCGCCTGGTCGACGAGCGCGTCGACGACATCCAGGACGAGCCCGGCGACGGTCCGGGCCTCGTGGCGCAAGTACCGGCGGAACAACGTGACGACCTGGTCGTTGCGCGAGCGCCCCGCGCGCAGCCGACCGCCGACGTCGGCCCCGGCCCGCTCGATGAGCCCGCGCTCCAGCGCGGTGTGGACGTCCTCGTCAGAGGGGTCCGGCCGGAAGTCGCCGCTCGCGACGTCGGCGTCCAGCCGGGCGAGCGCGTCGAGCATCGCCGCCAGAGTGGCGTCGTCGAGCAGTCCCGCTGCGTGCAGCACCCGCGCGTGGGCACAGGAGCCGGCGATGTCGTGGCGGGCCAGCCGCCAGTCGAAGTGCGTGCTCCGCGACAGCTCGGCGAGCGCGTCGGCCGGCCCGCCGGCGAAACGCCCGCCCCAGAGGCTGACCCGACCGTCCGTGGCCGGCTCGGGGAGCCCGCTCATGCGCCCGCGCTCCGCGACGACTCCAGCTGCCGGACGAACCCGCGAGCGGCCGTCGGAGAGGTACCGATGACCAGGATCGTGTCGTCGCCGGCGATGGTGCCGAGGACGTCGGACAGGTGTGCCTGGTCGATGCACGACGCGAGATAGTTCGCGGCTCCCGGTGGTGTGCGGAGCACGACCTGGTTGCCCGCACAGCGCGCACTGACAAGGAGCTCGTCGGCGGCGCGGAACAGCCGGACCGGCAGGTCGTCCGAGCCACCAGCAGAGGCGACCGCACCGCCGGCCTCCGGCAAGGCGTACACCAGCTGTCGTCCCTTGCGGACCTTGACGGCGCCGACCTCGACGAGGTCTCGCGAGAGCGTCGCCTGGGTCACCTCGACGCCGTCTCGCGACAGCAACGAGAGGAGCTCGCCCTGCGACCGCACATCGTACGACCGGAGCAGCTCGACGACGCGGGTCTGCCGCGTCGTCCGGCTCGTCATGAACACCCCCCGAAGCTCTCCGCTTCGCTCCGATACTTCGCGGGGACCCCGTTCATGCGGGCACCGCCGCGTCGAGGATCCCGGGCAGTGCGTCGACGAACGTGTCGGCCTGCGACTGAGTGAGGATCAGTGGCGGCGCGAGCCGGATTGCGTCCGGCGCCACCGCGTTGACGAGGAACCCAGCCTCGCGGGCGAGCGCCATCGCCGACGCGGCCACAGGTTCGGTCAGGGTGATGGCCATGAGAAGTCCGCGGCCGCGCACCCCGCTGATGCGTGGATGTCCGAGCCCGGTCATCGCCTCCGAGAGGTATGCACCGAGCTCGCTTGCGTGCTGCAGCAGCCCGTCCGACTCGATGGTGTGCACGACGGCCAACCCGGCGGCGCACGCCAGCGGGTTGCCGCCGAAGGTCGACCCGTGCTGGCCGCCGGTGAGCAGGGCCGTGACGTCGGGTCCGTAGGTGATCAACGCGCCGATCGGCACTCCCCCGGCCAGCCCCTTGGCCAGCGTCACCGCGTCGGGCACGACGTCGGTCGCGTGGTGGGCCAGCCAGTGGCCCGTCCGACCCATGCCCGACTGGACCTCGTCGAGGACGAGGAGGGCACCGGCGCCGCGGGTCAGGTCGCGAGCCAGCCGCAGGTATGCGTCCGTCGCGGCCCGAACGCCGGCCTCGCCCTGGATGGGTTCGAGGACCACGGCGGCGAGGTCGTCGCCGGCGTCGGCCACCGCCTCCCTCAGCGCGTCCTCGTCGTTGTAGGGGACGTGGGTGACACCGGGCATCAGGGGTTCGAACGGCGCGCGGTAGGCCTCCTTCCACGTCAGGGCGAGAGCGCCGGTGGTGCGGCCGTGAAAGGCGTTCTGGGCGGCGATGATCCGGGTGCGGCCGGTGCGGCGGGTCAGCTTCACCGCGGCCTCGAGGGCCTCCGCCCCTGAGTTCGCAAAGAACACCCCGGATCCGGCGGGCGCGCGGCATACCTCGAGGAGCTTCTCGGCCAGCTCGACCTGCGGCTCGGACGTGAAGAAGTTGGAGATGTGAACGACCTGGCTCGCCTGCTTGGTGATCGCCTCGACCAGGGCCGGGTGGCCGTGGCCGAGGGTGTTGACGGCGATGCCGCCGAGCAGGTCGAGGTAGCGCTTCCCGTCGACGTCGACGACGTAGCAGCCGTCACCGTGCGAGAGAACGGTCTGAGGCACACCGAAGACCGGGATGAGCGCCGCCTGGTAGCGGTCGAGAATCTGCTGGCTGTGGGTCATGCCCGCACCACTCCTTCCGGGTTCGGGACGACCATGGTGCCGATGCCCTCGTCGGTGAACACCTCGAGCAGCAGCGAGTGCGGCTTGCGGCCGTCGATGACGTGCGCCTGCGGCACGCCCTGCTGGACCGCGCGGATACAGGCCTCGAGCTTCGGGACCATCCCGGAGTCGACCTTGCCGAGCAGGTCCTGGGCGTCCATGAGGGTGAGGTAGGACAGGAGCGAGTCGGGGTCCGGCCAGCTCGCGTAGATGCCCTCGACGTCGGTGAGCACGACGAGCTTGTGCGCGTGCAGCGCGACGGCCAGTGCGGCCGCGGCGGTGTCGGCGTTGACGTTGAGGACCTGGCCCTCGACGTCGAGGTCGGGCGCCACGGTGGAGACGACGGGGATCCGACCGGCGTCGAGGATGTCCATGACGGCTGACGGGTTGACGCTCTCCACGTCGCCGACCAGGCCGAGGTCGACGTCCGAACCGTCGTCGGACACCCCGGCCCGCCTGCGCGCACCGAACAGCCCGGCGTCCTCGCCGGAGAGGCCGACGGCCAGCGGGCCGTGCTGGTTGAGCAGGCCGACGAGCTCGCGCCCGACCTGGCCGGTGAGGACCATCCGGACGACCTCCATCACCTCGGGCGTCGTCACCCGAAGCCCGTTCCGGAACTCGCTGGTCAGGCCGAGCCGCCCCAGCATCTGCGCGATCTGCGGACCGCCGCCGTGCACGACCACGGGGCGCAGACCGGCGTACCGGAGGAAGGCGACGTCCTGCGCGAAGGCCCGCTTGAGGGTGTCGTCGACCATCGCGTTGCCGCCGTACTTGACGACGACGAGCGCGCCCCGGAACCGCTCGAGCCACGGCAGCGCCTCGACGAGAGTCTGTGCCTTGCTCGCGGCAACACGGATTGCCGCCGCGTCGATGATGCCGCGGACGGTGCTGGAAGGGGACGCTCCGGAGGTCGGGCTCACGTGCTGTACGCCGAGTTCTCGTGGACGTAGTCGTGGGTCAGGTCGTTGGTCCAAACCGTCACCGTGTCGTCGCCCGCGTGGAGGTCCACGAGGACGTGGACCTCGCGGTCGGAGAGGTCGACCAGCGACCGGTCCTCGCCGACACCGCCGGCTCGGCAGACCTGGACACCGTTCATGGAGACGTCCAGCGTGTCGGCGTCGAAGGTCGCGGCGGTGGTGCCGACGGCGGCCAGGACGCGGCCCCAGTTGGGGTCGGCACCGAAGATCGCGCACTTGAAGAGGTTGTTGCGGGCGACGCTGCGGGCGACCTCGAGAGCGTCGTCCACGGACGCGGCGCCGCGGACCTCGATGGCGATGTCGTGGTGGGCGCCCTCGGCGTCGGCCACGAGCTGGCGGGCGAGGTCGGCGCAAGCCGAGGTGACGGCGTCGGTGAGGGCGGACGCCCCCACGGCCACACCCGATGCCCCGGACGCCATCAGCAACACGGTGTCGTTGGTCGACTGGCAGCCGTCGGAGTCGACGCGGTCGAAGGTCGTGAACGTCGCTGCGCGCAGGGCCTGGTCCACGGTGGCGGGGTCGGTCGCGGCGTCGGTGACCAGAACCACGAGCATTGTCGCGAGCGAGGGCGCGAGCATCCCGGCGCCCTTGGCCATCCCCCAGACCGACCAGCCGTCGCCCTGGAACGTCGTGGTCTTCGCGTGGGTGTCGGTGGTGATGATCGCGGCGGCGGCATCGTCGTGGCCGTCGGTCGCGAGTGCGGTGGCCGCGGTCGTGATGCCCGTGCTGATCTTGTCCATCGGGAGCAGCTCGCCGATGAGCCCGGTCGAGCAGACCGCGACGTCCACGGCCGACAGTCCGAGCGTGTCGGCCACCTCTTCGGCGGTGCGGTGCGTGTCCTGGAACCCCTGGTGCCCGGTGCACGCGTTGGCCCCGCCGGAGTTGAGGACGACCGCGTCGACGCGTCCGTCGGCGACGACCTGACGCGACCAGACCACCGGCGCCGCGACGACCCGGTTGCTGGTGAACACGGCGGCGGCGTGGTGGTCGGGACCGTCGTTCACCACGAGGGCGAGGTCGGGCGTGCCGCTCGCCTTGAGCCCGGCGGTGACGCCAGCGGCCCGGAAGCCGGCGGGGAGCGTGCTCACGGGGCGACTCCTGCGACGGGGAGACCGCCGGTCTCCGGGAGGCCGAGGGCGAGGTTCGCACACTGGATCGCGCCACCCGCGGTGCCCTTGGTGAGGTTGTCGATGGCGGCGATCACGACCACCCGGCCGACCGACTCGTCGAGCGTCAGCTGCAGGTGCGCGGCGTTGGAGCCGAGCACGTCCGAGGTCCGCGGCCACTGGCCTTCGGGCAGCACGTGCACGAACGGCTCGTCGTCGTAGGCGTCGCGCCAGGCATCGCGCAGCTGCTGCGCGCTCGTGCCGGAGCGGACCTTCGCGGTGCAGGTGGCGAGGATCCCCCGGGCCATCGGAGCGAGCGTCGGGGTGAAGCTGAGGGAGACCGGCTCGCCGGCGGCGAGCGCGAGGTTCTGCGCGATCTCGGGGGTATGCCGGTGCCCACCACCCACGCCGTACGGAGACATAGCGCCCATGACCTCCGAGCCGAGCAGGTGCGGCTTGAGCCCCTTGCCCGCGCCGGACGTCCCGCTGGCCGCGACGATGACGACGTCGTCGACCTCCAGCAGCCCGGCGGCGAACCCCGGCGCGAGCGCGAGGGAGCAGGCCGTGGGGTAGCAGCCCGGCACGGCGATCCGGGTCGCGCCCTTCAGCTGGTCGCGGACGACGCCGCCGCGGATCGGCAGCTCGGGCAGCCCGTACGGCCAGGTGCCGGCGTGGGCCGTTCCGTAGAACGCCTGCCACGCCTCGGAGTCGGTCAGCCGGTAGTCGGCGCCGCAGTCGACGACCACAGTGCTCTCCGGCAGCTGCGCCGCCAGCTCCGCCGATGCGCCGTGCGGCAGCGCGAGGAAGACGACGTCGTGGCCTCGCAGGGTGTCGGGCGTCGTGGGCTCGAGGATCCGGTCGCCCACGGCGGCTAGGTGCGGATGGACGTCGCCCAGCCGCTTCCCCGCCTGGGAGTCCGCGGTGACGGTACCGAGCTCGATGTCGGGGTGGCCCAGCAGGAGCCGGACGATCTCACCCCCGGCGTACCCGCTCGCCCCGGCGACTGCTGCGACAACCATGCTGCATGACTATACACATCATGCATACACCCGCAACCGGTCGGCTACGTGCGCTGCACCGCCCCGACCGCCTCGCCGGCCGACGCCACGGCGGCGTCGCGGAACTCGTTGACCTCTTCGGTCGTGAGGGTCCGGTCCGGGGCGCGGAAGGTCAGCCGGTAGGCCAAGGAGGTGCGCCCGTCGCCGACCTGCTCACCGGCATACGCGTCGAACAGGGCGACCTCCTCGAGGAAGTCGCCGGCGCCGGACCGCAGCGAGCGCTCGACCGCGCCGGCCGTCACGGTGTCGGCGACGACGAGCGCCACGTCGGTCAGTGCGGCCGGATAGGTGGAGATCTCGTGGTATCGCGTCGTCGGCTCGCTGGCGCGAGTCAGCTCGTCGACGTCGAGCTCCAACGCGACGGTCCGCGGTGGGAGGCTGAGGGCGGTGAGCGTCTTCGGGTGCAGCTCGCCGGCGTAGCCGACGAGGGTGCCGTCGGTGAGGACGATGCGCGCGCAGCGACCGGGGTGCCACGGCGCGTGGTGGGTCTCCGGTTCGACCTCCACCGGCACGGCGACCGCTCGCGCCACGGCGAGCGCCGACTCGACGGCGTCCTCCCACGAGGCCGCCCGTCCGGGCCCCCACCAGCCGGTCCGTTCCGCCTCGCCGGCCATGACGGCGGCGACGTGGCGGGGCTGCGGCGGGACGGCCTCGAGCATCGCCTCGATGGTGTCCTCGTCAGGACGGCGGTCGACGCCGGGGACGGGAGCGGTGTGCGTCGCGTCCGCGCCCGGCAGCGTCACCATGCCGAGCTCGAACAAGGCGATGTCCTTGCGGCCGCGGGAGATGTTGCGACGGACCGCCTCGACGAGCGTCGAGAGGACCGAGGTGCGCATCAGCGGCGCCTCGTCGGACAGCGGGTTGGCCACCCGGACCGCATACCGCCGTTCGTCGTCGGCCTCGAGCCCGAGGGCGTCGGCAACGTCGTCGCCGACGAACGGGTAGGTCAGCACCTCGACGAACCCCCGCGCCACGAGCGCATTGGCGACGATCCGCCGCACGCGCTGGCTGTGGGTCAGCCCCCGGCCCGAGGGCGGCGTGCGGACGATCGAGGGGATCTTGGCGTAGCCGTCGATCCGGGCGACCTCCTCCGCGTAGTCCGGACCGTCGACCAGGTCAGGGCGCCACGTGGGTGGCGTCACCCGGATGGTGGGGCCGCCGTCGTCGTCGACCGCACAGCCCTCCGCCCGGAGGATCTCGACCACGCGCTGACGCGGGTAGTCGACGCCCACCAGCCGGGCCGGCAGGCCGACGTCCAGGTCGTAGGCGTCGCGTGGTGTCGTCTCGTCGACGTCGGTCACGGCCGGGTCGGCGGTCCCCCCGCCGTGCTCGACCAGCAGATCGACGCAGAGCTGAGCGGCGGCCGGCGGCAGCGCCGGGTCGGCGCCGCGCTCGAAGCGCTTCGACGCCTCGGTGACCAGCTTGTGGCGACGAGACGAGCGAGCCACCGTCACCGGGTCGAAGTGCGCGGCCTCGATGAGGACGTCGGTCGTCGACGGGCTGACCTCGCTGGTGGCGCCGCCCATGACCCCGGCGATGCCGAGCGGCACGTCGCCGCCGTCGGTGATGAGCAGGTCCTCCGCGTCGAGGGTCCGCACCACGTCGTCCAGGGTGGTCAGGGTCTCTCCGGGTCGCGCGCGACGCACCTCGATCGAGCCGCTGAGCGTCGCGATGTCGTAGGCGTGCAGCGGCTGCCCGAGCGCGAGCATGACGTAGTTCGTCACGTCGACGGCCAGCGTGATCGGCCGCATCCCCATCTGGGTCAGCCGGCGCTGCATCCACGGTGGTGACGGCCGCGTCGGGTCGATGCCGCGGACGATCCGGGCCACGAACCGGTCGCTTCCGGCCTGCCCGTCGATCGGCGCCGCGTCGGCGAGCCGGACCGTATACCCGTCGTCGGTGGGTTCGGGCACGGAGAGCAGCGCGGGGTCGCGGAAGCCGCCGTCGGTGGATCCCTGTGAGTGCCAGTACTCCCGGGCGAGGCCACGCATCGAGAAGCAGTAGCCGCGGTCGGGCGTGACGTTGACTTCGACGACCTGCTCGCCGAGACCCAGCAGGGCGATGGCGTCGTCACCGACCTGGACCCCCTCGAGCTGTTCCGGCGCGAGCAGCCGGGTCAGCACGATGATCCCGGTGTGGTCGTGGCCGATGCCGAGCTCGTCCTCGGCGCAGATCATCCCGTTCGACATCCGGCCATAGGTCTTCCGCGCGGCGATCTCGAACCCGCCGGCCAGGACGGCGCCGGGCAGGACGACGACGACGAGGTCGCCGACCTCGAAGTTCGTGGCCCCGCAGACGATCTCCTGGTGTTTCCCCTCGGTCTCCATCTGGCTGTGCGTCCCGACGTCGACGACGCAGTAGCGGATGGTCTTGCCGTTCTGCTGGACCTGTTCGTCGAACGAGAGCACACGGCCGACGACGATCGGACCGGCGAGGTCGCCGCCGTGGATCGCCTCCTCCTCCAAGCCGACCGACACGAACGACTCGGCGACGTCGGCGCCGGTGGCGCCCGGTGCGAGGTCCGTGTACTCCGCGAGCCAGGACAGTGGTGCGCGCATCTCAGACCTCCATCCCGAACTGTTCGGAGAACCGGGCGTCGCCCTCGACGATGTCGCGCATGTCGGTGACGCCGTGGCGCAGCTGCAGCGCCCGCTCGATCCCCAGGCCGAACGCGAACCCGGTGTAGACGTCCGGGTCGATCCCGCACGCGCGCAGCACCTTCCGGTTGACCATGCCCGAGCCGCCGAGCTCGATCCACCCCGAGCCGCCACAGGTCCGGCAGGCCGGGTTGTCGCCGTGGCACACGAAGCAGACGAAGTCGGTCTCCATGCTCGGCTCCGTGAACGGGAAGTACGACGCGCGCACCCGGGTCCGCGTGCCCTCGCCGAACATGACGTTGACGAAGTGGTCGATGGCGCCACGCAGGTGGGCCATGGTCAGGCCCTTGTCGACGGCCAGCGCCTCGATCTGGTGGAAGACCGGGGTATGCGTCGCGTCGAGGTCGTCGGTGCGGAACACCTTGCCCGGCGAGACGACGTAGATCGGCGGTGTCCGCTCGAGCATGGTCCGGATCTGCACCGGTGAGGTCTGGGTGCGCAGGACCAGGCCGCCGTCGGCCGGGTCGACGAAGAAGGTGTCCTGCATCTGCCGCGCGGGATGGTCCTTCCCGAGGTTGAGCGCGTCGAAGTTCATCCACTCCGACTCGACCTCGGGGCCCTCGACGACCTCCCAGCCCATGCCGACGAACGCGTCCATGAGCCGTTCTTGCGTGAGCTCCAGGGGGTGCCGCGCGCCGGGCGGACGGCGGTACACCGGCCGGGTGACGTCGACCGCCTCCTCGACGAGGATCCGCCGGTCGCGCTCGTCCTCGAGATCGGCCTGCCGCGTCGCGTGCGCCCGGCCGAGCGCGGCCTGGGCCGCACCGACACGCTTGCCGGCCTCCGCTTTGGCGCTGGGTGGCAGGGCCCCGATCTCGCGCTTCGCGAGCGCGACGGCGCCGCGGTCGACGTGCGCGATGCGGGCGGCCTTGAGCTCGTCGAGGCTGGTCGCCGCCGTGAACGCGGCGGTCGCGTCGCGCACCGCGGCGTCGAGCGCCGCCGGGTCGAGAGCGGCGACCTCGACAGGGTCGTACTGGGTGTTCGGTCCGGACATCGCCTTCGTTTCCTTGTCGGCCGGGCGGCCCGGCGAGCGGGCCCGAGTCTAGGCGGGGTCTGCACGAAGTATCGGAGCGGGGCGTGGGGTCCCCGGGACGGATCGACGCGAAGCGGCGAACGTCGTGGGGAGAACTTCGTGGGGTGCCTTGGTGCAGGGGTATGCGGACCATCGGGGGTCCGCGCTGCGGACCAGCCCTGATGTGCCGTGGAGCATTCCGTTTAGAGAAGGTGCTCCGGGGCGCCCGAGGGCAGCGTAAATCGAAAGTCGGCGCCACCGGAGGGCGCGCGACCAACGCTGATGCGCCCACCGTGGGCCTCCACGAGGCCGCGGACGATGTAGAGCCCGAGGCCCGTGCTGCCGCGTCGGGTGCCGTGCCAGAACCGGTTGAAGACGAAGGGCAGGTGCTCGTCGCGGACGCCGTCGCCCTCGTCCGCGACGGACACGCAGACGTTCGGGGCGTCGCCGCTCCGGGGCGTCACACCGTTCCCGCCGCTGCCGTCCTTCATGACGCCTACGGTGACGGTGCCATCCCCGTGGCGCACGGCGTTCTCCATGAGGTTCGCGAGGATCTGGTTGACCCGGTCGGGGTCGGCCCACACCTCGGGCAGGTCGTCGCCGACGTCCACGACGAACCGGCTGTCGGGCTGACCGGCGGCCTTGAGCCGTTCGACGTGGCGCACGACCATGGCCGGCAGGTCGACCGGCTGGAGGCGGACGTCGAGGCGGCCGGCGTCGAGCCGCGAGACGTCGAGGAGCTCGGTGATCAGCCGCGACACCCGGTCGGCGTCGGTCTCCATGGTCTCGATCATGAACCGCTTCTGTTCGTCGGTGAACTTCTCCCAGCCGCGCAGCAGGGTGGCCGAGAAGCCCTTGACCGAGGTCAACGGCGAGCGCAGCTCGTGGGCGATGGTCGAGATCAACGCAGCGTGGTCCTGCTCGGCCCGCTGGCGCGCCGACGCGTCGCGTACCGACATCAACACCCGCCGGACCGGCCCCTTGAGCGGCTTACGCAGGTAGCGGGCCGTGACGAGCAGCTCGACGCCGGTCGAGGTCCAGAGGAGCTTCTCGCGGTGGCCCGTGACGGTGTGGAGGCTGTTCCACGGATCGGCGTAGTCCCACCAGGCCCGGCCGTCGCTGTCGTGCAGCGGGAGGACCTCTCGGACGGGTCGGCCGAGGATCCCCTCGTAGTCCACGTCCATGAGCCGACCGGCGCGGGCACTGCAGAAGAGGAGGGTCCGATGCCCGTCCACCACGACCAGGCCGTCGGGCAGGACGTCGGCCATCTCGGTCACGCCGGGTGGTGGGTTCGTCACGTCCACGGCAACACCCACAGCGACGGCCTCGGCGTTGGCCCCATGAACCGCAGTCTAGGGACCTGTGGCGCGCTCCGCGGAGCCGGTTCGCTGGCGGGCCGACGCATACAGGCACACCGTGGCGGCCATCGCGAGGTTCAGCGACTCCGCTCGGCCGTGGATGGGGACACGGACGACCTCGTCGGCGAGCGCGCGGTCCTCGGCCGTCAGTCCCCACGCCTCGTTGCCGAACAGCCAGGCGTGCGGCCCTGCGAGGTCGGCCTCGTCGACGGTGCGGTCCCCGGCACCGTCCGCTGCGAGGACCGTGAGGCCCGCGGCCCGCAGCCGCTCGACGATGCCCGGCACCGGCATACCGGAGACGACCGGCAGGTGGAACAGCGAGCCGGCCGTCGAGCGGACCACCTTGGGCGCGTAGGGGTCCACGCTGCCGTCGCTCACGACGACGGCATCGGCTCCGGCGGCGTCGGCCGCGCGGATGACCGTGCCCGCGTTGCCGGGGTCGCGGACGTGCGCGAGGACGCCGACGACCCGAGGGCCGGCGGCGAGGACCACATCGAGGTCGGCGACAGGGACCCGGCAGACGGCCAGCAGGCCCTGCGGGGTCTGTGCGTCGGCCATCGCCGCCAGCACCTCGCCGGTGACGAGCTGGGGGTTCAGGCCCGCGTCGGTGGCGGCGGCAACCATGTCGGTATGCCGCTGGGCCGCCTCGTCCGTGACGTAGAGGTCACGGACGAGGTCGGGTCGCCAGCGGACCGCCTCGCGGACCGCCTGAGGTCCCTCGGCGAGGAACAGTCCCTGGCGAGCACGGACGGACCGCTGCGCCAGCGCGCGCACCGAGCGAACGCGCTCCGCCTTCGCGTTGGTGAGCGTGTCAGGCAGCGTCGCTGGCGCTGGCCGCGACCGGGACGTTGGCCCGCGCGATCTCGACGAGCGCGGTGAACGCCGCCGCGTCGGTGACCGCGAGGTCCGCGAGGATCTTGCGGTCGACCTCGACACCGGAGGCCTTGAGGCCCTGGATGAACCGGTTGTAGGTCATGCCGTTCGCGCGGGCGCCGGCGTTGATCCGCTGGATCCAGAGGCGACGGAAGTCACCCTTCCGGGCGCGACGGTCCCGGTACGCGTAGCCGAGCGAGTGGGTGACCTGCTCCTTGGCCTTGCGGTACAGGCGCGAGCGCTGGCCGCGGTAACCGCTGGCCCGCTCGAGAGTCACCTTGCGCTTCTTCTGGGCGTTGGCCGCCCGCTTCACGCGTGCCACGTGAGTTCTCCTTTGTTACGTCTGGTGCGAAGCCGCGTCAGCGGCCGAGCAGCTTGCGGGCGGTCTTGGCGTCGGGCTTGGACAGCTCGACGTCGTTGGCGATCGAGCGCATCTTCTTGCTCGACTTGCGCTCCAGGAGGTGGCGGCCGCCGGCCTGCTCGCGCATGACCTTGCCAGTCCCGGTGATCCGGAACCGCTTCTTCGCACCGCTGTGCGTCTTCATCTTCGGCATGGTGATCCTCGGCCGTGCGGCCGATGCTCCTTCGGGTGTGGCGTTCGTGGTCGCCCGCACGGCGTGCGGGCGACCCGAGCGGTAGGCGTCAGGCCGACTCGGCTGACGTGGTGGTCTTGGCGGGTGGTGCGGGGCGCGGAGCCGGCCGGGGGGTCGGTCGCGGGGTCGGGGTGGCCGGGGCCGCCGCGGCCGGAGCCGGGGTGGCTGGGGCCGCCGGGGCGGCTCTCGGGGTACTGGCGGCCGGCTTCGGCGACGCGGCCTTGGCCGGAGTGGCCTTGGCCGGGGCGCTGGGAGCCGGGGTCGGAGTGCTGGGCGCGGGGGTCGGGGTGCGTGGAGCCGGTGCGGTGGCGGTCGGGGCGGGGGCGTTGGCGGCGGGCTCGGGCGCGTCGGCCACCTCGGTCACCTGCGCGACCTCGGTCGCCTGCGCGACCTCGGGCTCCTGGATCTCCTCGACCTCGAGCACGTCGGCCACCTCGGGCTCCTGGATCTCGGTGGCCAGATGGGTCAGGTCGCCGAGGTCCATGGGCTCGTCGTGCGCAACGGCCACGGATCCACTCTCCCGGCGACGGCGCTGTTCGGCGCGGGCGTCGGCCTTCTTCTTCGTCGGGCCGAGGACCATGACCATGTTGCGGCCGTCCTGCTTCGGGCTCGACTCGACGTACCCCAGCTCGACGATGTCCTCGGCCAGTCGCTGCAACAGCCGGAAGCCCAGCTCGGGCCGCGACTGCTCGCGACCGCGGAACATGATCGTCACCTTGACCTTGTCGCCCGCCTTGAGGAACCGCTCGACGTGGCCCTTCTTGGTGCCGTAGTCGTGCGGGTCGATCTTCGGGCGGAGCTTGATCTCCTTGATGACCGTGTTGACCTGGTTCTTGCGTGCTTCCCGGGCCTTGAGCGCGGCTTCGTACTTGTACTTGCCGAAGTCCATGAGCTTGGCGACCGGGGGGCGGGCCATGGGGGCCACCTCGACCAGGTCGAGGTCTGCCTCCGCGGCCAGTCGCAACGCGTCTTCGACGCGGACGATGCCCACCTGCTCACCGTTGGGACCGACCAAGCGCACTTCCGGGACCCGGATGCGCTCGTTGATGCGAGGCTCGCTGATGTGGTGCTCCTTCTGTGGGTGAGTGTGGACGACCTCCCGGGACGGAAAAGGCTCCCCGTCACCATGGGTGCGCGAGGAGCCTCGGGGTGTCCGGTATGCGGCGCAGTGGCCTACGCAACATTCCTTCCCGCGTCTCACGCTTCGCGTGATTCCCGGGTGGCTCCACACTCCGAGCGGGTGGGGCTCCCGTGTCGCCACGGGGACCGTCCGCCGGACCGTGTCCGGACCATACGACCCGGCGATCTCGCGATCGGCGCGGGTGGAAGCCGAGGGCTTCTCTTGCACGACGGACGGCCCGACTCGGCTCGTAAGCCGGACCGGACCGCCTGTCAGGTCCCCACCAGGATATCAGTGCGCCGTCGCGACCCGTGAATCGTCCACCGGGGTGGGCTGGCCGTCGCCCCGCTGTCCGACGACCACACCGCAGACGACGGCGATGAGCAGACCGACCGCGCTGACGACGACGAACCCCCACTGCCAACCGCCGGCGTCGATGGCGAACCCGGCGAGGGGCGCGCCCAGGGCGATGCCCAGCGTCATCGACGAGCCGTGCCAGCCGATCGCCTCACCGCGCGCCCCGAGCGGCACCAAGCGGCTCAGGGTGTCCACGGTGGCCGTGATCGACGGGGCACAGAACAGGCCCGAGACGAAGAGCAGCACGACGGCCAGCGGGAGGTTGGTGGCCAGCGCGACCGGGGCCGTCACCAGGGCCAGGCCGCCGAGCAGCCAGTATGCGGCGATCGAGCGGTGCCAGGCGCCGTAGACCAGTCCGCCGACCATCGAGCCGGCGCCCCAGATGGCCAGCACCCAGCCGATGTGTTGCTGGGCGTCCATCGCGCGCAGCGTAGCGACGATGGCCACGTCGGAGCCGCCGAGGACGACGGTCGTGGCCGCCGCCGCGGCGAGGACGGTGAACACCGGCAGGCCGAACCACGAGCGCCGGGTCGGCGGTGCGACGTCCGCCTCCTGGTCGTTCGCGGCACGGAGTGCGGGGTTGATGACGAACAGCACGACGCCCGCGATGATCGACAGCCACTCGAACACGAAGATCGAGATGGCGGTGTCCCAGACCGTGGCGACCCACACCCCGAGTGCGGGGCCGGCCATGAACGAGAACTCGGTGCACACCGAGTCGAGCGACAGGGCTGTGCGGCGCTGCTCCTCGGGGACAGCGACGATGAGGACCTGGCGCACGATCGAGAACGTCGGCACCGCGAACAGCCCGCCGAGCGCGGCCAGGCCCATCAGCCACCAGTAGTCGACCCACGGCGCGATCGACCAGCAGACCGCCTGCACGAACAGCGAGGGCAGGACCACCCGGCGCAGGCCCTTGCGGTCGAGGAGTCGACCGCGCCACGGGCTGGAGGCCGCCAGGGCGAGCGTCGCGGCCGTGGCGAGGATCCCCGCCGCGCCGTAGCTGCGGTGCAGCGCCCCGACGACGTGCAGGGTGAGGATGACGCCCGCGGCGAAGAGCGGGATCCGGATGAAGAAGCCGAGCAGCAGCGCCGCGCGGGCCGCCGGGAGGGCGAGCACGGGTCGGTACGCGGAGAACTGCACCGGTTCAGAGTGCCACCCGCCCACGACATGGGGACACCGGGTTTCCGGTGCGCCCGTAGCACCCGGGCGAAGCCCACCCGCACGCCCCGCATACCCGCATGGCGCCCGTCCCCACTCCTCGGACATGTCCGAGAAGCGCGCGCCGTTCTGCCGTTCCGGGCCCGACAACTCAGGCATGTCCGCGTAGTGGTCCCGGGGTTCACATGGGCGCCGGACCGGATTGGCTCGTAGTTTTCTTGACTCGTTCCAGAAAAGGTGGTTGCGTGGGAGCCATGTCGTCGACGACCGCCGGACCCCTTGAGGAGCGCCTCCGCTCCGTGGGCCTGCGGGTCACGGCGCCCCGCGTGGCCGTCCTGCGCGAGCTGGAGCACCACGCCCACGCCGACGTCGACACCCTCGTCGGCGCGGTCCGCGAGCGCCACCACTCGGTCTCCACGCAGGCGGTCTACGACGTGCTGCGGGTCCTGACCACCCACGGTCTGACCCGCCGGATCGAGCCACCGGGCTCCCCCGCCCGGTTCGAGAACCGGGTCGGCGACAACCACCACCACGTCGTCTGCCGCGCGTGCGGCGACATCGCCGACGTCGACTGCGTCGTCGGCGAGGCGCCCTGCCTGCAGCCGAGCGACGCACACGGTTTCACGGTGGACGAGGCAGAAGTCGTGTTCTGGGGTATGTGCCCCTCATGCCGAGCCCACCCGCATACCCCTCAGCCCGCCACACCGAAGGAGAAACGATGACCGAGTCCATCCAGACGGCACCGAGCAGCGAGGCCGAGCTCGGCTCGACCACCGACAACGGAGCGCCGGCGGTCAGCGATCGCAACAGCCTGACCATCGGCCCCGACGGCCCGATCCTGCTGCACGACGTCCACTTCCTGAACCAGATGGCGCACTTCAACCGCGAGCGCGTCCCGGAGCGCAACGTCCACGCCAAGGGCTCGGGCGCGTTCGGCGTCTTCGAGACCACCGAGGACGTCTCCGCCTACACCAAGGCCGCCCTCTTCCAGCGCGGCACCACGACCGAGATGCTCGCTCGCTTCTCGACCGTCGCCGGCGAGCAGGGCTCCCCCGACACCTGGCGTGACCCGCGCGGTTTCGCGCTGAAGTTCTACACGTCCGAGGGCAACTACGACCTGGTCGGCAACAACACCCCGGTGTTCTTCGTCCGCGACACGATGAAGTTCCCGCACTTCATCCGCAGCCAGAAGCGCCTCGGCGGCTCGGGCCTGCGCGACAACCACATGCAGTGGGACTTCTGGTCGCTGAACCCGGAG
>NZ_DATBTV010000094.1:0-18570 GCF_036559105.1 Lapillicoccus sp. | reverse complement strand
ATGTGGCAGTTCGGCGACGGTCAGACGTTCGGGCCGACGACCTCGGAGGGCGGGGTGTACCCGTCGGGCAACATCACGCACCAGTACCTCAGAGGCGGCGCCTTCCCTGCCAGCGTGAACACCATCTTCGGCGGCGAGTTCCGGATCGACGGGGGCGACTGGGCTCCCATCCCGGACACGGTGACCGTCCCGGGGCCGGCGACCACGGTCACGGTGCGGACCGCTCAGGCCGAGCTCGTCAGCCACTAGGTAGGCCAAGGCAGCGCCGAACGCGGCCACCAGCGCGCCGGATGACAGCAACCTACTTTCACTTCGCCTTCACTTATTGCGCCTCTGCTTACGTTCCCTTACGCTCGGGCCACCGAGAGGCGAGGAGGGCAGCGTGGCGTCGCTCAGCGAGTTCGACCGGGAGCAGGCGATCCTGCTCGACCTCGACGAGCACGGCCGCGTCGAGGTCGGCGCCCTGAGTACCCGCTTCGGGGTCTCGACCGTCACCATCCGCAAGGACCTCGAGCACCTCGAGCGTCGCTCCATGCTTCGCCGCATCCGCGGAGGCGCCCTGGTCGCTCAGCGCTCCGACGAGGGTGCCTTCGAGTTCCGCCAGCGCGTCGCCGCCAAAGCCAAGCGCGCCATCGCCCGACGCGCCGCGCAGCTCGTCCGCCCCGGCGACGTCATCGCGATGGACTCCTCGACCACCTGCTTCTACCTGGCCAACGAGCTCGTCGACACCGCCCCGCTCACCGTCGTCACCAACGGCCTGCGCACCGCGGCCCTGCTCCTCAAGGAGTCCCGAGCGACCGTGATCATGCCCGGCGGCGTCCTGCGACGAGCCAGCGAGTCGATGGTCGGCTTCTTCGGCGACGTGCTCGAGGGCCGCGGCCAGGTCGACAAAGGCTTCTTCGGGGTCGTCGGCCTCAGCCTTCAGCGCGGCCTCCTCGACCTCACCCCAGAGGAGGCCCGCGCCAAGGAGGCCATGGCCGCGATCTGCCGCCAGGCGTACGGGATCTTCGACTCCTCCAAGGTCGAACGGTTCGGCACCCACCCGTTCCTCCCCGTGGAGCGCATCACCGCCCTTATCTCCGACACCGGCGTGCCCGCGGCATACCGTCAGGAGTGGGTCGACGCCGGCGTGACCTGGGACCTCGTCGACCCCGACCAGATCCGGACGGAGGGTCGGCGCGCATGACCGCCAGAGCCACGCAAGCCACCGTCGCCGCTGTCGACCTCGGCGCCGAGAGCGGCCGCGTCGCGAGGGTCGGGTTCGACGGCGAACGCCTCAGCCTCGACGTCGTCCACCGCTTCACGCATACCCCGCGAGAGGTCGACGGGGTTCTCCGGTGGGACCTCGCCACGCTCGAGGGCGGCATCCGCCGAGGACTCGGCGCCCTCGCGACCGGCGACCTGGACATCGCCAGCGTCGGCGTGGACGCCTGGGGCGTCGACTACGGCCTCATCGACGCCGACGGCCAGCTCGTCGACGAGCCGACCTGTTACCGCGACCGTCGCCAGGTCGTCGCGTTCGACGACGCCCTCGACACGATCGGCGCGCACCGGCTCTACGAGGCCACCGGCGTCCAGCTGATGCCGATCAACACGGTGTTCGCGCTGGCCTCCGACGCCCGCACCATGCCGGATCGCCTGGCGAAGGCGTCGAACCTGCTCATGCTCCCCGACGTCTTCCACCACCTGCTCTCGGGCAGCCGCGTCACCGAGTACTCGGCCGTGTCCACCACCGGCTGCTACGACATGGCCCGCAACGCCTGGGCCACCGGCCTACTCGACGAGCTCGGCGTGCCGACCCACATGCTCCCCGAGGTCGTCCAGCCAGGCACCGACGTCGGCGCCCTCCTGCCCGACCTGGCCACCGGGCGGCTCACCAAGAGTCGCGTCGTCATGCCACCGGGCCATGACACCGCGAGCGCTGTCGTCGGCACACCGCTCGCGCATCCCGGCGGCCTCTACATCTCCTCGGGCACCTGGTCGCTGGTGGGCATCGAGGTGCCGGACCCGGTCATCAGCGACGACACCCAGGCCCGCAACATCACCAACGAGGGCGGGTATGCCGGCACGATCCGCCTGCTGCGCAACGTCGCCGGGCTCTGGCTCCTCCAGGCGTGCCGCCGGGTCTGGGCCGCGGAGGGTAGGACCTACACCTACCCCGAACTGGTGGCCATGGCGCAGGAGGTCGAAGGGCTGGGCAGCATCGTCAACCCCGACGCCCCCGAGTTCCTCGACGGCCGTGACGCGCCCGCCCGCATCCAGGCCTACTGCGCGGCCACCGGAACGGCGGTCCCGGACTCACCCGGCGAGATCGTCCGCTGCGCCTTGGACTCGCTGGCCCTCAGCTACCGCTCCGTCGTCGACGACCTCGCCGAGGTGACGGGACACGCGATCCCGAGCGTCAACATCGTCGGCGGCGGCTCCAACAACACGCTGCTCTCCCAGCTCACCGCCGATGCGACCGGCGTCCCCGTCCACTGCGGTCCTGTCGAGGCCACCGCGCTCGGCAACGCCGCCACCCAGCTCGTCGCCCTCGGCGAGCTCGCCGACCTCGCCGACATCCGCCGCGTCATCGCCGGAACTACCGACATCACCTCGTATGCGCCGACCGCACACGCCGGCCGGTGGGACGACGCCTACGCCCACTTCACCCGCCTACTGGCCCGCGACCGGGAGCGGCCAGACCTCCCCGACCCCGTCACGAGGGACTCATGACCCACACCACCTGGGAACCCGGCCTCGTCTCCCCCGCGCTCGTCACCCTGACCACCCTCCTCGGCGAACCTGCCCATGACCTGGCGATCCTCGCCGAGGGCAACACGTCCGAACTCCTCGACGACGGCCGGCTCGTGGTCAAGGCCTCGGGTGCCGGGCTCGCCGTCGCGACGGCCGAGGACTTCGTGGTCGTCGACATGGACGAGGTGATGGCCGTCGTCGACGACCCGGACACCACCCAGGCCGACCTCAGCGCCGTCCTCGTCGCCTCGGGCACCGACCGCCCCGACGGTGCCGGCCCGCGGCGCGGCTCGATCGAGACGGTCGTGCACGCCGCGGTCCACACCGTCGCCCGCGACGCCGGCATCGTAGGAGTGGCACGGTTCATCGGCCACACGCACCCGACCGACGTGGTCGGACTACTGGCCAGCGTCCGCGCCCAGGAGGCGTGGACCCGCATCGTCTACTCCGACGAGGCCGTCGTCATCGGCCGCCCGCTCTTCGTCCCCTACGCGACGCCGGGCCTCGCGCTCGGCCGCATCTACGCCGTCGCCCTCCGCGAGTACGTCGAGACGCACGCTGCGCTCCCCCAGCTCGTCCTCCTCGCCAACCACGGCATCGTCGCCATCGCCCCCACCGCTGCGGGGGTCGAGGCGGTCTCGACCATGGCGGTCAAGGGCGCACGCGTCCGCGCGACGGCCTACGCGGTCGGCGGCGTCGCCCCGCTCTCGGACGCCGACGTCGAGAAGTTCTTCGCCCGTGACGACATCACCGAGCGGCGCGCCAACCTCGCCCGGGGCCGCTGATGCCCCTCCCCACGAGGATCGACGCAGTGTTCTGCGACGTCGGCGGCCCGATCTACTCCGACGACAACTTCGCCAACGCCGCCCGGCGCGCCGTCGACGAGCTCCGCGCCGAACAGGGTCGTCCGCGCGTCGACCCGACCGACTTCGACCGCATTTACGACCGCGGCCGGGCCGCGCAGTCCGGCAGCCTCCGCCAGGCCTTGGCCGCTGAGCTCCTCGGTGACGGGTCGCACCGCGACGAGCTGCACCGCCGGCTGGCCCCGTACTGGACCCACCCCGAAGGCACCGCTTATCCCGACGCCCTCGAGATGTTCCGCCGCCTGCACGGCCACGTGCGGCTCGCCATCGTCGCCAACCAGGAGGCGGCCACGGTCGACGCACTGACCCGCGACGGGTTCGGGCCCTACGTCGACGTCTGGGGCATCTCGGCGGTCGTCGGCCACGAGAAGCCGAGTCGTGCGTTCTTCGAGTGGGCGCTACGCGAGTGCGGCAGCACACCCGAGCACACCGTCCACATCGGGAACCGCCTCGACACCGACGTCCGCCCCGCCCAGGCGCTCGGGATCGGCACCATCTGGGTGCTCCGCGGTGAAGCGCCCCCCGAGCCGACGCCGGAGCAGCTGGCCGAGGCCGACCTGGCGGTCCCGGACCTCACCACCGTCGCCGACGTCATTCTCGAGCGTGCCGCGTCATGACAGCGCTGACGATCGGCATCGACCTCGCCACCGCCTCGGCACGCTGCGTCGCCCTCGATACCGCGACGGGAAAGGTTGTCGCCCGGGCAGATTCGGCACTGTCCAGTCCCGAACGACCGGCATCCGGCGTATCGCTCCAAACGGCCACGTATGCGCCGACCGCCCTGGAGCTCGTCCGGCAGGTATGCGAGCGGCTCGGTCCCGACGCCGCCCGCGTGGCCGCGGTGTCGGTCACCGGCACCTCCGGCACCGTGGTCCCCGTCGACCGGGACGGCGCGGCGGTCGGGGCCGCTCGGATGTACGACGACACCTCGGGCAGCGACGTCCTGGCCGCGGCGAACGTCACGGGCGCCTCGTCCCTCGGACGGATGGTCGCCATCCGCCGGGAGCTCCCGGCAGCGCGGTGGGCCTCCACTCCCGACGTCGTCAACGCGGCCCTGGCTGGACACGCGGTCGCCGCCGACACCTCGCACTGGCTCAAGGCCGGGATCGACCTCACCACCAGAAGCTGGCCGGTCGACGCCATGACCGCGCTCGGTCTTGACCCGGCCGACAACCGCCGGCTGCCCGAGCTCGTCCTCCCCGGCACCCGCATCGGCACCGTCGACCGAGAGGTCGCGCGCACTCTCGGCCTTCGGGAGAACGTCCACATCGTCGCCGGGATGACCGACGGCTGCACCGCACAGCTGGCGGCGGGCGCCGTCCACGACGGCGACACCATGGGCGTGCTCGGAACGACGTTGGTCCTCAAGGCGGTCAGTGAGTCGCCGATCGAGTCCGCCGACGGTGCGGTCTACTCGCACCTCGCGCCGGACGGCCGCTACTGGGCCGGCGGTGCGTCCAACTCCGGCGCCGGCGTGCTGGCCACCGAGTTCGCTGGGCAGGACCTCGCCGCGATGGACCAGCAGGTCGCCAACAACCTCGCCGGCCATGTCCGCTACCCGATCTCCGTTGCGGGAGAGCGGTTCCCGGTGGCCGACCGCCACCTGCCCCCGCTATCCGACGGTGAGCCGCTGAACCGGCTCGACGCATACCGGGCCGTGCTCGAAGGCGTCGCCTTCGTCGAACGGCTCGGTCTCGAACGGCTACAGCAGCTTGGCGTCACCCCGCGAAGGCATGTCATCGCCGGCGGCGCGACGGCCAGCCCGGTCTGGAACCGGATCCGGGCCACCGTCCTCGCACCCCTCGCCCCGGTCAGCGTCGCCCGGTCCGCGAGCAGCGGCGTCGGTGCCTCGATCCTCGCGGCCTACGCGCTCACCGACGCGCCGCTGACCGACGTCGTCGACCGTCTCGTCTCCCACCCTGTACCGGTTGAAGCCGTTGCTGCACAACAGAGCTCGCTCGACGACTCATACCGGCGCTTCGTCGACCTTGTGGAAGGATCGCTCCCTCATGTCTGACCCCGCCCCACTCCCCGACGAGGTCCGCGCGCTACTGGACCGCAGCAACCGGCTCGGCTCGGACCCCGCCGTGACCAACTACGGCGGCGGCAACACCTCGGCCAAGGTGACCGTGACCAGCCCGGCCAGCGGCGACCCGGTGGAGCTGCTCTACGTCAAGGGCTCCGGCGGCGACCTCGGCACGCTCACGGCCGACGGCCTCGCGGTCCTCGAGCGTGACCGGCTGGTCGGCCTCGACCGGGTCTACCGCGGCGTCGAGCACGAGGACGAGATGGTCGGGCTGTTCACCTACTGCGGCCACGGATCGGGCGGTGCCGCGCCGTCGATCGACACCCCCATGCACGCTCTGGTCGACCATGGGCACGTCGACCATCTGCACCCCGACAGCGTCATCGCCCTGGCCTGCGCCGCCGACGGCGAGAAGCTGGTCCACGAGATCTGGGGCGGGACGGTGGCGTGGGTGCCGTGGAAGCGGCCCGGCTGGGAGCTGGGACGGACGATGCGCGAGCTGTCCACCGATCCGGACGTCATCGGCGCGGTCCTCGGCGGTCACGGGCTGACCGCCTGGGGCTCGACCAGCCAGGAGGTCGAAGAGCGGAGCCTGCGGATCATCCGTGAGGCGGCCGCATACCTGGTGGAGAAGTCGGTCGACGAGCCGTTCGGTCCGGTCGACGACACCCGGACCGCACGGCCCGAGGCTGACCGCCAGAGCCGGGCCGCCGCCCTCTTCCCCCACCTGCGCGGAGTTGCCTCCCGCGACAGCCGTCAGGTCGGCCACTACACCGACAGCGACGTGGTGCTCGACTTCCTCTCCCGCGCGAAGACGCACGACCTGGTGCACCTGGGGACCAGCTGTCCCGACCACTTCCTTCGCACCAAGGTGCGCCCGCTCCTCCTCGACACCGCACCGGACGCTCCGCTCGAGGAGGTCAGCGCGCGGCTGCTTGAGCTGGAGACGGAGTACCGCGAGGAGTACCGCGCGTACTACGACCGGCACGCCACGCCGGACTCCCCCGCGATGCGGGGCGCTGCGCCGGCCATCGTCCTCGTGCCGGGGATCGGGATGTTCTCGTTCGGGGCGGACAAGCAGACGGCGCGGGTGGCCGGCGAGTTCTACGTCAACGCCATCAACGTCATGCGCGGCGCCGAGGGGGTCTCGACCTACGCGCCGGTCGACGAGGCCGACAAGTTCGCCGTGGAGTACTGGATCCTCGAGGAGCAGAAGCTGCAGCGGCGGCCGAAGCCGAAGCCGCTCGCCGGGCGGATCGCCTTGGTGACGGGAGCCGCCTCCGGCATCGGTCTCGCGACCGCCCGCGCTCTCGCGGCCGAAGGGGCCAACGTCGTCATCGCCGACCTCGACGAGGCGAGGGTCGGTGAGGTCGCCACCGAGCTCGGCGGACCCGACCGGGCGGCCGGCGTCGTCGCCGACGTCACCGACGAGGCCGCTGTGACCGAGGCCGTGAACGCCGCCGTCCTCGCCTTCGGCGGCGTCGACCTGCTGGTCAACAACGCCGGCATCACCCGCGCCGGTTCGCTCAGCGACACGACGTTCGAGGACTGGGACCTGCAGTACCGGATCATGCCGCGCGGCTCGTTCGCGTTCGCCAAGGCGGCCGAGCCGGTCCTGCGCGCGCAGGAGATGGGTGGCGACATCGTCAACATCTGTTCGAAGAACGCGGTGTTCGCCGGCCCGAACAACATCGCGTACTCGTCGGCCAAGGCGGCCCAGGCCCACATGGTCCGGTTGCTGGCCGCCGAGCTGGGCGACATCGGCGTCCGCGTCAACGGGATCAACCCGGACGGGATCGTCAAGGGCTCCGGCATCTTCGCGGGCGGTTGGGGCGCGTCGCGGGCCAAGACCTACGGTGTGGCGGAGGAGGACCTCGGCAAGTACTACGCGCAGCGGACCGTGCTCAAGGAGGAGGTGCTGCCGGAGCACGTCGCGTCGGCGGTGGTCGCCCTGACCAACGGGTCGCTGCCCGTGACGACCGGCCTCGTGGTACCCGTGGACTCGGGAGTGCCCGCGGCCTTCCTCCGTTAGCCCGTTTCAGACGAAGGAGCGCTCCATGACGACGAACCTCATCGGGATCCACGCGCTGTGCTGGGTCGGCGGCTGGTCACCGGAGGAGGCACGGCGAGCCATCGCGTCCTCCAAGGAGGCGGGGTACGACCTCATCCAGCTCGCCGCGTTGGACCCGGAGAACTTCGACGCCGACATGACCGCGAAGCTGCTGCAGGAGCACGACATTCTCGGCGACGTCTCGCTCGGCCTCTCCGAGGAGACCGACATCTCCAGCGAGGACCCCGACTGTGTCGCCCGCGGCCGCGAGCTGCTCGACACCGCGGTCAGGCTCACCCGCGACATCGGCGGCGCCTACCTCGGCGGCGTCCTGTTCTCCAAGCTCGGCAAGTATGCGGCGCCGGTCACCGAGCGCGGCCGCGCCAACTCCGTCGAGTCGATCGCCTGGGTGGCGGACCGCGCGGCGGAGGCCGGCGTGACGCTCGGCCTGGAGTTCTGCAACCGCTACGAGACCAACGTCCTCAACACCACGGAGCAGACCCTGGCGTTCATCGAGGACGTCGACCGGCCCAACGTCATGGCCCACCTCGACGTCTACCACATGAACATCGAGGAGGTGTCGTTCGCCGGCGCCGTCCACGCCGCCGCCGCGGCGGGTCGCTTCGGGTACGTCCACCTCGGCGAGTCGCACCGTGGTGCGCTCGGCACCGGGTCGGTGCCCTTCCCGGAGTTCTTCGCGGCGCTGCACGACGTCGACTACCAGGGCGTCCTCACCTTCGAGTCGTTCTCCTCCGAGGTCGTCCACCCCACGCTGTCCTCGAACCTCGCAATCTGGCGCAACACGTGGACCGACTCGATGCAGCTGGCCAAGGACGCGCGGGCCTTCATCCGCGAGAACTACGGCTGCTGACCGTCGGCGAGCCGGACCGGGCGACGGCCCGCCGCATACCTCCGCTAGTCGCACTGTCAGCAGTCAAACCACTGGACGTACACTGCGACCATCATCCCCGACGTGACCGACCACGTGCCCGTGCCCTTCACCGGTGACGCTGCCGTCTACGTCGCGGACCTCGAGGCCCACGGCCTCCGGGCCGGCGCCGTCAACGCGGACATGGGCCACCTGAACGACCCGGACCTGTCCCGGGAGGCGCTAGCCGAGACGGTCCGCCCGCTCGTCGCCCTCGCGGCGGCGACCGGTGGGGCGCTGATCGTGCCGTGTGGTCGCAACTCCTACGAGGCATACGTGGACGAGGAGACCGACCTGGCGACCATCGCCGACAACCTGCGGTTCGTCTCCGAGCTCTGCTCGGAAGCCGGTGTGCGCCTGCTGGTCGAGGTCCTGCACCACCGGCGCTACGTCCACTCGGTCGAGCGGGCCGAGAAGGTCCTGTCGCTGCTCGACACCGACGGTCTCGGGCTGCTGTTCGACGTCTCCCACATCGTGGCGTCGTCGGACGACCCGGTGACGTGGGCTCAGCAACGGGCCGACCGCGTCGAGCGGGTCCACCTGCGGGACGCCGTTCCGGGCAACCTCAACCTCGGCATCGGCCGCGGTGAGACGGACTTCGCCGGCACGATCACCGCCCTCGAGGCCGGGGGCTTCACCGGCACGTACATCCTCGAGCTGGAGACCCACGACGTCGACGAGCAGGATCGCGAGGCCGACGCCCTGCCGTCCCGTGCGGAGATCGTGGCGATCCTCGACAGGGTCCCGTCATGACCCGCATCTTCGACGACCCGGCCGAGTTCACCGCCGACGCCGTCGAGGGGTTCGCCGACCTGTATGCGTCGCACGTCCGGGCGGTGCCCGGCGGCGTCGTGCGGCGGATGAAGCCCCGCTCCCCCAAGGTCGCGGTCATCGTCGGCGGCGGCTCGGGCCACTACCCCGCGTTCATGGGCGTGGTGGGACCGGGTTTCGCCGACGGTGCGGTGGTGGGCAACATCTTCACGTCCCCGTCCACGGCCCAGGCGTACTCCGTCGGCCGCATCGCCCACAGCGGCGCCGGCGTGATCTACACCTATGGCAACTACGCCGGCGACGTCATGAACTTCGGCATGGCCGGCGAACGGCTGCACGCCGACGGCATCGACGCGCGCCAGCTCATCGTCACCGACGACATCGCGTCGGCATCACCGGCCGAGGCCGCCAAGCGTCGGGGCATCGCCGGAGACTTCGTCGTCTTCAAGGTGCTCGGCGCCGCTGCCGAGCGCGGGCTCGACATCGACGAGGTCGAGCGGCTGGGCCTGCTCGCGAACGCGCGGACCTACACCCTCGGCATCGCGTTCTCGGGCTGCACCTTCCCCGGTGCGCGGGAGCCACTGTTCATGGTTCCGGACGGTCAGATGGGGCTCGGGCTCGGGATCCACGGCGAGCCGGGACTCGAGGACGTCGCCAGCCTGCCCGCGCCCAAGCTGGCGCACCTGCTCGTCGACAAGCTGCTGGACGAGCGTCCGGCCGGGTCCGGCGACCGGGTCGGAGTCATCCTCAACGGGCTCGGCACCACCAAGTACGAGGAGCTGTTCGTCCTCTGGAAGTCCACCTCGGCCCTGCTGCGCGAGGCCGGCCTGACCATCGTCGCGCCCGAGGTGGGCGAGCTGGTGACCAGCCTCGACATGGGCGGCGTCTCGCTGACGCTGACCTGGCTGGACGACGAGCTCGAGCCGCTGTGGCTCGACGCCGCGTCCACGCCGGCGTTCCGTCGAGGCGCGGCCGCGGAGACGCTCGGTTCTGAGGACTCGACCGACGACGACGACGTGACCGTCGTCGACACCCGTGTGGTCGAGGGCGACGCCGCGTCGCAGCGGGTCGCGGCCGTCGTGCTGTCGGCGATGACCGCCGCGCAGGCAGCGGTCCACGACGCCGAGCACGAGCTCGGCCGGTTGGACGCGGTCGCCGGAGACGGTGACCACGGACGCGGGATGGTTCGGGGAATCGACCACGCCGTGACCGCGGGCTCCGTTGCGGCACAGGCTGGTTGGGGCGCGCGTGGCGTACTCGAGGCCGCCGGGGACGCCTGGGCCGAGTTCGCCGGCGGAACGTCCGGAGTGCTCTGGGGTGCCGGCCTGCGCGCGTTGGGGGCGGTGCTGGGGAACTCGGGACGACCGGAGCCGACGCAGGTCGCGGAGGCCGTCCGGGCATACCTGCAGTCGATGTTCGACCTCGGCAAGGCGTCGGCCGGGGACAAGACGCTGCTCGACGCGGTCATCCCGTTCGCTGAGAGCCTCGACACCGAGACGGCGGCCGGGCGTGACCTGTCGTCGGCGTGGGACTCGGCAGTGGTCGCTGCGGTGGCCGGTGCCGACGCCACCGCGGCGCTCTCGCCGAAGGTCGGGCGAGCCCGGCCGTTGGCCGCTCGGTCGGTGGGCACCGCGGACCCCGGCGCCGTGTCGTTCGGGATCTGCGTGGGGGCGATCGGCGGGGTTCTCGCCGAGGAAGGATGCGAGTGATGGGCTGGCGGATCGTCGTCGGGAGCGACTCGGCGGGGTATGCGTACAAGGAGGCGCTGCGGGCCGACCTCGAGGCCGACCCGCGGGTCGACTCGGTGGTCGATGTGGGCGTCGGGTCCGGCGAGGACACCGACTACCCGCACGTCGGGGTGGCGGCCGGGCAGCTGGTGGCCGCCGGTGAGGCCGACCGCGCGCTGCTGCTCTGCGGCACGGGGATCGGCGTCGCGATGGCGGCCGGCACCGTTCCGGGCGTGCGGGCCTCGGTGGCCCACGACGCGTACTCGGTGGAGCGCCTGGTCAAGTCCAACAACGCCCAGGTGCTGACCCTGGGCCAGCGCGTCATCGGTCTGGAGCTGGCTCGGTCGCTGGTGTCCGGCTGGCTGGACCACCGCTTCGACGAGTCGTCGGCGTCCGCGTCCAAGGTCGAGGCGCTGGTGGACTACCAGCTGGGCGGGGGGCGGCCTTCCCTCACCACGGGTGCTCCGGCGACGACGGCAGCGACGTTCCACTGACTCGTGGTGCCGGGTACGAGGTAGGCGCTGTGGCCGACGCTCCGTCGGCCGGTGCGGCCGTCGGGGAGCTCGACGTCGTCGGTGCTGAGCCGGTCGACGCCGGGTAACCCGCCGGGGTCCCGCCCGAACCAGCCGAGGTCGGCCACGGGGTCGTCGTCGGCCTCCAGAACGTGGACGTGCCGGGGCGGGAGGCCGAGCCCGGTGCTGCTGTCCGCGCCGAGGCCGGGTGAGCCGAGGACCACGAGGTCGTCGACGCCGGTGTCTCCGCGCGCGACGGCGAGGCCGGCAGTCGTCGACCCGTAGGAGTGGCCGACCACGGTGACGTGCCGGTCCGACGGGAGGCCGCGCAGAAAGGTGGCCAGGCCTGCGGCGCCGGCTTCTGCGCTCGCCCGCAGGACGACCGAGTGTCCGGAGCGCAGGGTGTCGGCGGTCTGGGGAATGTCGTAGCCCAGCCAGCTGACGACGGCAACGTCCCGGTGGTCGCCGACCAGCGTCGCGGCCCGGCGCGCCTGGTCGGCCAGGTCGGCAGAGACGCGGTCGGCTCCGCCGAGGTCACGCTCGACGGTCGTGGTGAAACCCGGCACGACGACCGCGACATGGGCGGCCCGGTCCACATCGCCCACGGCAACTGCCACTCGGGCAGTGCGCCCGGTGACGTCCACGGCGAGGAGCTGGCGGGTTCGGCCGTCGCGCTGGTCGAGCACCTGCCGGGTGGCTCGGACGGCGGCCAGCTTGGCGACCGCCTGCTGGTACGCCAGCCGCCGGGTTCCGCCGCCGAAGGTCCCGACGGTGACGGCGCCGTCGAGACCGCCTGCGCCGTCGACAAGGTCGCGCCAGGTCCGGGCTCTCGGTTCGAGCGTGGCGACCTCGGCGACAAGGGCGGTGTCCGCCCGGTCGAGCAGGATGCGGTTGGCGCGGTCGCGGGCCCAGCCGGGCAGCCCGTCGGCGGGGCCGACGATCTCGGGCCGCTGGGCGATGACGGCGTCCCGGTCGCTCGGCACGAGACTGCCCCACCAGGTGACGACGTCACCCACGGGAACCGGCGCGGTGTGAGTCGAGGGGGTGCCGACGAGCGAGGCGGTGCCGACCACAAGGGTCTGCCGGAGGGCGCCGGCCGGCCCGCCCACGGTTGTCGGCTGCCGGGTCAGCCGGGCGGCGATCTCGGCCAAGCCCACGGCGAGGTCAGCGTCGAGCTCGAGCGCCATGACCGTGGCCGCCGCGGAACCACCTCCGTCGGCATCAGCTGGCCCCACCGTGTCGAGGACCGCCATGAGCTCCGCGAGCCGGACGGTGTCGACCAGCACCGCCAGCCGGTCCGCGGCCCGAGCGAGAGCGGGTTCGAGGACGGCCAGCACCTCGCCCAGCGCGTCGACGCGCGCGAGCAGATCGGCGTGACGCTGGGCGGCGGCGTCGGCCGCGTTGCCGAACCATGACTCGTCGGCGACGCCCCGTCCCGAGAGGGCGGTGCGAGCCTCGGCGACCAGGGACCGCGCGACGCTCACCTGGAGCTGGCCCGCCGCGACCGGGCCCGGGTTCCAGGTTGCGACAGGGATCGTCGTCATGCCGCTTCTGCCGCCCGAGACTCCGCGGCGCGAGTCTCCACAGCCCGAGACTCCACGCCCCGAGCCTCCGTCGCCGCGACGTCCTGGTCGGTCGCGCGGTACCAGGCCTGGGCGGTCCGAACCGACTCCGCGTCTTGGGCCAGATCGCGGACGATGCTCTGCACCGTCGCCTGCAGCATCTCGGCGACCGTTGCCGCCGGGCCGGCGCTGCGACTGCCCGGCATTGCGGTCGCCACCGAGCGGCCCAGATCGTCAACCCTGATGGCCGCGACGGCGGCGGCGGTGCGGTCAGCCGTCCCTGCCGCGCCAGCCAGTGCCCACTCGTCCACCCCGAACTGCATGGTCACCTCCTCGAAGCGAGGCTACGAAGGAGGACGGGGTGACCGACCGGGTTGTCCACAGGCACAGCCCGGCGCCGCACCCGTGCACGCCTCATCGGCCCTGGTTCCAGGCGGAACACCGCCCGCCTTGTCCGCACGGAGAGGGCCATCGAAACGACAGTGCGTCATGCCGCGCGTCCTGTCGCGATGAGTGTCGCCATGGACCCAGTTATGGCGACATGAGGTGCGACATGAGGTGCGACATGACCCCCGGCCACCCGGCACCGGGGAGCATTGGCGCACCGAATCCGACGCCGAACGCCGCCCACCCTCGGGTGGGCGGCGTTCGCCTCTCTGCGAGGTCGGCGGCCAGGGGGTCGAGGCCTGGCGCCGTTCGGTCCGCCGAACGGATGCGGGGCGAGCGAGCTCGCCGCCCGTCAGCCGATGGCGGGAATCTGGAGGACCTGCCCCACGTGGACGTCACTGGAGCTGAGCCCATTGGCCAGCTGTATCTGCGCGACACCCTCATGCACCGGGAGGTCGGGCATCTCGCGTGCGGCGATCGAGGACAGGGTCTGTCCGGCGTCGACGGTCACGGTGTGCTGCGGAACGGCCACTCCGGCGGCGAGCGCGGCGGCTCCGGTCCAAGCGAGGGCTGAAGCGACGAGGAGCGCACCGACGGTGCGGGCCACGCGCCCGCGCCGGCTGATCCGCACCGGTCGGCCCACCACGTCGGGACCTGTCGGGACGAGCTGCAGCCGCGGACGGGTCGGCGCCGCGGTCCGCTCGGGAAGGGCGAGCGGGTCGAGGGCGAACGCTGCGCTCATCGGGGCCTCCACGGGGGTCACGGTCCAGTCGGAACGGGGGCGGGTCGAACCTGTGTACGAACCGGTGCTGTGGCCATTTTTAGCACGGATGTTCGAGGAACGGAAGACACGCCTCGAACAGGTGTTTGGTACTGACGTTCGAGCGCCGTACTCTGGGGCCATGTGAGAAGTGCATCACCCGGCTCCGACAGGCCTGCTGACCTGCAGCGATGCCGAGGTGACCACCCTGAGGGGGCGAGCACGCATACCCGGTCGCCCGCACTGATCGCAGACACCGATCGCACGGCAGGTCCGACGAAGGAGTGGTGACGATGACCGAGGTCCGCGAGATGCCGGAGCGGGAGCCCGAGGGCGGCCTGGGGGCCGGTCTGACGGTTCGGCAGCGCCGGGTGCTCGAGGTGATCCGCAACTCGGTCGACCGCCGTGGGTACCCACCCAGCCTCCGCGAGATCGGCGAGTGGGTCGGGCTCACCAGTCCGAGCAGCGTCGCCCACCAGCTCACGGCCCTGGAGCGCAAGGGCTACATCAGGCGCGACCCCAACCGGCCGCGGGCCATGGAGATCGTCTCGCCGGACGGCGACCCGCAGGCTCGGGGCTACCGGTCCGGCGACAGCCGAGCCAGCGAGATCATCGAGGGGGTCTACGACGAGACCGGGTCCGGTGACGCGCGACCCGAGCCGTCCTACGTCCCGCTCGTCGGCCGGATCGCCGCGGGCGGACCGATCCTCGCCGAGGAGGTCGTCGAGGACGTCTTCCCGCTGCCGCGGCAGCTCGTCGGCGAAGGGTCCCTCTTCCTGCTCAAGGTGGTCGGCGACTCGATGGTCGAGGCGGCCATCTGCGACGGCGACTGGGTCGTCGTCCGACAGCAGCCGACGGCCGACAACGGCGACATCGTCGCGGCCATGCTCGACAACGAGGCGACCGTCAAGACCTTCAAGCGCAAGGACGGGCACGTGTGGCTGATGCCGCACAATGCGGACTACTCGCCCATCGACGGCGACCACGCGACGATCCTCGGCAAGGTGACCGCGGTCCTGCGCCGGGTCTGAGGCGCCTCAGGCCGGGAGCGCCCACGCGTCGTCGCGGATGATCGGGACCGTCCGGCCGTCCGAGCACACCCCGTCGACCTCGACGCCCGGCCCGCCGATGACGACGTCGGTATGCACCGCGGACGCGTTGAGTCCCGCTACCGCTCGTTGCTGGGGTGACATCTCCAGGCCGCCGCGCAGGCAGTAGGGGAACCCCTGGCCCCACGCGACGTGGCACCCGGTGTTCTCGTCGTACAGCGAGTCGTGGAAGACGACCCCGGCCGCGCGCACCCGCGACGAGCCCTCCACGAGCGACACCTCACCGAGGCTGCGGGCGCCGTCATCGGAGTCCAGCTGGGCGCGGACCGCCTTGACGCCGCGGCTGGCGTCGACGTCGACGATCCGCCCGCCGGCGAAGGTCACGGCGAGGTCCTCGACGACCGCCCCGGCCCGAGCCATGACCAGCGGGCGGGTCAGGCGCATGACGCCGTCCGCGCGACGCCGGTCGGGGCTGGTGAAGACCTCCTCGGTGGGCAGGTTGGGGATGAACTCGACTCCGGCCCTCGTGGAGGCGGCGCCGCCGATCCAGCAGTGCTGCGGGTCCAGGCGGACAGTGAGGTCCGTCCCGCCATCGTGGTACCGCACCGCGTCGAACCCTCGCTCGGTCAGCGCCCGGGCGCAGTCCTGCAGAAGGGCGGAATGGTCACACCAGGTCTGGACCAGGTCGTCGTCATCGAGGCGGAGGGCAACGCCGACCGCCGCCCAGAGCCGCTCGACGTCGGGCGTGCCGAAGACCTGTTGGGCCCAGCCCGCGTTGGGCGCGACGACGATGGTCCACTGGACGTCGCCGCCGAACAGGAGCTGCCGCACCTCCGTGGCGTAGGTGATGTCGAGCATCGCGCTGCGCGCGGGATCGAGGCCGCCGAAGAGGTTCGGTTCCGGGGTGCCCGTCAGGCGGACGAACGCCCCGCCGTCCGGCGCGGCCTGGAGGTCACGCACGAGCTGGTACTGCCACGGCAGGTTCGTGCGGAGCACCGCTTCGGGGGCGTGCGTCACGGTGGAGCGCGCAGGCCACGCCGCCACGATCCGGTCAGACGAGGTCGAGACCCCGGCACAGCTGCTCGAGGGTGGCGCCGAGCGGGGTATGCAGCCGCAGCGTCGCCTCCGGGTCGCCTCGACTGGCGCTAGCGGTGACGATGGCGACCGGGATGCCGTTGCGGGCGGCCCGTCGCACGAACCGGTAACCACTCATCACGGCCAGCGAAGAGCCGAGGACGAGCAGCGAGTGAGCGCCGTCGACGATGTCGAAGCACCGACCGACCGTGTCCTTGGGCACCGACTCGCCGAAGAAGACGACGTCGGGCTTGAGGGTGTCGGAGCCGCAGACGAGGCACACCGGCAGGTGGAAGCGGGCGGTCACCGCGTCGTCGAGGACGATGTCGCCGTCCGGGCGGATCTGGCTGGTGACCCGGGACCCGTCGGGAGCGACGCCGAGGACCAGGTCGACGAAGCCGGGGTTGGCCTCGGCCAGCCGCTCGTGCAGCGATCCGCGCTCGACGTGGTTGCCGCAGGTGAGGCAGACGACCCGGTCGAGGTTGCCGTGCAGCTCGGTCACGTCGACGGCACCGGCGGCCTGGTGGAGGCCATCGACGTTCTGGGTGACGACGGCGTCGAGCAGGCCGGCCCGCTGGAGGGTCGAGACCGCCCGATGTCCGCTGTTCGGCGCCGCGCGGTTGAACCGCTGCCAGCCGATGTAGCTGCGGGCCCAGTAGCGCCGGCGGGCCTCGCTCGAACCGATGAACTCCGCATACTGCATCGGGGTCACGCGGCGGGTGCCGTCCGGACCGCGGTAGTCGGGGATCCCCGACTCCGTGGAGAGCCCGGCTCCGGTGAGGACCATGACCCCGCCCCGGACGACCAGCCTCGTGAGCTCGTCGATCCCGGTGTCGGTCGACGCGGTCGCCGCCGCGGCCACGGGCACCGACGGGACGGACATGCCTCCAGTATGCGTGGGTGTCCGCCTCGCGCCGGAGTCGCATCCCCGTGTTGGGTAAAGGACGATTTCGATAACAGGACGTTATACACTCGGGTCATGATCGACGCTGCCGGCCTCCGGGTCATGAAGGCCATCGCCGAGGAGGGCAGCTTCACCGGCGCTGCCGTCGCCCTGGGGTACTCGCAACCCGCCGTCTCCCAGATGGTGCGCCGCCTCGAGCAGCGCACCGGGACAGTGCTCGTCGAGCGCATCGGGCGCAATGTGCGGCTGACCGAGGCCGGGAAGGTACTGGCGCGCCACGCGGTCGGGGTCCTCAGCGCCCTCGACGCCGCCGAGGAGGAGGTGGCCGCGATCGCGGGCCTGCGTGCTGGCCGGGTTCGGCTGATGGCCTTCCCGTCGTCCTCGGCGTCCCTCGTGCCCCGCGCGCTCGCCCTGGTCAAGGAGCGCTTCCCCGACATCTCCGTGACGTTCAGCGAGGGCGAGCCGCCGGAGTCGCTGGCTGCGCTCCGGGCCGGCGAGTGCGACATCGCGGTGGCGTTCGCCTACGAGGGCACCGACATCGGACGCGGTGAGGACCTCGCCGACTTCGTCACCATCAAGCTGCTCGACGACGAGGTGCGCCTGGCCGTCCCGCTCACCCATCCCCTCGCCGACCGCGCCGAGGTCGACCTGGTCGACTTCACCGACGAGAACTGGATCGCCGGCTGCCCGCGATGTCGCGGCCACCTCCTGTCGCTGACTCGTCGTGCGGGCTTCGCCCCCACCGTCTCGTTCGAGACCGAGGACTACATCGCGGTGCTCGGGCTGGTGAGCGCCGGCCTGGGCGTCGCCCTCGTCCCGGATCTGATACTGGCCGCGGCGCATACCAGCGACGTCGCGACGTTGTCGCTCACGCCTGCCTCCCGGCGCCAGATCCACGCGGTCACGACCGACGACCTCCAGCGGGTTCCGGCGGTCCGAGCCACCCTGGAAGCCCTCGAGGAGAGCGCGCGTAGCCAGTCCTTCGTCCCGGCCTGAGCCACCTCACTAGTGGCATCCCCTGGTGCCTCGAGCCCCGGGCCACGCGCCCAGTGCCCCGCGCCCGGTGCACCCCGCGCTCGATGAGCGGTCACCGCAGGGTGGCCACCTCGACCGACCCGTCGTCGCCCTTCCGGACGGCGACGTCGCCGGAGAGATCCGTCCGGTAGACGCGGAAGCCGTCCTGGGCCAGCGTGGACAGGGTGGACGGCGCCGGGTGCCCGT
>NZ_DATBTV010000093.1:0-11103 GCF_036559105.1 Lapillicoccus sp. | reverse complement strand
TACCCGGTGCCCGTCGGCGGCGAGCCGCTTCGCGGTCGCGGCACCGATGCCGCGCGCGGCTCCGGTGACGATGGCGGTCCTGGGGGTGCTGGTTGCGAGCACGGCGACTCCTGCGGCGGGCGGGCGGACGCGTACCGGACGGGACACGGTAGGCGCGGGGCGGGTTTACCGCCGCGAGTCTACGAGGGCGGTATGCGGGCCGGCCGAGCGGTCAGGCGGCCGCGATCCGCTCGTCGACGCGGGACGCCTCCATGAGGTCGGAGGGCAGCCTCGGGCCGGAAAGGTCGAGGTCCTCGCGGGCCCAGCGGCGGCGCAGCGACTCGTCCATCACGGCGTGGTCCTCGACCCAGGGCCGCATGTTGGCCTCGGTCCACTCGTCGAACGCCTCGACGAGCTCGGTGAGGCCCGTGGTGGACACCGACCCCCCGACGTCCACGGTGGTGTCCAGGGGCGGGAGGGCCTCGTCGACCTGGAGCATGGTCGTGGCGAGGCCGCGGCCGAAGTTCGGCGTGGTGGTGCAGACGGAGTCCCCGACGAACAGGAGGCCGGGCAGCGCCAGGCCGCCATCGGGGCCGCGCTGGCTCCGGCAGGCGCTCTTCAGGGTGCCGCCCGGGAGGACATCGGTGAGCGGCCGGGACCGCTCGGGGTCGGCCCGCTGGGCCAGCCCGGGGATGGCGGCGACCGCGGCGTCGAAGGCGGTGTTGTGGCGCAGCCCGACCAGGTCACGATCGTCGGTCGAGCGGATGACCAGCGCGGAGAAGATGCCCCGCTCGTGGCGGAAGACGAGGCACTGGTAGCCGTCGCAGTTCGCCTGCCAGGCGATGGGGTTGACCATCGGGCCGGGTTCGGCGCCGGGCGCCAGCTGGTAGACCCGGTCGACGTAGGCGATCCCGCAGATGCCGCCCGAAGAGGCCGGCGCGCGGCGGTCGCGGTTCACCCGCCCCGAACGGCCGGAGGCGTCGACGACCAGGTCGGCCTCAAGGAAGTCGCCGTCGATGACGATCCCGGCGGCGTGGCGGCCTGCCGAGTCGACGGTCTCGAGGACGTCGTCGACTGACCGGTGCGGAGGGTCACTCCGGGTACGGTGACGGCGGCCGCGCGCCCCCCCGCTCATACGTGCTGCGCCGGCACCGCAGGCCCACCACGGCGGTCGACCCGTTCGGCAGTGGCATCTCGGCGGGCTCGGCTCCGACCCCGAGAAGCAGCTCGTAGCCTCGCGCAGCTCCCGCCGCAGGGTGTCGACCACCTGCGACCGGATCTCGTGGGCGTGGTGGAACTGCATGACGCCCTTGCGCGCCCAGGGTCCTTCGGCGGGCGGCCCAGGGTCCCGGTCGACGAGGGTCACCTGGGCGCCACGACGGGCCAGTGCAGCGCCGAGGACGAGCCCGGCCGGACCCGCGCCGATGATCGCCGTCCGCATCGACGGTCACCCCCGTCCCGTGGAGTCGTCCGTTCCTGGCGCGAGGTTACGCCGAGCCGACCACGGGAACGCCCGGTTTCGCAGGGCTACTCCTTGATCCGGATCATGCCCTCCTGCGCGGCGGAGGCCACCAGCCGGCCGTCCGCGGCGAACATCCGCCCGAAGGCGAGCCCGCGGCCACCCTGGGCGGTGGGCGACGACTGGGTGTAGAGGATCCACTCGTCGGCCCGGGCGGGTCGGTGGAACCACATCGCGTGGTCGAGGCTCGCCGGGCGCAGGCGCGGGTCGGACCACGCGAGGCCGTGCCGGCGGATGACCGGTTCGAGCAGGGCGTAGTCCGACGCATACGCGAGGACGGCGGCATGGAGCAGCGGGTCGTCGGGCAGCGGGCCGATGGTGCGCAGCCAGACGCTCTGCCGGGCGGCGAGCTGGCGGCCCGGTGCGATGTTGATCGGGCCCTCCACGTGCCGCAGGTCGACCGGTCGCACGCGCAGGTACCCGCGCGGGACCACGCCGTCGAGGTCGACCACGTCCTCCGGCGGGAGGGCCTCCGGGTCGGGGGCGGCGGGCATCGACTCCTGGTGGTCCAGACCGCCGGCCGGCTCCTGGAACGAGGCGATCATCGACAGGATCGGCTCGCCGTACTGGATCGCCTGGACCCGACGGGTCGAGAACGAACGCCCGTCGCGGATCTGGTCCACGGCGAACCGGATCGGGTGGCTGTCGTCGCCCGGCCGCACGAAGTACCCGTGCAGGGAGTGGATCGGCCGTGGCGCGTCGGCACCATCGGCGCCCACACCGACGACGGTGCGCCCCGCGGCCACGACCGCCTGGGCGAGCACCTGACCGCCGAACACCCGCCCGTGGGGCATCTTCTGGCTCTCCCCGACGAAGACGTCGGCGGAGGACTCGCCGAGGTCGCTCTCCTCGTCGCCCTCGACCCCGTCGACCCGGACGTGCGCCTCTCCCAGATGCCTCAGGTCGAGAACCGAGAGCAGCTCCTCGAGCGGTCCCAGCGGCGCCGTTCCCTCGGGCGAGTCCACCCGCCGGACTCTAGCGGCGTCGTACGCGGCGGCGTCAGGCGCGGCGGGCCGGGCGAGCGGGCAGGATCTCGCCGACCACCTCGAGGAGGTCCCGGGACGGAGACAGGCCGAGCTCTTCGCGCATCTGCGCGGCGAACCGGCGGAAGTGGGCGATGGCCGCGGCCCGGTTGCCACCGGCCAGCAGCGCGCGTAACAGGCCCGCGTGCGAGGACTCGCGCCACGGGTCGAGGCGGATCGCCCGCAGGGCGGCGTCCACCCCGTCACCGTGACGGCCCTCCTCGACGCTCATGCTGACCACCTCGTCGAGCAGGTGGAGCTCGAGCTGGCGTACGCGCTCGCGTTCGAGCTCGACCCACTCCTCCTCCCAGCCGGGCAGCAGCTCGAGGTCGAACCCCGGACGGGCAGCGTCCGGATGTGGGGTCCCGGCCCGCGCCGCCCGGACCTGCTCCTGCAGGTCGTCGACGTCGACGATGACGTCCGGGCCGATGGTCAGCGACGCGACGGTCGCGTCGACGAGCGGCGCCAGGGCGCCCAGCCGGCAGACGGTCGAGCGGAGGTTGGCTCGGGCCCTGGTCTCGTCGACGTCGGGCCAGATCGCCGCCGCGACGGTCGAACGCCGCACCGGATGACCCTGGATGGCGAGGTAGGCGACGAGTCGCTGGCCGGCGGGCGGCACCTCGACCCGGCCCTCGGGCCCGGAGAGTCCGAAACCCCCGAGCAGGCGGATCGACCAGTGGTAGTTCGCGGAAAGGTCAACTACAGGCATTCTCAGTCCTCGACGGGTCCCCGAGCGATGTATCGCACACCGCTTCGTGCTGGGCCACCCCACCGATCTCCGCGCCGGTCTGGTGAGTCTGGCCCAGTCGTTGTCGTTCAGGTCGCGTGCTCACCTCGTGCCGCCCCGCGGTGCCGACCGGCGAGCTCGGCCATGCGTGCGCCGTCTCGAGGAGTGTGGTCGACCGGGTTGGACACGTGAAGCAGGAGCGGTCAGCGAGGGGCGGAGATACGAGCGCTGGTCGCGGATTTCCCGCACGTTCGCTGGGCATGGTGACGCCACGGTGACGCTTCGCTCACGCCGCCGTGACGATCCCGACACGCTGACGTGACGCTTGGTCCACGTTCGGGTCACGGCCGCGTGCCGACGGGGGCACACCTCGGTCCCCGCCGCGGTGACGACGAGGGAGCGGTACGGCAGCGGGACGGTCGCGGTACCGCAGCGGGACCGTCGCGTCGCGGTCCACGGTCCGGTGACGGGCTCCCGGTTCCATGGAACTCGTCAACATCCGACACATCCGAACCAACGTCCGGAAGGAGGTGAACACCATGACCTTCATCACCCGTGAGGAGCTCGCTCGCGAGGAGGTCGAGCTGCTGCCGTCGCGCGAGACGCTCGCCTTCTTCAACTGGGCCAACGTCTCCGCCACCAACGTCGCGCTCGCGCAGAACACCTACACCCTGCTCAGCGCCGCCGGCGCCTCGGCGAACCAGGCCGTTCTGGTCTCGCAGTCCTGACGATGAGCCCGTATGCGGGCACGTCAAGCAGGTCCGACCGGCCAGTCACACGGCCACTCTGAACACCTCGGAAGGGGGGAAACATGGACACCATCTCCGTTGCCGAGCTCGAGGCCACCACGGTCGAGCTCCTGCCGTCGCGGGAGACGCTGGCGTGGATCAACATCGCCAACATCACCGCGGTCAACCTCGCGCTCGCCGTGAACGCGGGCACGTTCGGGTCCGTCGCGTACGCGTCGGCCAACCAGCTCATCGGCGTCAGCCAGAGCTGACCCGGCGCTTCAGCGCACGTACCACGGCGGAGGCCGAGCCGTTCGGGAGATGGCTCGGCCTCCGCTCGCGTGGTGGGCACCCACACCGCTGCCCCACGCCTACCGAACCTCGACGCCACCTCGACACCACCTCGACACCAGCACGAAGGACTCGACGCTGATGACCAACCCCACGCTCCTGGCGCCCACGCTCGCGCCGGGCGTCTCGCTGCTCGGCGAGTACCAGGGCTCGGGGTTCACCGAGCCGCACTACCTCATCGTGCGAGCCGACCAGCAGGTGCTGCACGTGTCGCGCCTGCTGTTCGTCGTCGCGTCGCACCTCGACGGCCGCAGCAGCATGGAGGAGATCGCCGGGCGGGTGAGCCAGGAGTACGGCCGCACCCTCGACGCCGAGGGCGTCCAGTTCCTCGTCACCGCCAAGCTCCGCCCGATGGGCATCGCGGCCGAGGCCGTGGCCGACGACACCGGAGAGCACGTCTCGTTCGGGCTTCCCCTCGCGACCGCCCCCGCGCGACCCCGCCCCGCGCCGGAAGCACGGGAACCGCGACCGGCACCGGAACCGCCGGGGGCGCCGCTGCCCGCTCCCCCCGCCCCGACGGCGCCTCCCGCTCGTCTCCTTCCCCGCGCGAACCCGTTGCTGGCGCTCCGGTTCCGCGGCACGCTCATCCCCGCCTCGGCCACGCGTTTCCTCGCGCGCCTGCTCGCGCCGTTCTTCTACGGACCCGTTGTCGTGATCGGGATCGTCGGGCTCGTCGTCGCCGACGTCTGGTTGCTGCGGCAGGCCAGCCTGACCGGCGCCGTCGACTCGATCCTCGTCGACCCACCGATGCTGCTCTCCGTGATCGGGATCCTGCTGGGCGCCACGGTCGTCCACGAGCTCGGCCACGCGGCCGCCTGCCGCTACGGCGGCGCGACGCCCGGAAAGATCGGCGTCGCGGTCTACATCGTCTACCCCGCCTTCTTCACCGACGTCACGCAGTCCTACCGCCTCGGTCGCGCCGGCCGCGTCCGCACCGACCTCGGCGGCGTCTACTTCAACGCCCTCACGATCGCCGGGCTGACGGCGGTGTATGCGCATACGCAGTCGCCGGCGGTGCTGCTCGCCATCGTCTTCGTCCACGTCGAGGCGCTCCAGCAGCTTCTCCCCCTCGGTCGCCTCGACGGGTACTTCGTCGTCGCGGACCTCGTCGGCGTGCCCGACCTGTTCGGGCGCATCGGCCCCATCCTCCGCAGCGCCCTTCCGGGGCGTCAGGCCCACCCGAAGGTCGCCGAGCTGCGCCGGTCGGCGCGCGTCGTCGTCACCCTCTGGGTGGTGGTCACCGGGCCGATCATGGTGGGGATCCTCGGGTTCATGCTGTGGAACGCGCCCGCGATCACGGCTCAGGTGGTCGACGCGATGAGCCGCGAATGGACGCTACTGCAGGCGTCGATCGACGCTCGCGACGTGGCCGGTATCACCCTGGCCGCTCTGTCCCTCATCTTGTTGCCACTGCCTCTGCTGGGCCTCGCCTGGCTGGTCGGCGGCATCCTCCGCCGCATCGTCGCTGCCGCGGTCCGACCGCTCCGGCGTCACCGAACCCGCCCATCGAACGTTGGCACCCCGTACCGCCTCCAGCCCGAGGAGATCCCGATGTCCGGATCGGATCCCACCACCCACCCGACGGCGATGGCCGAATCCGTGATGCCGTATGTGTCGGTCGTCGCCGCGTCGGCCCCGGGTCCGGTGTCGGCCCCGGTGGTCACCCGCACGGCGGACGAGCTCACCGAACGCTTCCTGCTGCGGGCCCAGCCGCGTACTCCTCGACACGGGTGGCGCCGCGGCGTCTTCGCCGTGACCGGCGGCCACGTCAACCCGGGCCCGAGCAACCGCGAGCGCCGCGAGGACGCCCTGCTCGAGCGGGTCCGGACGCGGATCGACGGATCCCGCCGCATCGTCGTGCTCTCCCGGAAGGGCGGCGCCGGCAAGACGACGACCACGCTCATGCTCGGCCACACCTTCGCCACCCATCGCGGCGACCGGGTCGTCGCCCTCGACGCGAACCCCGACGCCGGCAGCCTGGGCATGCGGCTGCCCCGCGAGACGCAGTACTCGGCCACCGACCTGCTGGCCGAGCGCACCTGGGTGGAGCGGTACTCACAGATCCGCGCGTTCACCTCGCAGGACCCGGTGAGCCGGCTCGAGGTGGTCGCGTCCGACGACGACCCGCGGATCACGCTGGCCCTCGGCTCGCAGGACTACCGGCACCTCGTCGACACGTTGGACCGGCACTACAACCTCGTCCTCGTCGACACCGGTACCGGCATCCTCGACGACGCCATCCAGGGCATCCTCGAGGAGGCCGACCAGCTCGTCGTCGTCATGCCGCCGGCCCTGGACGGCGGGCGCGTCGCGGCGATGACTCTCGACTGGCTGGACCAGCACGGGCACCACGACCTCGTCGCGAACGCGGTCGCCGTCGTCAACGCGGTCCGCGGATCGGGTCCGCTCGAGCTCGACCGCCTCGAGGAGCACTTCGCGTCCCGCTGCGCGTCCGTCCACCGGATCCCGTGGGACCCGGTACTCGAAGCCGGAGCGCACTCCGCCCTCGCCGACCTGCGGCCCGAGACGCGAGCCGCCTACCTGGAGCTGGCCGGCGCCGTCGCCGAGGGGTTCCGCAGCAGTGGTCACACACCGACAAGGGAGCAGCCATGATTTCTCGCACGTCAGTCCGCCTCGGGGCCGTGGCGACGTTGGTCGCCGGGTTCGTCGCGGTCCAGCAGGCACCGGCGGAGGCCAAGTCGGCCGGCAGCTCCGCTTCCTTCGACGACCGCAAGGTGGTCCAGCTCCTGCGTCCGGGGGCCGAGCGCGGCAAGGGAGGACTGGCCCTGCACATGACGTCGAAGGACGCGGTCTCCGCCGGCAACGCCGCGGTGGCGACGTCGTCGTGCGACGGGTGCCATGCCACGGCGATCTCGTTCCAGGTCGTCGTCGCCGACAAGTCGCCCACCTCGATCGACGTCGGCAACGTCGCCTACGCCAACAACGAGGGGTGCGCGTCGTGCGAGGCGGACGCCTTTGCCTACCAGTTCGTGTTGGCCTTCGACGGCGACGCCTCGATCACGTGGGCCGGCCGGCTCAAGCTCGCGCGGATCGACCTGGCGCTGTTCCGTCTCGCGCGGTCCGGCAGCTCCGCCGACGAGATCCAGGCCGCGGCCGATGGGTATGCGGCGCAGGTCGTCGACATCCTGTCCACCGAGCTGCGGGTTCGCCCCGTGGTCCGCAAGGGCATCCAGAAGCAGCACGGTCCCGGACCGAGCTCGGTCAGCCGGCCGCCGGACGCCCTCGCGTCCTGACCCGGCGCCGTTCGGCGCCACCGCACTCCGGCCACGTCGGTCCGGCCGCGACCCGGGCCGACGTGGCCGGTTCCGGTGCCGTGTCAGGGGACTCAAGGGGACTCAGGGGGAGCCTGCGCTGTCGGGGTCGCGGACTCTGCTGCGATGACCGGTGCAGGAGCGGCCTCCGTTCCCCGGGCTGCGGCCGCCCAGCAGGGTGGCTACCAGCGGCAGCAGGAGCACGGTCACGGCGCCCCCGGCGACCAGTAGCGAGCTGTTCGCCTGGCTCATCTGGCCGTTGGAGACCGCGACGGACGTCACCGCCACGATGATCGGCAAGCCTGTCGACCCGTTGAGCGCCACCCGCACACTGTCCCGGCGTGAGAACCGCCGCCCGGCCCCGTCTCGGCGCCCGCTCCGTCATCGTCGCGACGAGGATCGGGCCGCCACGCACGACGACGATGGTCGCGACGAAGGCGATGAGCACGAGGGGTTTTGCGGCGACCGCGGCCGGGTCGATCCCCATCCCGGAGGTCACGAGGAAGATGGGGATGAGCAGCCCGAACGCCAGGCCGTCGAGCTTGTGCGGCGACGAGACCGACGGTGCCGTCGGGTCGCGTCGGCCGTGTCGCACAGGGGAATGGTCGACAACGGTCGGGTTTCCGACCGTTCCCGCCCCTGAGCGCCGAACCATGGGCAGGAGGCCGACTCGCGGCGTCCCCACAGCGAACGGCGGCGGGTCCAGCTCGAACCTCGGTGAGCCGAAACGGAGGTGGCACGTCTCGTGGGCGCTGGAGAAGCGGCGGCCCTGAACGTTCGCTACGTGGGAAGGGGACGTCTCGACCCGCCGTCCGGGGAGCCCGAACGGGGGGTCAGGACTGGGTCGCCAGCGCGAAGGGGAGCACCGCGTCGGCACCGGCCTCTCGCAGCGTCCGGGCGGCCACGGTGAGGGTCCAGCGCGAGTCGACGAGGTCGTCCACGAGCAGGACCGGACCGTCGGCGTCGCGCAGCGCCGCGGACAACGAGGGGCCGACGGCGAACCGGTCCCACACGCCGGCCAGCCGGAACGCGCTGTTGCCCCCCGGTTCACCGGTCGGGCCGCCCGCCACGAGGTCGAGGGTGCCGAGGAACGGCAACCGCCCGATCGAGGCGATCCCCTGCGCCACCGAGGCGACCAGCTCGGGCCGTCCCCGCGACGGCATCGCCGCGACCCCGACCGGCCGCTCGTCCCACCCCCAGACGCGCAGCACCTCCACGCACGCCCGCAGAAGGTCCTCGGATGCGGGAGCATCCGCCGCGAAGACGCCACGCAGACGTTGTCCCCAGCCGAGGTCGGTGAGTCTCGCCACCGCCCGCCCCGGCTGCATCGCCGCATCAACGCCGATCCGGCCGGACACCGGGACGCCCAGCCGCGACATCGCCGTCGGCCACTGGCCTCGCGGCTCGATCTCGACACCCACCCGAGCCAGCTGTTCACGGGCGGTGTTGACCGCGGCCGGCGGGAGGGTCGACGCGAACCACGGGTCCGCGCATCGGTCGCACCGTCCGCACGGGGCGGCGGTCTCGTCGTCGAGCGCCCGCTGGAGGAACTCCATCCGACAGCCGTCGCCGCGCTCGTAGTCGAGCATCAGCCCCTGCTCACGGTCGCGCGCGGCGGCGACCCGCGCATACCGCTCGGTGTCGTACTCCCACGGCACGCCGGTCGACACCCAGCCGCCGGTGATCTTGGCGACCGCGCCGTCGACGTCGAGGACCTTGAGCAGCAGCTCGAGGCGGGTGCGGCGGATGTCGACGGCGGCCTCCAGCGCGGGCGTCGACAACGGGCGGCCGGACTCCGCGAGCGCGGTGAGCACGGCGTCGGCCTGCTCCTGGCGGGGCATCGACGCCGAGGCGAAGTAGCGCCAGATGTCACGATCCTCTGGACCGGGCAGCAGCAGCACGTCGGCCCGCTCGGTGGCCCGTCCGGCGCGGCCCACCTGCTGGTAGTAGGCGACCGGTGACGACGGTGCGCCGAGATGGATGACGAAGCCCAGGTCCGGCTTGTCGAACCCCATCCCGAGAGCACTGGTCGCCACGAGCGCCTTGATCCCGTTGTCCCGCAACGCTTCCTCGAGCCGAAGCCGGTCGGCCGGGTCGGTGCGTCCGGTGTAGGAGGCGACGTCGTGGCCGGCCCGGCGCAGCGCGGACGCGACGTCGTCGGCGCCCGCGACGGTCAGCGTGTAGACGATCCCGCTGCCGGGGAGGTCGTCGAGGTGGGCCACCAGCCAGGCCAGCCGCTGCTCGGGGGCACCGAGCGGGAGGACCCCCAGTCGCAACGAGTCGCGGGCCAGCCCGCCGCGCAGGGTGAGCACGTCGTGACCGCCGGCCCCCAGCTGCTCGGCGACGTCGGTCACCACCCGCGCGTTCGCGGTCGCGGTCGTGGCGAGGACCGGAGTGTCGGCCGGCAGGGTGGTGAGCAGGTCGCGGATCCGCCGGTAGTCCGGCCGGAAGTCGTGACCCCAGTCGCTGACGCAATGCGCCTCGTCGACGACGAGGAGCCCACATCGCCGGGCCAGGCCGGGCAGCTGCTCCTCGCGGAACCGTGGGTTGTTGAGCCGCTCCGGGCTGACGAGCAGCAGGTCGACCTCGTCGGCGGCGAGCCCCCTGGCGACGTCCGCCCAGTCCTCGGCGTTGGCCGAGTTCATCGTCACGGCCCGGATCCCCGCTCGCTCGGCGGCGGCCACCTGGTCGCGCATCAGGGCGAGCAGCGGCGACACGATCACCGTGGGCCCCGCGCCGGCGGCCCGGAGCAGGGCGGTGGCCACGATGTAGACCGCCGACTTGCCCCATCCGGTGCGCTGGACCACGAGGACCCGACGTCGCTCGGCCACCAGCGCCTCGATCGCCTCGAGCTGCCCCGGCCGGAAGTCCGCCTCGCGCCCGACGAGGCGGTGCAGTGCTTCGGTCGCCTCGGCGGCGACGACGGTCAGGGAGGGGGTGGGCATGCGCCTCACCGTATGCGGCGTCACCGACGACGTCGATGTGGTCCAGTCAGGTGTCCTCGACGTGGACCGAACCCTGGAGCCGATGGAACCTTCCGTCGAGGTGTGGCACGGCCTCAGACCTTCGGGATGTCCGTCTTCCTCGTAGAGCCGCGTGGTGAGGTCCCGTCCGCCGTAGAGACCGAGACGGAGCTCCACGTCAGGGCGCGTCGAGGAGCTGGACCAGGCGGGCGACGGACGGTACCGCGAGGAAGCCCGCGCGGACCTCGGGCTCCTCCGCACCGGCGACCCGTCGGTCCACGTAGGCCCGGGTCAGAGCCCGCAACTTCTGCCGCGCCTCCTCGTGGTCCGGGCCGCTGCCGGCCAGCGCGCCCCAGAGCTCGGCGAGCACTGCCGGAGGGCGCATCGACACGTCGACGGCCTGCCGGTCCAGCCGGGCCATGACGGCCGCGGCGTCGTCGGCCGCCGTCGACGGGTCGAGGCCTCGGGCTCGGGCGATCGTCAGTCGCAGCACGTCGCACTGCGGCACACCGGCGTCGACCCCGCTGTCGCCGAGCAGCTCG
>NZ_DATBTV010000092.1:0-86513 GCF_036559105.1 Lapillicoccus sp. | reverse complement strand
GCTCGGCTGTCATTTACTAGGACGTCCTAGTAATGTCGGGGACATGAGCCTCGCCTCGTCCCCGGCCGACAGCGGCGCGGCCCGCTGGCAGCAGCGCTACGACGCCGCCCTAGCGGCTGGTCGGGTGCGCGAGTCCGACTTCACGTCCCTCTCCGGCGACACCGTCCAGCCGGTCTACGGACCGGGGCTGAACGGCATACCGGAGCCGGCGTCCGACGAGGAGCGCGCCCGCCTCGAACGGATCGGATGGCCCGGGGAGTACCCCTTCACCCGAGGCCTGTATGCGACGGGCTACCGCGGCCGGACCTGGACGATCCGGCAGTTCGCCGGGTTCGGCAACGCGGTGCAGACAAACGAGCGTTACAAGATGATCCTGGCGCGCGGGGGTGGCGGGCTGTCGGTGGCCTTCGACATGCCCACGCTGATGGGCCGCGACTCCGACGACGGCCACAGCCTGGGCGAGGTCGGGCACTGCGGGGTCGCGATCGACAGTGCCGCCGACATGGAGACGCTGTTCGCCGACATCCCGTTGGGCGACGTCACCACGTCGATGACGATCTCCGGCCCGGCCGTGCCGGTGTTCTGCATGTACCTCGTCGCCGCCGAGCGCCAAGGCGTCGACCTCGGTGTCCTCAACGGGACGCTGCAGACCGACATCTTCAAGGAGTACATCGCGCAGAAGGAGTGGCTGTTCGGGCCGGAGCCGCACCTCCGCCTCATCGGCGACCTCATGGAGTACTGCGCCCAGAACATCCCCGACTACAAGCCGCTCTCGGTCTCGGGCTACCACATCCGCGAGGCCGGTTCGACGGCCGCGCAGGAGCTGGCATACACGCTGGCCGACGGGTTCGGCTACGTCGAGCTGGGCCTGTCGCGCGGCATGGACGTGGACGTCTTCGCGCCGGGGCTGTCGTTCTTCTTCGACGCGCACGTCGACTTCTTCGAGGAGATCGCCAAGTTCCGGGCGGCCCGGCGGATCTGGGCGCGCTGGCTCCGCGACGTCTACGGCGCGCAGACCGACAAGGCGCAGTGGCTGCGGTTCCACACCCAGACGGCCGGCGTCTCGCTGACCGCGCAGCAGCCGTACAACAACGTCGTGCGGACGGCCGTCGAGGCGCTCGCCGCCGTCCTCGGCGGGACGAACTCGCTGCACACCAACGCCCTGGACGAGACCCTCGCCCTGCCCAGCGAGCAGGCGGCGGAGATCGCGTTGCGCACCCAACAGGTGCTCATGGACGAGACCGGGGTCACGAATGTCGCCGACCCCCTGGGCGGTTCCTGGTACGTCGAGGCCCTCACCGACGAGATCGAGGCGCAGGCGGAGGCGATCTTCGACCGGATCCGGGCCATGGGCGAGCTCGGCCGCACGCCGGGTGCCGACGGCACGATCCAGCACGAGATCGGCCCGATGACCTCCGGGATCCTGCGTGGTATCGAGGAGGGCTGGTTCATGGGCGAGATCGCCGACGCCGCCTTCCAGTACCAGCTGGCCCTCGAGAAGGGCGACAAGAAGGTCGTCGGGGTCAACACGCATACCGCGTCCATCAGCCACGAGCTGGAGATCATGCGGGTGAGCCACGAGGTGGAGACCGAGCAGGTGCGCCTGCTGAGCGACCGCAAGGCCGGTCGTGACCGCGCGGCGGTGGAGGCGGCCGTGACCCGGATGGTCGAGGTGTCGCGGACCGCGGAGAACATGGTCCCGGCGATGCTCGAGGCGGTCCGGGCCGAGGCGACGCTCGGCGAGATCTGCGACGCGCTGCGTGACGAGTGGGGCGTCTACCGGGAGCCGGCCCGGTTCTGAGCCGAGCGCCCGGCGACGCTCACAGGAAGGTCACGGATTGGTCTCGGCCCCGGCTCGTATGTCATGGTGGACGGAAGGCCGAACTCCGGCAGCCCCTCTCCAGCCGGACGCTGAGCGCTGACGCGCGCCGTCCACGACACTCGACAGGACCCCACCCGTGGCCCTCGCACGCCGTATCGCGGTCGCCGTCGCGGCCCTGCTCGGCCTTGCCCTCGCGGTGTTCGGCGCCTGGTTCGCCTTCGTCCTCGGCCCGAAGGGCACGGCCACCTTCAAGGCGACCTCCAACGCCCCGCTCGTCATCGGCCCGAACGTGCTCAACCGTGTCAACGCCCCCGTAACGGTGTCGGCCGACGCTGCCTCCGGACCGGTGTTCATCGGCGCGGCGGTGCCACAGGACGTGGACCAGCTGGTCGCCCAGTCGAAGCACAACTTCGTCGCCTCCGCGTCCTTCCCGGCGCGCACGCTCACCATCGAGCAGCTCGGGTCCGGCGATCTCCCGGACCCGTCCGAGTCCCACATCTGGCGCTCGAGCGCGGGCGGGTCCCTCACCGTGACGCAGGACCAGGCGCCGCAGTCGGTCCTCGTCTACCCCAGCAAGGGCGGCCCGGTCGACGTCGACGTCACCGTCGCCCGCAACACCTGGTTCCTGCAGTCCCTGGTGGCGCTCGTCGTCGGCCTCATCGTCATGGCCTTCGCCGGCGGATGGCTCTGGCAGCACTGGCGGACGGTCCCCGAGGCGGTCGATCCGGCTCCCGACGCGGGCGCCACCGCCGAAGCGGTCGAGCCGGCCGAGCCGGCCATGAGCGAGGCCGAACCGCATACCCCGGAGACCACCGAGACCCTGGAGACCAGCCGCAGCACCGAGCGACCGGAGAAGGCGCGATGACCCCGCACGACGTTCGTCGCGGTCTCACCGTGCTCGTCGGCGCCGCCCTGCTCAGCGCCTCGCTCGCCGGCTGTGCCACCGTCGCGGGCATCTCGGACCCGCCCACCGGCACCGTCGGCGGCGCCGTGTCCGGCACCCGCGCCCAGTCCATCGCCGCGGAGGTCATGGACACCGCACAGAAGGCCGCCGCGGCGCCGGGAGCCGACGGCGACACCCTGCGCGACGCCGCTTACACCGGCGACGCGCTGACCGCCGCCAAGGCCGACGCCAAGCTCGCCGGCACCCTGACCCAGGACCAGAAGGACGCGCTGGCCCTCACCCCGGCCGCGCCGGTGGTCCTGGCCGTGTCGAACGGCCTGAGCTACCCGAGGTCGATGGTGGTCCAGACGACGCGGTCGAAGTCCGGGCTGCCGGTCCTCTCGCTCCTGGTCACCCCGGACGTGCGGACCCCGTTCAAGATCGCGGCCAGCGCCCCGATGCTCCCGGCGACCGAGGTCCCGGCGTTCGACCAGGTGACCCAGGGTGCGCCGTCCCTTGGAGATGACCCCGCCGGGCTCGCCGTCGATCCCGCCACGCTGGCCGGTGCGTATGCGGCCTCGCTCGCCTACCCGACGGCCGCCGCGACCGCCGACCAGCCGTTCACCGACGACGCCTTCGGGAGCAAGGTCAAGGCGGCCGCGAAGACCCAGGCCGACCAGCTCACCAGTGGCGGCACGTTCACCGAGCAGCACGCGGCCAAGGACGTCGCCGGCGGACTTCGCCTCGCCGGCGACCGGGGCGCGCTGGCGTTCGCCGTCATGGAGCGCAAGGACACCGTCCTCAACAAGTCGTCCGGCGCGATCAACGTCTCGGATCCGTTCAAGGTGCTGACCGGGTTGTCCTCGGTCAAGGCCGAGGCGACCCTGGACACGCTCGAGTTCGTCGTCTTCGTCATCCCGCAGAGCGGCCAGTCACAAGTGGTCGGCGCGCAGGAGCACCTCGTCGCCGCGTCGGGCACCTGAGCCGCGCGACCTTGGCCGTCCGCGCGACCGCGGCGACGGTCCTCGCACACCGATCGGCAAGAATGGCGCCATGACCCAGCAACCCTTCCCGCCCGCCGCGCTGCGCGGAGCGGTCGACCTGTCCGCGCTCAAGCGTCCGGCGGCGCCGGCTCGCGGCGCGGGCCCGGGCGCCCCCGGGGACCCGGCCGGTGCGACGGAGGCCGGGGCCACGACCGGACTGCTCGTCACCGGGTCCGACGCGACCTTCCAGGACTTCGTCAACGCCAGCCTTCGCTACCCGGTGGTCGTCGTGCTGTGGTCCTCGCGGCTCCCGGACTCCGGTGACTTCGTCAAGGTCATGGGCGGCCTCGCCGCGAGCAACCAGGGCCGGTTCCAGGTCGTCTCCGTGGACGTCGACGAGAACCCCGGGCTGTTGCGGGCGCTCCAGGTCGAGCAGGTCCCGATGACCATCGCGCTGCTCCAGGGGCGTCCGCTGCCACTCTTCGTCGGGCCACTGCTGCCGCAGGAGGTGCAGCCGGTCATCGACGAGCTGCTCCAGGTCGCCGTCCAGAACGGCGTGACCGGGCGGGTCACCCCAGCGAGCGCCGCCGACGCCGCCGCTGCCGAGGAGGCCGACGAGGACGTCGAGCCCGAGCTGCCGCCGCACATCGCGGCCGCCTACGACGCCATCGAGACCGGCGACCTCGCCGCCGCCGCCACCGCCTACGAGCAGGCGCTCGCGGAGAACCCCGCCGACGCCGAGGCCAAGGCGGGGCTGGCCCAGGTCGGCCTGATGCGGCGTACCGAGGGCGTCGACCCCGTCGCCGCCCGAGCGGCCGCGGCGGCCGACCCCACCGACGTCCCGGCCCAGATCCTCGTCGCCGACCTCGACCTGCTGGGGGGACACGTCGAGGACGCCTTCGCCCGCCTGGTCGACACGGTGCGGGCGACCTCCGGCGACGAGCGCAACCAGGCCCGCGAGCACCTCCTCGAGCTGTTCGAGGTCGTCGGCTCCGGTGACGAGCGCGTCACGGCGGGTCGCCGCGCCCTCATGAGCGCGCTGTTCTGAAAGGGCCCGTCAGCCGCGCAGGTGGCTGACCACACCGTCGAGGGCGACGCGCTCGTCAGCGGTGAGCGGGACAGCCAGCTCGTCCAGCCAGTCGGACAGCTCGCCGTCGCGCAGCGCCCGGTGCTCGGTCGGGGCTCCGGGTCGGCGGACCGTGACGGTCTCGTGCGTGAGCGCGATGTGGCGTCCGTCGAGGTGGCGGGTGAGCATGAGCATCTGCCGGAAGTGGATGGTCGGGTACGTGCTCGTGAAGTGGTTCCCGACGGTCAGGTCGAACGGGTGCACGGGCAGCTCGTCGTGGGTGTGCATCGGCTCCCAGTGCTCGTCGCGCCGGCGCTCGAGCGTCCAGCCGCGACCCCCGCCGACGGGGACCGCCCGCAGCCGGTACCGCCAGCCGCCGTAGTCGTCCTCGGCACCGTCGACGAGCGGGATGGGGCGCAACACACTCATGCCGAACCCCGGGTCGGCCAGCCACGGCTCCCCGTCGAGGGTCACCACGAGGACGCAGTGCGTGCGCGGTGCCGACGGGCCACCGACCCGCCCGAGGCGTCGTTCGACGCCATACCCCAGCCGCTCCAGTGCCGCCGCGAAGAGGACGGTGTGCTCGAAGCAGTACCCGCCCCGGCCGCGCCCGACGAACTTCTCCTGGACCGCGTCCAGCCGCACCCCCGGGTGCTGGTCGAGCAGCACGTCGATGTTGTCGAAGGTGAACGCCCGGACGTGCGCCTCGTGCAACGCATCGAGCGCCTCGCGTGAGGGCGAGGCGCTCGACATGCCGATCCGGTGCAGGTACGCGCCCAGGTCGAGCTGCTCGGTCAGCCACGGGCTCGCATCGGTCACCTGGCGATTCAACACGATGCGACCGGTATGCGGGTCAGGCTCCGGTCAGCGCTGGGTGCAGCCCTTCGGGGCGGCCTGGCGGCGGCGCTTGGCCGACAGCAACAGCGGGTTGCGGCCGCCGGAGCGCAGCTGCGCGAGGGTCGCGAGGTTGGGCGCGTGGTCGCCGTCCCGGTGCGGGAACTCACGGGCCGCGTGCTGGGTCCAGTGCGGTTCCGCAGGTCGCGGGGCGGGAGCGACCACGGGAGCCGCGACCTCCACCGTCTCGGTGCGGGTGGGGGTCCAGGTGGTGAGCTGGTCGGTCATCATGGGCTCCTTGAGGTAGGACGGCGCGGACCAGCACGAGGGCAGCGTCGTACGGCGGGGAGCGCCGAAGCGCACGGTTCAGATCACAACCATCGACATCCCAGAGACGTCGCACCGGCGATCTGATCGGACCAACGAGCGAGAACGCCGCGGTATTCCCGCGGCACCTGGGAGCCGGCTAGACCTCGCCGCAGCCCGGTGAGGCCTGCCGTTCCTGGCCGAGACGCCACATTCCGACGTCTTGGGGGCGCTCAGGTGCGCCATTCGTGGCCGAGATGCCACATCCCGACGACGGCAGCGATGAGGCCGAAGACCGCCACCGACGAGGAGTGCGCTAGGACCTCAGCGCGGCGCTGACGACGTCCTTGGCCTCGGCCTGCACCTCCGCCAGATGGTCCCAGCCGCGGAACGACTCGGCGTAGATCTTGTAGACGTCCTCGGTGCCCGACGGCCGCGCGGCGAACCAGGCGTCCTCGGTGACCACCTTGAGTCCGCCGATCTTCGCGCCGTTGCCGGGGGCCGACGTCAGCTTGCCGGTGATGGGTTCGCCCGCGAGGGTCTCCGCGGTGACCGCCTCGGGCGAGAGCGCCGCCAGCGCGGCCTTCTCCTCGCGGTTGGCGGCCGCGTCGATGCGGGCGTAGGCGGGATCCCCGTGCCGCTCGACCAGTGCGGCGTAGTGCTGGCTGGGGGTCTTCCCGGTCTTGGCGAGGATCTCCGAGGCGAGCAGCGCGAGGATCATCCCGTCCTTGTCGGTGGTCCACACGGTGCCGTCGAAGCGCAGGAACGAGGCGCCGGCCGACTCCTCACCGCCGAACCCGACGGACCCGTCGAGCAGCCCGGGCACGAACCACTTGAACCCGACGGGAACCTCGAGCAGCACCCGGCCGAGGTCGGAGGCGACCCGGTCGATCATCGACGACGAGACGAGCGTCTTGCCGATCGCCGTCGTGGACGGCCACCCGGGCCGAGCCCCGCCGTAGAGGTACTGGATCGCGACGGCGAGGTAGTGGTTGGGGTTCATCAGGCCGGCGTCCGGTGTGACGATGCCGTGACGGTCGGAGTCGGCGTCGTTGCCGGTGGCGATGTCGTACTCGTCCTTGCGCTTGATGAGCGATGCCATGGCCGACGGCGACGAGCAGTCCATCCGGATCTTGCCGTCCCAGTCGAGGGTCATGAACCGCCACGTGGGGTCGACCTCGGGGTTCACCACGGTGAGGTCGAGGCCGTGGCGCTTGCCGATCTCGGCCCAGTACGCGACGGAAGCGCCGCCCAGCGGGTCGGCCCCGATCCGGATGCCGGCCTCCTTGATGGCCGCGAGGTCGACCACGTTGGGCAGGTCGTCGACGTAGCGACCCATGAAGTCGTACGTCCCGATCTCGCCGAGCGCCTGGTCGAGCGGCACCCGCCGGACCCCGCCCATACCGTCGCGGATCAGCTCGTTGGCGCGCGCGGCGATGACCGACGTCGCGTCGGTGTCGGCCGGACCGCCGTGGGTCGGGTTGTACTTGAACCCGCCGTCGGCCGGCGGGTTGTGCGACGGCGTCACGACGATCCCGTCGGCCAGCCCCGCGCCGGAGCCGGTGCCCGCCTTGCCGCGGTTGAGGGTGAGGATCGCGTGGGACACCGCGGGCGTCGGGGTGTAGCCGTCGAGCGAGTCGACGAGCACCGTGACGCCGTTGGCCACGAGGACCTCGAGCGCCGACTTCCAGGCCGGTTCGGAGAGGGCGTGGGTGTCGCGTCCGATGAGGAGCGGGCCGTCGACCCCGACCGACGCGCGGTACTCGCAGATCGCCTGGGTCGTCGCCAGGATGTGCGCCTCGTTGAAGGCCGTCTTGAGGCTGGACCCGCGGTGCCCGGACGTGCCGAACACGACCATCTGGTCGGGGTTCGTCGCGTCGGGCATCCGGTCGTAGTAGGCGTCGACGAGGGCTGTGACGTCGACGAGGTCCTCGGGCTGGGCCAGCTGTCCGGCGCGCGGGTGGTTCACGGCTCAGGCTCCTTCGGGGACGAGCCAGACCGTCGAGAGGCCGGGCACGGTGACGTTGATGGCGTAGGGCTGGTTGTCCCACGACTGCGACTCCGCCGGGATGACGACCCCCGCCGAGCTCGGCGAGTCGGGCCGGTAGCCGGCGGTGTCGAGGATGACCCGCCACCCGCCCGGGCGCGGGACACCGACGCGGTAGGGCTCGTGGGTCATGCCGCTGAAGTTCGTGACGACGGCCATCACCGGAGCGTCGGAGCCCCGGTCACCCGAGCCGTAGCGCAGGAACGCGAACGTGTTGTGGCTCGCGTCGTCGGCGTTCAGCCAGCGGAACCCGGCCGGGTCGTTGTCGTACTCCCACATCTGCCGGTGGTCCCTGTAGATCTGGTTCATGTCCTTGACCTGCGCGTGCACGCGGTAGTGCGCGGGCTGGTCGAGGAGCCACCAGTCGAGGCTGCGGCCCTCCGCCCACTCCGACTCCTGGGCGAACTCGCAGCCCATGAAGATCAGCTGCTTCCCGGGGTGCGCCCACATGTAGGCGAGGAAGGCACGCAGTGTTGCCAGCTGCTCGTCGCGGGTGCCCCGCGACTTGCGCAGCAGGGAGCCCTTCCCGTGCACGACCTCGTCGTGGCTGATCGGCAGGACGAAGTTCTCGCTGAACGCATACATGAGGGCGAAGGTCATCGAGCTGTGGTGGTACTGGCGGAAGATCGGGTCCTGGCCGAGGTAGCGCAGGGCGTCGTTCATCCAGCCCATGTTCCACTTGAAGCCGAATCCCAGCCCGCCCTTCTCGGTTGTCGCCGTGACACCGGACCACGAGGTCGACTCCTCGGCGACGGTGACGATGCCGGGGTACTGCCGGTATGCGGTGCCGTTCACCTCTTGGAGGAGCTGCACCGCTTCGAGGTTCTCCCGGCCGCCGTAGGAGTTCGGGATCCACTCGCCCGGCTGGCGTGAGTAGTCGAGGTAGAGCATCGACGCGACGCCGTCGACCCGCAGACCATCGGCGTGGAACTCCTCGAACCAGTACAGGGCGTTGGCGACGAGGAAGTTGCGGACCTCGGGCCGGCCGAGGTCGAAGATGAAGGAGCCCCACTCCGGGTGCCAGCCCTTGCGGGGGTCCGGGTGCTCGTAGAGCGGCTTGCCGTCGAACCGGGCCAGGGCCCACTCGTCGGTCGCGAAGTGGCCCGGGACCCAGTCGAGGATGACGCCGATCCCATTCTGGTGCAGGCGATCCACGAGGTACCGAAAATCATCTGGGGTTCCGAACCGCGAGGTCGGCGCGTAGTAGTTCGTCACGTGGTAGCCCCACGAGGGCACGAACGGGTGCTCCATCACCGGGAGCAGCTCGACGTGCGTGAAGCCGAGGTCCTTGACGTAGTTCACGAGGTGTTCGGCCAGCTCGACGTAGCTGAGCCCCTGTCGCCACGAGCCGAGGTGGACCTCGTAGGCGCTCATGGGCCCGTTGTGCGGGTTCTCGGCCGCCCGGTGGGTGCGCCACTCGTCGTCGCTCCACTGGTACCCGGACTCGTAGACGATGGCCGCCTGCTTCGGGGCGACCTCGGTGCGCTGCGCCATCGGGTCGGTGTGGACCACCACGTTGCCCTTCTTGGCGCGGATGGCGTACTGGTAGTTCATCCCGGCCACCGCACCGGGGATGAACAGCTCCCAGACGCCGCTCTGCCCGAGGCTGCGCATCGGGTGCGAGATGCGGTCCCACCCGTTGAAGTCGCCGATGACGTGGACCGCCTTGGCGCGAGGCGCCCAGACGGCGAACGAGACGCCCTGCACCTCGCCCAGCGGACCGTCGTAGCGGCGGACGTGGGAACCGAGGATGGTCCAGAGACGCTCGTGCCGCCCCTCGTTGAACAGGTGCAGGTCCAGCTCACCGAGCGTGGGCGCGAACCGGTACGGGTCGTCCTGCTCGTGCTCCACGCCGTCGTCCCAGGCGACGAGCAGCCGGTAGTCGGTGGTCGTCGTGACCTCGGGAGCGGTCCCGGTCCAGACGCCGTCACGGACGTGGCCGAGATCCATGACGACCCCGTTGGACAGCCGGGCACGGACCGACTTCGCGAGCGGGCGGTATGCGGTGATGGTCAGCCCGCCGGGGCCGAGGTGGTGCCCCAGGAAGTCGTGGGGCTGGCCGTTGCGGCCCTCGATGAAGGCCTGGAGCGGCCCGAGATCCCCGAGCTGAGCGGTCGTGCGGACGGTCTTCATGAGGCACCCTTCCGGGCGACGGCGTCCTGGTGGACGTAAGAGGCGGGGGAGTTTGATGGAGGGATGGGGTCGGTGACGAGCCGCTCCACGGCGGCGGTCGGGATCCCCAACCAGCTGGGGCGGTTGCGGACTTCGTAGATGACCTCGTACAAGGCCTTGTCGAGCTCGAGCGCCTGGAGGACCGGACCGGTCTCGGCCGGGTCGAGGTGGGTCACGCCGGTGTAGCCCTCGAGGAACGCGGCGCGGGTCGCGGCCACCCAGTCGCGGGCCGATCGGTCGGGCTGCTCGAGCTCGACCGACCCGCCGACGTAGTCGAAGGAGCGCAGCATCCCGGCGACGTCGCGCAGGGCGAGGTCGGGCCGCACCCGCTCGGACAGCGGCCGGAGCGGCTCGCCCTCGAAGTCGACCGCGACCCAGCCGTCCGGCGTGCGGAGCACCTGGCCCAGGTGGTAGTCGCCGTGGACCCGTTGCAGGTCGGGCCACTCGCGGGCGGCGAGGTCGTCGAGCGACGCGGCGACGACGTCCTCGTGGGCCGCCAGCGCCGGCACCTCAGCGACGGCCGCCTCGTAGCGCGAGCGGATGATCCGGACCAGCTCGCGCTTCGCCTCGTCCTCCGCGGGAACGGTGCCCAGCGCGGAGGCGAGGCTGAGATGGATGTGGGCCGTGGCGGCGCCGAGGTCGCGGGCAGCTTCGCTGAAGTCCTCTCCCGCGGTGGCCGCCCGGAGGGCGACCCGCCACGCGTCCTCGACTCCCGCGAGGAACCGCTGGGCGAAGGCCAGGTGTCCGCGAACCCGTTCGCCGGACTGCGGGTCGGCCCACTCGCCGGCGACGTAGCCGACGGTGTGCGGGACCTGGGTGGACCCCGCCTCGGTGAGCGCGGACTGGACGACGACGTCGGGGTTCTCGCCGGGGTGCAACGCCCGAAATACCTTGACGATGATCGGTTTTGCGGGGGCACCGGTGGCGTCGACGACCTGGCAGACGATCGAGGTGTTGGACTGCTCGCCACGCATGACGGCGGACGTCGCGAGCGTCACGACCTCGGCGTCCACCGCGTGGCCCTCGACGGTGGGGTCGGGCGTGTTGCTCTCCGACTGCGCCTGCGGCTCGGCCTGACCCTGGATGAGCGCGAGCAGCCGGTCGACGAAGACGTCGTCGTGCGGTGCGTCGTAGACCCATCGGGTGCCGAGCACGCCGTGCTCGGACGTGCCGATCAGGGCGCCGTCGGCACCGGGCAGCGGCGCGGCGCGGTAGGTCATCGGGACCTGGTAGACCACCGGGTGCGGGCCCGACTCGTCGGCCACGACCATGACCTCGATGCCCACGTCTCCCGCCGGGTCGTCGAGGCGGAAGCCGCCGAGCTTGCGCAGCACCGGGGTCCGGCCCTTCGCCGCGTACCAGCGCTGCTGCGGCAACCAGGTGGTCAGCAGCTCGAGCTTTGTCGGCTCGAGCGTCGTGCGGTGGATCTCAGCCACGCCGCTCACCCGCCCCGCCGGAGGCTTCCCCGGCTCCGCTGTGGGCCCAGTCGCCGCGGACCTGGAACCAGAAGAAGTCCCGGGAACCCAGGGTCACCAACACCTTTCCGTCGTCCCCGATCTTGGGGAACCCTTGACCGCCGAACAGGTCGACGAGCTGCGCCCCCGCATACTCCAGGGGCAGCTGCACCGTCGTGGCCTGGGGCCGCGAGGAGAGGTTGTTGACGCACAGCACCGTCTCGTTGGCGGGCGCGTCGGTGCCGACCGGCCGGTCACCCTCGCGATGGCGCACGAAGGACAGGATGGCCTCGTTCTCGGTCGGGCACACGAGAAAGTCGCCGAGCCCGAACACCGGGTGCCGGCTCCGGACCTGCAACATCCCGCGCAGCCAGTGCAGGAGGGACGACGACGTGGCCATCTGGGCCTCGACGTTGACCGTGTTGTAGTGGTAGACGAGGCTGGAAATCACTGGGAGATAGAGCTTTCCGGGGTCGACAGCGGAGAAGCCTGAGTTGCGGTCGGGGGTCCACTGCATCGGCGTGCGCACCGCGTCGCGGTCGTTCAGCCAGATGTTGTCCCCCATCCCGATCTCGTCACCGTAGTAGAGGCAGGGCGTCCCCGGCAGCGACAGCAGCAGCGAGTGGATCAGCTCGATCTCCGGCCGCGAGTTGTCCAGCAGGGGAGCGAGTCGCCGGCGGATGCCGACGTTCGCCCGCATCCGGGAGTCCGGCGCGTACCAGCCGTACATCGCCGAGCGCTCCTCGGGCGAGACCATCTCGAGGCTCAGCTCGTCGTGGTTGCGCAGGAAGGTGCCCCACTGAGCCCCGGTCGGGATGGGTGGGGTGTCGGCGAAGACGTCGACGATCGGCGCCGCCCGCTCCTCGCGCAGCGCGTAGTAGAGACGCGGCATCACCGGGAAGTGGAAGCACATCTGGCACTCCGGCGACTCGCTCGTGCCGAAGTAGTCGACGACCTCGGCCGGCGGCTGGTTCGCCTCGGCCAGCAGGACCCGCCCGGGGTACTCGGCGTCCACCATCGCGCGCAGCTCGGCGAGGAACCCGTGCGTCCGGGCGAGATTCTCGCAGTTGGTTCCCTCCTCCTCGAAGAGGTAGGGGATCGCATCGAGCCGGAACCCGTCGATACCGAGGTCCATCCAGAACCGGACGACGTCGAACATCTCGGCGCGGACCCGCGGGTTCTCGAAGTTGAGGTCGGGCTGGTGCGAGAAGAACCGGTGCCAGAAGAACTGCCGCCGGACCGGGTCGAAGGTCCAGTTCGACACCTCGGTGTCGATGAAGATGATCCGCGCCTCGCTGTAGGGCGCGTCGGTGTCGGACCAGACGTAGTAGTCCCCGAACGGGCCGTCCGGCTCGGTGCGGCTGAACTGGAACCACGGGTGCTGGTCACTGGTGTGGTTCATGACGAGGTCGGTGACGATCCGGATGCCGCGCGCGTGCGCCTGCGATACGAGCTCGATGAACTCCGGCAGGGTGCCGAACTCCGGCAGCACCGCCTTGTAGTCGGAGATGTCGTACCCGCCGTCACGCAACGGCGACGCGTAGAAGGGAGGCAGCCACAGCGCGTCGATCCCCAGCCACTGCAGGTAGTCCAGCCGCTCGATCAGGCCACGGAAGTCACCGGACCCCGACCCCTTCGAGTCGGAGAACGCGCGGACGAGGACCTCGTAGAACACTGCAGTCCGGTACCACTGCGGGTCGTGTCGCAAACCGGGTTGCGACAGGTTGAGGCCCTGCACGGCTCAGATGCTCCTGACCTCGATGACGTGCACCGGGTGGGTCTCAGGGCCCAGCCGCACCCACGAGTGCTGCTTCCAGATCCAGGTCTGCTCGCTGATGAGGTCGCGCGCGCGGAACTGCTCGTCCCAGCCCAGGCCGAGGGCCGGCATGTCCAGGTCGAGCCACCCGCCGCGGGTCGCGTGGGGGTCGAGGTTGGCGACGACGAGGATCGTGTCGCGACGGCCCTCGGCGCCGTGCAGGACCCGAGACTTCGAGAAGACGATGATGTTCTCGTCCTCGCTGGAGTGGAACCGGATGTTGCGGAGCCAGTGCAGCGCCGGGTGCGCCTTGCGGATGGCGTTGAGCTTGGTGAGGTACGGGACCAGGCTCTGGCCCGCCTTCGCCCCGCCCGGCTCGTAGTCCTCCCAGTGCCGGTCCTTGTACTCGTACTTCTCGTTGTCGACCTGCTCTTCCGCACCCTGCCGCGCGACGTTCTCCATCAGCTCGTAGCCGGCGTAGATGCCGTAGGTCGGCACGAGGGTGGCGGCCAGTGCGGCGCGCAGCGTCCAGGCCGTCGGCCCGCCGTACTGCATGTAGGGCGTGAGGATGTCGTGGGTCGTCGGCCAGAACGCCGGACGCATGTAGGCGGCCGACTCCCCGGACAGCTCGCGCAGGTACTCCTCGAGCTCCCACCGCATGTTGCGCCAGGCGTAGTAGGTGTAGGACTGCTGGAACCCGGCCTTGGCCAGGCTGTGCATCATCGCCGGCTTCGTGAACGCCTCGGACAGCCAGATGATCTCGGGGTGGTCCTTCGCGACGTCGGCGATGAGCCACTGCCAGAACTGCACCGGCTTGGTGTGCGGGTTGTCGACGCGGAACAGGGTCACACCGTGGTCGATCCACACCTGGATGACCCGGCGCATCTCGGCGTAGGCGCCCGCCGGGTCGTTGTCGAAGTTCAGCGGGTAGATGTCCTGGTACTTCTTCGGCGGGTTCTCCGCATACGCGATGGTGCCGTCGGCCCGCGTGGTGAACCACTCGGGGTGGGTCTCGACGTAGGGGTGGTCGGGCGACGCCTGGAGGGCGATGTCGACGGCGACCTCGAGCCCGTTGCGCCGAGCGGCCCGGACGAAGAGGTCGAAGTCCTCGAACGTCCCGAGGTCGGGGTGGATCGAGTCGTGCCCACCGTCCGGCGAGCCGATGGCATACGGGCTGCCGGGGTCGCGCGGCTCCGCGTTCAGGGTGTTGTTCTTGCCCTTGCGCGCGGTCGACCCGATGGGGTGGACCGGCGTGAGGTAGACGACGTCGAAGCCCATGGCCGCGATCGCGCGCAGCCGCTCCGCTGCGGTGCGCAGGGTGCCCGACCGCCATTCACCGGTCTCCGGGTCCAGGTAGGCGCCCTCGGACCGCGGGAAGATCTCGTACCACGCACCGAACAGCGCGAGCTCGCGCTCGACGAGCAGCCGGTATGCGGGGCTGGGGCTCACCATCTCCCGGAACGGATGCTTGGCGAACCACGTGCGCATCGGGGCGGACGTAGCAGCGTGGAGCCGGTCGACGGCCGGACGCACGGTGTCGCGGAGCAGGCTGACCGCTTCCGTGAGCGGGCTGCCCTGGAGGTCGCCCTGCTCGGCGAGGCAGCGCTCGAGCATCCGGGCGCCCTCCTCGAGCATCATCTCGGCGTCGACGTCGGCCTCGACCTTGATCGTCGCGTCGTGCACCCAGGTGCCCCACGGGTCGGACCAGCCCTCGACGCGGTAGGTCCACCAGCCGGGGCGGTCGGCGGCGACGGTCGCGCTCCACCAGCTGAGTCCGGCGTTGTCGACGCGCATGGGGAAGTGGCGGTCCACGCCGTCCGGGTCGGTGAGGACGGCCGTCGCGTTGACCGCGTCGTGCCCCTCGCGGAACACCTGGGCGGCGACGGTGAACTCCTCGTGCTCGACCGACTTGGCCGGGCGGGTCCCGCCGTCGACCAGGGGCTGGACGTTCTGGACGGGGATCCGCCCGAACGGGAGCACGCCGTCCGGGAGGGTCTCGAGGAGGAGGTGCATCGGCGTGGTGGTGGCCTCTGGGCTGGGGGCCGTGCCGACGCTCTCGGGACCGGCGAGGTCCGGGTCGGTGGTGTCGGGGGCCGGCTCGGTACCGTTGGAGGCCTGGTCAAGCGAGGTCGTGGTTGCAGCAGCGTCGGATGCAGTCACACGGCGACGCTACTCGGTGGCCTGTTGCAGGGACACCCTCGGAGCCTCGTGTCTCGCGGAGCGTGCAAACCGTTGCAACGACTGCAAGAACCCGGCAAGACACCCGCTAGAGTCGAGTCTCTGGACTGCCCCCACCCTTCGAACTGCGCCACCCTTCAAGCAAAGGAGAGTCGCGTGACGGACACGCAGACCGACCGCCCGGCGGCCTCGCGCCGCGGGGGTCTGGACAGCCGAGACCTCACTGCTCCCCGGCATACCGTCGAGGCGTTCATGAGCGACTTCATGCGCGAGCTCAACTACGGCCAGGGCGTGAGCCTGGCGCGCAGCTCGGTCAACGACCAGTACCTCGCGTTGGCGCGGACGGTGCGCCACCACCTTCAGTCCCGGTGGATGGCCACCCTGGCCAAGCAGTGGGACCAGCAGGCCAAGACCGTCAGCTACCTCTCGGCGGAGTACCTCCTCGGGCGACAGCTGGACAACTCGATCCTCGCGTCCGACCTCGACACCATCGTCGAGGAGGGCCTCGGTCAGCTGGGGATCTCGCTCTCCAGGCTGCGCGCGCAGGAGATCGAGCCGGGACTCGGCAACGGCGGCCTCGGCCGGCTCGCCGCATGCTTCATCGACTCGCTCGCGACGATGTCGGTGCCCTGTGTCGGCTACGGGATCCGCTACGAGTACGGCATCTTCCGGCAGACCTTCGTCGACGGCTGGCAGGTCGAGCACTCCGACCCGTGGCTGCAGCTGGGCAACCCGTGGGAGTTCCCGCACCCGGAGAACGCCGTGACCGTCCAGTTCGGCGGCTACACGGAGGCCGTGACCGAGGACGACGGCGTCGAGCGCACCCGCTGGGTCGGCGACTGGGACGTCCTGGGCGTCCCCTACAACTACATGGTCCCGGGCTATCGCAACGGCCGTGTGAACACGCTGCGGCTGTGGAGCGCCAAGGCGACCCGGGCGTTCAACCTCGAGGTGTTCAACGCCGGCGACTACGCCGAGGCGGTTCGCAACCAGACCTTCGCCGAGAAGATCTCGATGGTCCTCTATCCCGAGGACTCGACGCCGCAGGGCAAGGAGCTGCGGCTCCAGCAGCAGTACTTCTTCGTGGCCTGCTCGCTGCGCGACTTCATCGACCAGGTGCTGCCGGCGCAGTTCGACCTCCACCAGCTCCCCGAGCGGGTGATCTTCCAGCTCAACGACACGCACCCCGTCATCGCGGTCCCGGAGCTGATGCGGATCCTCGTCGACGACAAGGGGTTCGAGTGGGACCAGGCGTGGGCGATCACCCAGCAGTGCTTCGCCTACACGTGCCACACGCTGCTGCCCGAGGCCCTCGAGGTGTGGCCGGTCGAGCTGCTGGGCCGACTGCTGCCGCGCCACCTCGAGATCATCTACCGGATCAACGACGAGTTCCTCGACGCCGTGCGCGAGGCCTACCCCGGCGACGAGGCGCGGCTGCGCCGGATGTCGATCGTCTCCGAGGGCGCCGTGAAGATGGCATACCTCGCGACGGTCGCCGGCTCGAAGGTCAACGGCGTCGCGGAGCTCCACTCGCAGCTGCTGCGAGACAAGGTGCTGCCGGACTTCTCCGAGTACTGGCCGGACAAGTTCACCAACGTCACCAACGGTGTCACGCCCCGCCGGTTCGTGCGGCTGGCCAACAAGAACCTCTCGGCCCTCATCACCGACGCCATCGGCCCCGGTTGGGTCACCGACCTCGACCGGCTGTCGGAGCTCGAGCCGTTCGCGGACGACGCGGCGTTCCGGGAGCGGTTCCGCACCGTCAAGAAGACCTGCAAGACGAGCCTCGCCAAGCACCTGCTGGCCCGCAACGACGTGGTGCTCCCGACCGACGCCATGCTCGACGTGATGGTCAAGCGGCTACACGAGTACAAGCGGCAGACGCTCAAGGTGCTGCACATCGTGACGCTCTACCAGCAGATCCGCAGCGGTGAGCTGAACGCCGACGACGTGACGCCGCGGGTCTTCGTGTTCGGCGCCAAGGCGGCGCCGGGCTACCGGATGGCCAAGCAGATCATCGGCCTCATCAACGCGGTGGGGGAGACGGTCAACAGCGACCCCCTGGTCAAGGGCCGGCTGACCGTGGTGTTCCCGCCCAACTACAACGTGACGCTGGCCGAGAAGCTCATCCCGGCAGCGGACCTGTCGGAGCAGATCTCGCTGGCCGGCAAGGAGGCCTCGGGCACGGGGAACATGAAGCTCGCCCTCAACGGTGCGCTGACGATCGGCACCGACGACGGGGCCAACGTCGAGATCCGCAAGCTCGTCGGGGACGAGAACTTCTTCCTCTTCGGCCTGCTCGAGCCGGAGGTCGAGGCGTTGTTCGCGTCCGGCTACACCCCGGCCAGCTACTACGAGAGCGACCCGCAGCTGCGGGCGGCCATCGACCTCATCGCGTCGGGCACGTTCTCCGGCGGCGACCGGATGGTGTTCGAGCCGGTGGTGTCGAACCTGCTCGGCGACGACCGGTTCCTCGCGCTCGCGGACTACCGGTCCTACATCGACGCCCAGGACCGGGTGGACAAGGCCTACGCCGACCAGGACGCCTGGTCGCGATCGGCGATCCTCAACGTGGCCCGGTCGGGCTTCTTCTCCAGCGACCGCGCGATGCGCAACTACATCGACCGGATCTGGCACACCCCGCCCGTCCTCGACGACTGACGGCCCCGCGCCCGACCCACGAAGGTCGGCCGGGGGCTCCGAGCGGAGCGAAATTGCCGTGATAGCAGCAACTTCGCTCCGTTCGAGCCGCCCGGCGCCGGCTCGGCGGTCAGAAGGTGCCCCCCGGCGCCGGACTGGCCTGACCGGGACTCTCACGACAGTCGGCCCGCTCCCACCACATTCGGTGGGAGGGGGCCGACTCTCGTGGGAGTGACTCAGTGGCGGGTCAGAAGGTGATGCCCCTCGCGGCGAAGGCGGTCTTGACCTCGGCCGCTGCGGCGGCACCGTCACGCTTCAACGCGGTCTGGTAGGTCTGCTGCGCGGCCGCCGAGAAGGAGGTGTCTGCCGCATACCCGAACTGGCTGTCGATGAGCGTGGTGTCCCACGCCGCCGTGGTCCTGCCGAGCCTGACGTAGGCCAGGCGGATGTCCCAGAGCGCCCGGCTCCAGATCTCCCCGTCGGCGTGGACCTCACCGATGCGGTCGGCCACGGTGCTGTCGGTGTCGAGGCGACGCAGGCAGTGCGGGACCGTGCTCGTGTAGGAGGTGGAGTCCCAGTCGGCGACGCACGCCTGGTCGGTCTTCACCGGCCAGCCGTACTGCTTGGCCGCGGCGAGGCCCACCGTCACCGAGAGGTAGTCGCCGAACGACTCGCCGATCGAGCCGGCGTCGAGGCCGGAGCCGAAGCCGGGCACCTGTGCGGCGTGGACCGCGTGACCGTACTCGTGAACGATGACCTCGGCGTCCTCGGCGTCGTCGACCCCGCCCTTGCCGTACCGGATGTCGAAATGCCGGGCGTCGTTGAAGAAGCTGTTGTCCGCGCCGTACTGGTCGATCCGCACCGACTGCTGCTGCATGTTGGCCGAGGGGAGCGTCGAGCCGAAGCCGAGGGACTGCAGGTACTCCTGCGCCTGGTTCACCCAGAAGTACGCCATGACCTGTTCGAACTGGTCGGCGTGACGGGTGTAGTTGAACGTGTTGGTCGGACTGAACGCGGGCGTCCCGGTCGAGGACTTGACGTTGGCCCACTTCCCGCGCAGGTACCCGGACCCGTCGAGGTTCCTCAGCTGCACGGACGCGTACTCGCTCATCGGCACGGCCGCGTCCGAGTCCTTCATGTCGGTGAGGGTCTGAATGCCGCTGGACTGCACCGGGTTGACCTTGAAGACCATGCCGGTCCCGGTCGTGGATCCGCTGGTGGGCTTGGCCGCCGAGGCCGGCTGCGCGAGGGCGACGGTGGCGAGGGAAGCGGCAAGGACCGCGGTTCCGGCGAGGGCAGAGGTGGTACGCGTCATACGAAGGCGGCGGCTCGTGGCCATGAAGGTCGTCTCCTGGTTGGGGGTCGGTGAACAGACGCTCCAGACCCCCGAGCCGTCCCGGACAGCGCCCGGACGACCGTACCTCCCCGATCGCGTAGATTGGACCTAAGCGATCGACCTAGTGAATGCCCGCGAGGAGTGGACGCCGCGATGCTCATCGCCGTCGGCCTCGTCCTCGTCGTGCTCCTCACCCTCGCGACCGGCTACTTCGTCGCCCAGGAGTTCGCCTACGTCTCGGTGGACCGCAACCGGCTGCGGCAGCTGGCCGACGAGGGCGACGCCGCCGCCGCCCGCGCGCTCGACATCACCGGACGGCTCTCCTTCACCCTCTCGGGCGCGCAGTTCGGGATCACCGTCACGGCCCTGCTGGTCGGGTACGCGGGTGAGCCCCTCATCGGGGTGGCGCTGGCCGACCTGCTCGGGTTCACCGACCTCCCGTATGCGGCTCGCCTCGCCGTCGCCGTCGCTCTCGTGCTCGTCTTCTCGACCGTCCTCCAGATGGTCGTGGGCGAGCTGGCGCCGAAGAACCTCGCCATCGCCCGCCCGATCCCGCTGGCCCGCTCGCTGAGCCGCTCGACGCAGGTCTACCTCGCCGTCGCGGGACCGCTGATCCACCTCTTCGACGGTGCCTCCAACCGGCTGCTGCGGGCTGTCGGCATCGAACCCGTCGAAGAGCTCTCACCCGGTGCCACCACCGCCGACCTGGAGCACGTCATCGACGAGTCGCGCAAGAGAGGCGCGCTCGACGAGGACCTCTCCCTGTTGCTCGAGCGCGGGCTGGCGTACCGGGCGCTCAGCGCGGAGCAGGCGATGACCCCCCGCGTCGACGTCGACACCGTGCCGGCCACCTCCACGCTGGCGGCCGTCGTCGACCTCCTGCGCACCAGCCCGCACTCGCGGTTCCCCGTCGTGGCCCAGGACGTCGACGACGTCGTGGGCATCGTCGGCCTGGCCGAGCTGCTCGAGGTCCCTCGCGAGAGCTGGGGGAGCGTCTCCGTGCAGGACGCGTGCTCCGCGGCGGTGGTCGTGCCCGGGTCGCTGCCGCTGCCCGCCGCCCTGGAGCAGCTGCGAGCCAGCCGGCGCCAGCTGGCGGTCGTCGTCGACGAGTTCGGCGGGTTCGACGGCGTGCTGTCCCTGGAGGACATCGCGGAGGAGGTGGTGGGCGACATCTTCGACGAGGGCGACGAGCGGGAGCCCGAGCCGCCTGAGGGACCGGCGGACACGCATACCCTCTCGGCCCGGCTCCGGCTCGACGAGGTCGAGTCGTCGACCGGCGTCCGGCTGCCGCTCGGGGCGGACTACGCCACCGTGAGCGGGCTCGTGCTGGGCCGGCTCGGGCGGGTGGCCAGGCCCGGCGACACCGTCACGGTCGACGAGGTCGTCGAACCGGGTGACGTCGACGACCCGTCGGTACCCGACCGGATCGAGATCCGTGTCGACGAGGTCGAGCGGCACGTCCCTGCGGTGGTCACCCTGCTGCGCCTCCGGTCGGATCCCACCCAGGAGCGGACCCCGTGAACGTCGCCGTGTCCGTCGGCCTGTCGGTGCTGCTGCTGCTCGCGAACGCGTTCTTCGTGGCGGCGGAGTTCGCCGTGGTCTCGGCGAAGCGGCACCGCCTGGAGGTCGCGGCAGCCTTCGGCGGACGCTCGGCGCGCGCGGCCGTGCGCAACAGCCGCGAGCTCTCGCTGGGTCTGGCCGGCGCGCAGCTCGGGATCACGCTCGCGACGTTGGGGCTCGGTGCGCTTGCCAAGCCGGCGGTCGCGGACCTGCTCGACCCCCTGCTCCAGCTGACCCCGCTGCCGGAAGCCGTGGCCTCGGTCGTCGCCACGGTCATCGCCGTCGCGGTCGTGGTGTTCCTCCACATGGTCGTCGGTGAGATGGCGCCGAAGTCGTGGGCGATCAGTCACCCGGAGCGGTCGGCGATCCTGCTCGGACTGCCGTTCCGCGTGTTCATGGCGTCCACCCGATGGGTCCTGCGGCTGCTCAACGGCGCTGCTAACGCCCTGCTCGGGATCTGGCAGGTCGAGCCGGTCGACGAGGCCAGCGTCGTGCAGGGACCAGCCGAGCTGCGGCTGCTCCTCGACGCGTCCCGGGAGCACGGGCTCATCGAGGCCGCGGAGGAGGAGCTGCTCAGCAGCGTCCTCGACCTGGCGGGCACACCGGTGTATGCGGCCACGCTGCCCCTGGCCGACGTCGTGGGGGTGCCGCTGGACGCTCTGGCCGTCGACGTCGAGCGTCGGTCGCGGGAGAGCGGCCGATCGCGCCTCGTGGTCCTCGACGCGTCCGGCGCGCCGACCGGCCTCGTCCACGTTCGCGACGCCGTGCTCGCCCCGCCCGACTCCACCGTGTCGGACCTCGCCTACGTCACGACCGTGCTCGACCCCCACGCGTCGGTGGTCGAGGCGATCGGCCGGATGCGCGCCGACCGGGCGCAGCTGGCGCTCGTCGCCGACCCCCGCGGCGAGGTCATCGGGATCACCGCCCTGGAGGACCTCCTGGAGCGGGTGCTCGGCGAGTTCGACGACGAGACCGACCGCCCACGCCGCTGAGTCGTGAGTGTCAGCCGAGCTGGACGGCGCGGTAGACCAGCATGGACGCTGCCGCCACGTCGACCGGACCGGCCGACGGGTCGACCACGGCCGGGCGTTGCGGTCGCTGCCAGGCGCTGTCCCACAGCAGCTCGTAGGCGCTGAGCCCGGGGGGCGTCGGGAGGGTCACCTGCGCCGGGTTGGCTCCGCCGTGCACGAGGACGAGGACGGAGCGCTCGCCCAGCTCCGCCCCGTCGAGGTACATCGCAAGGGTGCGCACCGAAGGATCGGTCCAGACGGCGTCGGTCATGGGCTGACCGCTCGCGGTGAACCACGCGATGTCGGTGGAGCCGTCGTCGTCGATCTGGCGGCCGGACGGGAAGGCCCGTTGGCGCAGCACCGGCAGCGTGGCCCTCAGCCGCACGAGGTGGCGGGTCGTCTCGAGCAGGTCCTGCTGCCACGGCGCGAGGTCCCAGTCGAACCAGGACGTCTCGTTGTCCTGGCAGAACGCGTTGTTGTTGCCGTCCTGGCTGCGCCCGAGCTCGTCGCCGGCGTTGAGCATCGGCACGCCGGTCGAGGTCAGCAGCGTGCCGATCAGGTTGCGGATGGACCGCAGCCGGGCCTCCTGGACGTCCGCGTCGTCGGTCGGGCCCTCGACGCCGTGGTTCCACGACAGGTTGTTGTCGGTGCCGTCGCGGTTGCCCTCGAGGTTCGCGTCGTTGTGCTTGACGTCGTACATCGTCAGGTCGCGAGCGGTGAACCCGTCGTGGGCGGCGACGAAGTTGACCGACGCGATGGGCCCCCGGTCGCGGGTGCCGAAGAGGTCCTGTGACCCGGCCAGCCGGGTGGCGAGGTCCTGCACGCCGTGCCCCTGCCGCGACTCCCGGTCGCGCCCGAGGCCGGTGAGCCAGAACGACCGGACGCCGTCGCGGAACCGGTCGTTCCACTCGCTGAACGGCGGCGGGAACTGGCCGGTACGCCAGCCGTGGATCCCGAGGTCCCACGGCTCGGCGACGTTCTTGACGCGGGAGAGGACCGGGTCCGTGCGCAGGGCCACGAGGAAGGGATGGTTGGGGTCGTAGTCGTCGTAGCGCCCTCGGGCCAGGGCGACGCCCAGGTCGAACCGGAACCCGTCGACGTGGCACTCCTCGACCCAGTACCGCAGCGAGTCCAGGACCATCCGGCACACCACGGGGTGACGCAGGTCGAGGGTGTTTCCGCAGCCGGTGACGTCGATGTCGTGACCGCGGTCGTCGAGCCGGTAGTAGGCGCGGTTGTCGAGGCCGCGCCAGCTCAACGTCATCCCCGTCGCGCTCTGCTCGCTGGTGTGGTTGTAGACGACGTCGAGGAGGACCTCGATGCCGGCCTGGTGCAGCAGCTTGACCATGCCCTTGAACTCGTCGAGCACGCCCTGCGGGTCCCGGGCTGACGCATACGCCGCGTGCGGGGCGAAGAACCCCAGCGTGTTGTAGCCCCAGTGGTTCGTCAGGCCGCGCCGGAGCACTTCGGGCTCGGTGGTGAACGCCTGTACGGGCAGCAGCTCGACGGCGGTGATACCGAGCCGGGTGAGGTGCTCGATGGTGAGGGGGTGAGCCAGGCCCGCGTAGGTGCCGCGGAGGTGGTCGGGGATGCCCGGCAGCCGTTGGGTGAGGTTCTTGACGTGGACCTCGTAGATGACCGTCTCGGCGAGGGAACGGTGCGGCGAGACCTCGCCCTCCCAGTCGAACGCCTCGTCGACCACCACACATCGGGGCACGAAGGCCTTGGAGTCGCGGTCGTCCCGCAGCCCGGTGTCGCCGGCCAGCTCGACCCCGACCTGGTGTCCGAAGACCGACGGTGCCAGGCGGATATCGCCCTCGACCGCGCGGGCGTAGGGGTCCAGCAGAAGCTTGGACTCGTTGTAGCGCAGACCGTTCTCCGGCTGCCACGGACCGGAGGCCCGGACCGCGTAGCGCTGCCCCGGCGTCACGCCGCGCAGATGTCCGAACCAGAACCCGTGCGCGCGCTCGGTGAGGGGTATGCGCCGCTCGGAGGCACCCTCCCGGTCACCGGCGTCGAACAGGCAGACGTGCACCGTGTCGGCGTGGCCGGCATACACGCAGAGCTCCACGCCGCCCTCGACGCGGGTGATCCCGGGCGGTGGTGGAAGGTCCCGCAGCGGTCGTGGTGGGGCCGGGGGGGACATGCCGTCAGCGTAGGGGGCCGTTACGGTGTCGCCATGACGTTCTGTGTGAGGCCTGGAGCATGAGCGACCCCACCAGCCTGCCGAACTTCCCACCCCCGGCGGACGAGCACCCACTGCGGGGGCGGGTTCTCGACGTCCTCAAGGATCTCGGGCTGAACCCCAACATCGACGGCGACGGCGACGTGGCCTTCATGATCGGCGAGCCGCCCCAGCAGCTGTTCGTGCGGTGCCTGGACGGCGACTGGCCGGTGATGCGGATCTTCGGGCAGTGGCTGATCGGCGAGCAGGTTCCTGACGACCTGTACCTGCGGCTGCAGCGCTGCAACGACTTCAGCCTGCAGCTCAACCTGGCCAAGGTCGGCATCGCCAACAACAACCTCGTCGTCAGCGTCGAGCACGTCGTGACCATGCAGACCGACATCTCGGCGCTCTTCCAGATCAGCGTGAACCTCATCATGGAGGTCGTGCAGATGTGGCACGCGTCGTTCCAGACGCCGCCCGAGGGAAGTGACGGCGTCGAGGGCGTCGAGGGCGTCGAGAGCACGGATTCCAACGGGTCCGAGCAGTATCGACCGCGCCACCGTCCGCAGGACGACGCATGAGCGACATCGCCTACGCCGGCGAGTTCGTCCGCCTAGAGGTCCAGGACGGGGTCGGCACGATCCGGCTGGACCGGCCCCCGATGAACCCGCTCTCGGTGCAGGTCCAGGAGGAGATCCGAGCCGCCGCGCAGACCGCCGGCGCGACCTCCGAGGTGGCCGCCGTCGTCGTCTACGGCGGCGAGAAGGTGTTCGCCGCCGGCGCCGACATCAAGGAGATGCAGGCCATGTCGTACGTCGAGATGGTCGAGCGCTCGGTCCCCCTGCAGAGCTCGATCACGGCGGTCGCCCAGATCCGCAAGCCCACGGTCGCCGCGGTGACGGGGTATGCGTTGGGCGGCGGCTGCGAGCTTGCGCTCGCCTGCGACTTCCGGGTCATCGGGGAGAGCTCGAAGCTCGGACAGCCGGAGATCCTCCTCGGTGTGATCCCGGGTGCCGGTGGTACGCAACGACTTTCGCGGCTCGTCGGGCCGGCGAAAGCGAAGGACATCATCTACTCGGGCCGGTTCGTGAACGCCGAGGAGGCGCTGCGCATCGGCCTCGTCGACAAGGTCGTCCCGGCCGACGAGGTGTATGCGGCGGCGCGCGCCTGGATGCTCTCGTTCGTCGGAGGCCCCGCGTATGCGCTGCGGGCGGCCAAGGAGGCCATCGACCGCGGCCTCGAGTCCGACCTCGACACCGGGCTGGAGATCGAGCGGATGCTCTTCGCCTCGCTCTTCGCGACCAAGGACCGCGAGATCGGGATGACCTCGTTCGTCCAGCAGGGACCGGGGAAGGCGAACTTCGAGGGAGCATGACTTCGGTACTGGGCTTGAGCGGTCGGAAATCGGACCGCTCGAGCCCATTCCCATCGGGAAGGGGAGCAGTCAGGCGGCGTCGAGGACGACGAGGTCGCGGGTGGTGGTGAGGCTGCCGGTCGCCGTGCCGACGTAGCTGCCCGAGGTGGGCGGCACGTCTCGGTAGTCGCGACCGGTCGCGACCGTGACGTGGCCCGCCCCGGTACGCCGACCGTTGCACGGGTCGTACCCGACCGCCTCCGCCGCGTGACCGTCCGCCGACGGGACCACCACCTCGACCCACGCGTGGGTGCCGCCCTGGCCGACGAGGTGACCCGAGACGTACCGAGCGGCGAGGCCGCGGATCCGACAGAGCGCCAGCATGACGTGGGCCGAGTCCTGGCAGACCCCCCGGCCCAGGGCGAGGGCCTCGTCGGCGGTGGTCCGCACCCCGGTGAGGCCGTACTCGTAGCCGAGCGCTTCGTGGGTCACGTGACAGAGCGCGTCGGCCAGAGCCAGCCCGTTCAGCCGGTCGAACGGGCCCGGTCCCGACGGCGGCGACACGGCGGCCAGCGCACGAAGCGGTTCGGAGGGCCCGGTCAGCGCCGTCGCCCGCAGCCATCGGGAGTCGCCGAGCGCGCGCGGGTCGAGGAGCACGGACTCGCTGTCCCGCCGGCGGGTCAGGGTGGCGGAGTAGACGAACTGGACGTACTCGTCGACCCGCTCGGCTCCGACCCGGACCACGGTGTTGCCGGCACCGTCCCGGACGCGGCGTCGCTGAACCTCGGCACCCGAGATCGTCAGCCGCGAGGTCTCGAGGACGGTGGGTCCGTGCTGGCGCGGCGGCATCACCCGCAGGCGGTGCCGCAGCCGCTGGATGGGCGCGTCATACCGGTAGACGAAGGTCTGGTCCAGCCGGTACCTCACGCGGTCCACCTCGTCGAGCGGGCTCATCCGGCGTCCTCCTCCGCCACCACCGCCATCGACTGGAGGACCGGACCGCCGAACGTCGTGGCCATCGCCACGTCCGACGCGTCCCGTCCCCGCCCGATGACGACTCGCCCCTTGCGGCGCTGGTTGTTCCGAGGGTCGAAGGTCCACCAGCGGTCGCCGAGCCAGACCTCCATCCACGCCGCGAAGTCCATCGGCGCCGGGTCCGGCGGTACGTCCATGTCTGGGAGGTACCCGAACGCGTACCGGGCCGGGATGTTGAGCGCACGGCAGAACGAGATCGCGAGGTGCGTGAAGTCGCGACACACCCCGTAGCCGGTGGTGAACACGTCGAGGGCCGTCGAGGTCGCCGTGCTCGACCCGTACTGGAAGGTCAGGTGCTCGTTGACGTGGTCGCAGATGGTCTGGACGCGGGAGTAGCCCGGGGGGACGTCGGCGAACTGCTTCCACGCCTCGTTGGCCAGCATGTCGGGCAGGCAGTAGCGGCTCGGCAGGGTGAACAGGAGCACGTCGTCCGGGAGCGCCGCGACGGGGTTTTCGGGCGCGTCCGGGTCGGCGTCGTCGACCGCGTCACGGACCGTCGCCACCGCCGCATACCGCAGGACGGACTCACCCGTCGGCAGCACGGTGCGCAGGCACGGGTTGCCGTAGAGGTCGGCATAGCGGCGCACGTCGAGCTCAGGCTCGAACGACCAGGACTCGTCGGCGACCAGGACCTCGGACGCGAGAGACGGCTGGACCTGGAAGACCGTCGGCGTCGGGATCTCCGCGTGGTAGACGAACTCGCAGCCGATGCGCAGCCGTCGCGTGTCCATGGACCCATCTTGGGGACTCGGTGTTTCCGCTGCGTTACGGGAACGTCGTGATTTTCGGTATGCCTTGGATGCGGCGGTCACGATGCCGCCCTAGACAGCGCTCCGGCGCCAGCCGCTGGCCGCCGAGCCACCGAGCAGGGTCCGTGCCATCGCGTCGTGGGTGACCAGGGTGGTCACCAGGCCGCTGCGGACCGCCGCGAGGACGGCTGGGGCCTTGGAGACGCCGTAAGGAATCGCGAGCACGTCGCCGACCTTGGCCAGCTGCTCGGCGTTCATGCAGATCATCCGCGCGGTCTGCTCGTGGCCGACCACGGTGCCCGAGGCGTCGATGAACACCCCGGAGACGTCGGCGACCGCCCCCGCCTTGGTCAGCGCGCGGCGGTCCGCGGTGCCCATCGCGTCGTAGATCGTGCTCTTTCCCGGACCCCAGGCACCGAGCCCGACGACGGCCTTGGTCACCGAGCCGAACTGGGCGATGGCCCGAGCGATCTCGGGTTGCCGGCGGAGGGTCCGGGCGGTCTCCTCGTCGGGCAGCAGGAAGGGGGCGTAGAAGACCGTCACCCGACCGCCGGTGAGCCGTCCGATGTCGCGGACGATCTCGGTCGACGTCACGGACAGGTCCTCGCGCTGCAGTGAGCCGGTCAGCTGGACCAGGGGAGCGGGGGCCATCCGGCCCAGGACCGGGACGGTGCTCGCCACCGCCCTCGCCCACGCGAACCCGAGCACGTCGAGCCGACCGACCGTCTCGGTGAGCAGCTCGCCGGCGGCCCGGGCCAGCAATGTCCGCAGCGCCGCCGGGTCGGACTCCTCGGTGCCGACGACGATCGCGGTCCGGAGGCCGAGGTGTTCGCGGAGCCGGCTGGACAGGTCGGTGTCGATGCTGCCCGGATGGCCGATCTCGATCCGGACCAGTCCGGTGGCCAGCGCCTGGTCGAGCAGCCGGGCAACCTTGAACCGGCTGATCTCGAGCTCGTCGGCGATCTCGACCTTGGACCGTCCGTCGACGTAGTACCGCCGGGCCACCGTGGCCGTGAGGACGAGCTGCGCCGGGCCGGCGGTCAGCTCGGATCCATCCATGGCGGCTCCCTTCGGTGCGTGCTCGACCAAGGCCCCCGCCGAAATCTACGACGCGGACCGGTCGGCGCGATGGCGTTTCCCGGCCAACTCTTGACAGGCGGACGCAGCGGCGGTTGACTCCCGAAAGCAGCATACGAGCAGAGCAGCGCTCATGTGAGCGTTACGCACGGACCACGTCGACGTGGTCCCGGGACGAGGGAGTCGGCGTGGCGGGTCGAACAGGACGCAGAGGCGGTAGGCGAGGAGCCCGGACCGGCATGCTCGGGGGAACCCTCGTGGTCTCGGTGGTGCTGGCTGGTTGCGGAGCGAGCGGCTGGGGCAGCGCCGGCGGCGGCGGCGGCGCCGACACCATCAACGTGCTCATGGTCAACAACTCACAGATGGTCGACCTGCAGAAGCTGACCACGGACAACTTCACCGCCAAGACCGGCATCAAGGTCAACTACACGGTGCTGCCGGAGAACGACGTCCGCGACAAGATCAGCCAGGAGTTCTCCAGCCAGGCCGGCCAGTACGACGTCGCCACGGTCAGCAACTTCGAGATCCCGATCTACGCGCGCAGCAAGTGGATCGCGCCCCTCAGCGACTACATCGCCAAGGACACGGCCTTCGACCAGGACGACATCCTCAAGCCGATGACCGAGTCGATGTCCAAGGACGGCGTCGTCTACGGCGAGCCGTTCTACGGGGAGTCGTCGTTCCTCATGTACCGCAAGGACGTCCTGGACTCGAAGGGCATCACCATGCCCGCGAACCCGACGTGGGACCAGGTCGCCGACATCGCCGCCAAGGTCGACGGGGCCCAGCCGAACATGAAGGGCATCTGTCTGCGCGGGCAGCCCGGCTGGGGCCAGATCTTCGCCCCGCTCACCACCGTGGTGAACACCTTCGGCGGCACCTGGTTCGAGAAGGACTGGACGCCCGGGGTCAACGCCAAGCCGTTCGTCGACGCGACGAACTTCTACGTCAAGCTCATCCAGGCGCACGGCGAGAAGGGTGCCCCCCAGGCGGGGTTCACCGAGTGCCTGAACAACCTCGTCCAGGGCAACGTCGCCATGTGGTACGACGCGACGTCGGCGGCCGGCTCACTCGAGGCGGCGGACTCTCCCGTCAAGGGCAAGATCGGCTACGTCGCGGCGCCGGTGAAGCTCACGAAGAGCTCCGGCTGGCTGTACTCGTGGGCGTGGGGCATCCAGATGGCCAGTACCAAGAAGGACAACGCCTGGAAGTTCGTGTCCTGGGCGTCGAGCAAGGAGTACGAGGAGCTGGTCGGCCAGAAGCTCGGCTGGTCCAAGGTCCCGGCCGGCAAGCGGTCCTCGACCTACGACAACCCCGACTACCTCAAGGTCGCGTCGGCGTTCGCGACGCCGACGAAGGCCGCGATCGAGTCCGCCGACCCGAACAACCCGGGTGTGCAGCCACGGCCGGCGCCGGGCATCCAGTTCGTCGACATCCCCGAGTTCCCCGACCTCGGGACCCAGGTCTCGCAGGACGTCAGCTCGGCGATCGCCGACCGGATGAGCGTCCAGCAGGCCCTGGACAACGGTCAGGAGCTCGCGGAGGACGTCGCCGACCGGTACCAGTCCAAGGGCGGGCAGTGAACCGCCGAGCGGTCACCGGCCGCTCTCCACTGGAGGCTCCCAGCCGCCTACACAACGTCACCAGGAAGGAACGCTCATGAGCGCCGTCGCCGAGTCCACCCGCACCGGCGCCCCGCCGGCGACGCCCCCGGACGACTCCGCCCTGGCTCGAGCCGGCGCCTGGGCCCGTCGTGCACCACTCCTGCCGGCGTTGATCTTCATGATCATCATCACGCAGCTGCCGTTCCTCGTGACCCTCGGCATCTCGTTCATGAACTGGAACGCCTACTACCCGGACGAGATCGGCTTCAACGGGCTGGACAACTACCGTCGGGTCCTCACCGATGCCAACACCCGGTCCGCGATCATCGTCACGGTCATCCTCACGGTGTCCGTGGTCCTGATCAGCCTGATCCTCGGCCTGCTCATCGCCTTGCTCCTCGACCGCCAGTTCCGGGGCCGCGGTGTCGTGCGCACGATGATGATCACCCCGTTCCTCATCGTCCCGGTGGCCGCCGCGCTGCTCTGGAAGCACGCGCTGCTCAACCCGGAGTACGGCCTGTTCAACGGCGTGCTGCGGTGGGTCGGCAACCTGTTCGGTCAGAACTGGCCACAGCCCGACTGGATCAGCCAGGCGCCGCTGTGGGCGATCATCGCGGCGCTGGTCTGGCAGTGGACGCCGTTCATGATGCTGATCCTGCTGGCCGGCCTCCAGAGCCGTCCCCTCGATGTCGTCGAGGCGGCCAAGATCGACGGCGCCACCAGCTGGCAGATCTTCTGGAACATGACCTTCCCGCACCTTCGCCAGTACATCGAGCTGAGCGCGCTGCTCGGGTCGGTCTACGTCGTCCAGAACTTCGACGCCGTCTTCGTCATCACCGCCGGCGGTCTCGGCACCGCGAACCTGCCCTACATCATCTACCAGCTGTTCTACACCGCCCACGAGTACGGCCGGGCGTCCGCCGCCGGGGTCATCGTCGTCATCGCGACGATCATCATCGCGACGTTCGCGCTGAGGACCGTGTCCACGCTGTTCCGGGAGGAGACCCGATGAGCGCCATCGCCAGCGCCACCACACCAGGGACGCAGCAGGTCCAGCGCATCCAGCACCGCAAGAAGCCGCGCAGTGCGATCATCCTCAGCGGGACAGCGTGGGTCGTCGGGATCCTCTTCGTCCTGCCGGTCCTGTGGATGGTGCTGACGTCCTTCCACTCGGAGCCGGATGCGGCGAAGAACCCCCCGGCACTGTTCGCCCCACTGTCGGTGGAGGGGTACAAGACCTTCTTCGACTCGGGTCCCTGGCCGCCGCTGCTGAACTCGCTGACGGCCAGCGTGCTGTCGACGGTCCTCGTCCTCCTGCTGGCCTTCCCCGCCGCATACGCCCTGTCGATCAAGCCGGTGAAGAAGTGGACCGACGTGCTCTTCTTCTTCCTGTCGACCAAGATGCTCCCGGTGGTCGCCGGCCTGCTGCCGCTCTACCTGTTCGCGCAGGCCGTCAACGTGCTCGACAACATCTGGTACCTCCTGATCCTCTACACCTCGATGAACCTGCCGATCGTCGTCTGGATGCTCCGGTCCTTCCTGGCGGAGGTGCCGGTGGAGATGCTCGAGGCCGCCCAGCTGGACGGCGCCGGCCTGATCCGGACGCTGCGCTCGATCATCGCGCCGGTGGTCCTTCCCGGGATCGCCGCGGCCGCGTTGATCTCGTTCATCTTCAGCTGGAACGAGCTGCTCTTCGCGCGGGTGCTCACCGGTACCGCGGCCCAGACCGCGCCGGTGTTCCTCACCGGCTTCGTCACCAGCCAGGGGCTGTTCCTCGCCAAGGTCTGTGCCGCGTCGTTGGTCGTGTCACTGCCGGTGCTCATCGCCGGGTTCGCTGCCCAGGACAAGCTCGTGCAGGGTCTTTCGCTCGGCGCCGTCCGGTAAGACAGTCGCGTCAGGAGTCGTTCGCGAAGGAGGAGTCTCGTATGCCCGTACTCAGCCAGCGCACCCTGCACTCGCTCCCCGACACGGTGGCCCGGCCGGCCTATGACCGGTCGCAGGTCACTGAGGGGATCGTGCACTTCGGGGTCGGCGGGTTCCACCGCGCCCACCAGGCGATGTACCTCGACGCACTGATGGACCAGGGCGAGGCGCTCGACTTCGGGATCGTCGGGGTGGGCACGATGCCCGGCGACACCCGGATGCGCGATGCGCTCAACCCCCAGGACGGGCTCTACACCCTGGTGGTCAAGTTTCCCGACGGCCGACGTGAGCCGCGGGTGATCGGGTCGATGACGCGGTTCCTCCATGCCGCAGACGACCCGGGTGCGGTGCTCGCCGCGATGAGGGCGGCGAGCACCCGCATCGTCTCGTTGACCATCACCGAAGGTGGCTACCTGTTCCGCCCCTCGACCGGGGACTTCGACGCCGAGCACCCGCTGATCCGGCCGGACCTGGTGGCGGGGGCGACACCTACGACCCCGTTCGGGTTCATCGTCGAGGCGCTCCGGCTGCGGAGGGAGGACGGAACCCCGCCGTTCACGGTGATGTCCTGCGACAACATCCCCGGGAACGGCGACGTGGCCAAGACAATGATCGTCGCGTTCGCCACCCTCAAGGATGCCGACCTCGCGACCTGGATCGAGTCGTCGGTGCGGTTCCCCAACTCCATGGTCGACCGGATCACGCCGGTCACGGCGCCGGAGGACATCGTCGCCCTGAAGGACGATTTCGGGGTCGAGGACGCGTGGCCGGTGGTCTGCGAGCCGTTCACCCAGTGGGCCCTGGAGGACTCGTTCGAGGGCGGTGCGGCCGGACGGCCGGCGTTCGAGGACGTCGGGGTCCAGCTGGTGCCCGACGTCGAGCCGTACGAGCTGATGAAGCTGCGGCTGCTCAACGCGAGCCACCAGGCGCTCTGCTACCTCGGGTACCTCAGCGGGTACCGGTACGCCCACGAGGTATGCCAGGACCCCCTCTTCGTCGACTTCCTTCTCTCGTACATGGACCGAGAGGCGACTCCGACGCTGCATGACGTACCCGGGGTCGACCTCACCGCCTACAAGCACCAGCTCATCGAGCGGTTCGCGAACCCTGAGGTCCACGACACGCTGGCCCGGCTGTGCGCCGAGAGCTCGGACCGCATCCCGAAGTGGCTGGTCCCGGTCATCCGGACCAACCTCGAGAAGGGTGGCGAGATCGAGCGGTCGGCACTTGTGGTCGCGTCGTGGGCGCGCTACGCCGAGGGGGTCGACGAGCAGGGCGACGCCATCCAGGTCGTCGACCAGCTGAAGGACCAGGTGATGGCCGCGGCGGCGCGGCAGCAGGACGAGCCGTTGGCGTTCATCGAGGACGAGCAGCTGTTCGGCGACCTGGCGGCGAACGAGAGGTTCGCCGAGAGCTACACGAGGTGGCTGGCCTCGCTGCACGACGTCGGCGCCCGCCTGACTCTCGAACGGCTGGCGGGCAGGGCAGAATCGGTCCATGACTGACCGAGTCCTCGTTGCGGGCGTCGACTCGTCGACCCAGTCCACCAAGGTCGTCGTCTGTGACGCCGGCACCGGCGAGATCGTCCGCGAGGGACGTGCCGCGCACCCCGACGGTACCGAGGTTGACCCGGCCGCCTGGTGGGCTGCGTACGAGGAGGCGACGTCCGCCGGACTGCTGGACGACGTCCGTGCCATCGCCGTCGCCGGCCAGCAGCACGGGATGGTCGCTCTTGACGAGGACGGCGACGTCGTGCGAAAAGCGTTGCTGTGGAACGACACTCGTTCCGCCGGCGCAGCGGCGGAGCTCGTGCGGGAGCTCGGCGGGCCCCAGGCCTGGGCCGACGCCGTGGGCACCGTGCCGTTGGCCAGCATCACCGTGGCGAAGCTGCGCTGGTTCGCCGAGCACGAGCCCGATCTCGCCGACCGGACACAGGAGGTGGTGCTCCCGCACGACTGGCTGACGGCGCAGATCCTCGGTTCCGGCTCCACGGCCGGCGTGCGGCTCGTCACCGACCGCGGCGACGCCTCCGGCACCGGCTACTGGGCGCCCTCGAGCGGCGCGTACCGGACCGACCTGCTCGCCAGGGCCTTCGGCCGCGGGCTCGGACTGCCGGACGTGCTGGCACCGCACGAGGCGGCGGGGACCACGGCGAGCGGGATGGTCGTCGGCCCCGGGACTGGCGACAACATGGGCGCCGCGCTGGGTCTCGGCCTCGGTCCCGGCGACATCGTCGTCTCGCTCGGGACCAGTGGGACGGTCTTCGGGGTGGCGGAGGCACCGACGGCGGACCCGACCGGGTTCGTCGCCGGGTTCGCCGACGCGACCGGTCGCTTCCTCCCGCTGGTCTGCACCCTCAACGCGGCCCGGGTCCTCACGTCCGCCGCCACCGTGCTCGGCACCGACCACGCGGGCCTCGACGAGCTGGCCCTCTCGGCGAAGCCCGGGGCGGGTGGGCTCACCCTGCTGCCCTACCTCGACGGCGAGCGGACCCCCGACCTGCCCGACGCGACCGGCAGCCTCGGCGGGCTCACCCGGGCGAACCTCACGCCGGCGAACGTCGCGCGGGCCGCCGTGGAGGGCATGCTCTGCGGCCTGGCCGACGGGCTCGACGCGTTGCGCGACAACGGCGTTCCCGTCCATCGGGTGCTGCTCATCGGTGGTGCTGCACGGTCCACGGCGGTGCAAGCGGTGGCCAGTGGGATCTTCGGGGCGCCCGTGTCGGTGCCGTCGCCGGGGGAGTACGTCGCCCTTGGGGCCGCTCGACAGGCCGCGTGGGTGCTCGCGCGCAGCCGCGGTGACGGCGTCGAGGAGCCCCCGGGCTGGGCGATCGGCGCACCGGAGGTGCCCGACCCGGGCGGTGACTGGGCCGCCGAGGTGCGCGGCGCGTACACCCGTCTCCGCGGGCAGATGCACGGCATCTGACCGGACGGGCTCGGCTCACCCGATCGGGCGTGTCGGGCATCACGCGGCGTGGGCTTGGGCCTCACCGGCGCGGCTGCGAGGATGGACGGCGGCCTGCGAACCATGAGCATCAACCCGTCGAAGAAGAGGACGCATGAACATCGTCGTCTGTGTCAAGTACGTCCCGGACGCCCAGGCGGACCGGACTTTCGTGGAGAGCGACAAGACCACCGACCGGGTGGGTGTGGACGGGTTGCTCTCGGAGCTCGACGAGTACGCGATCGAGGAGGCGCTGCTCGTCACCGAGGCCGGCGAGGGTGAGGTGACCGTGCTCACGGTCGGCCCCGAGCAGGCCACGGACGCGCTGAAGAAGGCCCTCCAGATGGGCGCCGACAAGGCGGTCCACGTCGTCGACGACCAGATCCACGGCTCGGACGCCCTCGCGACGTCGGCGATCCTCGCCGCGGCGATCGGCAAGCTGGACCCGCAGCCCGACCTCGTCATGACCGGGATGGCCTCGACCGACGGCACCATGGGCGTCGTCCCGACGATGCTCGCGGAGCGGCTCGGGCTGCCGGCAGTGACGTTCGCGTCGGAGCTGACCGTCGGGGACGGCAAGGTCACGGTCCGCCGCGACAACGACGCCGCCTCGCAGACCATCGAGGCGACGCTGCCGGCCCTGGTGTCGGTGACCGACCAGATCAACACCCCGCGGTACCCCTCGTTCAAGGGGATCATGGCCGCGAAGAAGAAGCCGCTCGACACGTGGTCGCTCGCCGACCTCGGCATCGAGCCGAGCCAGGTCGGGCTCGACGCGGCGTGGACCAAGGTCGAGTCGTATGCCGCGCGCCCGCCGCGTCAGAAGGGCCAGATCGTGGCCGACGAGGGCGCCGGCGGCGAGAAGCTCGCCGCGTTCCTCGCCGAGCGCAAGTTCGTCTGACCCCTGAACGTCGCCCCCTTTTGTTTGCTGGCAAGGAGATCCGAACCCCATGGCTGAAGTACTCGTCCTCGTCGACCACGCCGGCGGCCAGGTCCGCAAGACCACGTCCGAGCTGCTGACCATCGCCCGCCGTCTCGGCGAGCCCTCCGCCGTGTTCGTCGGCGACGGCTACGACGAGGCCAAGGCGACCCTCGCCGCCTACGGCGCCCAGAAGACCTATCGGGCGACCTCGACGGATCTCACGGAGTACCTCGTCGTCCCGCAGGCCGAGCTGCTCGCGCAGCTGGTCCAGAAGACCTCGCCCGCGGCGGTCCTCATCGCCTCGTCCGCCGAGGGCAAGGAGGTCGCGGCCCGGCTGGCCGTCAAGACCGGGTCCGGCCTCATCACCGACGCGGTCGACGTCCAGGCGGGTTCCGGCGGCGGTGTCGAGACGACGCAGTCGGTGTTCGCGGGCTCCTACACGGTGACCGCGACGGTGACCGAGGGCACGCCGATCGTCACGGTGAAGCCGAACTCGGCGACCCCGGAGCAGTCCGAGTCGCAGCCGGTCGAGGAGGTCGTGGAGTTCGCGGCGTCCGACGCGGCGAAGACGGCTCGGATCACCGCGACCGCCCCGCGCGAGAAGACCGGCCGACCCGAGCTGACCGAGGCGGCCATCGTCGTGTCGGGTGGCCGCGGTACGGCGGGCGACTTCTCCAAGGTCGAGGACTTCGCCGACGCGCTCGGCGCCGCCGTCGGGGCCTCGCGAGCGGCGGTGGACGCCGGCTGGTACCCGCACGCGTCGCAGGTCGGCCAGACCGGCAAGCAGGTGTCGCCGCAGCTCTACGTCGCCTGCGGCATCTCGGGCGCGATCCAGCACCGGGCCGGCATGCAGACGTCCAAGACGATCATCGCCGTCAACAAGGACGAGGAGGCGCCGATCTTCGAGCTCGTCGACTTCGGCGTCGTCGGCGACCTGTTCGCGGTCCTGCCCCAGGCGACGGCCGCGGTGGAGGCCAAGAAGGGCTGACGCGTCGCGGTTCGTGGCCGAGACGACACGGACCGACGCCCAGGAGAGGTGGAGGACGGCGGTCAGTGGCCGAGACGCCACATCCTGCGGCGCGGGCCTCAGCGCGGCTGCCGGGCGACCACCTCGAAGAGGTGCCAATGCTTCGGGCCGGAGTACGCCGGCCCGTCACGGTCCTCCTCGGTCACGACGACGTCCTCCAATCCCGCCGCCAGCTCCGCCACGCCGTCAGCGGGCAGGAACGTCATCTCCGGCTTCCATGCCCACGAAGCCGGCGGAGACGAGATCGGCGGGCGGTACCGCACACGTCTCGAGCCCCTCGACGGACGTCGTCAGCCGGCGGACCGGTGACCCGGCACGGTCACCGCCGCGCCGGCCGCCCTCGCTGCGCCGAACGCCCATCCCCAGGACCAACAGATCCCGCACCGGCCGGCCGTGCCGTCGCCGGCGCTCACGCCGACTTGACGGCGCCCAGCGTGAAGCTCATCGCGATCCGTTCGGGGTGCTCGGTCATCCGGAACTCGCCGATCTCGTCACGGGTCATCTTTCCCGGGAACGGGCAGAACGGGACGCTGTCGTGCTCCTCGAGCATGGTGAGCTGCAGTCCGTGCCGCATCACCGCCGTCACCGTCTCGCCGATCCCGTGGCTCCAGGTGTGGGTCTCCGTATGGGTGATCGTGTGCGCGGAGTCCTCGGCCGCCTGCACGTAGGTGAGGTCGTCGTCCCAGACCACAGGGTCGTGGTGCTCGAAGTACGGGAAGGCGGGGACCGGCCGCCCCGTGACCGGGTCCGGCTCCATCGTGTCGAGCATCGGGTGGGTGTCGCGGATGAACAGCCGCCCTCCGGGTCGTAGGACGGCCGCGACGACCTCGGCCCACCGGTCGACCGATGGCAGCCAGGAGATCGCGCCGAGGCTGACGTAGACCAGGTCGAAGGTGCGCCCCGTCAACGCCTTCGGCGCGTCGTACACGTCGGACACGACGTAGTCGACCTGAGCCCCTGTGGCCGCCGCCAGCCGACGGGCCTCCTCGACCGACTGTGGCGACAGGTCCAGCCCGGTCATCCGGGCGCCCAGCCGGGCCAGCGAGAGCGTGTCGGTGCCGATGTGGCACTGGAGGTGCACGCCGTCCAGGCCGCTGACGTCACCGATCCGCGCGAGGTCGAACCGGACCACGCCGGAGAGGTGTTCGGGGTCGTCGAGGAACGACTGCACCTCGTAGTCCGGGGACGCCGCGTGGATCGCGGCACGGTCGTCCCAGTTCGCGCGGTTCGCGCGCAGGTAGTCGGGCTCTTCGGCCGCGTCCAGCACCACGAGGACACGGTATGCCCGCCACCCTCGCGCCCGCTTGCCGACGCTAGCGGTTGTTGGTTGGCTGCTGTCGTGGTCGACGTGGGGGTGCTGGGACACCAGCCGATTCTCGAGGGACAGCTGGTCCGTCTCGAGCCGGCCGGCCCGGAGCATCTCGACGGGCTCTGGCCGCTCTACTCGGGCGGCGAGGAGGACCCCTTCGTGACGCTGACCCGCGAGCAGGCGAGGGTCGGGCTGGCCCGGGCCCAGGCGCGCAAGGACCGGGCCGACTGGGCGATCGTCCGCTGTCAGGACGACGTCGTCATTGGCGAGGCGGTGCTGTGGGACCTCGACGAGGACGCCTCGTCGATGAGCTACCGCATCGCCCTCGTCGGGCCCGAGGTGTTCGGCCAGGGCTACGGGACGGAGGCGACCCGACTGGTCCGCGACTTCGCGCTCGGACCGCTCGCGCTGCACCGTCTGGCGCTCGAGGTGAACTCCTTCAACGCTCCGGCGATCGCCGTGTACACCAAGGTCGGCTTCGTGCTGGAGGGCGTGCGCCGGGAGGCGGTCCGCCGCGACGGCGAATGGTACGACGTACACGACATGGCGATCATCGAAGCCGACGCTCGACCATAGTCACCCCGAGTAGCCGCGGCGGGTGTAGGCACCTGGCATACCCCTCCCGGTTGCGGACGTAAACTTGCCGGGTGCGCCGGTACCTCGACCACGCCGCCACGACGCCGATGCGTCCCGCGGCGATCGAGGCGATGACGGAGCAGCTCGGCCGCACCGGTAACGCGTCGTCGCTGCACACCTCCGGTCGGCTGGCCCGGCGCGTCGTGGAGGAGTCCCGCGAGACCATCGCCGGCGCCATCGGCTGCCGCCCGTCCGAGGTGGTGTTCACCTCGGGGGGCACGGAGTCCGACAACCTCGCCGTCCAGGGCACGTACGCCGCGCGTCGCGACGCCGACCCGCGCCGGGTGCGCCTGCTGGTCAGCTCCATCGAGCACCACGCCGTGCTGGACTGCGTGGACTTCCTCGCCGCCCACGAGGGCGCGAAGGTCACCTGGCTCGAGGCCGACAGTGAGGGCCGGATCGCCCCTGAGGTCGTCCGTACGGCGCTGGCCGAGGGCCCCGATTCGGCCGCGCTCGTGTCGGTGATGTGGGCCAACAACGAGGTCGGCACCGTCCAGGACATCCCGGGCATCGCGGCGGTGGCTCACGACCTGGGCGTCCCGGTGCACACCGACGCGATCCAGGCAGTCGGCCACATCCCTGTCGACGTCGCCGTGTCGGGGGTCGACCTCGCGTCACTCACGGCGCACAAGCTGGGCGGGCCGATCGGCGTCGGCGCGCTCGTCGTCAAGCGGCAGCACCAGCTGGTGCCCTTGTCCCACGGCGGCGGTCAGGAGCGGCAGGTCCGCAGCGGAACCCTCGACGTCCCGGCGATCCGCGGGTTCGCCGTCGCCGTCGAGGAGTCGGTCCGCGAGCTGGCCGAGGAGTCGGCCCGGCTGACGGGTCTGCGCGACGCCCTCATCGAGGGGGCCCTGGGCCTCGGTCTGGACATCACGATCGGAGGTCCCTGGACTCCGGGCGTCGTCACCGACCGGCTTCCGGGCAACGTCCACCTGCTCGTCCCGGGCTGCGACGGGGACTCGCTGCTGTACCTGCTCGACGCCGCCGGGATCGAGTGCTCGACCGGCTCGGCGTGCCAGGCCGGAGTCCCGCAGCCCAGCCACGTGCTGCTGGCCATGGGTGTCCGGGAGGAGCAGGCGCGCGGTGCGCTGCGGCTCACTCTCGGCCACACCTCAACGCCGGAGGACGTGGAGGCGGTGCTGGCCGCCCTGCCAGCCACCGTCGAACGCGCCCGCCGAGCGTCCGGCCGGAGCTGGTGAGCGGTCGATGAGAGTCGTCGTCGCGATGAGCGGCGGGGTCGACTCAGCCGTGGCCGCAGCCCGGATGGTCGACGCCGGGCACGAGGTCGTCGGGGTGCACCTGGCGCTCAGCCAGAACGCGGCCACGCTGCGCGAGAGCGCCCGTGGGTGCTGCACCATCGAGGACGCCGGGGACGCCCGCCGGGTCGCCGACGTCCTCGGCATCCCGTTCTACGTGTGGGACCTAGCCGCCCGCTTCCGCGAGGAGGTCGTCGAGGACTTCCTCTCGGAGTACGCCGCCGGCCGCACGCCGAACCCCTGCGTCCGTTGCAACGAGCGGATCAAGTTCGCCGCCCTGCTGGACAAGGCGGTCGCCCTCGGCTTCGACGCGGTGGCCACCGGTCACTACGCCCAGGTGGTCGAGCGGCCGGAGGGTCGACGGGAGCTGCACCGCGCCGTCGACCCGCGCAAGGACCAGTCCTACGTACTGGGGGTCCTCGACGAGGGCCAGCTGTCTCGCTCGTTCTTCCCGCTCGGCGACACGACCAAGCCCCAGATCCGCGAGGAGGCGCAGGCCCGCGGCTTCTACGTCGCGAGCAAGCCGGACAGCCACGACATCTGTTTCATCCCGGACGGTGACACCCGCGGGTTCCTCAGCGGGTCGCTCGGTGAGCAGCCGGGCGACCTCGTCGACACTGAGGGGAGGGTCGTCGGATCCCATTCCGGCGCATACGGGTTCACCGTCGGCCAACGACGCGGGCTCGGGCTCGACCGCGGCGCTCTGGACGGCGAACCCCGCTTCGTCGTGGGGGTCGAGGCCCGCACCAACACCGTCGTCATCGGTACCCGCGACCTTCTCGGCGTCGACGCGATCGTCGGCGGTCACGCCCGGTGGTGCGGGCCGGCGCCGGACGGCGTCGCGAAGGTCGGTGCCCAGCTTCGCGCCCACGGTGAGGAGTACCCGGCGACCGCCTGGGCGGACGGCGACACGGTGCACGTCCGGCTCGCGGAGCGGGCGCGTGGGGTCGCGCCCGGGCAGTCGGTGGTCCTCTACGCGGGCACCAGGGTGATCGGCAGTGCCACGATCCACAAGGCGTTCGCGGCGCCGGCGAGCCCCTGAGACCGCCGGTCTGCCCTCTCCTCCCGTAGTGGCCTGCGAGCGGGTGCCGGGCGCTAGGGTGCCACTGGAGTGGGGACTCGGCAGGGCGAGGGGCACAGGTTGGCCATGGCGGCGATGGACACGGGCTCGGACCATCTGGTCGAGCGCGTCCGGACCCTCTGCATGGCGTTCCCGCGCACCCAGGAGCGGCCGAGCCACGGCGAGGCGTGCTGGTTCGTCGCCGGCAAGCGCATGTTCGTCATGTTCGCCGACCATCACCACGACGACCGGGTGGCCTTCTGGGCCGCGGCCGACGACGGGGTGCAGCGCCACCTCGTCGAGGACGAGCCCCGGCACTTCTTCCGGCCGCCCTACGTCGGCGTGCGGGGCTGGGTCGGGATGTGGCTCGACGACGAGCCCGACTGGGACCGCGTCGAGCTCCTCGTCGAGGAGGCCTGGCGCTGCATCGCCGGTCCGCGGCTGATCAAGGAGTGGGCCGCCCGCCGCTGAGCGGTCAGGGCGGGTCGGCGCCGCGGTGCTCCTCCTGGGCCACGAGGGCGTCCAGGTCACCCAGTCGGTCCAGGCCGCCGAGGGCGCGGGTCATCCGCGAGTTCCCTTCCAGGCGCTCGCGGTTGCGATCCAGGTACCACCAGTAGCCGGCGGTGAACGGGCAGGCGTTCTCGCCCACCCGCGTACCCGGGTCGAACCGGCACCCGCCGCAGTGGTCGGACATCCGGTTGAGGTACGCGCCGCCCGAGACGTAGGGCTTGGTCGCCATAACGCCCGCGTCGGCATGCTGCGACATCCCCACGACGTTCGGGACCATCACCCAGTCGTAGCCGTCGACGAACGCCCGGTGGAACCAGTCGGTCAGCTCGTCGGGGCGCCAGCCGCGCTGCGCCGCGTAGTTGCCGAGGACCATGAGCCGCGGGATGTGGTGGACCCAGCCGTGGTCGCGGACCTCGTTGAGCGTATGCGTGAGGCAGGCGGCGTCGGTCGCGTCGCCGTCGAGGTCCCGCCACCAGTCCGGCAGGTGTCGGCGGGCGTTGAGGCGGTTCGCCGACCGGTAGTCGTCGCCCAGGTGCCAGTAGAGGTGCCAGACGTAGTCGCGCCAGCCCAGGACCTGGCGGACGAACCCCTCGGCGGACTGCAGCGGCACGTCACCACGGCGGTATGCGTGCTCGGCCGCCTCGACGACCTCCGTCGGGTCGAGGAGGCCGAGGTTCATCGGGGCCGAGAGGAGGGAGTGGGCCATCCACGGGTCGCCGGTCATGACTGCGTCCTCGTACGGCCCGAACCGCGCCAGCCGGTTCGTCACGAAGTCGTCGAGCGCCGCGAGCGCCTCGGCCCTCGTCGCGGCGAACCGGCGTGGGCCGTCGGCACCGATGAACGTGACGTCGCCGTCCCGCTCCCAGCGGTCCAGGTCGTCCCGGACCTCGGCGTCGATGTCGTCCTCCGTGGGCCAAAGCGGTTCGCGGACGCCGAGGGTCTCCTGGCCGCGCGGGGGAGGCTCGCGGTTCTCGGCGTCGAGGTTCCAGCGGCCCCCGACCGGTTCGTCGCCGTCCATCAGCACGCCGTGGCGACGGCGGGCGTCGCGGTAGAAGTGCTCCAGGAGCAACCGCCGTCGACCGCGGGACTCCGCCCACGTCGTGAAGTCCTCGCGAGTCGTCACGTAGCCGCGGGCCGGCAGCCGCTCGACCTCGCGCTCGTCGGCCAGGGTCCGCACGAAGGCCACCGCGGCGCGGGACGTCGGCTGGACCACCTGGAGCGGGCCGTCGACGTCGGCGAGGGCGTCGCGGTACCGCTCGACGCGCGCATACCGGCACCGCTCCCCGAGCTCGGCGGCGCGGTGCCGCATCGCGCTGAGGACGAGATGCGCCTTCTGGCGGTGGAACGCCGTCCGGGCGAAGACCCGCCGTGACTCGACCAGCAGGACGCCGCCGTCGTGGTCGTCGAGGAAGTGGGGGCCGAGCTGGTCGCCGAACAGCCAGCGGGTCGGACCGGGCGCAGGGGCGTCGCGACCGGCCATACCGGCGACGCTAACCTCGCGACGTGACGACCGCGACCGGCATGGGCTCCTGGCCGGGCACCGACGTCCGCGAGACCCTGGCGGTCGTCCGCGACCTGCTGGCCGACGCGGGCGACGGCACCGAGGGCCTGCCGTACCTCCCCGAGCTGCCCGACCGCGGTCCCGGCGCCGACCTCGTCGGTCGCGGCCTCGGGATGTTGCTCGACCTGCCCGTGGACCTGCAGCCCTCGGGCTGGCGGCTGACCGACCGGCCGGGGCACGACCAGAACCGCACCGGCGCCTTCCTGCGGGAGGACCTCGACGAGCTGGCGGAGGCGTTCGACGGATGGACCGGGCGGCTGAAGCTCCAGGTCGCCGGCCCGTGGACCCTCGCCGCCAGCACCTGGCTGCCCCGCGGCGAGCGGGTGGCGTCCGACGCCGGCGCGACGCGTGACCTCGTCGACTCGCTGGCCGAGGGGGTACGCCTGCACCTGGCGACGGTCCAGCGGCTCGTTCCGGGCGCTCGGCTGGTGCTCCAGGTCGACGAGCCCTCCCTGCCGGCCGTCGTCGAGGGCCGGCTGCCCACGGCGTCCGGGTTCGGGATGGTCCGTGCCGTCGACCCCCAGGTCGCCCTCACCGCGCTGGAGACGGTGCTCGCGGCGGCCCCGGAGGGGAGCCGGGTCGTCCACTGCTGCGCTCCGGACGCCCCGATCGTCCTGCTGCGGCGCACCGGCGCCGCCCTCGCCGTCGACACGTCGCTGCTCGGCTCCCGCGGCTGGGAGGGCATCGCCGTCGGGGTCGAGGACGGGATGACCCTGTATGCCGGGTGCGTGCCGACGACAGGGACTGCGCCCCGGCCGCAGACCGTCGTGGACCGGCTGGCCGAACCGTGGCACGACCTGGGACTGCCGGTGTCCCGCCTCGCCGACATCGTCGTGACCCCGGCCTGCGGCTTGGCCGGACTCACACCGGGACAGGCTCGCGACGTTCAACGGGTATGCATCGACAGCGCACGGGAGCTCGCCGAACGGGCCGAGGCGTGAGGGTCCCCTGGCAGGTCAAGTTCGGGGCCCTCGCACTGATCTGGGGCGGATCGTTCCTGCTCATGAAGATCGGACTGCAGGCGCTCGAGCCGGTGCAGATCTCGACCCTGCGGATCGCGTCCGGCGCGGCCACGGTGCTGCTGACCGCACTGGTCATGGGCGTGCGGCTGCCGCCGTGGGGACGCGTCTGGGGGCACCTGTTCGTGGCCGGGCTGGTGCTCTGTTCGGTGCCGTTCACCCTGTTCCCGTTGGGGGAGGAGCGGGTGTCGTCGGCGCTGGCCGGCATCGGGAACGCGACGACGCCGCTCTCGGCGGTGCTCTTCACGATGCTCCTGCTGCCCGCCGACCGGGTCGACCGGCGCACCGTGCTGGCCGTCGTCGCCGGGTTCGTCGGCGTCGTGGTGATCATGCAGCCATGGGAGTCGGACGGCCGGCCGGACGTCGTGGGGTTCGCCATGACGTTGCTCGCGGGTGCGTCCTACGGGTTGGGCTGGACGTACGTCAAGCGGTTCCTCGCCAAGGACGACATCGGCGGCCTGGGGATGCCGGCCGCCCAGCTGCTGATGGGGGCGGCGCAGATGCTGGCGGTCACGCTCGTGTGGTGGTTGCTGCACCGGGAGGCTGAGCCGACCGGCATACCGGCTCCGTGGTCACCCGTACCCGGCGCCGGACCGGTGCTCTGGCCGGTCGTGGCGATCCTGGTCCTCGGCGTGGTCGGGACCGGGCTGGCGTTCGTGCTCCAGTACGACGTGGTCCGCGAGGTCGGACCGACCGTCGGGGCGACGGTGACCTACGTGATCCCGGTCGTCGCGGTCGTGCTCGGGACGGTGTTCCTCCACGAGCGGCTGCAGTGGCCGCAGGTGGCCGGTGCGGCGATCGTCCTCGCCTCGGCGGTGGCCATCGGCCGCGTACGTCGCCGACCGGTCGCGCTGCCCGAGGGTGAGGTCCTTGAGGAGCTCACCCCGTCGGCGTCGTCCCGGACGTCAACGCGCTGACCGGGCGCCCACCTTCATGTCGCGGGTCATGTCGCGACTGGTGTGGTCAGGACAGCACCCATCGCGACATGACTCGTGACATGACCCGTGGCGTGACTCGTGCGCCGGCGCGGCCACGCGGAGCGGTGACGGCTCAGGCGGCGAGGGCCGAGCCGGACTTCCACTTGTCGTAGCTGACGTTCCAGTCCGTCCAGCCGTTGCCGGCCTCGAGCCCACGGTTGGTCCCGGTCACGACGACCGGGTCACCGACCTTGGCGATGCCGAACAGCCACTGGGCGTTGGCGGTGCTCATGCCGATGCAGCCGTGGCTGACGTTGGCCTTGCCCTGGGAACCCACCGACCACGGGGCGGCGTGGAGGAACTCGCCCGAGTTGGTCTCGCGCATGGCGAACTGGACGTCGGGGATGTCGTAGTAGTTCGGGTCGCCCGGCTCGATGCCGATCGTGTTGGCGTCCATCCGCAGCTGCTGGAACTTCTCCATGATGACCTTGGTGCCGCTGCGGGACTCGAAGCCCGCCTTGCCGCCCGTGATGGGGATGGTCTTCACGTCGGCGCCGTTGACGTTCACGGTCATCTGGTGGGTCCCGAGGTCGGCCTTGATGATCGTCGCGTCGCCGACCGTGAACGACCCGGAGGTCGAGGTCTGTCCGTAGGTGCCGTTGCCGGCGGGGACGCTGTTGATGTCGACCTTGACGGAAACCTTGGTGCCCGGCTTCCAGTAGTTCGCCGGCCGCCAGTGCGCCTCGCTGCTGGAGACCCAGTTCCACGAGCCTTCCTGCGCGGGCACGGACGTGACCGTCATCTTCTTCTCGAAGGCGGCCTTGTCCTTCACCGGCACGTCGAAACGGACGATGACCGGCATGGCGACGCCGACCGTGCTGCCGTTGGCGACGACCGTCGGGTAGATCTGCTGCTTCTTGGACAGCACCTGCGTCGAGAACGTCGAGTGCGTGGTGGACTCGGTGCCCGCGGTGTTCTTGCCGACCATGCTGAGCGTGTAGGTCGTCCCCGGCTCCAGGAGGCTGGTCGCCGTCCAGGTGGCGCCGTTGGGATCGAGGTTGCCCTCGACGTTGACCTCGCCCTTCTTGGGGTCCTTGTAGGTCAGCGTCACGTCGGTGACGGTCCCGTCCTTGGCGGCGACGGAGACCAGGGTGTCGACCGGCACCTTGGCGTCGGTCGCGACGCTGGACGTGAGGGTCACCGGGGGAATGGCCGGGGTGGTCGTCGTCGAGGTCGACGGGACCGCAGCGGAGGAGGCGGCATCGGTGCCGCCGGCCCCGGGCGCCGCCCCGCCGCCGGGGACGGTGCAGGCGCCAAGGACCAGGCCGACCGTGAGCACACCGGCGAGCAGCCCGAGGCGCTTACCCATCGGACCCTGCTGACGAACCACCTGCACCATCCGTGCCTTCTCCCCCATCTGGCGTGACAGGGCAGATCACGCCCCACCGAACAGTGTCGCCGAAGCCTGCGCCTCCGACCAAATTCCGACATGCTGAATCGTCTGTGAAGTCGCCGACACTTGGTCGGGCGCCAGCGTGGAAGGGGCCGAGGTTGGAGCGCAACTGGGCGGGCAACCACGAGTATGCGGGGGCGCGGCTCGAGCGGCCCGCCTCCCTCGACGAGCTGGCCGAGGTCGTGGGCGTGGCGCCCCGGGTGCGGGCCATCGGGTCCCGTCATTCGTTCACGGACATCGTCGACAGCGACGTGCTCGTCTCGCTCGAGGCCCTGCCGCCGGTGTTCGAGCTCGACGCCGTGACCCGGACCGTCACGATCGGCGGGGGAGCGCGCTACGGCGAAGTCTCCCAGGCACTCCACGACCAGGGTTGGGCACTGGCCAACCTCGCCTCGCTGCCGCACATCTCGGTGGCCGGGGCGGTGGCGACCGGGACGCACGGCTCGGGCGACACCAATGCGTCCCTGGCCACCGCCGTGGCTGGGCTCGCGCTGGTGGACGGGTCCGGAGCGGCGCGAAGCGTCCGCCGCGGCGACCCCGACCACGACGGGACCGTCGTCGGCCTCGGGGCGCTGGGGATCGTCACGACGCTCACCCTCGACGTCGAGCCAGCGTACGACGTGCGCCAGGACGTCTGGACCGACCTGCCCTACGCGGCGGTGGCGGACCACTTCGACGAGATCACGTCGAGCGGGTACTCGGTCAGCCTGTTCACCGACTTCTCCGGCGCCGGGTTCGCGCAGGCGTGGGTGAAGAGCCGCGCGGTGGAGGCGCCGGCGGAGTTCTTCGGGGCACGGGCCGCGACCAAGCAGCTGCACCCCGACATCGGGGTGGTGGCCGAGGGCGTGACCCAGCAGGGCGGCATCGTCGGTCCGTGGCTGGAGCGACTGCCACACTTCCGGCTGGAGTTCACGCCCAGCCACGGCGCCGAGCTCCAGGGCGAGTACCTCGTGCCGCGCGCGCGGGCTCTGGACGCGCTGGACGCCTTCCGCTCGCTGCGGCCGCGGTTCGAGGGTCTGCTCCGGGTGTCCGAGCTGCGCACCGTCGCGGCCGACGACCTGTGGCTGAGCAGCGCATACGGCACCGACGTCGTCGGGTTCCACCTGACCTGGGTCCAGGACGAGGAGGCGGTGTATGCGGTGCTTCCCGACCTCGAGGCGGCGCTGCTGCCCCTCGGGGCCCGCCCGCACTGGGGCAAGTGCTTCGCCGCGACCGCCGCCGACCTAGAACCGCTCTACCCGCGCCTTCGCGACTTCCGGGCGCTGCGCGAGCGCGTCGACCCGGACCGGACGTTCGGCAACGCCTTCCTCGACCGCGTCATCGGCGGCTGACCTGCGGCGTTGTCGGTGACGTAGGGCAGGATTGGCGGGTGGCGACGGGAGCGGCGGGAACCAGCACCGGCAGCACAAAGGGCGCGGCGAAGGGTCCCGAGGTCCCGTCGACGGCCGAGGCCACCGGCATACCGACCGAGGCCCTGCACGAGTGGTCCGACGTCGCGCAGGACGCGCTCGCGGCGCAGTTCAACTACCACGTCCGCGACGCGCCGACCATCAGCGACGCCGACTACGACCGGATGATCCGGCGCCTCAACGACCTGGAGGAGCAGTACCCCACGCTGCGTACCCCGGAGAGCCCGACCCAGCTGGTCGGAGGGGCGACATTCGCGACCGAGTTCCAGGCCGTCGACCACCTCGAGCGGATGCTCAGCCTCGACAACTGCTTCTCGCCCGAGGAGCTGGCCGCCTGGGCCGCGCGGGCGGCCCGCGACGCCAACACGACGGACTACCACTACCTGTGCGAGCTGAAGATCGATGGCCTCGCGGTCAACCTGCTCTACGAGAACGGCCGGCTGACCCGGGCCCTGACCCGCGGCGACGGGCGTACCGGTGAGGACGTCACCAACAACGTCAAGACCATCGAGGGCGTCCCGCACCGACTGAAGGGAACCGGTCACCCGGCCACGGTCGAGATTCGCGGCGAGGTGTTCTTCCCCGTCGACGGCTTCGAGGAGCTCAACGCGTCCCTCGTGGCGGCGGGGCGGGCGCCCTTCGCCAACCCGCGCAACAGCGCCGCCGGGTCGCTGCGGCAGAAGGACCCCCGCGTCTCGGCGTCGCGGCCGCTGCACATGCTGGTCCACGGGATCGGCTACCGCCAGGGCCTCGAGCTGACCCGGCAGTCGCAGGCGTACGACCTCTTCCGCGAGTGGGGCCTGCCGGTGTCGACGCACTACGAGGTCCTGGACTCCATCGACGAGGTCGAGGCCTACGTCGCGCGGTTCGGTGAGGAGCGCCACAGCGTCGAGCACGAGCTCGACGGCGTCGTCGTGAAGGTCGACGAGATCGTGGTCCAGCGCCAGCTCGGGGCCACGTCGCGGGCGCCACGCTGGGCGATCGCCTACAAGTACCCGCCCGAGGAGGTCAACACGACGCTCCTCGACATCCACGTCAACGTCGGCCGCACCGGCCGGGTGACCCCGTTCGGCGTGATGACCCCCGTCGTCGTGGCGGGGTCGACGGTCGAGCGGGCCACCCTGCACAACGCCGACGAGGTCCGCCGCAAGGGCGTGCTCATCGGCGACACCGTGGTGCTGCGCAAAGCCGGCGACGTCATCCCCGAGATCGTCGGGCCGGTCGTCGAGCTGCGTGACGGCACCGAGCGCGCCTTCGAGATGCCGACGGTATGCCCCGCGTGCGGCACCCCGCTGGCCCCCGAGAAGGAGGGCGACAAGGACATCCGCTGTCCCAACGCGCGGAGCTGCCCGGCCCAGCTGCGGGAGCGGATCGCCGGGCTGGCCGGGCGCGGCGCGTTCGACATCGAGGTGCTCGGCTGGGAGGGGGCGGTCGCCCTGCTGAACGCCGGCGTGGTCACCGACGAGGGTGACCTCTTCGCGCTGACCCCGGAGCAGCTGCTCACCGTGCCGCTGTTCACGCGGGCCGCCAAGAAGACCGACCCCGAGGACAAGGTCGTCGACGGCAAGACGTTGTCGGTCAACGGCGTGCGGCTGTTCGACAACTTCGCCAAAGCCCAGCAGCAGCCACTGTGGCGCGTGCTCGTCGCGCTGTCGATCCGGCACGTCGGGCCGACGGCCGCCCGCGCCCTCGCGTCTCAGTTCGCCTCGATGGACGCCATCCGGGCGGCGTCGCGCGAGGAGCTGGCCCAGGCCGAGGGCGTCGGCGGCGTCATCGCCGACGCGGTCATCGAGTGGTTCGCCGTCGACTGGCACGCGGAGATCGTCGACAAGTGGGCGGCGGCCGGGATCCGGATGGCCGACGAGCGGGACGCGTCGGTCGCGCGGACGCTCGAGGGGATGACCGTGGTCGTCACCGGTTCGCTGGAGGGTTTCTCCCGCGACCAGGCGCGCGAGGCGATCCTCGTCCGCGGTGGCAAAGCGGCCGGCTCGGTGTCCAAGAGCACGAGCTACGTCGTGGTCGGCGAGAACGCCGGGTCCAAGGCGGCCAAGGCGGAGGAGCTCGGCGTGCGGGTGCTCGACGAGGCCGGGTTCCGGACCCTGCTGGAGAAGGGCACGGTCGACTAGCCGACTCGGGCGGGTTCACAGGTCCTGTGGGATAGACGTCAGCCGTTGCGCGACGCAGGATGGGGTCAGGGTCGCATCATGCGGCCCCTTTCCACCGCTCGACCGAGGGAAGCAGGCCGGCGCATGACCATCGAGTACGTGCCGCGCCGCGCCCCGACCGCCGGAGCGTCCTGGCGCACCGCTTCCGGGTCGTCGTACGTCCCGGAGCCCCTCCACACCGAGGCGAGCGGGGGTCTGGGCGCCGTCTGCGTCCCAGTGGTGCCGCGACGCATCCAGGTGTCCGTGTTCCGCGTGTGGATCCTCATGGTGGTCTTCATCAACGGCTTTCAGTTCGCCCGGTGGGGCGCTCCCTCGGCGCCGTCGGTCTCTCTCGTGGTCCCCGTGGTCGCGCTCGCGATCGCGCTGATGGTCGCCTACCGCGCAGTGCGCCTGCGCCGGTTCACCGCCCGCGATCATCTCGAGGTCGTGCTGTCGTCCGCGGGGATCCACACCGGCGGCCTCGTGGTGCCGTGGTCACAGGTCGAGGGAGTGGTCCGGTTCGGGTTTGCCTTCGGCCCCGGCCGGGGCGGTCCCGGTCACCGCAGCTTCGTGGCCGTACGGGTCGCCGACTTCGTCGCGGTACGAGGGATGAGCCCGGTCCGGGCCGGCCTGGCCAACCTCACCCGTCGCCATCTCCTCGTGCTCTGCGAGGCCCGTGAGGTCCACGACCCGACGGCCCTGGCGAACGCCCTCGACGAGCTCGTCGCCAACCCGGTCGCCCGTGAGCTGCTGAGCGGGGCCGAGGGCGTGCGGCTGGTGGCAACGGGTCCGTCCTGGCGCGCCAGCCCACGCTGAGGACCGACCGAGCCGGTCGGCTTTCGGTCAGCTCCGACTCTCGTGCGCCCGCCGTCGCAGCAGCGCCGCCTCGGGCTCGTTCCGCGTGAGGTCGGCCGCGACGAGGTATGCCTCGCGCGACTCCTCGGTCCGGCCCAGCAGCCCCAGCAGGTGCGCGCGGACTGCCGGGACCTGCGGGTAGTCCCGCAGCGAGGGAGCGCCCGCCAGCGCCTCGACGATCTCCAGCGCCTCGCCAGGGTCGCCGGCCATCCCCACCGCCACGGCCCGGTTGAGCTCGACCACCGGCGAGGGCGAGACCGTCGCGAGCACTGCGTACAGCGAGGCGATCTGCGGCCAGTCGGTCTCCGCCGCGGTCGGCGCGAGGGCGTGGCAGGCGGCGATCGACGCCTGGAGCAGGTACGGAGTGGGTGGCCCCGGCAACGCCAGGGCCCGGGAGAGGGTCGCGGTGCCGCGGCGGACCAGCAGGGGATCCCAGCGGCGGCGGTCCTGGTCGAGCAGCGGGACCGGTGCGCCCGAGGCGTCGGCGCGGGCGGCCAGCCGTGAGGCCTGGAGCTCGAGCAGGGCGTCGAGCGCCAGGACCTCGCGCTCCGCCGGCAGCAACGCGGCCAACAGGCGGGCCAGGCGGATCGCCTCGTGGCAGAGCTCCGGCCGCGCCCAGTCGGGGCCCGACGTGGCGACGTACCCCTCGTTGAACATCAGGTAGACGACCTCGAGCACCGAACCCAGCCGCTCCGGCATCTCCTCGGCGGGCGGCAGCTCGAACGAGACGCCCTGCGTGGCCAGCGTCCGCTTGGCCCGTGAGATGCGTTGTCCCGCAGTGGCCTCCGGAATCAGGAGCCCACGCGCGACCTCGGTCGTCGTGAGCCCGCCGAGCAGCCGAAGGGTCAGCGCGACCCGCGACTCGGTGGTGAGCACCGGGTGGCACGTGGTGAACACGAGGCGGAGCAGGTCGTCGCCGAGGTGGTCGTCGAGTGCGTCGTCCACGTCGCCCACCTCCTCCACGGAACCGTCGAGCCGGGCGTCGGTCACCGTCCGGCCGACCTCGGCGAGCTTGCGCGCATACGTGCTGCGGCGCCGGACCAGGTCGATGGCCAGGTGCCTCGCGGTGGAGACGAGCCAGCCCGCGGGGTTTGGCGGAACCCCGCGGGACGGCCACTGCTCGAGGGCGGCGACGAAGGCGTCCTGGGCGATCTCCTCGCCGAGCCCGACGTCGCCCAGGACGCGGCTGGCCACGGCGACGACACTGGCGGACTCCATCCGCCACACCGTCTCCGCGGTCCGCCGTGCGTCGGGTTCGGTCACGGGGCGGGCGGGGCCTCGAACACCTGCTGGACGTCGGCCTCGCCCTCCCAGCCGGCCCAGTGCTCCTGGTGGAGCCGGACGAACCGGGTCGCCCACTCGAGGGCCTCGTCGCGGGAGCGGACGTCGTAGACCGCGTAGCTGATGAGCTCCTTGGACTCCGCGAACGGCCCGTCGGTGACGGTGAGGGTGCCGCCCGCGAGGGTGATTCGACCGCCGCCGGCGCCGACCGGCATGAGGCCGGCGACGTCGACGAGGGCGCCGGAGCGGGTCGCCTCCATGCCGAGGGCGGCGATGGCCTCCATGAGGGACGCCGGGGGTGGGGTGTCGGGCTGCTGGCTGACCTTGAGGGTGCTGACGAAACGCATCGTGGTGCTCCTTGTCGGGGTCCCCGCGAAGTATCGGAGCGAAGCGGAGAACTTCGTGGGGTGACCCTTGTGGTGTCGATGGAGTATGCGGGTGGGTCGGGTTCACCGGCGGGCGTAAGTGGCCCGGCTGTAGGTGTCTACGCCGAGCAGGCTCAGCCAGGTCAGCGCCGTGATGATGCCGGTCGTGAACGCCGCGACGCCAGCCCCCGAGCCGGACGCGATCGTGCCGAACCCCCCGAGCAGGGCGACCGCGGCGACGACCGAGAAGGCGCTCCGGCCCCGGCGGTGCTCCGCCGCATACCGGACGGCCATGACCACCATCGCCGCGGCGAGCGCGAGGAAGCCGACGCCGGAGGTCATGAGGTGGAGCATCCCGTGCAGTGTGGGGGTCGTCGGCGTGGCCATCCCCACGGGGTAGCCCCCGGCCGGGTCGGCCGGGAAGACGCCCGCGAGCAGCACGCCGAGGCCGAAGACCGCCACGAGGACGGGCACGGAGCGGCCACCGCGACCGCCGACCAGGGTCCGGCGCAGGGCCACGGAGAAGGCGAGCGACATCAGGCCGGTCGCGACGAGGTTGGCGGTCTGGATCCAGCCCCAGTCGCCGATCGCCAGCTGGCTCCAGGCGTGCCGGCCGAGGTCGAAGCCGTCGCGGGTCAGAACCTGGGCGAGCGAGACGCCGACGTAGACCGGGCCGGCGATGACGCCGTAGCCGGCCAGCGACCGGGTGACGCGCGTGCTGGGGTCGGCGCAGGCGCGCTCCTTGGCGGCGACTCGGGCGGCGGCGGAGAGGGTTCGCGGGTCGAGGTAGGTAGTGGTCATGACGGCTGCTCCTTCGGGTGGGGGGCGGCCGCCGTGCGGGCGGCCTCATCCCTTCCTCGAACGACACCGCCCGGTTTCGACAGGCCGGCCCGACCTTTCGCGGCCCGGCGTCAGTCCAGCCGTCCGACGAGCGCGCGCAGCGCGGCCTCCACGGTGTTGTCGTCGGCGTCGCCCCCGAGGCGCAACGCCTCGACGAGGATCCGCGTGGCCAGCTGGAAGGCCAGCTCGGAGGACTCGACAGGGTGGTAGGCGCCGCGGTCGACCAGGAGGGTCCCGGCGGACCACAGCAGGTCGATCCCGGTGCCGACGACCGCGCCGGCGAACTCGCTCGGCAGTCCGGGGACGAGGTCGCGGCCGAGCTCGCCGGGACAGGTCGCGGTCTCGGGGTCCTCCGCGGGCCGGTCCGCGAGGAGGACCTGGACCGTGCTCCGGCCGTCCTCGGTCGCGCGCAGCTGCCCACCGATGAGGGCGCGCTGGGGCAACCCGCCCACCGCGCGGTAGACCTCGACGGCGCCACGGGCACCGGACAGCCCCGCGCCCAACGGTCGGCGCGACCGGGCCGGCAGCGACGCGGACGCCGTGTCGGTCGGCTCGTAGCGGGCCTCCGGGACGTCCCGCAGGAACGCGATCCGGACGTGCTCCTCGTCGACGATCATCGCGGTCCGAGCCCCCAGTGGTTGCGCCAGTGGTTGTTGAACATCTCAGGGTGCTGGTCAATGACATCCGGATGGTAGTTCGCGAACCTCGGGTGCTGCTGCCCGGCCGTGTCGTGGGCGGTCGGGTAGTCGGCGCCGTCGTTCATCAGCCGCGCCTCGGTCAGCTCGTGGCGCAGGAAGTTCAGCTCCGACTCGTGCAGCGGCCGACCCTCGGCGGCCGCCCGGCGGATCCGGGCGAGCATCGCGTCGTTGGCGGGGGAGGGGTCGAGCTGAGCGAGATGGTCTTCGGCGGTCCGGGCCGCTCGGCGCAGCTCGGCCGGTGAGGCGGAGACGAGGTTCCGCACCGCGTCCGGGCTCCACGAGTCCACCGGGTTTCGGCCGCCGGCCCCACGTCCGCCGCCCCCGCCGCCGGGAGGTCCGTCCCCGCCGCGCCGCAGCAGGCTCCTGATCTTCTCCATGGCCTCGCCCAGCTTCTTGACGAGGTTGCGCAGCTTGCCGAGGGCCTCCACGACGGCCTTGACGGTCTTGCCGATCCGTCCGGCCAGCGCCGCCACTCGCGCGGAGACGTCGGCGATGACCTTGGGGATCAGGGTGCCGAGGCTGACGACGGCCTGGAGGATCGCGGACGACAGCGACCCGATGATCTGGGCCAGGGTGTCGCGGACCAGCTCGTGGACGACCTGGACGATGGTCGAGGCGACCTGCAGCCCGCCGGCGACGGCCGACGCGGCCTGCTTCATCCCGCCGACGTAGCCGGCGAGGTGCGCCGCATACTCGCGGTATGCGGCGGCCGCCTCGCCCTTGATCCCCTCCAGCTCCGCGGTGACCCGCTTGGTGAGGAAGGTCGCCTCCTGCTCCATCTGACCGGCGACGTTGACCCAGGTCTGGGCGAAGCCGGCGACGGCGCCCGCGTCGCCGGTGAGGTCGTTGAGCCACCCCTTGAGCGGTTCGAGGTGGTCGATGAGCCAACCGGCGCCCCAGGCGATGAGCGTGCCGAGAGGGTCCAGCGCCGCGACCACGGTGTCCATCGCGGTGGCGAAGCCGGCGAGGGCCGCACCGACCCAGTCCTTGTTCTCGATGGCCTGTGCCGTGGACGTGACGGACTCGAGCAGCCCGGTCCCCGAGAGCGCGGTGGCGGGATCGGCCGGCCCGGCGACGAGCGGGTTGGCCGTCACGTCGGCGTGCGGCTGAGCCGCGTCTGCGCTTTGGTGTAGCGCCGGCCCGTGGTGGTCTCGTTCTCGTCGTAGTTGCCGGCCATCGCCCGCAGCCGGCGCGCGGTGGACTTCGCCTCGTCGGCCACTGCCAGGATCGCGTCACGCGTCTGGACCTGCGAGGTGGAGATGAACGGCGGGAGGAACTGGCAGAGGACGCCGAACGCCCGGTGCTGAGCGTCGTGTCGGCGGCCGTCACGGCCTGGTCGACCCCCTGGCCGACGGTGTCGAGGGTCTTGGCGTGCTGCCGCAGCGCCGCCGGAGAGGTCTCGTAGATCGGGTTGCTCATCCGATCCTCCCGTCGGGGTACCGGCCGCGTGGGTCCTCCGGGGTGGGGTCGACGCGGACGCCGAGGCGAGCGCTGAGGTCGTCGACCATGACCCGGGTGACCTCGGCATCCTCCCCGAACCGCGTCGCCGCGGAGCGCGCCACGGCGTCGCCGACTGCCTGGTACGCCGCCTTGAGTGCGTCCATCACACCGGCGGACAGGGCGGCGGCTCCCGCGTCGCACCCGGCCTGGGTTACCCGTACGGACTGGACCACGCCGCTGTGGTCGACCACCACCCGGATGTTCCCGCGCAGTGCCGTCCCCTCCGCGGTGAGCGCGTCGACCTCGCGCGCCCACTCCTGCATCTGCTCGGCGTGACGCGTCGCCTGGGCGATCTGCTCGTCGATCCGGGCGGTCACCGCCGCGACGTCCGCCCGAGATCGCCGTCTCCGCCGGGGTCCCCGTACCACGACCTGCCCGGCAGTCTGGCAGGCCGCGCGCCGTCCCGGCCTGAGCCCGCATACCCAGAATGACGCCCTCAGGAAGCCGCCTTACAGTGGAGGCTCGATCCAGGAGGCGCCGGTGATCGAGTGGGTACCCCGCTCCCGCGGCGATGACGGCTGGCGCGAGGTCGTGGCCGGGTCGTACCGGGGCCACGCGGTCCTGGAGCACCATTCCGGAGATGCGGTCGTCCGGGTACCGGTCGTCGTTCAGGACTGGGTCCGGATCGCGATGCGGCGGGCCGCCCAGCGGCTCGTCCGCCTGGCCCGCATGGCGTTCTTCCTGCTCCTGTTCATGGGGTTCGCCGTGCGGGCGCTGGCCCAGGGTCCGGCTCGCTCCTGGCCCGTGTGGATCGGGATCGCCGTCCTGCTGGTGGTCGCCGCCTACCGTCTCGTCCGGCTGCGCCGGTGGCACGCCGGCCCGCGCGCGGACCTGCTGCTGTCCCGAGAGGGCGTGGCCGTCGACGACGTGTTCGTGCCCTGGTACCAGGTCGAGCGCGTCGTCCGGTTCCACTTCACGGCGCCGTTCGACCGACGGGGCAACCGGAACTTCGTGGCCCTGCAGATCCGCGACTTCGTGGCGGTTCGAGGCCTGTCCCCGTTCGAGGCCGGCCTTGCGAACCTGACCCGACGCCGGCTGGTCGTGCTCGGTGAGGCCACCGAGCTCAGCAACCCGGAGGAGCTCGCCGCGGCGCTGGACCGCCTCGTCACCGACCCCGAGTCCCGCGCCCTGCTGGGAACCGCCGAGGGCGTTCGCCTCCTCGACGAGGGACCGGCGAGGGTGCTCCCGCGGTCCCCATAGACTGACGCACCATGTCCCTCACCCGCGACGACGTCGTGCACCTCGCGTCGATGGCCCGGATCGACCTCAGCGAGGCAGAGCTGGACCGGATGCTCGGAGAGCTGACGGTCATCCTCGACTCGGTGGCCGTGGTCCAGCAGGCGCCGACCGACGGCGTCGAGCCGATGTCGCACCCGTTGCCCTTGACCAACGTGACCCGGCCGGACGAGGTCCGGCCGAGCCTGACCGCCCGCGAGGTGCTCGCGGGCGCGCCGGCCGAGGAGCAGCAACGGTTCTCCGTGCCCCGCATCCTCGACGCGGACAGCTGACCGACCACCTCGGTATGCGTCGCGCCGGCCGCAGGGCCACGGCCGCGCGCATACCTCCGGACCTCATGAGGGTTGAGAACACGTGACCACCGACCTGACCCGGCTCGGCGCCGGCGAGATGGCGAGCCTGCTGGCCGCCAAGGAGGTCAGCTCCGTCGAGCTGACCCGAGCCCACCTCGACCGGACCGCCGAGGTCGACGGCGCCGTTCACTCGTACCTGCACGTCGACGCGGAGGGGGCCCTGCGCACGGCCGCGGACGTCGACCAGCGGCGCATCGCGGGGGAGAGCCTGCACCTGCTCGCCGGCGTGCCGATCGCCGTCAAGGACGTCATGGCGACCCGGGGACTGCCGACGACCTGCGGCAGCAAGATCCTCGAGGGCTGGGTGCCGCCGTACGACGCGACCCTGGTCAGCCGCCTGCGCACCGCGGCCCTGCCGATCCTCGGCAAGACCAACATGGACGAGTTCGCCATGGGCTCGTCGACCGAGCACTCCGCCTGGGGACCGAGCCACAACCCGTGGGACCTGGCGCGGATCCCCGGCGGGTCCGGCGGCGGGTCGTCGAGCGCCGTGGCGTCGTTCCAGGCGCCGCTCGCGATCGGTACCGATACCGGCGGCTCGATCCGCCAGCCGGCCGCTGTCACGGGGACGGTGGGGGTCAAGCCGACCTACGGCGGGGTCTCCCGCTACGGCCTCGTGGCCCTGGCCTCCAGCCTCGACCAGGCCGGACCGTGTACCCGTTCGGTGCTGGACGCCGCACTGCTGCACGCCCTGATCGGCGGCCACGACCCGATGGACTCCACGTCGATCGACGCGCCGGTGCCGCCGGTGGTCGAGGCGGCGCAGCGGGCGTCGGTCGAGGGCATGACCGTGGGAGTCGTTCGCCAGCTGGGCGGCGACGGGTACCAGGCGGGGGTGCGTGCGCGGTTCGACGAGTCGGTCCAGCTGCTCGTCGACCTCGGCGCCACGGTCGTCGAGGTCGACTGCCCGAGCTTCGACTACGCGCTCGCGGCCTACTACCTCATCCTCCCGAGCGAGGCGTCGAGCAACCTGGCCAAGTTCGACGCGATGCGCTACGGGTTGCGGGTGCTGCCCGACGGCGACCCCAGCGCCGAGCAGGTCATGGCCGCCACGCGCGACGCCGGGTTCGGGCCGGAGGTCAAGCGACGGATCATCCTCGGCACCTACGCCCTGTCCTCCGGCTACTACGACGCCTACTACGGCCAGGCCCAGAAGGTCCGGCGGCTGATCGCCGACGACTTCGCCCGCGCCTTCGAGGTCGCCGACGTGCTCGTCTCGCCGACCGCGCCGACCACGGCGTTCCCCATCGGCGAGAAGCTCGACGACCCGCTCGCCATGTACCTCAACGATGTCGCCACCATCCCGGCCAACCTCGCCGGCGTGCCCGGGATGTCGATCCCCACAGGCCTCGCCCCCGAGGACGGCCTGCCGACCGGCATCCAGTTCCTCGCCCCGGCGACCCAGGACGACCGTCTGTATGCCGCCGGCGCGGCCCTCGAGGCCGCCCTGCTCGACCGCTGGGGTGGACCACTGCTCGACCGCGCGCCCGACCTTCCGAAGGGAGCCTCCCGATGACCACCACCGAGGCCCGCGAGGCCCTGCTCCCCTACGAGGACGCCATCGCCGCATACGACCCGGTCCTCGGGCTCGAGGTCCACGTCGAGCTCAACACCGCGACCAAGATGTTCTGCGGGTGCGCCACGGGGTTCGGCGCCGAGCCCAACACGCAGGTATGCCCGGTGTGCCTCGGCCTGCCCGGTGCGCTGCCAGTGGTCAACGAGGTGGCCGTCGAGTCGGCGATCCGGATCGGGCTGGCCCTCAACTGCACCATCGCGCCGTGGTGCCGGTTCGCGCGCAAGAACTACTTCTACCCGGACATGCCGAAGAACTTCCAGACGTCGCAGTACGACGAGCCGATCGCGTTCAACGGCCGGCTCGACGTCGAGCTCGAGGACGGGTCGGTCTACCGGGTGGAGATCGAGCGCGCGCACATGGAGGAGGACACCGGCAAGACGCTGCACCTGGGCGGCGCGACCGGCCGCATCCACGGCGCCGACCACTCGCTGGTCGACTACAACCGGGCCGGGATCCCGCTCATCGAGATCGTCACCAAACCGATGACCGGCGTGGGCGAGCGCGCGCCGGAGATCGCGCGGGCCTACGTCGGTGCCCTGCGTGACCTGCTGCGCGCCCTCGAGGTCTCGGACGTGCGGATGGAACAGGGGTCACTGCGCTGCGACGCCAACGTGTCGCTGCGGCCGCGCCTGGACGACGAGCAGGAGTCGGTGCCGCTGGGCACCCGGACCGAGACCAAGAACGTCAACTCGTTGCGGTCGGTCGAGCGGGCGGTGCGCTACGAGATCACGCGCCAGGCGGCGATCCTGCGGGGCGGTGGCCGGATCGTCCAGGAGACCAGGCACTGGCACGAGGACACCGGCGTGACGACGTCCGGGCGTGAGAAGAGCGACGCCATGGACTACCGGTACTTCCCCGAGCCCGACCTGGTGCCGGTCGCCCCGTCGTCGGAGCTGGTGGCGGCCCTGCGGCAGACGCTGCCCGAGCCTCCGGGGGAGCGGCGCAAGCGGCTCCAGACTGCTTGGGGCTACACGGATCTCGAGATGCGCGACGTCGCCAACGCCGGTGCGGTCGAGATCGTCGAGGAGACTATCGCGGCCGGTGCGACGCCCGCCGGAGCGCGCAAGTGGTGGAGTGGAGAGGTGGCCCGGCGGGCCAGTGCCTCGGGCGTCGATGTCGGCGAGTATGCGACGTCGGCCGGCCTCACCCCGGCGCTCGTTGCCGAGCTGGACGGGCTGGTGACCTCCGGGCGGCTGAACGACTCGATGGCTCGCCAGGTCCTCGACGGGGTGCTGGCCGGGGACGGTTCGCCGACCGCCGTCGCCGACGCGCTCGGCCTGGAGATGGTGTCGGACGACTCGGCGCTGGAGGCGGCCGTCGACGCGGCGATCGCGGCCAACCCGGACGTCGCGGAGAAGGTGCGCGGCGGCAAGGTCCAGGCGGCCGGCGCCCTGATCGGTCAGGTCATGAAGCAGATGAAGGGCCAGGCCGACGCCGCCAAGGTGCGCGAGATCGTCCTGGCCAAGCTCACCCCCTGACCGCCTGCGGGTGCCGGCCTGGTGGCCGTCGCGGGTGGGATGGCGTCACGCACCGGGCGTGTGCGGTCATGTCGCACGTCATGTCGCACGTCATGTCGCACGTCATGTCGCACGTCATGTCGCACGTCATGTCGCTCAGGAGGTCGTGATCACGACCCCGGCTGCGACATGACCCGCGACAGGACCCCCGACAGGACCCGCAGCGTCAGGGTGCGGCCGGTGCTGTCATGACGACACCAGACGCACCCTGACGCGCAACTCTGACTGATCCAACCGGCCACCGCCGCCACGAAGGTTCGGGAGATCGTCCTCGCCAGGCTCACTCCCTGACCGCGCTTCCCGCTTCAGACCGGACGCACTACGCAGTTTCGAAGCGTCCCGGCGCGCGAAGCTCAGCCCTGCGCCGTGGTGGAAGCCGGGCGCTGCGCGGCTAGCGCTTCCCGCCGCCGAGGAGTCCACCGAGGACGCCGCCGAGCAGGTCGCCCAGACCGCCCTGGCCCGCGGGCGTTCCTGGTTGCGTCTGAGCGCCACCAGCCCCACCGAGCACCTGGCCGAGGATGTCGCCGATCCCGCCGCCCTGGCTGCCCGCGGCGCCGCCGGCCGCACCACCCCCGAGGACCGACCCGAGTACGTCACCGAGCCCCCCGGAACCACCCGTGCCACCCAGCATGCCGCCGAGACCGCCCATCGGGTCGTCGGTCGCCGGCGCGCTCGTCGAACCGGCGGCGCCCTGGAGCTTCTTCGCGAGGTAGGCCATGACGATCGGCGCGATGATCGGCAGCAGCTTCTGGATCAGGCTGGACCCCTCGCCGGGTGTGGCCCCGCCGAGCCGCGCCATCACGTCGGGGGTCTGCTCCCCGAAGACGTTCTGGACGATCCGCTGGCCGTCCTGCGTGTCGATCTGGTCGAGCCCCGAACCGAGCACCGACGGGTCATGCGACTCGACGGCGCTGGTCAACGACGCGGCTCCCGCCGGGTCGGCGGCGTTGGCCTGCATGCCGCCGAGCAGCGCCGGGATCGCCGTACGGGTGGCCGCCTCGGCCTCGCTCTGGTCGACGCCGAGAGCGGCCGCCACCTGGTCCATCGGCACCTGGCTGAGGATCTCGTCGATCTCCGACATCTGGCCCACCCCTTCGTCGCCCGTACGAGGCCGTCGTCGGCTCGTCCCGTCAGCGTAGGACGGGCTCAGCCGGTCAGTGACTGCGGGAGCCGGACGACTCGGTCGTCGCCGTCGCGTACCTGTCCGCGGGAGGTGTTGTTCGTGATGATCCAGACGTTGCCGTCCGGACCGACGAACACGTCCCGCAGCCGCCCGTACTCCCCGTCCAGCAGCTTCTCCGGCTCTCCGGTCGAGCCGTCGGAGCCGACCGGGACCTTCCATAGCGCCTGCCCGCGCAGAGCCGCCATGAGCACCGCGCCGTCCGGTCCGATGCCGATGCCGCTGGGCGACGCCTCGTCCGTGTGCCACTGCCGCACCGGGTCGATGAACCCGCTCTGCCCCGCCATCCCCTCGACCGTCGGCCACCCGTAGTTCGAGCCCGGCGTGATGACGTTCAGCTCGTCCCACGTGTCCTGCCCGAACTCGCTCGCCCACATCTGGCCGCCCGCGCTCCACGCGATCCCCTGGACGTTCCGGTGACCCCAGGACCACACCCGCGACCCCGGGAACGGGTTGCCGGGCGCCGCCTCGCCGGACGTCGTGACGCGCAGGATCTTGCCGCCGAGACTGTCCCGGTTCTGCGAGTTGCCGGTCCGTCCGGTCTCACCGGTCGTGACGTAGAGGAACCGGTCCGGGCCGAACTTCAGCCGGCCGCCGTTGTGGATGTTGCCCTTGGGGATACCTGTAATGATCGGCGTCTGCGCTCCGAAGCGACCGCCGCCCATGGCGATGGTCACCACCCGGTTGTCCGAACCGGCGGTGACGTACGCGTACAGCACCGGTGTGCTCGCGTAGGTTGCCGTGTCGACGGCCAGCCCGAGCAGTCCGCCCTCGCCGCCGGCGTCGACCCCCTGGACGGTGCCGACCGTCTCGACCGCGCCGCCCCCGGCCGGGATCCGCTTGACCAGCGCAGTGTCCCGTTCGCTGACGAGGACCGACCCGTCCGGGAGCACCGCGCCGCTCCACGGCACCCGCAGCCCGGTCGCCGCGTCGACCGGTGCCGAGAGCGCAGCCCGGGCACCAGTGGACGCCGACGTCCCCGACGTCGCCGACGTCGCCGACGTCGTGGAGCCGGTCGCGCTGGACGACCCCGCCGCCGAGGTGCCGCTCGTCGCGGTGCCGGCCGCCGAGTCGGCCCCCGAGCCGGAACCGGACCCAGAACCGCTGCCGGACGTGCAGCCCGCGAGGGCCAGGGCCCCCAGGGCACCGACGCCGAGCACGGCGCGGCGCGAGAGCGACGTGGCGTGGGGCTGGGGGTTGGCGCCAGGCATACCGGCTCAACGCAAGAGCGGCCCGGTAGGTTCGCCACATGGCTCTCGTGACGATGCCGGACGCGTCCTGGGTGGCGGACACCGGCGAGATCCCGGGCCTCGAGATGGTCACGTGGGACATCCACGAACCCCATCCGCGGGCCGACGAGGTCGCCGTCGTCGTGCCGCCGTACCTCGACCCGCACCAGCGCCTCGACCTGCTCGGGACGCTACCGAGGCTCGAGCTGGTCCAGCTCCTGACCGCCGGGTACGACAACGTGACGCCCCACCTGCCGCGCGGGGTGACGTTGTGCAGCGGCGGCGGCATCCACGACGCGTCGACCGCCGAGCTCGCACTCACGCTGATCCTGGCCTCGATCCGCGGGGTTCCCGACTTCGTCCGCGCCCAGGACCGGCACCACTGGCTACCCACCCGGATCTGGCCGGCGCTGGCCGACCGGCGGGTGCTCGTCGTGGGGTACGGCAAGGTCGGTCGAGCGATCGCCGCGCGGCTGCTGTCGTTCGAGACCACCGTCACCGCGGTCGCCCGCCGCGCCCGCACCGGCGACGAGCTGGTCGAGGCGGTGCACGGCATCGACGAGCTGCCGGCGCTGCTGCCGGAGCAGGACGTCGTCGTCGTCATCACCCCGCTCACCGACGCGACGGCCGGCCTGGTCGACGCGGGGTTCCTCGCGGCCATGAAGGACGGCGCCCTCCTGGTCAACGTGGCCCGCGGCAAGGTCGCCGACACCGACGCGCTGCTCGCCGAGGCGGCCAGCGGCCGCCTGCGGGTCGCGGTCGACGTCACCGATCCCGAGCCCCTGCCGGCGGACCACCCGCTCTGGTCGACTCCGAACGTCCTCGTGTCGCCGCACGTCGGTGGCGCCAGCACGGCCTTCCGGCCACGCGCCCTGGCCCTCGTGCGACGCCAGCTCGCGGCCTACGCCGAGGGCCGTGCGCTCGAGAGCGTCGTCTCACCCTGACGGCTCGGTCAGCCGGTCCACTCGCCGGTCGTCCAGGCGCGCTCGAGGACCCCGAGGTACGGCGCGAGGTCCAGACCCTGTGACGCCAGCCAGCCGTCGTCGGCGTAGGTACCGACGTACCGCTCGCGCGGGTCGCACATGAGCGTGACGATGCTCCCGGGCTGCCCCGCGGCCCGCATCTCGCACGCGATCCGCAGTGACCCGTAGAGGTTCGTGCCGGTCGACCCGCCGGCCCGGATCCCGGTCCGGTCCTGGAGGTACCGCATCGCCGCGATCGACGCCGCGTCGGGGATCCCGATCATCCGGTCCACGACGGTGGGCAGGAAGCTCGGCTCGACGCGAGGACGGCCGATCCCCTCGATCCGGGACCCGCGCGCGCCCTCGGTCGAGCGTTCCTGGAACGCCATGAGGAACGCGGAGTTCTCCGGGTCGACGACCGCCACCTTGGTCGACAGGGCCCGGTAGCGCACGAACCGGCCGATGGTCGCGCTCGTCCCGCCGGTCCCGGCACCGACGACGACCCAGGTCGGGACCGGATGCCGTTCGTGGCCCATCTGTTCGAAGATCGACTCGGCGATGTTGTTGTTGCCGCGCCAGTCGGTCGCCCGTTCGGCGTGGGTGAACTGGTCGAGGTAGTGGCCGGACGTCGCGTTGGCGATGGACCGCGCCGTGTCGTAGACGGCGGAGGGGTCGTCGACGAGATGGCAGGTCCCGCCCTCGCGCTCGATGAGCGCGACCTTCTCCAGGCTGGTCGTCCGCGCCATGACGGCGACGAACGGTAGCCCGAGCATCCGTGCGAAGTACGCCTCGGACACCGCCGTCGACCCGCTGGACGCCTCGGTGACCGTCGTCCCCGGCCCGATCTCGCCGTTGCAGATCGCGTACAGGAACAGTGACCGGGCGAGCCGGTGCTTGAGGCTTCCCGTCGGATGGGTCGACTCGTCCTTGAGGTAGAGGTCGACGTCCCAGCCGTCGGGCAGCTCGACGTGCACCAGGTGGGTGTCGGCGCTCCGGTTGGCGTCAGCGGTGATCCGGCGGACCGCCTCGTCGACCCAGGCGCGGTCGACCGGTCGCGGTGCGGACACGTCGACAACGGTCCGGGCTCCGGTGCGGGGCGCGTCGTCCACGGTGCGAGCGTAGGACCGCCGACGCCCCCGAGTCCGCATCCTCCGGTCGCTCATTTCTCGGTGGTGCGGCCGGGGCGCTCGGAGGATGCTCTCCCCATGAGCCGAGTCAGCGACGACCGCACGCTGGTCCTGCTGCGCCACGCCAAGGCCGAACAGGTTCCGGGCAAGCCCGACCACGACCGCGAGCTGACCGACCGCGGGGCCCGGGACGCTGCGGCAGCCGGCACGTGGCTGCGCGACGAGGGGATCGTCGCGGAGCTCGTCATCTGCTCGACCTCCCGGCGCACCCGTCAGACCTGGGAGTTCGCGGCCCGTGGCGGCGCGCATACCGAGTTCGTCGAGTACCGGCGGTCGGTCTACCAGAGCGGCACATCGGGCATCCTCGAGACGATCCGAGAGGATGCGGGGGAGGTGCGCACCGTCGTGCTCGTCGGCCACGCGCCGACCATCCCGGACCTCGCCAGCGGCCTCACCGACGGGCAGGGATCGCACGACGCTCACGTCGCCATGGGGGAGGGCTACCCGACCTGCGGGCTCGCCGTTCTCCGGTACGCCGGTGACTGGCCGGACCTCTCGGCCGGCGACTGCGACCTCGAGCGGTTCCACGTCTGCCGCGGGTAGCCCAGCGCGAGCGACGCGATTCGGGCGTGTTACTCCTCTTTCTGGTGGGGTCCGTGCATCTAGACTCCGGAACGCAACGGATCACGATCCTGACGGCCTCAAGAATCGGGGAAGTCCATGGCCGATACCGCTCCTGCCCCCACCCGTTCGACCGCTCCTGCTCCGGACACGACCCGCAAGGCGCTCGCCGAGGGGGTCGGCACGTTCATCCTCGTCTTCTTCGCTGTCGGCGCCGCGGTGTTCGGCATTCAGACCATCGGCAAGCTCGGCGTAGCCGTCGCGTTCGGCTTCGTGCTGCTCGCCCTCGCCTATGCCATCGGGCCGGTCTCGGGGTGTCACGTCAACCCGGCGGTGACGCTCGGTTTGTTGATGCGCAAGGGAATCACCATGCGCGAGGCGGTGACCTACTGGGTCGCGCAGGTCATCGGCGGCATCGTCGCGGCCGCCCTGCTGAAGCTCATGGTGTCCGGCTTCGGCGGCGCGACGGACGAGACCGGCGCCCTCGGCACCAACGAGTACGGCAAGACCGTCAGCCTCGGCGGCGCGATGGTCATCGAGGTCGTCATGACCTTCCTGCTGGTCCTGGTCGTGCTCCTCGTGACCAGCCGGGCCGCTGCGCCGGGCTTCGCCGGCCTCGCGATCGGCCTGGTGCTGACGGTGATCCACCTCGTCGGCATCCCGCTCGACGGCACCTCGGTGAACCCCGCCCGCTCCATCGGCCCCGCGCTGTTCAACGGCGGCACGCCGTTGACCCAGCTCTGGGTGTTCATCGTCTTCCCCCTGGTCGGCGGAGCGATCGCCGCCCTTGTCGCGCCGCTCTTCGAGACCGCGGTCCCCGTGAGCGATGTCGACCCGACCGGCGCGACGGTGCCCGAGGTCTGACGCCGTACGCTCGGGGCCATGACGGTCCCGACCTCGACGACACCCGATCTGAAGCCCCGCAGCCGCGATGTCACAGACGGCCTCGAGAAGGCCGCCGCGCGAGGGATGCTCCGGGCCGTCGGCATGGGCGACGACGACTTCGCCAAGCCGCAGATCGGGGTCGCCAGCTCGTGGAACGAGATCACCCCGTGCAACCTGTCGCTGGAGCGGCTGGCCGGCGCGGTCAAGGACGGGGTGTTCTCGGCGGGCGGCTACCCGTTGGAGTTCGGCACCATCTCGGTGTCCGACGGCATCTCGATGGGCCACGAGGGGATGCACTTCTCCCTCGTCTCGCGGGAGGTCATCGCTGACTCGGTCGAGACGGTGATGATGGCCGAGCGGCTCGACGGGTCGGTCCTGCTCGCCGGCTGTGACAAGTCGCTGCCGGGGATGCTGATGGCCGCCGCGCGGCTCGACCTCGCGTCGGTGTTCCTGTATGCGGGATCGATCCTCCCGGGCATCGCCAAGCTCTCGGACGGCTCGGAGAAGACGGTCACGATCATCGACGCCTTCGAGGCCGTCGGCGCCTGCGCGGCGGGCAAGATGTCGCGCGCCGACGTCGACGCCATCGAGCGGGCCATCTGTCCCGGCGAGGGGGCCTGCGGCGGCATGTACACCGCCAACACGATGGCGTCGGTGGCCGAGGCGATGGGGATGTCGATGCCGGGCTCCGCGGCGCCCCCGGCGACCGACCGGCGGCGGGACGGGTTCGCCCGCAAGTCCGGCGAGGCAGTCGTCGAGATGCTGCGACGCGGGATCACCGCCCGCCAGATCATGACCAAGGAGGCGTTCGAGAACGCCATCGCCGTCGTCATGGCCTTCGGCGGCTCGACCAACGCCGTGCTCCACCTGCTGGCCATCGCCCACGAGGCCGACGTCGACCTGACCATCGACGACTTCCGGAAGATCGGCAGCCGGGTGCCGCACCTCGCCGACGTCAAGCCGTTCGGCGCATACGTCATGACCGACATCGACCGCGTCGGCGGGGTGCCCGTGGTGATGAAGGCACTGCTCGACGCGGGCCTGCTCCACGGCGACTGCCTGACGGTGACCGGCAAGACCGTCGCCGAGAACCTCGCCGGGATCAACCCGCCCGACCCGGACGGCAAGGTGCTCCGCGCGCTGAATGAGCCGATCCACAAGACCGGCGGGATCACCATCCTCACCGGGTCGCTCGCCCCCGAAGGGGCCGTAGTCAAGTCGGCCGGGTTCGACTCCGACGTCTTCACCGGCACGGCTCGGGTGTTCGACGGCGAGCGGGCCGCGATGGACGCTGTCGAGAACGGCTCGCTGAAGGCGGGCGACGTCCTCGTGATCCGCTACGAGGGCCCCAAGGGCGGCCCGGGCATGCGCGAGATGCTCGCCGTCACCGGGGCGATCAAGGGCGCCGGCCTCGGCAAGGACGTGCTGCTGCTGACCGACGGCCGGTTCTCGGGAGGGACGACGGGGCTGTGTGTCGGCCACGTGGCGCCGGAGGCGGTGGACGGCGGGCCGATCGCGTTCGTGCGCGACGGCGACACCATCGTCCTCGACGTCGCCCGGGGCACCCTCGACCTCGACGTCTCGCCGGAGGAGCTGGCGACGCGCGCGGAGGGGTTCGCGCCGCCGGAGTCGAAGTACCCGCGCGGCGTCCTCGGTAAGTACCGCAGGCTCGTCGGCAGCGCCAGCAAGGGCGCCGTCTGCGACTGACCGCCTGACGCCGCCCCCCACTTCTCGACGGACCAGGGGCGGGCGGCCTGCGGGCTTGCGGGCGTCGTCAGTGGCTGGGTCAGAGCGCGACGGCGCGGTGGACCCAGGTCGAGGTGACTCGCATACCGACCCGTTCGTAGAGTCCGAGCGCGCCGGTCCGCGAGTCGGTGGACAGCTCGGAGCGTGACGCGCCGTGCTCCCGCGCCACCGCGAAGCAGTCGACGAGCAGGGCCCGCGCGAGGCCCAGCCCGCGCCGGTCGCGGCGCACCGCGAGGGTCGGGACGTACCCGTACTCCCCGCTGACGAAGACGTACCCCACGCCCACGACCTCGCCGTCCGGATCGCTCGCCAGGCGCAGGTGCCAGGGCTCGAAACCCGGCCGCCGGACGACCCGGGCCGCCCAGTCGTCGTACGCCACCGGCTGGCGGTCCGGCCACTCGTTGAAGGCGTCCTCGACGATCCGGTATGCGGCGTGCTCCTCGCCCGGGCGGAAGGGCCGGACCGCATATCCCTCCGGCAGCGGCTGACTCTCGATCTGCTCGCCGTCGCCCAGCTGGAGCACCCAGGACGTCCAGGCGACGTGGTAGCCCAGCCGCTCGAGCAGGTGGTCACCGTCGCTGGCCACAGGGACCGGCATCCCGACCATGGACCCGCCCTGCCGCTTCGCCTCGGCCTGGGTCCAGCCCGCCAGCCACATCCCGATCCCCCGTGCCCGGTGGGTCGACGCGACCACGGCGTCGGCGTACCGGCCGTTCGCGACGTGGGCGTAGCCGACGAGGCGGCCGGCGTCCTCGACACCGACGGCGTGGGTGGCGAGATCGAAGCTTGGTCGCTGCCAGTCGCCGACGACGTCCTCGAGGTCGACCGAGGGCTCACCGGCGTCGAGGGTCTGCGAGTCGACCAGGAGGTCGAAGACGGCGCGCGCGTCGTCGGGGCGCAGCGTTCGGGTAGTGACGCCGGCGGGCAGCTCCATAGGGCCACAGCGTCGCGGCGAACCAGCGGCCGCGCATCCGGTTTAGGGGGACCTACGGTGGCGTAACCTCGGGACCATGACGACGACCTGGTCCGAGACCGATCTGCTGCGCGAGCTGAACCAGGTCGTCGAGAAGGAGCTGAACCGGCACCTCCAGGTCGCCAAGGAGTGGTTCCCGCACGACTACATCCCGTGGAGCGACGGGCGGAACTTCGACGGGATCATGGGTGGCGACCCGTGGACCCCTGAGGACTCGCCGATGAGCGAGGTCGCCCGCAACGCGCTCCTCGTCAACCTCCTCACCGAGGACAACCTGCCCAGCTACCACCACGAGATCGCGACGATCTTCGGGCGCGACGACGCGTGGGGCTCCTGGGTCCACCGCTGGACCGCTGAGGAGGGCCGCCACGGGATCGCCATGCGCGACTACCTCGTGGTGAAGCGCTCGGTCGACCCGGTTGAGCTCGAGCGGTTCCGGATGACCCACATGTCTCAGGGTTACTCCGCGGACCACGGCGACTCGATGATGCACTCGCTCGCCTACGTCTCGTTCCAGGAGCTCGCTACCCGGGTCAGCCACCGCAACACTGGCAAGTACACCGACGACCCGATGGCGGAGAGGCTGCTCGCCCGGATCGCGGCTGACGAGAACCTCCACATGGTCTTCTACCGGAACCTCATGCAGGCCGCGATCGAGCTCGCGCCCGACCAGGCGGTGCAGGCGATCCTCGAGGTGGTCACCGGGTTCAGGATGCCCGGCTCCGACATCCCCGGGTTCCAGCGCAAGGCGGTCGAGATGGCCGTCGCCGGCATCTACGACCTGCGCTCGCACCGCGACGAGGTCGTCATGCCGGTGCTGCGCTACTGGAAGATCTTCGAGCTCGAAGGCCTGTCGCAGGAGGGGGAGGCGGCGCGCACGGAGTTGTCCAACTTCATGGATGGCCTCGACAAGCAGGCGGCCCGGTTCGAGGACAAGCGAGACACCCTGAAGTCGCGCATGAACATCAGCTGAGGCGTCCATCCCGCGGGACGGACAGCCGGATGCTGAGACGGGGGTGTCCGCCGGTTGACACGACACGCTGCCCGGGAGCACGGTGGGGGCGTGGCCCGAGTCCTCGTACTCCCCAAGCGCGTCTGAGCAGGCGAACCAGCCGACCCCCTCAGCGCGCTGCCCTTCTGTCCTTCGCGGACCGGAGGGTTTTTTCATGAGCGGCGACAGCAGCACGACGAGCGAACGACCAGCGAACGACCAGCGAACGACCTGCGAACGACCAGCGAACACCGAGTGAAAGCAGTGGATCAGTGAGCAACGGCGCGACACCGGTGCGACCCACCCCGGCAGATGTGGCCCAGCACGCCCACCCCCGCCCGCGCTCCGCGGCGCCGACGGCCACCGTCGCGCCGGCGCCGAGCAGCGCTCCACGGCCGGTACCCCACGCTCCCAGCGGACCGCCCGCTGCGGTCGCGGCAGCGCACCCGCGCTCCGCGTCCCAGCCGCCCACGCCGGCGCCGGAGCAGGTCACCGGCGCGCAGGCCCTGGTCAAGTCGCTCGAGCGCCTCGGCGTGGACACCGTCTTCGGCATCCCCGGCGGCGCGATCCTGCCGGCCTACGACCCGCTGATGGACTCGCCCACCGTGCGGCACATCCTCGTGCGCCACGAGCAGGGGGCCGGCCACGCCGCCGAAGGGTACGCGGCGGCGACCGGTCGCGTCGGTGTCTGCATGGCGACGTCGGGACCGGGGGCGACCAACCTCGTCACCCCGCTGGCCGACGCCTACATGGACTCGATGCCCATCGTCGCCATCACCGGCCAGGTGTCGAGCAAGGCGATCGGCACCGACGCCTTCCAGGAGGCCGACATCCGGGGCATCACCATGCCCATCACCAAGCACAACTACCTCGTCACCGACGCGTCGGAGATCCCGCGGGCGCTCGCCGAGGCGTTCCACGTCGCGTCGACCGGCCGCCCCGGGCCGGTGCTCGTCGACATCAGTAAGGACGCTTTGCAGAGCACCACGACGTTCTCGTGGCCGCCGCAGATCGACCTGCCCGGGTACCGCCCGGTGATCCGCCCGCACAGCAAGCAGATCCGGGAGGCGGCCCGACTCATCACCGCGGCCAAGCAGCCGGTCCTCTACATCGGCGGTGGGGTCATCCGCAGCGGCGCCAGCGACGAGCTGCGGCAGCTCGTCGAGCTCACCCAGATCCCGGTCGTGACGACGCTGATGGCGCGTGGTGCGGTCCCGGACTCGCACGCCCTGAACCTCGGTATGCCGGGCATGCATGGCACCGTCGCCGCGGTGACGGCCCTGCAGAAGTCCGACCTGCTCATCACCATCGGTGCCCGGTTCGACGACCGGGTCACCGGCCAGCTGTCGACGTTCGCGACGGGGGCCAAGATCATCCACGCCGACATCGACCCGGCGGAGATCTCCAAGAACCGGGTCGCCGACGTCCCGATCGTCGGCGACGCGAAGGAGGTCATCCGTGACCTCGTCACGCTGCTGACCGAAGAGGGTCTGGGGGACGCCGACTACAGCGAGTGGCGGACGACCACCCAGGAGTGGAAGGCCACCTTCCCGCTGGGCTACACCGACTACCCGGACCGCCTCGAGCCCCAGTACGTCATCGAGCGGATCGGGCAGCTGACCGGCCCGGAGGGCGTCTACGTCGCCGGCGTCGGCCAGCACCAGATGTGGGCAGCCCAGTACGTCCAGTACGAGCGGCCGAACGCCTGGCTGAACTCTGGTGGCCTCGGCACGATGGGCTACTCGGTGCCGGCGGCCATGGGCGCCAAGGTGGGCGAGCCGGACCGCGTCGTGTGGGCGATCGACGGCGACGGCTGCTTCCAGATGACCAACCAGGAGCTGGCCACCTGCGTCATCAACCAGATCCCCATCAAGGTGGCGATCATCAACAACTCCAGCCTCGGCATGGTGCGGCAGTGGCAGACGCTGTTCTACAACGAGCGCTACTCCAACACCGACCTGCACACCAGCAGCCACCAGCGGATCCCGGACTTCGTCAAGCTGGCCGAGGCCTACGGCTGCCTCGGGCTGCGGGCGGAGAAGCAGGAGGACGTCGACGCGGTGATCCGACAGGCGCTGGAGGTCAACGACCGCCCGGTCGTCATCGACTTCATCGTCCACCCGGACGCGATGGTCTGGCCGATGGTGCCCGCCGGGGTCAGCAACGACAAGATCCTCAACGCCCGTGGCGAGGCCCCCGTGTGGGACCGCGAGGACTGAGAGGAGCGCGACGATGAGCAAGCACACCCTGTCCGTCCTGGTCGAGGACAAGCCCGGCGTCCTGGCCCGCATCGCCGGCCTGTTCTCGCGGCGCGGCTTCAACATCGACTCCCTGGCGGTCGGCCCGACCGAGCACTCCGACATCTCGCGGATGACGGTCGTCGTCGACGTCGAGGAGTTCCCGCTCGAGCAGGTGACCAAGCAGCTCAACAAGCTGGTCGAGGTCCTCAAGGTCGTCGAGCTCGACCCGAACGCATCGGTGCAGCGTCAGGTCGTCCTCATCAAGGTGCGGGCCGACCCGACCACCCGGTCGAGCATCCTCGAGACCGTGGAGCTGTTCCGCGCCAAGGTGATCGACGTCGCGCACGACAGCCTGACCATTGAGTGCACCGGCAAGTCCGAGAAGGTCCAGGCCCTGCTGCACGTCCTCGAGCCCTTCGGGGTGCGCGAGCTCGTCCAGTCCGGGATCGTCGGCGTGGGCCGCGGTCCTCGGTCGATCACCGACCGGAGCCTGCGCACCGCCTGAGCCACCCGCATACCGAAAACGCTTGTCCCTCAACGAGAAGGAGCTGGCCACGATGGCCGAGATGTTCTACGACGACGATGCCGACCTGTCCGTCATCCAGGGCCAGAAGGTCGCCGTCATCGGCTACGGGAGCCAGGGCCACGCCCACGCGCTCAACCTGCGCGACTCCGGTGTCGACGTCCGCGTCGGCCTCGCCGAGGGCAGCAAGTCCAAGGCGAAGGCGGAGGCCGAGGGCCTGACGGTGAAGTCCGTCGCGGACGCGGTGAAAGAGGCCGACCTCGTCGTCATCCTCACGCCGGACCAGGTCCAGCGGCACGTCTACGCCAACGAGATCCAGCCGAACCTCAAGGAGGGCGCCGCGCTGCTCTTCGGGCACGGCTTCAACATCCGGTTCGGCTACATCAAGCCCGAGGCCGGCTCCGACGTGCTCATGGTCGCGCCGAAGGGTCCCGGCCACCTGGTCCGTCGCGAGTTCGCCGACGGCCGTGGCGTACCCGTGCTGCTGGCCGTCGAGCAGGACCCGTCCGGGCAGGCCTGGGACCTGGCGCAGTCCTACGCCAAGGCCATCGGGGGTCTGCGGGCCGGCGGCATCAAGACGACGTTCACCGAGGAGACCGAGACCGACCTGTTCGGTGAGCAGTCGGTGCTCTGCGGTGGTGCGTCGCAGCTGGTGATGTACGGCTTCGAGACGCTGGTCGAGGCGGGGTACCAGCCGGAGGTCGCCTACTTCGAGTGCCTGCACGAGCTGAAGCTCATCGTCGACCTCATGATCGAGGGCGGCATCGCCAAGCAGCGCTGGTCGGTCTCCGACACCGCGGAGTACGGCGACTACGTCTCCGGCCCGCGCGTCATCGACCCGCACGTCAAGGAGAACATGCAGGCGGTGCTCGCCGACATCAAGAGCGGCGCGTTCGCCCAGCGGTTCATCGACGACCAGGACGCGGGCGCCCCGGAGTTCAAGGCGCTGCGCGAGAAGGGGGCCCAGCACCCGATCGAGGCCACCGGCAAGGAGCTGCGTGGGTTGATGAGCTGGATCAAGGACAGCGACAGCGACTACGTCGAAGGGTCGGCGGCGCGCTGAGGCGGCGTTCCTAGACTGACGGCGTGAGCGACTGGCCGTATGCGCTGACGTTCGGCGCGTTCTTCCTGCTGGCGCTAGCGCGGGGGAGTGCGACCTACTGGGCGGGTCGGGCGCTGCGCTACGGCGGCCAGCGCACCCGCCTGGCCCAGCATCTCGACCGGCCGGCGGTCCACCGGGCGGAGGCGGTCGTCGGCCGTTTCGGGGCGCCGGCGGTCGCGGTCTCGTTCCTCACCATCGGGTTCCAGACCGCGGTCAACGCGGCGGCGGGCGCGCTCCGGATGCCGTGGTGGCGCTACGTACCGGGGGTCGTGGTCGGGGCGCTGTTCTGGGCCGCGATCTACACGACGATCGGGTTCGCGGTCCTGGCGGCGTGGTTCGGGGACCACCCCTGGCCGTGGGTCATCGGCGGCGTCGCCGCGATCCTCGTGGTGGTCGGCGTGACGTGGCTGGTGCGCCGCCGCCGCGCGGCCCGAGAGGGCGACGGCCAGCCGGCATAGGTATGCCGCGCCACCGGCAGTGACGCGGCATCACCAGAAGTGCTCGGTCTCAGACGGTCGGCGCCTTCGACCGGTTGAAGAACTCGTTGGCGCTCCCCGAGTACAGCAGCGCCAGGACGATGATCGCGATGACCACCTGGCCGATCGAGGTCCCGCGTTGGTTGCCGGGGGTGAAGGCCGCGAACAGGGCGCCGACGATCGTCACGATGTTCAGGACGGCCACGATGAGGCGGGCGCCGTTGCTGCCGCGGAACAGACCGCGCGCGACCGCGATCTCGATGATGCCGATGATCAGGATGACAACGCTGATCACGAGCAGCGTCGTCTTCTGGTTGCTCGTCAGGTCGCTGCTCGACGAGGCGAGGATGCCCAGGAGCCCCGAGATCACGAAGAGGATCCCCGAGATGATGACGAGGACGCCGAGGAACGTCACGCCGCCCGGGCGTTTGGCTGGTGAAGCGGTCACAGCGTGCCTCTCTGCTGAGAGTGGTCTCTTCCATAGGCATCTTCCAGGCTGTCCAGCGCCGACGCCTAGACTTCGGGAATGACTCGCCGAACGATGGCACCGTGGCAGTCCTGGGCGATCGCCATCGGCGCCGTCGTCGTGGGGTGCCTGCTCGTCGCCTCTCGGATCCGGCCGGTGGCCATCGTCGGCGTCGTGGTCGTCGTCATCGCGTTGCTCATCGTGTCGCGCATGGCCTTCGAGGCGTTCGGTCGTTCCCGCCGGTAAAGGTTCGGTGCGGGTTCTGGCGTCCGATATGCGGGACGGCCGTCCCACGGGATGGTCGTGGTCCGGCGCGTGGAGTACCCGGTCCTAGACTCCTGGCGGCACACCGCGGTGCCGTGCTCGCCGCATACCCCGAACGACGTACCGCCTGATAGGACCCTGACGTGACCAAGCCCGTCGTCCTGATCGCCGAGGAGCTCTCGCCCGCGACGATCGACGCCCTCGGCCCCGACTTCGAGATCCGCCACCTCGACGGAGCCGACCGGGCGCAGCTGCTGCCCGGGCTCGTCGACGTCGACGCGGTGCTGATCCGGTCCGCCACCCAGATGGACGCCGAGGCGATCGCCGCCGCGAGGAAGCTCAAGGTCATCGCGCGGGCGGGGGTCGGCCTCGACAACGTCGACGTCCCGGCCGCCACCCAGGCCGGGGTCATGGTCGTCAACGCGCCGACGTCGAACATCACGTCGGCGGCCGAGCTGGCCATCGGACTGCTGCTGGCCACCGCGCGCAACATCGCCCCCGCCAGCTCGTCGCTCAAGGGCGGCGCGTGGAAGCGGAGCCAGTACGGCGGCGTCGAGCTGCTCGACAAGACCGTCGGAATCGTGGGGCTGGGCCGGATCGGTGCGCTGGTGGCCGAGCGGCTGAAGGGGTTCGGCGTGACGCTGCTCGCGTACGACCCGTACACGTCGGCGGCCAAGGCCGGCCAGCTCGGTGCCCGGCTCGTGGGGCTCGACGAGCTGCTGGCCGAGTCGGACTTCATCACCGTGCACCTGCCGAAGACGCCGGAGACCGTCGGTCTCATCGGCGAGGAGGCGCTCAAGAAGGTCAAGCCGACCGTGCGCATCGTCAACGCGGCGCGCGGTGGCATCGTCGACGAGATGGCGCTGGCCGATGCGATCCGCGACGGCCGGGTGGCGGGGGCCGGCCTCGACGTCTTCGCCAAGGAGCCCACCACCGAGTCGCCGCTCTTCGAGTTCGAGTCGGTCGTCGTGACGCCCCACCTCGGCGCCTCCACGGAGGAGGCCCAGGAGAAGGCCGGCGTCTCCGTGGCGCGGTCGGTCCGGCTGGCGCTCGGCGGCGACCTGGTCCCCGACGCGGTCAACGTGTCCGGTGGGGCGATCGCCGAGGAGGTCCGTCCGGGCATCGGTCTGGTCGAGAAGCTCGGTCGGATCTTCATCGCCGTCGCGGGGCAGGTCCCGGTGCAGCTGGACATCGACGTGCGCGGCGAGATCACTGCGTTCGACGTGTCGGTCTGGCAGCTCTCGGCGCTGAAGGGGCTGTTCCAGGATGTCGTCGAGGAGCAGGTCTCCTACGTCAACGCACCGGTGATTGCCGAGCAGCGAGGTGTCGAGACGCGGCTGCTGACCGACGCGGCGAGCGGCGACTTCCGCAACGTCACGATCTTGCGAGGGACGCTCGGGGACGGCTCCGAGGTGTCGGTGGCCGGTACTCTCACGGGCCCGCGGATGATCGAGAAGATCGTCGGGATCAACGGGTTCGACCTCGAGGTACCGCTGACCGACCACCTCGCCGTGTTCACCTACGCCGACCGGCCGGGCGTCGTCGGCCAGGTGGGCCAGATCCTCGGCGACGAGGGCATCAACATCGGCGGTATGCAGGTGGCCCGCAGCGAGCGGCAGGGGTCCGCACTGGTCCTGCTGAACGTCGACGTCGCGCTGCCGCAGGCTGTGGCGGCGCGGATCGCCGAGGCCGTCGGCGCCGAGAGCTTCGCCGTCATCAACCTCTGACGGCGTCACCCCCGACGCCGGCGCACGGCGCCACCGCCCCGGCCCCCGCCCCCGCCCGCACCCCGGCGTCCGGCGCGCTCCCTCTCGGCGAGAGGCCAACTTCTGTCGTCATTCGTCGCGAATGGGAGCAGAAGTTGGCCTTTCGGCATCCAGGAGTAGTCGCCTAAGTCGTCGCACGAGGCGGTCGGCCAGGATCGGATTCGTGATCGTCTGCCCTGTGAGCTGGACGTAGGTCCACCCCGACGCCTGTACCGACTCGCGTCGCGCGACGTCGATCTGCCACTGACGCCGGTCTGTGCGGTGGTGGTCGCCGTCGAACTCGGCGACGACCTTCTTCTCCCGCCACACAAAGTCACCCGTGGCCAACCACCCGCCGGCGTCGTCCAGGACGGCGGCATTCAGCTCAGGCTCGGGGAGCGCGCCGCGCACGAACACCAGCCGCGCCCGCGTCTCCATCGGGGAGTCACTGCCGACCCGGACCAGGCTCACAGCGTCGCGCAGGCGCACGACGCCGCGCCGACCATGGCGTGACTCGATCACCTGGCAAAGGTCTGAGATCGACAGACCGCTGCCTCGGCGCACCATCGCATCGCCCAGCACGACGAGGTCGTCCAGCGCCAGGACCCCAGCCAGATCGGCCCACGTCGTCGCAGGGTCGGTGCAGGGCACGCCGTGGCTCGTGACGACCAGCCGCCGCTCGAGCCCTCGGTGCGAGACGATGCCGACGCGCCGTAGTCGCGGCAGCTCGGTCTCGCCGCAGATGTGGATCTGCTCGTCGTCCTCCCACGGTCTGGGGAGCGGAAGTTCCAGCAGCCGAGCCGCACTTTCGTGGGAGAACGCCTCGTCGACGGCACGGATCTGCTCGACGGCAAGAACCCGGTCGAGGAACGCCCCCGACGGCCCTGGCGTCCGCACGCCCCAGTAGGGCGCGGCCAGGTCCCGCCCCCGTGCCCGCCCTTGGGTGAGGCCCGTCGGCCATGCCTCGGCGAGAGCGAAGGGCCTGCGGGCCAGGGGTTCCGGTAGTGGGGAGAACGGGCGCATCCGCATACCCTCGCCCTCGCAGCGCGCCGGCGCCGTTCGGTTTCCACAGGGTGCAGGCTCCACACCCTCGCGAAGGGCCAACTTCTGCTGCCATTCCTCGGAAATGACGACAGAAGTTGGCCTCTCGCCGGAAGGGGGAGGCGGGGGCGTGTCTTCCTGACGGTCCCGGTCCGGATAGTGGAACCCGGGTGCAGTTACTTGGACGTCCACGTAATCTCGACGCATGGCGCGGCGGCTCGTACTCATTGCCAGCCGCGGCGAGTTTCTCTAGTCAGCCCCTCGCCGCGGAGATCCCGCGTGCACTGCTGACAGCGTTCACCGAATCCGGTTCGAGCGCGAAACCCGCCATACACCAACCGTTTTGACGTACGCATTTCTTGTGAAGGACGTGAACACCATGAGCGAAGAGGCAGAGAAGGCCCGCCAGGCGCTGCAGGAGTCGATGGACCTGCGCGACCAGGGCCACTCCGACGACTGACCCGTTGCGGACAGCTAGGCGCGGCCCCACGGGCTGCGCCTAGGCTTTCCCGCACGCCCAGCTATCTGCAGGAGGACCCGGTGACCGACACCCTCAACCTCGCCGTCATCGGCGGCGACGGGATCGGCCCCGAGGTCGTCGCCGAGGGCCTCAAGGTCCTCGACGCCGTCACGGCGCCGAGCGGTCTGAAGGTCTCCACGACCGAGTACGACCTCGGCGCCCGCCGCTGGCACTCCACCGGCGAGACGTTGCCGGCCAGTGTTCTGGAGGAGCTGAAGGGGCACGACGCGATCCTGCTCGGCGCCATCGGCGACCCGGGCGTCCCGAGCGGGGTCCTCGAGCGGGGCGTGCTGCTCCCGATCCGGTTCGCACTGGAGCACTATGTGAACCTGCGACCCGCCAAGCTGTTCCCGGGGGTCCGCAGCCCGCTCGACGTCGACCACGTCGCCCCCGGCGGCATCGACTTCGTCGTCGTCCGGGAGGGCACCGAGGGCCCCTACGTCGGCAACGGCGGCTCCCTGCGCACCGGCACCCCCAACGAGGTCGCCACCGAGGTGAGCGTCAACACCCGGTTCGGTGTCGAGCGCGTCGTCCGTGACGCCTTCGGCCGCGCGCAGGCCCGCCCGCGCCGGCACCTCACGCTCGTCCACAAGCACAACGTGCTCACGTATGCCGGTCACCTCTGGCGTCGTACGGTCGAGGAGGTCGGGGCTGAGTTCCCCGACGTCGAGACCGCCTACCAGCACGTCGACGCGGCGACCATCTTCCTCACCACGGACCCCGGCCGGTTCGACGTCATCGTCACCGACAACCTGTTCGGCGACATCATCACCGACATCGCCGGCGCCATCGTCGGCGGCATCGGTCTCGCGGCGAGCGGGAACATCAACCCCGAACGCGCCTACCCGAGCATGTTCGAGCCGGTGCACGGCTCAGCCCCCGACATCGCCGGGCAGGGCAAGGCCGACCCCACCGCCACGGTGCTCTCGGTCGCGCTGCTGCTCGAGCACCTGGGCCGAGTAGAGCAGGCTCGGGCCGTCGAGGCCGCGGTCGCCGCGGACCTCGCCGAGCGCGGCGACACCTCCCGGTCGACCACGACCGTGGGCGATGCGATCGCCGCCCGGCTGGCCTGAGCCGAGCCCTCCAGATCCCTGGGTCATGCTGCCGGACGGCGGCCGAACCCTTCCCGACCGGCGATCGGCGCCCTCGCGCCGCCCGGTAGTCTCAGCATACGGACACGCAGTGAAAGGCCCCGGAATGACGACGCAGTCGACCCACACCACGCCCCGCCCGAGTGTGGCGGACCTCGCCCACGATCCGCACGAGCACGTGCGGCTCGACTTCACCGTCGCCGAGCGCGATGACCGGCTCGCCGAGATCGAGCGCGAGAAGGTGCTGCGCGACCCCGGCTTCGGGAAGACCTTCACCGACCACATGGTCAAGGCGGTCTGGACGCTGGGCGAGGGCTGGCACGACGCGGAGGTCACCGCATACGGACCGCTGCTCATCGACCCCGCCACCGCCGTCCTGCACTACGCGCAGGAGATCTTCGAGGGGATGAAGGCCTACCGGCACGAGGACGGGTCGGTCTGGACCTTCCGCCCTGAGGCCAACGCCGCCCGGTTCAACCGCAGCGCGCGCCGCCTGGCGCTGCCCGAGCTGCCTGAGCACGACTTCATCGAGTCGCTCAAGGCGCTGGTCTCGACCGATGTCGAGTGGGTCCCCGAGCCGGGGCCGTCGGGGGAGAAGAGCCTCTACCTCCGACCGTTCATGTATGCGTCCGAGGTGTTCCTGGGGGTGCGCCCGTCCGCCGAAGTCACGTACTGCGTCATCGCGTCGCCGGCCGCCGCCTACTTCCCGGGTGGCGTGAAGCCGGTCTCGCTGTGGATCTCGACCGACTTCGCGCGCGCGGGCGCCGGCGGCACGGGTGCCGCCAAGTGCGGCGGTAACTACGCGTCGAGCCTCGCCGGTCAGATGGAGGGCGCCGAGCACGGCTGCGACCAGGCGGTGTTCCTCGACTCCTCGACGCAGACCTACATCGAGGAGCTCGGCGGGATGAACCTGTTCCTCGTCTACCGCGACGGCCGGATCGTCACGCCGGAGCTGACCGGCTCGATCCTCGAGGGCGTCACGCGCTCCTCGATCCTCGAGCTGGCCAAGGAGATGGGGCTGGAGCCGGAGGAGCGCAAGATCCCGATCCAGGAGTGGAAGGACGCGGCGACCTCCGGCGAGCTGGCCGAGGTCTTCGCTTGTGGGACGGCCGCGGTCATCACCCCGGTCGGCGAGCTCAAGTGGGAGGACGGCAGCGTCGACCACCGTCAGGTCGGCCACGAGGACACCGTCGCCCTCGGCCTGCGGCAGCGGCTCCTCGACATCCAGTACGGGCGGACCTCGGACACCCGCGGCTGGCTGACCCGGCTCGCCTGAGGCGGTCGGCCGCTCGTCGTCTGCGTCGCGTGCCTGGTAGGCCTCGGATGCGTCGCCCGCGCCTCGTTGCCAGCGACCTCGACGGCACGCTGCTGCGGTCGGACGGGACCGGTTCGGAGCGGACCGCGGCGGCCCTCCGGGCGGTGCAGGAGGCGGGTGTCCGCACGGTGCTCGTCACGGCCCGGCCACCGCGATGGCTCGACGACCTCGCGCACCTCGTCGGTGACGGCGGCGTCGCGATCTGCGGCAACGGCGCCTTCGTCTACGACGTGCCTCACCGAACGGTATTGTCGCACAAAGGAATCGAGCCCGAGTCGGTAGCAGCGATCATCGACGACCTGCGGCGTGAGCTGCCCGGCGTGACGTTCGCGGCGGAACGCGCGACCGGCTTCGCGCTCGAGGAGGCGTACGAGAGCCAGCACCCGGTGCCGGTGGACGCGATCCGTGGACCCATCGCCGATGAGGGTGGCCTGGTGGGGAAGCTGCTGGGTCGCCACCCGACGATGTCCGAGGACCAGTTTCGAGCGCGGGTGGCGGAGGTCGTCGGCGACCGCGGCATCGTGGCGTACTCCGGTGCGGGCGGGCTGGCCGAGATCTGCGCGCCGGGGGTGACCAAGGCGGCTGCGCTGGAGTCCTGGTGCGACGGCCTCGGCATCGGCGCCGAGGACGTGTGGGCGTTCGGGGACATGCCGAACGACCTGCCGATGATCGTGTGGGCGGGCACGGCGTTCGCTGTGGCCAACGCGCATCCGGACGTCATCGCCGCCGCCGACCACGTGTGCCCGTCGAACGACGAGGACGGGGTGGCTCAGGTCCTGGAGCGGCTCCTCGACGCTCCAGAACGTGAGAAGGCTGACCACATACCGAGACGGCCGTTGGACGAGGACTGATCGACGGGCACTCTGGACCGCGTGACGCACGTCCAGCCGGCCGCACCGCCCGCCTCGCTCATTATCAGCTAGCGCGACGAGTACTCCTCGTCGCGCAGACCTCCCGTAACCCGGGGGGTCTTTTTGTGTCCCGGGCACACCCCGTCCGGACACGAGCGTCGAGGAGCGGCCGGCATACGGCGACACGACACCCACCAGGCTCAGGGAAGCGGCGATGACCGACACCATCAGCAGAGCGGCGAGCGACCTGCACGTCTACGACACGACGCTGCGCGACGGCGCCCAGCAGGAGGGGCTCAACCTCTCCGTCGTCGACAAGCTCGCCATCGCGCGGCACCTCGACGAGCTCGGCGTGGGGTTCATCGAGGGCGGCTGGCCCGGGGCCAACCCCAAGGACACCGAGTTCTTCCAGCGCGCCCAGCACGAGCTGGTCCTCCAGAACGCGACGCTGGCGGCGTTCGGGGCCACCCGCCGGGCCGGGTCGAAGGCCGCCGACGACCCGTTGGTCCGCGCTCTGCTGGCCTCCGGGGCGCCCGTCGTCACCCTCGTCGCGAAGTCGCACGTCCGGCACGTCGAGGAGGCGCTGCGGACGACCCGCGAGGAGAACCTCGCGATGATCCGCGACACCGTGGGCTTCCTGCACGGCGAGGGGCGCCGGGTGTTCCTCGACGCCGAGCACTTCTTCGACGGGTACGCGGCCGACCGCGCCTACGCGCTCGAGGCGGTCCGGGTCGCGGCCGAGGCCGGCGCCGAGGTGGTCGCCCTCTGCGACACCAACGGCGGGATGCTGCCGCCGCAGGTGCAGGACGTCGTCGCCGACGTCCTCGCGTCGACCAGCGCCCGGCTCGGCATCCACTGCCACAACGACACCGGCTGCGCCGTCGCCAACTCGCTGGCGGCGGTCGAGGCCGGCGCGAGCCACGTCCAGGGCACCGTGAACGGGTACGGCGAGCGCACCGGCAACGCCGACATCCTCACCGTCGTCTCGAACCTCCAGCTCAAGTCCGGCCACGAGGTCGTCGCGCCCGAGCGGCTCCGCGACGCGACCCGGGTGGCGCACGCGATCAGCGAGGTGACCAACGTTCCGCCGTACAGCCGGCAGCCCTACGTCGGCTCGAGCGCGTTCGCGCACAAGGCCGGCCTGCACGCCAGCGCCCTCAAGGTCGACCCGAACCTCTACCAGCACACCGACCCGTCCGCGGTCGGCAACGGGATGCGCACCCTGGTCTCCGACATGGCCGGCCGAGCCAGCATCCACCTCAAGGCGGGCGAGATCGGGGTCGACCTCACTGGCGTGCCGAACTCCGACGAGCTCGTGGCGTCGGTCCTGGCCGAGGTCAAGGACCTCGAGATGCGCGGATACACCTTCGACGCCGCCGACGCGTCGTTCGAGCTGCTGCTGCGCAACGCGCTCTCCGGCTCGACGCTCACCTATTTCGACGTCGAGTCGTGGCGCGTCATCACCGACGCCCGCGGCGGCGAGGTCGCCGTCTCCGAGGCCACCGTCAAGCTGGTCGCCAGCGACCGCCGGTTCGTCGCCACCGGGGAGGGCAACGGCCCGGTCAACGCGCTCGACCACGCCCTGCGGCAGGCGCTCGCCGAGGTCTACCCCGAGATCGACAAGCTCGAGCTCATCGACTTCCGCGTGCGCATCCTGGACGCGTCGCACGGCACCGACGCGGTCACGCGAGTCCTCATCGAGACGTCCGACGGCGAGACCTCGTGGAACACCCTGGGCGTCGCGGCCAACATCGTCGAGGCGTCCTGGAGGGCCCTCGTCGACGGGATCACGTTCGGACTGCTCCGACACCAGGTGCCGGTGCGCTGAGGGTATGCGCGGTGCGCCGTCCGCGCATACCCTCGCGAAACCGCTCGGCTACTGGAGGTACTCGGCCTCGGCCGTCTCCAGCTTGCGGTGGTAGCGCATCCCGCCGGCGCCGCCGATCACCGCGCCCAGCAACGTGATCGCGAGAAGCAGCACCAGCGCGACGATGCCGGCGCCCGTGAGGTTGCCCTGGTCGACCGGCATGCGGGGGAACGTGTTCAACGTGCTGAGCACGTCGAACCGGGCGCCCGCGACGGCCGCGACGATGGCCACCACGACGGCGACGATGACCGCGCACAGCCAGACGGCGAAGCCCTGCCGCGCGCCGTCGAACCGGGACATCCGCGCCGCGACGTAGCCGCCTCCGTAGTACGACACGAAGGCGATCACCGCCAGCACGATGATGCCGACGAGGCCGACGGTCTGCGGGTCCTGGTTCTGGATCTGGGTGGCGGCCTGGTCGACCGTCGTCGTGCCCTGGGTGACGCCGACCGCCGCGCCGATGGCGGCGACGAACGCGGTGAGGATCACGGCCAGGCCCATCGCGGCGACCCAGCCGAAGAAGGCGGAGCCCCAGTTGATGCCGATGTGCAGACGCCCCCGCGCGCTGCCCGGCGCGATGCGACGCTCCTCGACGACTGCCGCGGCCGGCCCGACGACCGCCGGGTTCCTCTCGGCGGAGGTGGCCTCGGTGCCGGCATCGGTCCGCATCGCGCGGGTGCCTTCGTCGCCGGGTACGCGGTTCTCGCGCGTGGCGTTGTCGTGCGTGGCGTTCTCGCGCGCTGCGTTCTCGTGCGTGGTGTTCTCGTGCGTGGTGTTCTCCGGCGTGGTGTACTGCGGCGTGGTGCGGAGTTCGGCTCCGTCGTCCTCGGTGGCACGGCGTTCCATGCCGGTCCGGTGCTCCGTCTCGTCGGTGCTCACGGGAGTCTCCTTCGATCTCGAGTCGGCAATCGGGGTATTTCGCCGACCTTCCATCATGGCGTACCCGCGGCGCGCGGGGTTCATGCGTGCGCCTGACCTGCGGTTTCGGGGAGAATGTGGCTATGAGCACGAGCGGGGACTCTGGGCAGCGCGTCGGCAACACCGAGCGAGAGGCGGCCATCGAGGCCCTCAACCAGCACTGGCAGGCGGGTCGCCTCGACCCGGCCGAGCACGAGCGCCGGACCACCGCCGCCTACGCCGCCGTGACCAAGGGTGACCTCGACGCCCTGTTCGCCGACCTGCCCGGTGGCGACCTCGCCACTCGCACCATTCCCGCCACACCGGCCCCCCTGCAGGGCGAGGTCGTGTCGTCGCCGTCCCAGCCCGGGGAGATCGAGCCGCAGAGCGGGACCGGCCTCTTCCCGGCCGGATCGTGGGTCGCCCAGCACCGCGACGCGCTGATGGGGGTCACGCCGTTCGTCGCGCTGGGCCTGTTCTTCGCCACCCGGTGGTGGGTGTGGTTCCTGCTCATCCCCGCGGCCGGCGTGATCCTCTACTCCGGCAACGACGGGCGCAAACGGCGGCGTGACCGCGACGGGTGACCGCAGCGCTGCGGTCGTCGACGGTCGGCCGGACGAGGCCGCGGCGCTCAGCGCACTCGCGCTGCGCAGCAAGGGGTACTGGGGCTACGACGCCGCGTTCCTCGACGCCTGCCGGGCCGAGCTGTCCCTGACGCCCGACCTGGCGGCGGCGGCTCGGGTGGTTCGGGGTGCTGACGGGACGGTTCGCGGCTTCCACCTCCTCGGACCCGACCCAGACGGGGATCCGGGCCGCGGCGAGCTGCTCATGCTCTTCGTCGACCCCTCGGCGATCGGCAGCGGGGTCGGCCGGGCGCTGCTCGAGGACGCGGTCCGGTATGCGGCCCGCCACGGCTGGTCGACGCTGCGAGTCGAGTCCGACCCGGGCGCCGAGGGGTTCTACGTCGCCCACGGCGCGCGGCGGGTCGGGACCGTCCCGAGCGGCTCGGTCCCCGGCCGGCAGCTGCCCCTGCTGGAGCTGTCGCTCGGCTGAACATCGGTTCGTGCGGTGTCGAGCCGGAACTTGACGCGGTTCAGAGCACGAACCGGCCGGTCGGGGTCAACTTGGTGGGGTGACCTAGAGGAGGGAGGCGATGAGGGCGGCTGCCCGGGCGGCGCCGTCGGTCTCCACGGGCTTGTAGTCGACGACGCGGTCCAGCTCGGTGAGGATCGCCGCGGCGAGGGCGTCCGGGTCGCTGGCCACCTCGTACTCGAGACAGGTCCCGGCGCCGTACCCCTCGAGGCGGTGCCGCACGTGGAGGTTCTGCTCGAAGTGCCGCCGCAACGGCACGTAGACGAACGGCCGCCGGTTGGCGGTCAGCTCCATGGTCGTCGACAGGCCGCCCTGGACGACGGCCACGTCGCAGGCCGCGAGGTGGTCGACGAGGTCCGGCAGGAACCCCCGGACCTCGACGCCCGGGACCGCCGGCAGCGACTCGGGGTCGATCCGCGGGCCCGTCACCACGACGAACCGCAGGTTGTCAGCGGCGGCCCGTAGCAACGGAACCGCGTCGAGCACCCGGCGCAGCAACGCGCCACCGACGCCCGACCCGCCGACGGTGACGACGCATACCCGGTCGTCCGGGTGATAGCCGAGCGCCGCCCTCAACGCCGAGCGAGCCTCCGGCGGCGTCGGCTCGAACCCGGTCACGTACCCCGCGTAGTCGAAGTTCTCGGAGGTCCAGTCGCGGATCAGCGGCAGGCCCGGACCGAACGACGCGTCGACGACATCCGACTCGTTGCCGACGAAGACCGAGCGGTCGCGGACCGCGCGGAACCGGGCCCGCTGCTCGAGCATCTCCGCGTTGTAGTCCGCGGTCAGCGCCGCTTCGGCGGAACCTCCCTCGGGCATCGGCAGCCATCCGACGAAGTCGGTCATCCACGCCAGCGGTGCCCGCTTGACCTGAGGGTTCTCGTGCAGGAAGTAGTCGACGTCCCACGCTTCGTCGGCGACGACGAGGTCGTAGGGCTCCTCGTCGAGGACGTCGCGGAACACGCC
>NZ_DATBTV010000091.1:0-10946 GCF_036559105.1 Lapillicoccus sp. | reverse complement strand
CACCGACGCCGACTGCACCTACGGCGACTTCCTCGACGGCGGCAGCGGCAACGACGTCCTCGCCGGGGACAATGCGACGATCCTGCGCACCGGTTCGACGGCCGGGCCTCGCTTCCGGGCGCTGAGCGGCAACACCCTCATCAGCCCGGTCACGGGGTGGACCGACGTCGCGGGCTCGGAGTACACGGGCACCTTGCCGTGCGAGTGGTTCGACCCGTCCGGACTCGTGCCCGGCTCCTGCACGACGTTGGGCTACCAGAACGACCCGCGCGGGACGCACGCCCGCTTCGTGCAGCTGTACGACATGGACGGGACCGACCCGCAGACCTTCTCCGACTCCGACATGGCGGGCGGCGCCAATGACGACGTCCTGTTCGGCCAGCTCGGCAACGACTGGATCCAAGGTGACGCGTCGGCCATCGACGACCTCGGCCGGGTCACCGTCAACGTCATGACACGGGACACCGTCATCGACCCGCGGACGTCGGTCCCCATCTGGGCCGGCGAGGGAACCGATGGCGACGACTACGTCGAGGGCAACGGCGGCGACGACAGCATCTGGGGTGACATCGGCCAGGACGACCTCGTCGGTGGCAGCTCGTCGATGTTCGGCCTCACCGAGGCGACCCAACGGCTCAACGGCGTCGACACGATCTACGGCGGCGCGGGCACCCTGACGGGGCGCGACGACCTGGGCGATCTCGGTCCGGCCGGTCACGCGCACGACGCCGACGCGATCCTCGGGGACAACGGGAACCTCTACCGCATCGTCGGCGCCTTCGGATCCGCGGCGCTCGACGCCAACGGCGCGCCCAAGGTGCCGTGGTGGTTCCTCGCCTTCGCCTACGACAACTACACCCCGGCGCCGTTCGGCGAGCGGATCGTCGTGCGGTCGTGGGCCACCCTCGACTACACACCGGGGTCCGCGTCGGCCGGGGACCGCGGGCAGGCGGATCTCATCCACGGCGAGGCCGGCGACGACCTCATCCTCGGCGAGGTGGGCAACGACGTCCTCTTCGGCGATGGCCAGGACGACACGATCATCGGCGGCACCGGCAACGACCGCATCTACGGCGGAGCCGGCGACGACGGGATCATCGGCGACGACGGCTTCTTCCGGACCAGCCGCAACGGCTTGGCCGAGCCGCTCTGGGGCGCCACCGCCAACAACTCGGCCACCGTCGCCCTGTGCGACCTCTGCACCGTCGCCTCGTTGTTCCCCAAGGGGATGCTGTTCCGCGAGGCACGGCTGTTCGCATACCCCGCCGTCGAGACCGCTCCCGGCTATGCCGACATCGCCTGGGGCGGGCTCGGCAACGACTGGATGCACGGCAACGAGGGCGACGACGCGCTCTCCGGCGCGGAGGCACTGGCCTTCTACTACTCGGCGATCCCGCAGGACCAGATCCTTGCGGCCTGGGGCGTCGACCCGACCGACCCGCTCGGCTACGACGCGGGCACTCGAAGCTTTGCCTCCTTCAACGTCAACGACCCGCGGTCGAAGGTCTACGACTGTACCGACGGCACCAAGGGCGTCGGTCTCGACGGAACCTGCCCATCCGGGCAGAAGGTCGAGTTCTTGCTCGCCTTCACCCCGTTCACTGAGACCGCGTCGGGTGCAACGGTCTTCGACGCGAAGGGCCAGCCGGTCAAGCGCGACGACGGGTGTGACGTGGTCTTCGGCGACCTCGGCAACGACTGGCTGGTCGGCGGCACGAACACCAACTGGCTGTTCGGCGGGCTCGGCGACGACCTCCTCCAGACCTCGCAGAACCTCGAGGTCGACGCCGGCCGGAACCAACACCCCGAGCCAGCGGCGTGGGCCGACCCGGTCTTCGCCTACGGCGGCGCCGGCCGCGACGTCCTCATCGCCGCCACCGGGCGCGCGCGGTTGTTCGACTGGACCGGCGACAACGACCTCTTCGTCGTGCCGTTCGGCTGGGGCGGCGCTCCGGTGGTCAACCGGTTCTACACACCCGCGATCGCCGCCTTCGTCCTCGCCCTGGGCAAGGCCGGCGGGGCTGACCAGTCCTTCACCGCACCCTTCGACGAGACCGGCGTGACGCGCCCCGGCGGTCCGCTCTTCGGTGCTCAGCTCGGCAGTTCCGCGATCCCGCCGATCAGCATCATCGCCGGTCAGCGAATGGACTTCCTCGGCTTCGTGGACCTCGGCGGCACGTGTGCCGCCGGTGCCTGCACGGCGCCGTCCAGGGCCGTGCCGTGCATCTGCAGGCCGGCACCGAAGCCATGTCTCTGCAAGCCGAAGCCGTGCCTGTGCAAGCCCGCGTCGTGCATCTGCAAGCCCAAGCCGTGCGTGTTCAAGCCGGTCACTCACTACCGCGTCCTCGTCAAGCCGTGCCCGCCGCCCCAGGCCAAGCCGTGCCCGCCGGTGAAGAAGAAGTCGATGAAGCCGTGCCCGCCGCCGAAGCACAAGGTCGCACCGAGGCCCAAGCCGAAGCTGCCACCCTGCTACGCGTTGGTGCCGCGCAACCTCAGACCGCTCAACCCCGGGTGACCTGGCGTCGCTCGGCCGGCAGGGCCAGGTCCAGGAGGCTCTCCTGAAGCCGGCGGCGGTCCGCCGGTCGGTGGGGGACGAGTCCGGGCACCGCCGAGGCCAGTGAGGCGTACCCGAGGTATGCGGCGTAGGCCAGGGCCGCGCGGGAACGGGCTTCCGATGCCGGTACGCCGTCCTCGAGGATGAGCTTCTCCACGTAGGCGACTCGGAGCTGCGTGGCCGCCACGACGGCGGCCCGGACGTCCGGGTCGGCGCTCGCCACGAGCAGCATGTCGGCGGGGGAGTGTTCGGCCGCACGGCTGACGATCCCGAGCAGGTGCTGCAGCCGTTCACGTGGTGTGCCGCCACCGGACTGGACGCGCTCGCTGATGAGGACCGTCTTGTCCTGGACCCAAAGGTCCAGGACGGCGCGGAGCAGGTCGGCCCGATCGGTGAAGTGCCAGTAGCCGGAGCCCTTGGTCGTTCCTAGCCTCGTGGCGACCGGCTCGATCGCCACGGCGTCCGGGCCGCCCTCCACCAGGGCCGCAAGACCCGCCGCCGTCCAGTCCTCCCGGGTCAGGGGCTTCCGTGGGGCCACCGCCATACGGTACCGTATGGATTCCGGAGCATACGGCACCGTATGGAGAGCCATGACCGTCATTCACGCCCCCTCGTTCACCTCACTGGCGCTGCGCGACCGGCCGCCACCCGACTGGGCGGACGTCGTCGTCGAGCCCATTCCCGACGCACTGACCTGGATGACGGACCCCGCCCGGTGGGCGCGCGAGATCTTCTCGGTGCGCAGCGTCCCGCCGGCGGTGACCGGGCTGATGGGACTGCGTCAGCTGTTCGCGCCCGCGGTCGGCGCCTCCCGCGAGTCGTGGGACGTCTTCGAGGTCCGCGAGGTCCAGGGCGATGAGGCGCTGATCGCCCACCCGGACCACCATCTCGACTTCCGCGCCGGGGTCGGGATCGACGTCGAGGCGCGCCTCGTGTGGGTGACCACGGCGGTCTGGTTCCACGGCCGGGCCGGCCGCACCTACTTCCTGCCGGTCCGGTTCCTGCACGACCCCGTCACCCGATCCATGACGAGACGGGCGATCGACCGGCTGGCAGGTGGGACAATCGGGGGGTGACCCCCTCGCCGCGGACCGTGACCCTGCTCGGGTCGACCGGTTCCATCGGCACCCAGGCGATCGAGGTCGTTCAGGCCGCGCCCGACCGGTTCCGCATCACCGCGATGAGCGCCGGTCGCAACCTCACCCTGCTGGCCCGTCAGGCCGTGGAGCTACAGGTCGAGGCCGTGGGGTGCGCGCAGGGCTCCGTCGACGACCTCGCCGCAGCAGTGGCCGAGGCCGCACGGGAGGCCGGGCACGACGCCTACCGGCCCGAGCTGCTGGCCGGCCCCGACGCCGCCGCCATCCTCGCCGGCCGCCCGGTCGACGTCGTCCTCAACGGCATCACCGGCTCCATCGGCCTGGCGCCGACGCTCGCCGCGCTCGGCGCCGGGACGACGCTGGCCCTGGCCAACAAGGAGTCCCTCATCGTCGGCGGGCCGCTGGTGAAGGCGGCCGCCAAGCCGGGTCAGATCGTGCCCGTCGACAGCGAGCACTCGGCCCTGGCCCAGTGCCTCCGCGGCGGGACGGCCGACGAGGTGGAGCGCCTCGTCGTCACCGCAAGCGGTGGGCCCTTCCGGGGAATGCGGCGGGACGAGCTTCACGACGTCACGCCGGAGCAGGCACTCTCCCACCCCACCTGGGCCATGGGACCGGTCATCACGACCAACTCCGCCACCCTGGTCAACAAGGGCCTGGAGGTCATCGAGGCCCACCTGCTCTTCGACGTCCCGTTCGAGCGCATCCATGTCGTGATCCACCCGCAGTCGGTGGTCCACTCGATGGTCGAGTTCGTCGACGGGTCCACGTTGGCACAGGCGTCGCCCCCGGACATGAAGCTGCCCATCGCGCTGGGTCTGGCCTGGCCGGAGCGAGTTCCCGGGGCGGCACGTCCGGTCGACTGGTCGCAGGCCTCGACCTGGGAGTTCTTCCCGCTCGACGACGACGCGTTCCCCGCCGTCGGCCTGGCCAAGCGGGTCGGGCGGGCCGGTGGGACCTACCCAGCGGTCTACAACGCCGCCAACGAGGAGTGCGTCCAGGCCTTCTTCGACGGGCGGATCAGGTTCACCGACATCGTTGACACGGTGGCCCGAGTCGTGGACGACCACGCACAGACTCCCGAGGCCGGGATCAACAGCGGCGACTTGGACGTTGAGACGGTGCTACGGGCTGACGCCTGGGCGCGAACCCGGGCGCGTACGGTGCTCGGTCTGGAAAGGACCCCCGCGTGATCGCCTACATCATCGGCGTGCTCGTCGTCGCCCTGGGCGTCGCGCTCTCGATCGCCCTGCACGAGATCGGCCACCTGGTACCCGCCAAGAAGTTCGGCGTGAAGGTGACCCAGTACATGGTCGGTTTCGGGCCCACCATCTGGTCGAAACGCAGGGGCGAGACCGAGTACGGCGTCAAGGCGGTCCCGCTGGGCGGCTACATCCGGATGATCGGGATGTTCCCCCCGAAGCCCGGTGACCCCGAGGGCCAGCTGCGCGCGTCGTCCACCGGCCGGTTCAGCCAGCTCATGGACCAGGCGCGGCAGGACTCCATGGACGAGGTCCTGCCGGGCGAGGAGAAGCGGGTCTTCTACCGCCTCAACGTGCCCCAGAAGGTCATCGTGATGATGGGCGGCCCGACCATGAACCTGCTCATCGCGGTCGTCCTGTTCGGCGGCATCCTCACGCTCTACGGCATGCCCACCACCACACCGCTGGTCTCGACCGTCGCCACCTGTGTCCCGTCGGCCGCACCGACCCTCGCCAAGCCCCAACCCGACTGCGTGCCCGGTGACCCCGCCTCGCCGGCGGCCGCTGCGGGCCTTCAGAAGGGCGACCGCATCATCTCGGTGAACGGCACCCCGGTCTCGACGTGGGACCAGGTGACGCCGTTGATCCGGCAGTCGGCCGGTCAGACGATGACGCTGGTCGTCGACCGGAGTGGTTCCCAGGTCACGCTCGCGGCACCGATCGCCGCGCTGGGCCGGGCCGCCTACGTCGACAACGACAAGGTCAAGGTCGACGCCAACGGCAACGTAGTCACGGAGACGGTCGGCTACCTCGGCGCGACGCCCACCGGCGAGCTGGTCAAGGGCACGGTCCTCCAGGTGCCCGGGTTCGTCTGGAACCAGTTCACGACGACCGCCGGGGTCGTCGTCAACGTGCCGCAGAAGATGGTCGGGGTCGTCCAAGCCGCCTTCGGCTCGGGGGAGCGCGACCCGAACGGACCGATCTCGGTCGTCGGCGTGGGCCGGGTGGGTGGAGAGATCGCGGCCGCCGACCTCGGCGCGGACGGCACGACGGCCAAGATCATGACCCTGCTGTCGCTCATCGCGTCGCTCAACATGGCCCTGTTCGTCTTCAACCTCATCCCCCTGCTGCCCCTCGACGGCGGACACGTCGCGGGCGCTCTCTGGGAGGGCCTGAAGCGCAACGGCGCCCGGATTCTCGGCCGGTCCGACCCGGGTCACGTCGACGTCGCCAAGGCGCTGCCGGTGGCCTACACGATGGCCCTGGTCCTCATCAGCATGTCGGCCCTGCTCATTTACGCGGACATCGTCAAGCCGGTCAAGCTCTTCTAGCGGACGCCCCGCCGCGGAAGCTGTGGCCGGCGGACGTCGGAGACGGATCGGGGAGGGTTCTCCGTGCTGGGATGCGGACAACCCTCCCCCATCGGGGGCGATCACTCCAGCCGGACGCGCACGGGGAATGGGGCTGCAGGCCGGTGAACCGCGGCCAGTCCCGAGGCTGGGATACTGGAGGCATGACCGTCTCGCTTGGTATGCCCGCCCTCCCCGCGCCGGTACTCGCCCCTCGGCGGCTCACGCGGAAGATCCGGGTCGGCAAGGTCGAGGTCGGTGGGGACGCGCCGATCAGCGTCCAGTCGATGTGCACCACGCCCACGACGGACGTCAACGCGACCCTCCAGCAGATCGCCGAGCTCACCGCCACCGGCTGTGACATCGTCCGCGTCGCCTGCCCCAGCCAAGACGACGCCGATGCCCTGCCCGAGATCGCCCGGCACAGTCAGATCCCGGTGATCGCCGACATCCACTTCCAGCCCAAGTACGTGTTCGCCGCGATCGACGCCGGCTGCGCCGCCGTCCGCGTCAACCCGGGCAACATCCGCAAGTTCGACGACCAGGTCAAGGAGATCGCGCAGGCGGCCAAGGACGCCGGCGTCTCCATCCGCATCGGCGTGAACGCCGGTTCGCTGGACCCGCGGATCATGCAGAAGTACGGCAAGGCCACCCCGGAGGCCCTCGTCGAGTCGGCGGTCTGGGAGGCCAGCCTGTTCGAGGAGCATGACTTCCACGACTTCAAGATCTCGGTGAAGCACAACGACCCGGTCGTCATGGTGCGCGCCTACGAGCTCCTGTCCGAGGCTGGGGACTGGCCGCTCCACCTCGGTGTCACCGAGGCGGGGCCGGCGTTCCAGGGGACCATCAAGTCCTCGGTCGCCTTCGGCGCCCTGCTGTCCAAGGGGATCGGCGACACGATCCGGGTCTCGCTCAGCGCACCCCCGGTCGAGGAGGTCAAGGTCGGGAACCAGATCCTCCAGTCGCTCAACCTACGGCCGCGCAAGCTCGAGATCGTCTCCTGCCCCTCGTGCGGTCGCGCCCAGGTCGACGTCTACACCCTGGCCGACGAGGTCACCGCAGGCCTCGAGGGCCTCGAGGTGCCGCTGCGCGTGGCCGTCATGGGCTGCGTGGTCAACGGCCCGGGGGAGGCGCGCGAGGCGGATCTCGGTGTCGCCAGCGGCAACGGCAAGGGTCAGATCTTCGTCCGCGGCGAGGTCATCAAGACCGTGCCGGAGAAGGACATCGTGGAGACCCTCATCGAGGAGGCGATGCGCATCGCCGAGTCGATGGAGCGCGATGGTGAGGCCGCCGAGCACGGTTCGCCCCAGGTCACCGTCGGCTGACCCCGAAAGCCCGGCTCACCTCATGTTGTCGTCGTCGGCCTCCCGCTCCAGCTCGGCCGCCCGCCGGTAGATCGACCGCTCTTCGGGGTATGCCTCGGACTGCAGCCGCCGGGGCACCGATCCGGGAGGCAACCGCCGGTTCAGGGAGAACAGCCGCCCCAGCACGGGCATCAGCACGATGTTGAGGCCGTGCAGGATCCCGATGATGAGCAGGATCCCGCCGACCCGCACCACCTCCCACTGCAGCTGGCTCGGCGTCACGTTGCCGATGAAGGAACGCCAGTCGTCCGGCGGTTCGAAGTGCACGGTGAAGAAGATGTACGCCGTGAAGATCAGGTAGTACACGACGTCGGTGAGGACGATGTAGCTCTTCCCGGTCAGCGGGTTGTCATGGAAGACGTCCGCCGCGTAGGCGCGGCCGAACCGCTTGATGAACGGACCGAGCCACAGCGCGATCGCGATGAGGACGGCGGTGGTTGCGAGCTCGAGGACCCACCAGGGCATGGTCAACACTCCTTTGGCGTTGCGGGGGGTGAGGGTGAGGACGGCGATCGTGGCGAGGGTCAGACCGGCCAGCCAGAGCAGGACGTTCCCGCGGCGACGGCGTCGGCGCTGTCGGTCCGCGTCGATGCTGTCGACGACGCGGGTGAAGAGATCGTCGGACGGGTGGGTCTCGCCTCGGTCGTGCAACGCGTCGTGCACGGCCTCGCCGAAACGGTCTTCGGGCGCGCTCATTGCTTCGCCTCCAGGGTCTGGGCCATGGACCGCAGCCCGCGTTGCAGGTGGGTCTTGACCGAGTTCGCCGAGACACCAAGCGTTTCCGCGATGTCGGGGATCGAGAGTTCGAGGTAGTAGCGGAGTGCGACGCAGTCGCGCTGCCGCCGAGGCAGCGCGCGTAGCGCCTCGACCACCTCCTGGCGCCCCTCGCTCTCGGCCGCGTACTCCTCGGCCGAGGGGGCGTCCGGTGCTGCCGGCGGACGATGACGGAAGGACACCAGCCCGCGCCGGTTGTGGTCACGCGCGAGGTTGATGACGATGGACCGCAGGTATGCGGCCGCGCGCTCCTCGTCGCGGATCCGATGGGCACTACGCGCCAGCCGGATGAAGGCCTCCTGGACGAGGTCCTCGGCGGCGGTCCGGTCGTCGACGAACAGCCGCGCCAGTGAGACGAGCCGGCTCCCTTCGGACCGGAACAGCGTGGCGACGAGGGCGTCGACCGGCGCGACGCCCTCCTGCCCTGCGGTCGTCCCGGAGGACACCACACCCAAAGTCTCCATCACTTCGACAGACGAAGACGGGACATCGCCGGGTGACACGACAACACGACGGATTCCCGTCGCCGACGGTCGGTCACCCGTCCGCCGGTCGCGCGCGTCAGTCCAGGTATCAGCCGTGCCCGCCGCCCATCTGGGCCGGCGGAACCGGATCCTGTTGCCCACCAAGGGGAAGTCTCGTCATGTCCAACGCCCATCGCGACACCCACGCCTCCACGTCCGCCGCGGCCAAGCCGTCCCGCGGCGCGGTCCTTGCCGCCGTCGGTGCGGTCGGCCTCGTCTCGGTCGCCGCACTCGCCACCGCGGCCCCGGCCCAGGCCCAGGCCACCGGCCCCGCGAAGTCGACCGGCTCGCAGGGGGTCCACCTCTTCCAGGGCCCGCTGCGCGACCTCCAGCCCGCCACCAGCGACCCGCTCGACGGTGCCCAGGCCCGCCTGTTGTTCGTCTCGCACCGGGGCTCGTCGACGTTCGTCCTCGTCGTGTCCGGAGTCGGCCGCGACGGGGTCGGCCACACGTACGGTGCGCACCTGCATACCGGCGCGTGCGTGGCCGGGAACGGCGCTGCCGCCGGCCCGCACTACAACCAGTCCACCGTCAACGGCGTCGTGCCTCCGGTCGTGAACGACCAGACCGAGGTCTGGCTCGACGTCACCGTGGGACCGGGCGGGAATGCCGTCGCCGTCGCCCGCGTGCCCTTCGTGCCCTCGCCCGGTGACCGCGCGGTCGTCCTCCACGCCGAGCACACCGACGACCACGGCACCGCCGGCGCCCGTCTCGCCTGCCTGCCGGTGCGTTGGTCATGAGGACCGCACGGTATGCCGCCATGGGCTTCGCCCTGGGTGCCGGGTGGGGGGTCCTCGCCCGGGTCTGGATGCGGCTGATCTCCACGTCGCCGGAGTTCACCTGGGCCGGGACCCTGTCGATCGTCCTCACCGCGGCGGTCATCGGTCTCGCGTTGGGCGTCGTCCACGCCGCCCGGCGACGCGGGGGCAGTCGCTGGTGGCGGCTGCTCGCCCTCATCGTCCCGGTGTTGTTCCTCAGCCCCGGCATGGTGTTGTTCCCGGCGGTGGTCATCGGCGGCTGGGGTCTGCGGCGAGGCCCGGTCGCGCGGCTCGTCGCCGCCCTGGCCGTCCTGTCGGCGCCCGTCATTCTCGTGGCGATCAGCTGGGAGGAGGTCGAGACGACCCTCACGCCGTACCCGGAGAACGTGTACCGGCTCGTGCTCGCTGCCGGCGGTCTGGTCCTCGGGGCGACGGCGGCATGGGCTACCAGTGTCGCGCTCGGTCCCTGGCGCCGCCGGGAGCCGGCGGCGTCCGAGGCCAGGACGAGCGTCACCGTCGCGGCCTGACGGGACGAGGGCGCGCAGAGAGATCGGGTGACGCGCCGGGGATAGCGGTCGACAACGGACGGGGCCGACCGGCAGGCTGTACCCGTGCTGCGCACCCAGTCCCCCGTGCGCGCCCTGACCACGGCGGACCGCGACGAGGCGCTGGAGCTGTGTGCCCGCAACCCCGCCGCCAACGTCTTCGTCGCCGCGCGGATCGAGGAAGGTGCCCTGCGGTCGGCGCCAGGGTCCCTCCTCGGCTTCCGCAGCGGCGGCCGGCTGCGCTCCCTCTGCTGGGTGTCCGCGAACGTGGTCCCGGTCGAGTGTGACGCGGAGACCGCCGAGGCGTTCGCCGCCCGGATCCGCCGGTGGCACAAGGGGTGCGCGTCGATCTTCGGCCCCAGCGAGCAGGTTCTCGCCCTCTGGGGCGTGCTGGAGCACTCGTGGGGCCGTGCCCGGGCGGTCCGGGCGCACCAGCCCCTCATGGCGACGTCGCAGACGTCGGCGGAGTTCGGGGTCCCCGCAGAGCCCCGGGTGCGCTTCGCCCGACTGGAGGAGGTGGACATCGTCATGCCGGCGGCGGCGGCGATGTTCACCGACGAGATCGGGTACCCGCCCTACCGCGGGTCCTCGCGGGGCTACCGAGCACTGATCGCCGGGCTCATCGCCGACCGCCACACGGTCGTCTGGGTGGAGGGCGACGAGGTTCTGTTCAAGGCCGACGTCGGCTCGGCGGCCGTGGACGCCGCGCAGATCCAGGGGGTGTGGCTGGCGCCCCGGCTGCGTGGGCACGGGCTCTCCGAGGACCTGATGGCTGCGGCGAC
>NZ_DATBTV010000090.1:0-5963 GCF_036559105.1 Lapillicoccus sp. | reverse complement strand
GCTCCTCGCGCCGGACCTGTCCGGGCTGCCGCCGGCGTACGTCATGTCGGCCGAGTACGACATGCTCCGGGACGACGGCGAGCGGTACGTCGAACGCCTCCGCGAGGCCGGCGTGCCGGCGACCTTCTCCCTCCAGCCCGGGCATGTTCACTTCTCCGCAGCCCTGACGAAGGTGATGCCCTCAGCCAGGGCGTGGCGCGATGAAGCCATCGGCGTCCTCCGGGCAGTTCACCGGGGCGCCGGACTGCCCGCCATCGCCTCCGACCGCTCCTGAGCCCGAGGACAGGACCGCACCCGTGCCGCTCGACCCCGATCTCGCGCGTCTGCTCGTCGTCCTGGAGGGAGCGGAGGTGGTCCGCTACGCCGATTCCTCGATCGACCATGCACGCGCCGCGCACGATGCGAGTGTTGCCCGTCTCACCCCACCGGCGCTTCGAGCGCAGGTGCGCGAGATCTCCGAGCACACCGTCTCCTCCCCCGCCGGCGGCGTGCCGGTGCGGGTCTACCGGCCCGAGCACGACGGGCCGACTCCCACCATCCTGTGGTTCCACGGCGGCGGTTGGTGCACTGGAAGTCTGGACACCGGCGACGTCATGGCCCGCGACATCTGCCGCGCCCTGCCAGCCACGGTGGTCTCGGTGGCATACCGGCTGGCGCCCGAGAACCCTTGGCCATCGGCCACCGACGACGGCCTCGCCGCGTTGAGCTGGGTCATCGACTCAGCGGCCCATCTCGGTGGTGATCGCCGAACGGTCGTCGTCGGGGGCGACAGCGCCGGCGGAAACATTGCCGCCTCGGTGGTCCAGCAAGCGCGGGACGCAGGTCTGGCAGTGGCCGCCCAACTTCTGGTGTACCCGCTTCTCGACCTGGACGTCGACCGCACGGACCGATATCCCTCGCTTCTGACTTATGCCGAGGGATTCGCTCTACCCCCGGAGAACCTGCGCATCGCCGTGCGCCAATACGTTCCTGACGTCGCCCACCTCGCCGACCCGCGGATCTCCCCGCTGCGGCAGCCACACCTCGCCGGTCTTCCGCCGACCGTGGTCTCCGTCGCCGAGTGCGATCCGATCCGGGACCACGGATGGGCCTACGCCGAGGCGCTCCGCCATGCGGACGTGCCCGTCACGTTGCACGACGGGCTCGGGCTGATACACGGCAGCTTCGACCTCATCGGCTCTGCACCTGGGGTTCGAGCGGAGCTCGACCGCGTCCTCGACAGCCTGCGCGAGGCGCTCACAAGGGTGATCAGCCGGCCCCTGTGAGGAAGACGAACTTCTTGCCAACCTCCTGTGCCCCGCCATCAGAGGTTGGACGTCCGTCAACGAGAAGAGCACGTCGGCCCCCCGTCGCGACCGTTCGTCCACGGCACGCCTCATCCAGCGCGATTCCGGCTGATCGGGTCATGTCGGCTTGGTCGATCGTCCGCGCACGGGACACGGCGATGCGCGCAGGCTGGCCCTCGCTCCCGTAGCGGCCGCTCCCTCATCGCAGGATTCGGAGCTGGACGGGACCCGACAGGCCAGCGGCGTGCAGAGGCGCGTCCGGGGCGTACACCTCCGCGACCGGACCGAAGATCTCCCCGGTCGGGGACGCTGCCTCGGCGATCAGGCGGTTCATCCACGCGTTGGCGACGCTGACCTCGATGAGGTTGCGACCGGCCCGCAGCGACCCGGTGACCTCGAGCTGCCAGGGGGCGGTCCAGACGATGCCCTGCTCGACGCCGTTGATCCGGACCCGGGCGACGTCTCCCACGTCGCTGAGTTCGAGGACGACCGCGTGCCCCTCGAGAAGCCTGTGCTCCACGTCGACCTCAGTGGTGTACGTGCCCGTCCCCGCGAACCCCGCCGCCTTGCCGCCGAGGTCCGTCCACGGAACCGGTCCCGCTGGGAGCTCGTCGTCCAGCACGCCCGGGAGCGCCAGGCGCCAGGTGCCGTCGAGGTGTCGTTCGGCGACCGTGCTCCGTGCCTCGTCGGCGTGCCCGCCCGGCAGGAGGAACACCGATCCGAGGGCAGGCAGGTCGAGCCGGTGACCGGTGCCCGTGTCGGACAGGGCCGCCCGGCGCAGGGTCACCGGGTCCCAGGCGATCAGCGGCTGGCCGTCAGGAGTCGAGAGGCCCAGGCTGACCGGTTCCGGGGACGGGTTCGCAACGAAGTGGAGCTCGCCGACCGCGGTTCGCCGGCCGATCCGCAGGACCTCTGGTCCGTCGACGACGAGGGTCCTGCGCACGCCCAGCTCGGACAGCACCGCGGCCAGGTCATCGGTGTCCCGCACGCGACCGGCGCCCCAGAGCCGGTCACAGAGCTCAGCGTGCTCGGCGTCGTCGTCCGCCAGGGATGGAGAACCCGTCGGGCGGTGGCCGGCGACCGTGGCACCGGCGTCGACCAGCGCAACCAGAGCGCCGAGGGCCCGAACGGTCATCCGGGAGCTCGAGCCGCCCAGATACAGCAAGCGGTAGCTCACGTCGCCCGCCGCCAGGCTTCCCCCGCTGACGGAGAAGCGCGTCTCCAAGGCGTCGAGGTCCAGGTAGTCGAAGTCGAACCCAGTCGGCACCGCACGGTCGGGCTGATCACCGAAGAGGGCCGTGACGGGGCCTTCCTCGCCGATGAAGACCGCGATGTCGACAGCGGGAGTTCCCTGGTTGAGCAGCCATGAGCAGCGGGCGAGGTAGTCGATCCACGGTCTCGCGAGGTCGGCCCAGGGCTCCGAGCGGATGAACGCCTGTCCGAGTACGGGCGCCAGCCCGATCCCCGGCGGCGGCACCTGGGTGGGCTGGTGCGGTGAGGTGTGGATGCAGAAGCGGGTGACCCCCAGGGCGAGCTCGAGGTCGGCGACATGCTTCAGCCGGCGGGGTGTGTAGCTCCACGGGCGGTGCAGGGCAGTCATCGACTCCGCGCCGGTGAACGCTTTGCCGTGCACGTGTGCCACCGACGAGGCGCCCTTGAGATCGGCCAGGTAGGTCGGCGCCGGCTCCTCGCTGCCCGCGTCGAACATCCACAGGGCGCCCATCGGGACGTCGGCATGGCTGCGCATGGCCAGGTCATCGCCGAGCTGGGGGCGGTGGTCCTCGAGGGCTTCGGCGTAGTAGGTCAGACCCCGTGCGTGCGCTTCGGCCTCGAGTGTTCCGTAGTACTCGGCGGCTACCAGGTCGCTGATCGTGCGCCGGTGGTCCCACAGGAACCGGTCAGTCCGGGACGCGTCGCCCACGAGGTAGCCGGCGAGCGCCGGCAACCACGGCATCGGGTCGTAACGTCGCAGCTCGATGAATCGCTCACGGAGCAGGTCGGTCGCGTTCTGCGGTCCGGATTCGATGCTGTCGCTGAGCAGGGCGTCGAGTGACGCGCCGTCGAACAGCGCCAAGTAGGTGTCCAGGTAGTGCCGCACCCTCGTCCCGTCGAGCTTGTCGACCTCCAGTCCGGTCGCCTCGGCCGCAGCGGGGCCGTTCGTCTGGCCGGTCAGTGACATCCCGAACCGCAGGACGCGCCAGGCCCCAGCGGGCGCTGTCCACCGCAGCCTGCCGTGCTCGTCCACGTGGGCGGTCACGTCGATGACCTGCGCCGGATCGATGGCCGATGTCGCCGACGCGGGGTCCGCGTCGAGGGCGTAGTAGTCGGGAGCCGCGGCGAACCCGGCTTTGAGTTCTGCCTGGTGCACCCGTCCGCCGGCGAACAACGCGAACTCCGAGACGAGGAACTCCGAGACGCGTCGCAGGATCGGCGGAACGCGCACGCCGGCGGCCAGCCGGGGCAGTGCGGCTTCGGCGCTGTCGCCGGTCAGCCCGAGCCGGAACCGCCGCGCCGTCACCGGCGGGAAGGCCACGGTGCGCACCGGCACGGCCCCTGCTGCCGGCGCGTCGGGCAGCGCGAGATCGGCGACGACGCGGTAGGCGACGCCATCGTCGCTGGCCTCGAGCACGGCGCGCGGCGCAGGCGCGGCTCCGAAGCCTCGCGGTCCGGGGAACCCCACAGTGACGGCCGCGACGGTGACGGGCGCATCGAAGACCTGCTCGATCCAGGCACTCGAGCGTCCATCCGGATCCCGCGGCAACGACACCGAGCTGGCGAAGCTGCCATCGACGAGTGGTGTCCAGTCCTGCACCGCGGCCGACGCCGTCACCGATGACGGGGCCAGGCGGATCGGCACGTCGTCGTCCGGCACGGCAACGGCGACCCAGTCCCACGCGAACCGATGTGCGCGCGCGTCCGCGCCCCAGCGCGGGCAGTCCTGGTACGGGCCCGCCACGTCGGGGAGCGGCACGAGCTGCTGCTCGACCGCCCGGCCCCCCTCCAGCACCGTCTCTGACCAGACGACCTTCTTCATGGCGTCGGCCGGTTCGACCCACGGTGCGCCGGCCGCGCTCCAGCCGGCCGACGTGGCCACAGCGAACTCCAGCCCCAGTTGCTCGGCAAGACCGGCAGCCAGTCGGACGGCGTCCTGCCACTCCGCCGAGCCGTGCCGGACCCGCTCCGGCACGACCTGGGGGGTGCCCATGCCGCCGTCGAACATCTGCACGCCTCGCACGCCGGTCCGGTGCAGCCACTCCAGGTCGAGCCGGATGCCGGCGGGATCGACGTTGCCGTCCATCCAGTGCCACCAGGCCCGGGGTCGCGCCTCGTCGGGTGGCGTGCGGAAGCCCTCCCATAGGTCGTCCAGGGTCATGCGGTCACCGTCCTGTCCGAGACAGGGGGGCACGGTTCTTGCAGGGACGTCGATCCCGCCCGGCGTCACGCGTCTGCCGCGATCGAGCGGATCAGCCGGACGGACTCTTCCGACGGGACGGTCGGGAAGTACTCCAGCCCGATCGGGCCGTCGTAGCCGGAGGCACGCAGCACCCCCAGCTGCGCGGCCCAGTCGACTCGGCCGCTGCCGGGCTGCCCGCGGCCGGGGACGTCGGCGAGCTGGACATACTTCACGAGGCCGGCTGCGTTGGCCAGCTCGGTCGCCGGGTCCTCGCCCTGCACGATCGAGTGGTAGAGGTCGTAGAGGATGCCGAACCGGTCTGACCCGATGGCGCGGGCGATCTGCACGGCGTCGTCGGTCCGGTCGGTCAGCGCACCGGGGTGGTCGACGCGCGAGTTGATCGGTTCGAGGGCGAACTCGATGCCCGAACCCGCCGTCCGCTCGACCGCCTCGGCGAACATGTCGGTGATGAGCTGGTGGTTCTTCTGCCGGTTCATTCCGGGGAAGCCCGTGCCCGAGGCGAGCACCACGCGGGGGCAGCCGAGCTGCTGGGCGTTCGCGACGGCGACGTCCAGACCCTCATGGAAGGGGGCGAGGTCGGTGCCGGGATAGGTATAGCCCATCCGCGGGCCGGCGAGCAGGGACGTCAGTTGGGTACCCGTGTCGGCGAGCGCCTTGCCGAGCGCGTCGAGGTCCTTGTCGGTGGAGAACCACATCTCCACGGCGTCGAATCCGGTCGCGGCAGCGGCACGCACCCGGTCGGGGGCCTCGCCGGCCTCTTTGAAGAGCAATTCGATGTTGGCGGAAAGCTGGTACACGTCAGACCTCCAGGGAGAGGGGAGCAAAAGAGGAATAGGAGGCACCCGGGTTCATCGACGCGCGACCGCGAGCCGGTGCTGCAGGTACCAGCTGTTGAGCATCGTCAACTCGGCCGGGTTGCCGCCGTGATCACTCTCGACGACGACCCAGCCCGGGTAGCTGTGCTCCCGCAGCGCTGCGACGAAGGCCGGGACGTCGACCAGACCACCCTCGGTGCCGAGCTCGAAGAACCACCGCTCGATCCGACGGCCGGCGCCGCCCTGGAGCATGGTGGCCTCAGCGCCGGGCGTGAGGTACTCCTCGCCGGTGTCGGCGAAGCGGGTGTCCTTGAGGTGGACGTGAGTGACCCGGCCGGCGTGGGCGCGGTAGTAGCCCACCGGGTCGATGCCGCCGACGGTCAGCTCGGCGGTGTCCAGGGCCATGCCGACCAGCGCGGGGTCGGTGGCCTCGAGCAGGCCGGTGAG
>NZ_DATBTV010000089.1:0-26872 GCF_036559105.1 Lapillicoccus sp. | reverse complement strand
ATCCACACCGTCTCCAGCAGGTGGCCCGGCGTCCGGTGGCGCCCGAGGAGGGTGTCGGCGTCTTCGGGCCGGTCGGGCCGGAACTCCCACCAGTCGTCGGCCCGCCACATCGGGCGGTCGCCGGCGACGAGGTCGGCGGCGGCGTCGAGCGCGATCGTCGCGGTATCGTCGCGGCCGTCCACCCGGTACAGCTCGGCGGCGACGTGCAGGCGGAGCATGATGCCGGCCAGGTCGGTGTATCCGGGTGGTACCGGGTAGGGCTCGGACGGCGCGGTACGCGCCTGCAGCCGCCTCGTGCCGTGGACCAGCAGGCGTCGGGCTGTCTCCTGCCACTCACGCGCCGTGCCTGCGTCGAGGTCGGGCAGTCCGGAGGCGCCGGCCAGGCCGAGGGCGGCGAACAGGTCGGTGAGCACGCTGACCGAGACCTCGCCGTGCTCTCCCACCCGCATCGGCTCGCCGCTCCGCGTGACCAGATGGGCGGTCACATCACCGGGCAGGACCGAGTGTCGGGCGACGAACTCGGCGGTGGAACAGGCGTACCCCGCCCACTCCTGCGGGTCCTGCCGGAGCAGGCCGGCGCGCGCGTCCGTCGCGATGCGGGCGCACAGCCAGGCCCAGCGGCCCTGCGACCACGTGTACTTGTCGGTCGTGAGCCGTCGCCCGGCGTTGTCGAACCCGGTGAGCACACCTCCGTACTTGTGGTCGACGCCGTGCTCCTGCCACCAGGGCAGGACGCGCCGCTCGAGCTCCTCGCCGACCCGCGTACGCGTGTCGGCGGTCACGCGGGCTCCACCTGGCGCCGGGAGTCGTCGGCCACCCGCTCGGGCTGGTCGTGCGACAGCGAGTCGACCAGCTCGTCGGACTCCGTCGAGTGCCACGGCCGGACCAGGCCGACGACGACGAAGACGACGATGGACGCCACGATGGGCGAGATGACCGAGATGGTCTGGGCGTTGGCCGTGCCGAGGCTCGCGATCTGGCCCGGGATGGCGTACTTGGTCACCGCGAACACGATGAGGCCCACCGTCCAGGACCACAGCGCGGCGCTCGGGCCGCAACGCTTGAACCACGGCAGCATGCCGAGCAGCATCGGGATCGCGACCGGACCGACGAGGGCACCGAACCAGGCGATGATCAGACCCAGGACGCCGCCGAAGGAGTCGGCCGTCAGGGCGATGACCATCGAGAGGCCGATGAAGAGGAACGTCGAGATCCGGCCGGCGAGGAGCTCGGTGGCCCCCACCAGATGACCTCGGCCGCGGCGCAGCGCCGGGATGATGTCGCGCACGACGACGGAGGAGATCGCGTTGGCGTCGGACGAGGTCATCGCCATGGTGTGGGAGAACATGCCGGCGAGGACGAGACCGACGAGCCCGGCCGGCAGCAGGGTGGTCGCGAGGAGCGCGTAGGACTGGTCCGGCTTGGCGAGGTTGGGCAGCAGGATCGGCGCGGCCCACATCGGGAAGAACAGCACCAGCGGCCAGACGAGGTAGAGCGCGCCCGACAGCAGGATGGACTTCCGGGCCTGGGAGCCGTTCGGTGAGGCGATGAACCGCTGCGCCAAGTTCCACGTGCCGCCGTTGTACGAGATGGTCGAGATGAGCGTGTACCCGAGGAAGAACACCAGCGTGTAGTCGCCGGCGAACGGCTGGGCGTGGCTCGGCGGCAGCTGGTCCCAGATGCCGAAGACGGTGCCGAGCTTGGCGGCCGTGAGCACGAACATCGCCAGGCCGGCCACCAGCTGGATGATGAACTGCCCGAAGTCGGTGAGGGCATCGGCCCAGAGTCCGCCGACGGTCGAGTACACGAGGGTGACGCCGCCGACGATGAGGATGCCGAGTGCGATGGGCACTCCCGCGAAGACCTGCAACAGGATGGCACTGGCCGCCCACTTGGCCGCGACGTCGAAGATCTTCAGACCGGCACCGGACCACGCCAGCACCTGCTCGGTGGGGACGTTGTAGCGGATGGTGAGGTACTCCAGCGGAGAAATGATGCCGAGCCGCTGCCGCAGTCGTGGCCACCGCGGGGCGAAGAGGACGGCCCCGACACCACACGCGATGGTGATGCCGACCGCCCACCACACGTAGAGCGCGAAACCGGTGGTGTAGGCGATGGCCGCGTACGCGACGAAGACCGCGGCGGAGTACCCGGACATGTGGTGCGAGATGCCGCTGAGCCACCACGGCATCTTGCCGCCGGCGGTGAAGAAGTCGGCGGCGTTCTTGACCCGTCGCTTCGCCCACCAGCCGATGCCGATCATGACGAGGAAGTAGAGGATGAGGACCAGCCAATCGAAGGCGTGCACAGGCGCTCCTTGGTTCGGGGTTCGGACCACCCTTTTGTGCAAACGCTTGCAAAGCAAGGGATCGGCTGTCGCGGTTGTTCGCTTTGACTTCGAGTGCTCGAAGTTCCTACGGTCGTTGACGTGAGCACCACGACCGCCCATCGCGCGTACACCATCAGGGAGGCGGCAGCGCTGACCGGCTTGCCGGCCAGCACCTTGCGCTACTACGAGTCCATCGGGGTGATCGCTCCGGTCAGCCGCGGCGCCAGCAGCGGGCACCGGGTCTACGACGACAACGACCTCGACCAGCTCACCTGGATCGCCTGTCTCGCTGCCACCGGCATGTCCGTGAGCGATATGCGCCGCTACGTCGCCAACGGGCGGACGGGACCGTCCGCCGCCCGAGACCAGATCGAGCTGCTGACCCAGCAACAGCGTCGCCTCGAGCGCGAGGCGGAGCAGGTGGCACTGCGTCGGCGCTATGTCGCCTTGAAGGTCGACTACTGGCACGCCGTCGAGGCTGGTGACCACGCCCGCGCCGACCTGCTCTCGGGAGAGGCCCACCGGCTGGCCGACGAGCTCAAACGCCATGGCTCGCACTGAACTCGCTGCCGCGTAGTTCTCCCACAGCAGCACCGACCACACACGACCGACCACGAAGGAACCATCACTCATGCGCGTCAACGCCTATGCCGCACCCGCCGCCGGTGAGCCCCTCGCCCGCGTCACCATCGACCGTCGCGAGGTAGGGCCGAACGACGTCCTCATCCAGATCGAGTACGCCGGCATCTGCCACTCCGACATCCACACCGTCAACGGCGACTGGGGCCCTCAGCCCTTCCCGGTCGTGCCCGGCCACGAGATCGTCGGCCTGGTCACCGACGTCGGTTCTGACGTGAACCGGCACCACGTCGGTGATCGTGTCGGTGTCGGCTGCATGGTCAACTCCTGCGGGGAGTGCGTGAACTGCAGGGCCGGCGACGAGCAGTACTGCGTGAAAGGCAACATCGGCACGTATGCCGCCACGGACGTGGACGGCACCACCACCCAGGGCGGGTACTCCACCCACGTCGTGGTCGACGCCGACTTCGTGCTCCGTATCCCGGAGGGCATCGACCCGGTGGCCGCCGCTCCCCTGCTCTGCGCCGGCATCACGACTTACGCCCCGCTCAGGCGCTGGAACGCCGGCCCGGGCCGACAGGTCGCGGTCGTCGGCCTCGGCGGTCTCGGTCACATGGCGGTCAAGATCGCCCACGCTCTGGGCGCCGAGGTGACCGTGCTCTCCCAGTCGCTGAAGAAGCAGGAGGACGGGCTTCGCCTCGGAGCCGACCACTACTACGCGACCGAGGACCCGGCGACATTCGAGCAGCTCGCCAGCCGGTTCGACCTCATCCTCAACACGGTGAGTGCCCGCATCGACCTCGACGCCTACCTCGGGCTACTCGGGGTCGACGGTACCCTCGTCAACGTCGGTGCCCCGCCGGAGCCGCTGAGCGTCAACGTCTTCTCGCTCATCGGCGGCCGTCGCTCGTTCGCCGGCTCGATGATCGGCGGCATCGCCCTGACCCAGGAGATGCTCGACTTCTGCGCCGAGCACGGCATTGCCGCCGACGTCGAGGTCATCGCCGCCGAGAAGGTCAACGAGGCCTACGAGCGCGTCCTCGCGTCCGACGTGCGCTACCGCTTCGTCATCGACACCGCCACCTTGACCTGAGGCCCGGTGCCAGGTCGGTGACGCCAGCGATGGTCGTCCTCGACCTGGCAGGCTGGGCGCCGTGCCCGCCTTCGAACCGTTCCGAGCGGTCCGGTATGCCGCGACCCACGACCTCGCGCGGCTCACCGCGCCGCCCTACGACGTGCTCTCCGACGCCGACGTGGACGAGCTGGCCGCGCGGGACCCGCACAACGTCGTCCGCGTCGACGTCCCGCGCGGCGGTGACGAGCGCTACAGCGAGGCGGCCGTCACCCTGAACGACTGGCTGGCCACCGGCGACCTCGTCACCGACGTCGAACCCACGTTCACCATCTACCGGCGCCGCTTCACCGACGCGACCGGCCAGGAGCGCGAGCTGAGCGGGGTCCTCGGCGCGCTCGAGGTGGTCGACGAGGGGTCGGGCGAGGTCCTCGCCCACGAGCGCACCACGCCCAAGGCGTCCACCGACCGCCTCGAGCTCATCCGCGCGACGCACAGCAACCTGTCCCCCGTCTGGTGCCTGTCCGCATACCCCGGCCTGTCCGCCCTCCTCGACGCCCCCGGCGAACCGGTCGGCACGGTCACCGTCGACGGCGTCGAGCACGTGGTCGAGCGGGTCTCCGATCCCGCGCGCATCAGCGAGATTCGCTCCGCCGTTGCCTCCACTCCTGCGCTCATCGCCGACGGGCACCACCGGTATGCGGTGTCGCGCCAGTACCGGGACGAGCGGCGAGCCGAGGGTGGCGACCCCGGCGCCGAGCTCACCCTGGCGTTCGTCGGCGAGCTCGTCGCGGACCAGCTGAGCGTCGAGGCGATCCACCGGCTCTACACCGGGATCGAGGCGGACGCCCTGGCCGACGCCCTGTCGGAACGCTTCGACATCGAACCCGCCGTCGGCGACCTGACGCCGGAGGTCCTGGGCCGCATGAACGACGACGCCCGCCTCGTCCTCGTCCGGCCCGGCGGGTGGGACTGGCTCGTCCCGAAACCGGGAGCGTTCGACGGGCTCCGCGCGCTGGACGGCCTCTGGCTCGAGGAGACCCTGGCCGACAGCACGGCCGAGGTCACCTACCAGCACGGCCTCGACCAGAGCGTGGCCGCGGTCCGAGGCGGAGAGGCCACCGCCGCCGTCCTCATCCGGCCGGTCTCGGTCGAGGAGATCCGGCGCACCGCGGAAGAGGGGTTGCTGATGCCGCCCAAGTCGACCTACTTCACCCCGAAGCTCCGTACCGGCCTCGTCATCCGCGACCTCGGCTCCGGCTAGGCCGAGGCGGTCCCGGCCAGCCACGCCTGGCCGCGACGGGCCGAGGCTCGCGACAGCCAGGCGTCCTCGATGACCTCGCGCAGCTCGGTGACCGACAGCCGGCGCAGCTCGGACGCCCGCACCAGCACCGACGGGTGCCCGTCGAAGTGGGGCGTCGTGAAGAACGGCAGGTCGGGGTCCTGGAGCAGCGCCGCCTTGTCCGCCTCGTCCGGCACCCAGATGACGATGACGTCGTCCAGCCGCTCACCGGTCTCGGCGTCGACGGCGTCGGGTCGTGGGTTGCGGAAGAACAGGAACGACTTACCACCCACCTGGTACGCGACCTTCCGGCCGTCCTCCCAGCAGGTCACGTGCGGCATCGCGGCCGCGATCTCGTGGACGTCCTGCTCCCGAGCCCGCCTCGACCGACTGGTCCTCGTGGTCACCGGCACTCCTTCCTTCGACGCAGCCCCGGATCTCATTCTGCGTATCAACGACCCCGTTCGACAGTCCTCACCCACGCCGGCCCGGGATCAGCCCAGGGACGCCCTCGACGAACGGACGGCCATGAACCGCGTAGCGCCCTCGATGGCCGTGCTCATCACAGCTCTGGCCGCGCTCGGTGCCTGCAGCACCGGCGCACCCGCGGCGCCCACCCCCGCCGCCACTCCCGCCGCCACGTCCGCAGTCACCTCCACGTCCGCAGTCACCTCCGCGACCTCAGCGACCTCGGCGGCGCCGCCGACCCCAGCGACGACCACGACCTCCGCCGGTGCCTACCGGGCGGCCGACGTCTGCACCTACCTCACCGGTCAGCTCCCGACCCTCAAGGCCATCGGCGCACCGGCCGGGGTACAGGCGAACCTCGCCGGCAACCTGTTCGGGTTCTTCCAGTCGCACGGCGTTCCCGCCGACGGCGCCCAGCTCGACGACGCGACCAAGGCCCAGTGTCCCGACGTGCGGTCTCAGATCCTCGTGCTCTCCGGTCTGACCAGCTTCACGCAGCTGTGACCGGCGGGCCGGACCGCAGCAGCCCAGACACCACGTCGATCGCGACGTCCGTCGCCTCGTCGGAGACGTCAAGGTGCCACACCAGCCGGACCGCACCGGGCCCCACGGCGTAGATCCGTACCCCCTGGTCCAGAGCAGCGGCCGCCAGAGCGGCACCCGTCCACCCGGCCCCGGACACGTCCATGACGAGGATGTTGGTCTCGACGAGGTCGGGGTCCAAGCACCCCGGCAACGCCTCCGCGAACGCCGCGGCCGCCCGGCTCGCCCGCGCGTGGTCGTCGGCGAGACGCTCTACGTGGTGCGCCAGCGCATACCGTCCGGCGGCCGCGAGGATCCCGACCTGCCGCATCCCGCCGCCGTAGCGCTTCCGCCAGATCCGCGCCTCGGCCATCGCCTCCGCGGACCCGACCAGCACCGAGCCCACCGGCGCACCGAGCCCCTTGCTGAGGCATACCGAGACCGTGTCGAACTCGCGCCCGTAGTCGGCCAGCGCGACCCCGGACGCCACGTGGGCGTTCCAGAGCCGGGCGCCGTCCAGGTGCATGTGGACCCCACGCTCCTGAGCTCCCTTGCGCAGCAACCGGATCTCGTCGATCGGCTGCACCGTGCCGCCGCCGAAGTTGTGGGTGTTCTCGACCACGACCAACGCAGTGTTGACCTGGTAGACCCCGGCGCCGGTGATCATCAACGCCAACGGGTCCCCCGCGGACAGCAGCCCGCGGGGGGCCACCCAGGTCCGTGAGGAGATCCCGGAGAACGCCGCCGCCGCACCCAGCTCGGCGCGTACGACGTGGGCCAGGGAGTCGCACACCATCTCCTGGCCCGGCGCCACGTGCAGCCTGAGGCCCAGCTGGTTGGCCATCGACCCGGACGGTGTGAACAGCCCCGCCTCGTGGCCGAGCCGGTCCGCGACCTCCGCCTCGAGCGCGTTGACCGAGGGGTCCTCGCCGAAGACGTCGTCGCCGACCTCGGCGGCGGCCATGGCCGCCCGCATACCGTCGGTCGGGCGGGTCAGGGTGTCCGACAGCAGGTCGGCCCGGAACGCGGCGCTCACTCCCCCAGCATCTCCGCGACGAGGAACGCCAGCTCGAGGCTCTGCTGGTGGTTCAGGCGCGGGTCGCACACCGACTCGTAGCGCTTCTCGAGGTCGGCGTCGAGGATCTTCTCCGACCCGCCGAGGCACTCGGTGACGTCGTTGCCGGTCAGCTCCACGTGGATGCCGCCGGGGACGGTGCCCAGGGCACGGTGGACCTCGAAGAAGCCGCGGACCTCGTCGACGACGTCGTCGAAGTTGCGGGTCTTGTAGCCGGTCGTCGACGAGAACGTGTTGCCGTGCATCGGGTCGCAGATCCAGGTGACCTGCGCGCCGGCCTCGGTGACCTGCTCGACGATCGACGGCAGCGCCGTGCGGATGGTCTGCGCGCCCATCCGGGTGATGAACGTGACGCGGCCCGGCACGCGGTCGGGGTCGATCTTGTCGAGCAGCTTGAGGAGCTGGTCGGGCTCGGCGTTGGCCGACACCTTGACGCCGATGGGGTTCTGGATGCGCGACACGAAGTCGATGTGGGCCCCGTCGAGGTCGCGGGTCCGTTCCCCCACCCACACGAAGTGCGCCGACGTGTCGTAGGCCAGACCGGTCCGCGAGTCGATCCGGGTCATCGGCCGCTCGTAGTCGAGGATCAGCGCCTCGTGCGCCGCGAAGAACTCGACCGTGCGCATCGCGTCGAAGTCGGCCCCACACGCAGCCATGAACTTCATCGCCATGTCGATGTCGTGGGCCAGCTTGTCGTACTTCTGGTTCGCGGCGTTGGCGACGAAGCCCTTGTTCCAGTCGTGCACGTGGCGCAGGTCGGCGAAGCCGCCCATGGTGAAGGCGCGGACGAGGTTCAGCGTCGCCGAGGATGCGTGGTAGGCCCGGACCAGCCGGTTCGGGTCGGGGGTGCGCGCCGACGCCTCGAAGGCGAAGTCGTTGACCATGTCGCCCCGGTATGCGGGCAGCTCGACCCCGTCGCGGGTCTCGGTGCCCGTACTGCGCGGCTTCGCGTACTGACCCCCCATCCGGCCGATCTTGACGACCGGGACCGAGGCGCCGTAGGTGAGCACCGCGGCCATCTGGAGGATCGTCTTGATCCGGTCGCGGATGTTGTCGGCGGTCGCCGCCACAAACGTCTCCGCGCAGTCACCGCCCTGGAGCACGAACGCCTCACCGCGCGCCGCCGAAGCCATTCGGTCGCGCAGCAGGTCGCACTCCCCAGCGAAGACCAACGGCGGGTACGCGGACAGCGTCTCGACCGCCGTACGCACCGCCGCAGCGTCCGGCCAGGACGGCTGCTGGCCCGCGACGAGGGAGGCCGCGGAGGCCTCCAGCTCGGCCTGGAGCAGCGCGCTGTCGTTCACGGTCACCCCCAGATTCTAAGAGCGCCGTCCAGCGGGTCTCCGACGCGGTCCGGATGACGGAGAGAAACGAGCGTGCGGTCCGCGTCACAGCCGCCGCATAGGGTGCGCAGCATGACGTTCTCGATCGTCGCCACGGACGGCACGGCTGCGGGGGTGGCCGTCGCGAGCAAGTTCCTCGCCGTCGGTTCCGTCGTCCCGGAGGCCCGGCTGGGGTCCGACGGCCAACGCTCGGTCGTGGTCGGCGCCGCCGCCACCCAGGCGACCGCGAAGTGGTCCTACAAGGTCGACGCGGTCCGCCTGCTTGGCGAGGGCCACGACGCCGCTTACGCCATCCAGCAGGTGACGGCCGCCGACCCGGAGCGCGAGCACCGCCAGCTCGGCGTGGTCGGCGTCGGCAGCCAGGCGACCTACACCGGGCACGACTGCCTGTCGTGGGCCGGCGGTCGCTCGGGCGCGGACGACAGCGGCCGGTATGCGATCCAGGGCAACATCCTCGTCGGCGAGCAGGTCGTCGCCGAGATGGAGCGGGCCTGGCTGGAGGGCGCCGGGACGCCGTTCGAGCACCGGCTCGTCGCCGCGTTGCTGGCCGGCGATGCGGCGGGCGGCGACGCCCGCGGCCGGCAGAGTGCGGCACTCGTCGTGGTGGCGGCCGGTGAGGGGTACGACGACAGCGGGGTGCGCGCCGACCTCCGCGTCGACGACCACCCGCAGGCTCCGCAGGAGCTGGCCCGGCTGCTGGACCTCAGCGACCTCTACTTCGGGACCGCCGAGGACGTGAAGCCCCTGACCGGTGAGCTCGGCGCGGAGGTCGCCGGACGGTTGGCCGAGCTGGGCTACAGCGGTCCGACGGCGGGGGCGCTGGAGCAGTGGGCCGGTGTGGAGAACTACGAGATGCGGCTCACCCCGGACGGGATCGACGCCAGGGTGCTGCGAGCGCTGCGCGAGGCAACGTCCCACTGACCGACTGACCGACTGACCGACTGACCGGCAGCGCCGCGGTCACGGGCCGTCGATCGGAGGGTTACTGCCCTGATGAGGGCCAAAACCCTCCGCTCCGAGCGGTCTCAGACCGGCAGGGTCCCTCTCATGATGCTGTCGCCGCTGTGCTGGGGCTTGTCGTCGAACTGCTCGTGCGACAGGTCGACGATCGTGTAGCCCTGCGAGATCGCGTCCGGCGGGACCGGGAACGTCGCCTGGTCGCTCGACAGGATCCCGAGCGACACCATCCGCTTGCCGTCCTGGTTGATGAGCCAGACCTCGACGTAGCCGGAACCCGGTGACATCGGCCGGGTGTCGACCTTCAGCTCCTGACCCTGGCCGCCCTGGCCACCGAGCAGCTGAGCGGTGCCCTCCTGCTGCTTCGAGGCGTCCAGCGTGGTGAGCGGCACGGAGGCGACCACCGGCGGGGTCGCGTCGGTCGGCGCCCAGACGGCCCGGCCGACGAGTACGCCGAGCAGTAGGCAGGCGGCCGCCGCGGCGACCAGCCACCAGGAGCGTCCGGACGGCCGCGAGGCCTTTGCCGCCCGACGAGCAGCGATCGACGGCACCGGTGTACCCGGCTCGCCGAGCTGGACCGGTTCGGCCGGCAGCACCGGCTCGCCGGAGTCGGCCCGCTGGGCCGGCTGGACCAGCTGCATCGGCTCGACCGCCGCGTCCCCCGTGGCCTCGGCCGCGATGCGCTCCCAGAGCTCCGGGCCGGGCTCGACCCGGTGGGCGCCACGCATACCGACCTCTTCGCGCAGCAGCCCCTGGACGTGGACCAGCTCGGCGAGCTCCTCGGAGCACACCGGACAGGAGTCGACGTGGGCGCGGTCGGCCGGGTCGACATCGGGGTCGCCCAGGGCGATCGCGGCCAGCACGTCGTCGCTCACGTGGGTCATCGGTCGCCTCCTTCCCAGCCGTCACGCAGATCCTGACGCAGCCGGAGCAGGCCGCGTCGCAGGTGGCTCTTGACCGTGCCGAGCGGCAGGTCGAGCTGTTTCGCGATGTCCTCCTGTGTTCGGTCCTCGACGTACGCCAGATGGAGAACCGTGCGACGAGGTTCGGAGAGCTGCTCGACCGCCTCGCGCAGCATGACCCGGTCGACGACGCGGTCGACCGTGTCGCGGCCCTCCACGTCGGACCCGGGAACCGTGTTGGCGGCGACCGCCTGAGAGACCCGGGTGGCCCGAGCGCGGCGCGCGTACTCGTCGGCCACCCGGTGCCGCGCGATCCCGATCAGCCACGCCGGGAGGGCCGACTCGGAGGGCCGAAGCGTGCCGCGGCTCTTCCACGCGGCGACGAACACCTGCTGCGTGACGTCCTCCGCGTCGGTGCGGCTACCGAGGGCGCGCGTCGCGATGCCGAGGATCAGCGGTCCCCAGAGCCGGTAGCACTCGGACAGGGCGTCGAGCGACCCCTCCGCCAAGGCCTCGGCCAGGGCGAGCGTGCTGCGCGACGACTCGGTGTCCGCCCGCTCGATCTCGGTCATTACGGTCACCCTAGGTCACCACCGGGTCGGCGATCACGACGAGATTGTCGGTGTACCCCGAACCGGGCACGTAGGCGCCGGTGCAGGTGACGAGGTGGAGGACACGAGGACCGCTGACGGCGAAGAGTCCGTCACCGTCGAGCCGGGTCTTGTCGACGCGGACCACTGTGGTGACCCGGTAGGCGCGTCGCTGGTCACCGGTCCAGACGTCCACCTCGTCACCGGCTTTCGCCTGGCTGAGGCGCACGAACGGGCCGACCCCGGTCTTGCTGTCAACGTGCGCCGCGATCACGGTGGCTCCGGCGGTGTCGTCCGGCGCGCTGCCGAACTTGTACCATCCGGCGACCGTCGGGCTGGCCGGTAACGCCATCTGGCCATCGGGCAGCACCCCTTGGGGCTCGACGGTCATGTCGATGCCGAGCCGTGCGACCGCGACCCGGGTCGGGGCCGAGGCGGCGTCCTGACCGCCGAGGGTCGCCGGCGCCGCCGTCAGCGATGGCAGGTCGGGGGTGGTCGAGGACCCCGTCGGTGCCGACGCGGACGGTGCGACGGCAGCCGGCCCGGTGGCCGGAGCCACGAGGCCCGCGACCACCGGGTCGTCCGTGGCGCCGCCGCGCGGCACCACGAGGTAGGCGGCGAGCGCGCCCCCGGCCAGGGTGGCCGCCACGACGGCGGTCACCCTGGCCCAGCGGGGGCGGCTCATGCGATGCCTCGGGACGGCTCAGCCGACCGAGGAACCCCGCGCGTTCCCGCGGCGGCGGGTCAGCACGAGCGCGAGCCCTCCGGCCACCACCCCGCCGAGCGCAACCAGCTCGATGGCCGCGATCGACGAAGTGCCGTCGGCCGCCTGGCCGCCGGTCCCCGCGTTGACCCCGCCTGGCGAGGAGTGCATGCCGGAGATGGTCTGGACCGCGACCTTGAGGTTGTTCTGGGAGGCGCTGCCCCACGCGTACACGATGGTGCTCGTCCCCTCCTTGAGCGTGACGTCGGCCGGGCCGATCACCACGGTGGTGCTCCCGGCGAGGACGACGTCGGCCGAGACGGTTCCGGCATTGGTCACCAGCGACTTCTCGTTCGGGTTGGTGAGGTTCGTGATGACCGCCGCGCCGCCGGCGCGGACGTCGACCGCAGGAGCGGCGGCATCGTGGCGGACGGTGAGCCGGGCCTTGCCGGCCGGGACGGCGGAGACGTCGTTGACGTACGGCGTCAGCTTCGGTGCACCACCGGCGTCGAGGTGGGCCACCACGGTGATGTTGGCGCCGGCCGGCACGTTGACCCCCTTGGCCTCGAGGACCGCCGCGGCGGCGCAGCCGCTGTTCGCCGCGGTGAGCTTGAGGTCGTAGCTGCCGGCGGGCAGGCTCTGCGGGTCGGTGAGGGTGCCCGGCTGGAAGTTGGTCAGCAGGGCCTTGCCGTTGGCACAGACGTCCACGGGGGTGTTGGGGACGGCGTGCAGGATCGAGACCATCGCGGTGCCGGCCGCGTGCGCCGACAGGGGCGTCGCGAGAGCGACGCCGACGGATGCCCCCGTGGCGATGGCCACGGTGGCGAGAGCACGAACGATGCGCATACAGACTCCTCGTGTGGATCGACCGGCGACGTGGCCCACTCCACGAACGGGGTATGCGGTTCCCCGGTGGCCGCTATGACCTCTCTTCCGCCGCCGACCGGCTCACGGATGCACCCAGGAGCAGCGGCGCTCAGTCTCGGTGCAGGCCCTTGGAGATCGCGTAGCGGACCAGCTCGACACGGTTGTGCATCTGGAGCTTGCCGAGGGTGTTCTGCACGTGGTTCTGGACGGTCCGGTGCGAGATGTAGAGCTGGGCAGCGATGTCCTTGTAGCTCATCCCGGTCGCGACGAGCTTGAGGACCTCGGTCTCGCGCTCGGTGAGCTGGGGCGCGGCCGAGGCGCCGGAGCCGGCGTTCTGCATCCGCCGGAACTCCCCCAGCACCAGCCCGGCGAGGCCCGGGGTGAACACCGCTCGCCCTCGCGCGGTCCGCCGGACCGCCTCGAGGAACTCCTCGCGCGCGGCGGACTTCACCAGGTAGCCGGAGGCGCCCGCCTTGACAGCGTCGAGGACGTCCTGGCGCTCGCCGCTGACCGAGAGGATGAGGATCTTGGTGGGCAGGTCCTCGGTGGCGAGCTGCTCGCACACCCCGACGCCGTGCACGCCCGGCAGGTTGAGGTCCAGGACGAGGACGTCGGGGCTGGTGGCCTTGACCCGGCGGATGGCCGAGAGCCCGTCGGCCGCCGTGCCGACGACCTGGAACCCTGCGTCGGCGAGGTCGCGGGCGACGGCGTCACGCCACATCGGGTGGTCGTCCGCGACGACAACGGTGATGGAGGCGTCGTCGATGGGCTCGTCCTCGGCGTCGAGGGACTCGACCTCCTCGATGCCGTCAGCGCCCGGCTGGTCAGGTGTCATCACGCGCCTCGCTTGGGAATCCACATCTCGACCGTGGTGCCCCCACCCGGTCCATAAAGGTAGCGGGCCGAGCCGCCGAGCTCCTCGAGCCGCCCGCGGATCGAGGCCGAGACCCCGAGGCGCCCGCGAGTGCCGGCTTCGGCGATCCGTTCCTCGGAGACGCCGACGCCGTTGTCGCGGACCGTGACGACGATGTCGTCGCCGGCGTCGTCGACGAGGACCCAGGCGTGCGCGTCGGGGCCGGCGTGCTTGCGGACGTTGTCGAGCGCGGCCTCGACCGCGGCGACCAGCTCGTTAGCGGGCCGGCGCGGCAGGTAGACGGGGTCGGCCGGCGCGACGAGGTCGGCCATCCCGGCGGAGGCCTGCCGCAGGTACTGGCTGAGGTCGACCGGACCCCCGATCGTCTTCTCCAGCTCGTCGATGGGCACGCCGCTGACCAGGGCGCGCAGCCGCTGCTCCTGCTCCCCCGCGATGGCGCCCAGCCGAGCCGCCTCGCCCCCGGCGTCCACCCCCCGCCGGTGGATGAAGGCGAGCGCCTGAAGCACGCCATCGTGGATGGTTCGCGCCAGCCGCTCGCGCTCGACGTCCTCCGCCTCCTGGGCGAGCGCGCGGCTCAGCTCGGCCTGCTCGGCCCGGGCGAGGTCGGCACAGTAGCCGACGGTGCCGCCGACGAGGACGACCAGGAGCCCGTTGCTGACCGCGACCACGTCGAGCGACCGGGTCGCGGCGACCATCGCCAGAGCGATCACCCCTCCCGCGGCCAGACCGCCGCGCCAGCCCTTGAGAATGCCGATCGACGCGACGGGTACCGCCTGCCACACCCCGGGCAGCGTCGTGGTCCCGCGGAAGGCGGCGTCCGGGGTGTCGACCCACCGCGTCGCGAGGACCGCAGCCACAGCCAGGCCGAGCTCGACGAGGTGCCACCAGAGCTCCCGGCGCTCCCAGACGACCTGGACGGCGGTCCACGCGGCGAGCACGCCGAGGATCGCGAACGCGGCCGCCGGCGCCTGCATCTCGTCCCGGCGGGTCCAGGCGCCCCAGACCGCATACAGGAGGGCGAGCGGACGCAGCACGCGGATGGCCCGCCAGAAGGCGGACACGACCAAGGAGTCGTCCTGCGCGCCGGAGGCGCCGGGCCCGCGGCTCGGCAGGGAGACCGACATGGTCAGCTGGCGGCCCGTTCGCCGGCTTCGCCGGGCGCGTGAAGGTCGTCGACGTCATCCTCGTCGTCGCCGATCGGCACGTCGTCGAGGGGGGACTCCCGCCGGCGCGCGACGCCCTCCGCCGCGTCGAGCGCGTCCTCGAGCTCCTTGGCGGCGCTGCCCGGACGGGCCGCCTCCTGCAGCTCGCGGGCGCGCACCTTGGCGGCGCGGACGATGCGGTCCTTCATCGACGTGGCGTACTCGTCGACGTACTCCTGACCGGACAGGAGCATCAGCTCGTACATGATCTCGTCGGTGATCGACCGGAGCACGAACCGGTCGTCCTCCATGCCCTCGTAGCGGGCGAAGCTCAGCGGGCGCCCGATCCGGATGCCGATGCGCATGATCCGCGGCAGCTTCTTGCCGGTGGGCTGGGCCTTGTCGGTGCCGATCATCGCGACCGGGACGACCGGGACGCCGGCCTCGAGGGCCATCCGGGCGACGCCGGTGCGGCCGCGGTAGAGCCGGCCGTCCGGCGACCGGGTGCCCTCGGGGTAGATGCCGAGCAGCTCGCCACGACGCAGGATCCGCAGACCGGAGTTGAGCGCGGCTTCGCCGGCCTTGCCTCCGGACCGGTCGACCGGTACCTGGCCCACGCCCTTGAAGAACGCCGCCGTCGCCTTGCCCTTGATGCCGCGACCCGTGAAGTAGTCGGACTTGGCGAGGAACGTCATCCGCCGCGGGACCATCAGCGGCAGGAAGATCGAGTCGGAGAACGAGAGGTGGTTGCTCGCGAAGATCGCGGCCCCCTCCTCGGGGATGTGTTCCTCGCCCTCCACCCAGGGGCGGAACAGCAGCTTCAGCAGTGGACCGAGGACGACGGTCTTGAGCACCCAGTAGAACACCGCGAGATCTCGCCCTCTCTGCTGGCCGCCGGACGTGAAAACCCTGTGATCTGCCGCACTTTACGGCACTATCAGCGAGCCGGGCTGTCGTGCGACGATTTGGCCGCCGACCGGCATACCTGCGAGGAGATCCCCGGCATGGCAGTTTCCGTTCTCCCCGGGGCCGAGCCCTACGCCCACGACGGCAACGACATCGGCGTGCTGCTCGTCCACGGCTACACGAGCACGCCGCAGAGTATGCGTGGCTGGGCCGAGCACCTGGCCGCCGCCGGCTTCACGGTGCGGCTCCCGCGCCTGCCGGGGCACGGCACCCGCTGGCAGGACATGAACACCACGCGGTGGCAGGACTGGTATGCCGAGGTCGACCGGGCGTTCGGCGAGCTGCGGTCGCGCTGTAGCCAGGTGTTCGTCGCGGGGATGTCGATGGGCGGGCTCCTGTCGACCAAGGTGGCCCTCGAGGAGGGCCCGCGGGTGGCCGGCCTCATCCTCGTCAACCCCATCTACCTGCACGACGACTGGAAGCTCGTGCTCCTGCCGACCCTGCAGCGCGTGCTCCCGTCGTTCCCGGGAATCGCCAACGACGTCAAAATGGTCGGCGGGGAGCCCGAGCTGGCCTACGACCGGAACCCGCTCAAGGCGATGCACTCCCAGACCCAGCTGTGGGCGGAGGTTCGCCGCGACCTCGGCGAGATCACCCAACCGGTGCTGCTGATGCACTCGCGGGTCGACCACGTGGTCCCCGTGGAGAGCTCGGCGCACTTCCTGGCGCACATCTCCAGCACCGACGTCACCGAGATCTGGCTGGAGAACTCGTACCACGTGGCAACGCTCGACAACGACGCCCCGCTGATCCACGATGAGTCGGTCCGGTTCATCGAGCGGGTGTCCGGGTCACTGCGCGCGGGCGAGGGGTGAGATTCTTCAGTCATGGCCGAGAAGGACGTCGACGAGCAGTTCGCCGCGATCATGGCGCACTGGGACGACGTCGCCCTGGGCGCGGACCCGTACGGCGACCCGCAGCCGGACCTCGCGCCCGACCCGACCGCTGAGCCCAGCGAGGGGAAGACGCCCAACGACGCCCCGATAGCGCGGGCGCCCGAGATCCGCCGGATCCGCGACGTGGCCGACCTGCCCGACCTGGACGACGTGCAGGCCGACGACCGCGTCGCGGATGACCCGGCCGACGACGTCGCGGACGTCGCGGACGTCGCGGACGTCGCGGACCTCGCGGACGTCGACGACGTCGTCGAGAGCTGGGACGTCGAGGCCGACGAACCGCACTACACGCCGCCGCCGCCCGCACCGCTGCCGCCGTCGGAGGACAAGCACTTCTGGCTGATGATCATCTCGCTCGTCGCCGGTCCGCTGCTGTTCCTCTACCTGCTGCTGTTCAACCGCGACGGCAACGGCTGGTGGATGGTGTTCGCCCTCCTCGTGTCGATCGCCGGGTTCGTGCTCCTGGTCCTGCGCCAGCCACTCGACCGCGACGACGACGACGACGGCATCCGCCTGTAGCCAACGGCCGTCCGGTCCCCCCGGTCCCGCCTGCCGGCCGGTCCCGCCAGGCGGCCGTCGCGCCACGCTCATCTGTGCCCTCTGCCGCCAACTTCTCCGCACGTGATGGAGCTGTCGGCGCCTGATTTCCGCAATGTCCGATGAGGACTCAGGACGAGCGGAGGTGTTGCCGAACAGGTGAGTCCTCGGATGACGACCTGCGATGCCACCGACCACGTGACGACCGCGACCCCGACAATCTGCATCTCGACGACGGTTCGTGGCGTTCGGGGCTAAGCGACCCCGACAACCCGCATCTCGACGACGTCCGGTGCGCTGCGGCTGGCCGGCCACGGCTCGACCGCAGTGACCATCCCCTGTGCGTGTGCCAGTCAGGGTTCGCACCCAGTCCGGGTCAGTCCGGGTCGGCCGCATGGGCCACCGTGGACGATCACCGACCTCAGCGGGTGCAGAAGCCCACACGATCGGCCCCACCTGGCAACGCCCCGTCCGCACCGCGCGGCCAACGTCTACACACGTGGCGGCGTGTTTGGCCCCGGACGTCCGACATGTCGGTGAACAGCTCAACAACGTGCTGAGCTACTGGCCGAGGCGGGCCAGGTCGGCCGCGCCGATGAGGCCGGCCTCGTTGCCCAGCTCGGCGGCCACGATCTTCGCCTCCGGGCGGTACCCGCGACCGGTCAGCTGACGTCGGAACATCTCGCGCGCCGGGTCCAGCAGCAACGGGCCCGCCGCACTGACGCCGCCGCCGATGACGAAGGTGCCCGGGTCGAAGGCCGCCGCCAGGTTGGCGATGCCCACCCCGAGCCACTCCCCGATCTCGGCGAGCAGCTCGATGGCCGTCGGGTCGCCGCTCTGCGCCGCCGCCGTGATGAGCGGCCCGGTCAGCTTCGACGGGTCACCGCCGACCCCGGAGAGCAGGTCCTCCGCCACCGGGGACCCCGCGGCGATGAGGGCGCGGGCCTCGCGGACGAGGGCGTTGCCGCTCGCATACTGCTCCCAACAGCCCTTGTTGCCGCACTCGCAGCGGAGCCCGTTCGGAACCACCTGCATGTGCCCGAACTCGCCAGCGATGCCGTAGCGGCCCCGCTGCACCTGTCCGTCGATGACGGTGCCGCCACCGATCCCGGTCCCGAGGTTGACGATCATCAGGTGTGTCTCGCCGCGTGCGGCCCCGAACTTCCACTCGGCCCAGGCGGCCGCGTTCGCGTCGTTGTCGACCGTGATCGGCACCTGGACACGCCGCGCCAGCGCCTCGCGCAGCGGCTCGTGACGCCACGACAGGTGCGGGGCGAACACCACGGTCGCCCGGTCGGCCGCCACGAAGCCGGCCGCGCCGATCCCCACCGCCACCACCTCACCCAGCCCGTCGCTGCGCACGGTCTCGACCAGCTCGTCGACGACCTCGACGATGGTGTTCTCCACCACCTCAGGCGACTTCGACCGGTCCGGCGTGTCCCGGCGAGACCGGGCCAGCACCGTCCCCGACGCGTCGACCGCCCCGCCCGCGACCTTGGTCCCGCCGATGTCGATCCCGATCGCCAGCTGCCCGCTCATCGCGCCTCCTCCGTCTCGACGTCGGACTCGTCGCCCTCGATCTGGATGTCCTCCACGTCCGGACGGGCCCGCCGCGGCGGCGCCGTACCGGTGTCGCGCCACCGGCTGGCCGCGACGTCGCGCAGCGTGTCGGTCATCGCGGCGGCGAGGTCGGCCAGCCGGTCGAGGGTCTCTGGACGGAGCGTGCGCACGACCCGCAGCAGCTGGCATACGGGACAGAGGTGGCAGACCTCGCCGTCCTGCGCCGTCGCGTGCCCCGCACCGGGCACATGACCGCAGGTCGGGCAGGGCTCGGCGACCGGCTCGGGGGCCGGCGCCTCCGCGCTCGCGTACGCGTGCCCGCTCGACTCCCCGGCTCCGGACGTCCCCGCCAGCAGCGCGTCCAGCAGCCGCGCCGTCTCCTCGGCCACCGAACCGACCGAACCGACCCGCGGCCGGTCGCGCTCGGGGCCCACCGTCTCGTCAACCATGCGCGGCCTCTCGCATCCCGTCGTCCGTTCCGTCGTTGCCCTGGGCGTCCACCGGGACCGGCCAGAGGTCGGGGTCCGGCTCGAACGTCACCCGCAGCGTCCCCTCCCGGACGCGGGCGCCGCGGACGACACACCGCTGAAGCGCGGCGGGCAGGCTGAGCACTCGGCGATGGTCCCCCACCGACACGAGCAGCTCGGCGTCGCGCCGCTTGAGGTCGACCTCGCGGGCGTTGACGAGCGGCAGCGGCAGGCTCAGCACGTAGCCGGAACCGGACCGGCGCACCCGCAGCCCGTCGTGGCGGACCGGCCCGAGAACGCCCAGCGGGTCGTTCCCGGTCGACACGTCGCCCTCGATGAGCCCCGCCAGCGCGTCCAGCGCGTCGGTGCCGATCGGCTCCCCCGCCAGGTAGGGCACTCGCGCGATCGGGAGCCCGGCGAACGACTCGGCCACCTCGACCAGGCCGGACCGCTGCGCCTCGTTCCACGAGCGCCGCCACGCGTCGCCACGGGCGGCCGCTGCCGGCATCACGCGGTTGACGACGACACCGTCGACGGCGAACCCGTAGAGCCCGAGCGAGGTCCAGGTCCGGCGCGCCTCCGCGATGACGACCCGCTCGGGCGTGAGCACCAGCCGGACCGACGCGTCGGGACCGGTCAGGAGGGCGTGGGCGTCACGCATCTGCCGGTACCAGCCGGACACCGTCGTCGCCACCTCCGGCGAGGGCAGCGGCATACCGGCCGCGGCGGCGGCGGCCGGCCGCAGTGTCCGCATCAGCCCGCGCTGCGCCGGGAGCAGCCGCTCCAGGTGCCAGGCGAGCGCCTCGGGCAGGGCGAGCAGCCGCAGCGTCTCCGCGGTCGGCGCGCAGTCGACGACGATCAGGTCCCACTCCCCGGAGTCGGCACGCGACCGCAGCTCGAGCAGGGCCGCGATCTCCTCGGCCCCCGGCAGCGAGGTCAGCTCCTCGGCGACCACCGGGTCGATGCGGACGGTGTCGAGGACCTCGAGGAGGTAGTCCTGCACCACCCGCCACTGCGCACCGAGACGGCCTTGGGCGCTCACCTGCAGCGCTGTCAGCCCCGGCTCGACCTCGACCCGTCCGGCGCCCCCGAGCGCGACACCGAGCGCGTCACCCAGCGAGTGCGCCGCGTCGGTCGACATGACCAGGGTCCGGGTCGGTGAACCGGCCGAGCGGGCCGCCCGGACCGCGCACGCCGCGGCGGTCGTGGTCTTGCCGACCCCTCCCTTGCCCGTGAAGAGGACGATCCGCACGGGCGTCAGCCCTCGACGCGCTTCTTCAGCTCCCGGAGCGCGGTGTCGACGATGACCTTCTCCGCCTTCCGCTTGAGCATGCCGAGCATGGGGATGGTCAGGTCGACCGCGAGCCGGTAGGTCACGTCGGTGCCGGCGCCGCGGGAGGCCAGCGTGTAGGACCCGTTCATCGCCTTGAGCACCGTCGCCTTGACCAGCCCCCAGGAGACGACGCCGGTCCCCTCCTCGTCGACGTCCCACTGGTAGTCGAGGACGTAGGTGTCCTTGATGACCCCCGCGTCGACGACGAACTCGACCCGGTCCGGCCAGCCGTCGCCCTCCTCGGAGAGCACCGTCGCGGACTTCACCTCGGTCGCCCACTTCGGGTAGTCACCGAAGTCCGCGATGACGTCGAGGACCGCGCCGGGGACGGCGTCGATGACGATGGAGCTCTCGGTGCGGTCGGGCATGGGCGGAAGGCTACAACCTGCCTCGGCCGGGTTCTGGGCTCTCTCGTATGCGTCGGAGCCGTGCCCGGTCTGACCGGGACCGGCACGTCGTCGCATACCCGCGGGTATCCTCCGAGACGTCCGTCCCACCCCCGCGTCATCACCTGGAGCCCGCCGTGTCACAGCACGTCCGCGACAAGGTTGTCGCCCCCGTCGTCGCTCCGACCACCGAGGGCAACCTCGCGCAGACCGTGGTGGTGAACGCCCGCGAGGTTCCCGACAAGGTCGTCTTCTCGACACGGTCCGGTGGCGGCTGGCAGGACGTCACCGCGACCCAGTTCGCCGACGACGTCAACCGGCTCGCGAAGGGCCTCATCGCGGCCGGGGTCGAGGTGGGTGACCGGGTCGGGCTGATGTCTCGGACCCGCTACGAGTGGACCATGACCGACTACGCGATCTGGACGGCCGGCGCGGTCACCGTGCCGATCTACGAGACGTCCTCACCCGACCAGGTGGCCTGGATCCTCGAGGACGCCGGAGCCGTGGCGGTCGTCGTCGAGACCGCGACCCACGCCGGGGCGGTGTCCGCGGCACGCGACCGGTTGGCCGCCCTGCGCGACGTCTGGCAGATCGAGTCCGGCGCCCTGGACGAGCTCAACCGTGCGGGTGCCGACGTCGGCGACGAGACCCTGGACGCGCGCCGGGCCAGCACCGACCGCACCTCGCTCGCGACGATCATCTACACCTCCGGCACGACCGGACGCCCGAAGGGCTGCGAGCTGACGCACGGCAACTTCAAGGACCTCGCGGAGAACACCTGCGAGTCGCTCGCCTCCGTCGTGCGGGGGGACGGCGCGTCGACGCTCCTGTTCCTGCCGCTGGCGCACGTGTTCGCCCGGTTCATCCAGGTCCTCTGCGTCGAGGCCACGGCGCGGATGGGCCACTCGAGCGACATCCGCACCCTGCTCGACGACTTCGCCTCGTTCCAGCCGACGTTCATCCTCGCCGTGCCCCGCGTCTTCGAGAAGATCTACAACTCCTCGGAGCAGAAGGCGGCTGGCGACGGCAAGGGACGCATCTTCGCCAGCGCGGCCGCCACGGCTACCGACTGGAGCGAGTCGCTCGACACCGGCGGCCCCGGCCTCGGGCTGAAGCTCAAGCATGCGGTCTTCGACCGGCTGGTCTACGGCAAGCTGCGCGCCGCCATGGGCGGTCGGATCCAGTACGCGGTGTCGGGCGGCGCGCCCCTCGGGACCCGGCTCGGCCACTTCTACCGGGGCATCGGCGTCATCGTCCTCGAGGGCTACGGCCTCACCGAGACCACGGCTCCCTCGACGGTCAACGTTCCGGAGAAGGTGAAGATCGGGACCGTAGGCACGCCGCTGCCCGGCGTCGGGATCCGGATCGCCGAGGACGGCGAGATCCTCATCCAGGGCGTCAACGTCTTCGCGCGGTACCGCAACAACGACGCCGCGTCTGCGGAGGCGCTGCAGGACGGTTGGTTCCACACCGGCGACATCGGCGAGCTCGACGACGACGGGTACCTCAAGATCACCGGTCGCAAGAAGGAGCTCCTTGTCACCGCCGGCGGCAAGAACGTCGCGCCCGCGGTGCTCGAGGACCGGCTCCGCGGTCACCCGCTGGTGTCGCAGTGCATCGTCGTCGGCGACCAGAAGCCGTTCATCGCGGCGCTGCTCACCATCGACGCCGAGATGCTCCCCGCCTGGGCCAAGAACAACGGCCTCCCGGCGCTCACCGTGGAGCAGGCGCGGACCAACGAGGCCGTCCTCGCCGAGCTGCAGAAGGCGGTCGACGACGCCAACACCGCCGTCAGCAAGGCCGAGTCGATCCGCAAGTTCGCGGTCCTCCCGAGCGACTTCACCGAGGAGAACGGCTACCTCACGCCGTCACTGAAGCTGAAGCGGAACGTCGTCATGAAGGACTTCCAGGACGACGTCGAGGCGCTCTACGCCCCGGCGGCGAGCCGCAGCTGAAGGCCTGCTCGAACGGTCAACGAGAGAGCCGCTTGAGGTAGGCCACCCAGTCGGCGACGAACGCCTCCTGCGTCGTGCCCAGCACGCTGCCGAACGCCGCCTGGGTCAGCTGGTCGACCGAGGTGGTGACGCCGGGCTCTCCCGCCTTCGGTCCGGCCACCGCCCGGTAGAAGGCGACCACCTTGTCCTGGCCGAACCGCTGCCGCATCCGCGACACCGCCAGCCACGCCGCGCTGTAGGAGGGCGCGATCTGGCCCTTGGTCGGGTCGAACGCCGCCTCGTCGGGCAGCTGGCTCGGCCCGTTGCCCGCGCGGACCTGGTCGAGGAGGTCGGCCGCGACCGACCGGGCAGGCAACCCGGTCGTCGCCAGGGCGACGTCGTCGGCGAACCCCTCCGACAGCCAGATCGGCACGCTGCGCGCCGTCGTGGCCCGAACCGTCACGTGGGTGAGCTCGTGGGTGACGACGACCTGGCGGCCGGTGGCGCTGAGTCCCTTGAACGCGTCGGGGTTGAGGTAGACCCGATCGCTCTGCGCCGGGGTGTCGCGCAGCAGCGGCCCGTCGGTGACGGCAGCGATCTGGTCGAAGCCCTCGCCGCGCCCCGGGCCGAGCTGGGCCTTGAGGGCGTCCAGCGAGCTCGGTGCGACGATCACCGCCGGCTGGGCCTCGCCCCAGACCGACGCGATCCGGTCGTGCGCCGCGTCACCCAGCGAGAGGTATGCGCGCAGCGTCGCCGCGGGCACGTCGCCGATGACGAGCGTGTCGGGTGAGCTGACCACGGCCAGGCCGGGCAGGTCGAACGGCTGTCGGTCGTTCTGGCCGTCGGCCACACCGGTGAACCGCCAGCCGTCCGCGGTCCGGGTGAGGACGTAGGAGACGGTGAAGTCACGCTGGCCCACGTCGTAGCCGGTGAACGCGTAGGTCTGGCGGATGCGCGCGACCCACGACTCGGGCTCGCCGGTGGCCGGCGCCCCGGGCGGCCGCTCGACGTCGACGTTGCGCTGGGCCAGCTTGCCGATCGGCAGCGCCGTCATCCGGTCGAACAGCGCCGCCTGGTCCGCCCCGAACCCGGCGCTCGGGTCAGTGACCGTCCCGAGCCACGACCCGCGGTTCTTGGCCCCGACGGCCGCTATCCGTTGGTTCACCAGGTCGGACGCGGCCTGCCGGGCCTCGACGGCAGGCTCGGTGGTGGCCAACGGCGAGGGCGTCGACCGGAAGGCGGCGGTCGGCTCACCGTTCCGGCCGTCCTCGGTCGTGGGGGTGCTGCCGACCACCGAACAGCCCGCCGTCAGCGCCAGCGCCAGCAGCGATGCCGTCGCGGCGAGCAGCCGACGGCGCGCCGCCGTCGAGGCGGTGGTCCGGGGTCCGGTCTGGACGGAGGCCGAGCCGCGTCGCATACTCCCTCGCCGTGCCCACCTCACCCACCAAGGGTAGGTGCCGTACCGGTCGGCGCGGACCGATCTCGCTGGACCGACGACTCAGCCAACGGCTCGGTGCTCGGCGGCCGTCTGCTGCGACCACGGCTCCCGTCGCGCCACGAGGGTGCCGGCCACGTCCGGCGACACCAGGCCGGCCGCGACGAACCGGTCGACGGCCCGCCGCTCGGCCATGTCGAGCGAAGGCTCGCCGTCGGTGAGCACGACCACCGGCAGGTGGCCGAGGGCGGTGACGACGCAGTCGTCGCACCGCAGTCCGCGCACCGGGCAGGTGTCGCAGTCCATGACCATGGGTTTCTCGACGCGCATGACGCCTCCTCACAACTGGCGTTGGGTGATGTCTCGGGTTGTCTCGTCCGGTCGACCTGATGGGAGAAACGCTAGGACCGACCACCGACAGCCCACCGACACCGGCGGGTACCCGGAGACCCTCCGCGCGCCTGCCCGGGGCTGTCGGAGCGCGCGGTTACCGTCGCCCGTGTGAGCGGCAGTGGCAGCGCCGGCGGTGCCGGCTCCGGAACCCGGGCGGTCCAGGGCACCCTGGACGACCTCGGCACGCCACTGCACGACGTGACGTTCGTCGTCGTCGACCTGGAGACCACCGGCGGCAGCGCGTCCGCGTCGTCGATCACCGAGGTCGGGGCCGTCAAGGTCCGCGGCGGCGAGGTGCTGGGCGAGTTCCAGACCCTGGTGCGTCCGGGCGAGTCGATCCCCGTGTTCATCCAGGTGCTCACCGGAATCACCGACGCGATGGTCGCGCAGGCGCCGCGGATAGAGTCGGTCCTGCCCGCGTTCCTCGAGTTCGCCCGCGACAGCGTGCTCGTCGCGCACAACGCCGGGTTCGACGTGTCGTTCCTCAAAGAGGCGGCGCGGTCCACCGGGCACCCGTGGCCGGGGTTCCGGGTGCTCGACACGGTCCACCTGGCCCGGCAGCTGGTCATGAAGGACGAGTCGCGCAACCACAAGCTCTCGTCGCTGGCCGTCGTCTTCGGGGCGACGACCACACCCGACCACCGCGCGCTCCACGACGCCCGCGCGACCGTCGACGTCCTGCACGGGCTGCTCGAACGGGTCGGCAACCTCGGCGTCCACACCCTCGAGGAGCTGTCGAGCTACACCTCGCGGGTCACTCCCGCGCAGCGCCGCAAGCGGTTCCTCGCCGAGCACCTGCCGCCGCTGCCGGGCGTCTACATCTTCAAGGACGAGCGCGGCCGGCCGCTCTACGTCGGCACGTCGCGCAACATCCGCGCCCGCGCCCGGTCCTACTTCACCGCCTCCGAGCAGCGGACCCGGATGGCCGAGATGGTCGGCCTCGCCACGAGCATCCAGCCCATCGTGTGCCAGACCACCTTGGAGGCGCAGGTCCGCGAGCTGCGCCTCATCGCCGCCCACAAGCCGCGCTACAACCGACGTTCGAGGAACCCCGAGCGGGTCATCTGGGTCAAGCTGACCGAGGAGCTGTACCCCCGGCTCTCGATCGTCCGCGAGGTCAAGCCCGACGGCGCCCGCTACCTCGGCCCGTTCCGGTCGAAGCGCTCCGCCGAGGCCGCCGTCGCCGCCGTCCACGAGGTGGTGCCGCTGCGGCAGTGCACGGGCAAGCTCTCGGCCCGTGGGAACCGCTCCGAGTGCGCGCTCGGCCAGATGGGCCGCTGCGGCGCTCCCTGTTCGGGACGACAGTCCGCCGAGGAGTACGCGGCAGTCGTCGGCGACGCGATCGGCCTGCTCACCGGCGACGCCCGCCCGGTCACGGACGCGCTGCTGGCGAGGATGGCGACCCTGTCGGAGCAGGAGCGGTTCGAGGACGCGGGCACGGTCCGGGACCGGCTCCTCCACCTCGTCCGCGCGGCCGCCCGGACGCAGCGCATCGCCCCCCTGGCGTCCAGCCCGCAGATCGTCGCGGCGCGGCGTTCGAGTGCCGGCGGGTGGGAGCTGGTCTGCGTCCGCTACGGCCGGCTGGCCGGTACCAGCGTGAGTCCCGCCGGTGCCGACCCCATGCTCTACGTCCGCAACCTCTCCGCGACCGCCGAGGTCGTGGAGGCGCCGATCCATCCGTCTCCCGCGGCGACACCCGAGGAGACCGAGATCATCCTGCGCTGGCTCGAGGCACCCGGCGTACGGATCGTCGAGATGGACGGCTCATGGTCCTGCCCGGTCGGCGGTGCCGGCGGCGTCCGGATGCTGCTCGACGACCGACGGCCGAGCGACGTCGCGCCGTTCGACCGCGACCTCCCCGTCGCGGGCTGACCGGCCGAGCCGCCTCGGTCCGGTGTGGGCGTGAGCGGCGGGATTCCGACCGTGCACGCCCACTTTCACGGGCGCCGGCTGCCGGTATGCGGGTGCAACCCCACTCGTGCCGGGCGCGCGGCGACGTCATGTCGCACGTCATGTCGCCCGCGAGGTCGTGACCACGACCACCTGCGCGACATGACCCGCGACATGACGCGCGACATGACCCGCGAGATGACCCGCGAGATGACCCGCGATGCTCGGCTCGAGGCGGCCACCCGCATACCTGTAGTTCAATCGTCCCGTGATCACCGCCATCGTCATGGTCAGCTGCGACGTCGACCGCATCCCGGAGGTGGGCCAGGGCATCGCCGAGCTCGACGGGGTGACGGAGGTCTACTCGGTC
>NZ_DATBTV010000088.1:0-24155 GCF_036559105.1 Lapillicoccus sp. | reverse complement strand
GTCGAGTGCGGCCGTGACCTGCGCAGTGGCCTCGGCCGGCCCGGCCACGACGACCGGCAGGGAGCGGGGCGCGAGCTGCGTCGCCGGCCACGCGAAGGCCACGACGAGCAGGCCGAGCAGGGCGGTGAGCCCCACGGAGACGGCAAGGACGTGGGTCCACGCGGCGCGGTCCGGAGTGGGACGGGGGGCGTTCATGGGATCTCCATCGGACGTTCTGCGGCGATAGGTGAATGATCGTTCGTTTTGTACGCCACAGCATGCTCCGCCCCGCCCGTCCTTGTCAAGAACGAACGTTCGCCTTGGTACAGTCACCCCGTGCCCAAGGTCACCGACGCCCATCTCGCGGCCCGCCGCGAGCAGATCATCGAAGCGGCGATGACGCGGTTCGCGGAGGGCGGCTTCCACTCGACCGGGATGGCCGAGGTCATCGCGGCGACCGGTCTGTCGGCCGGTGCCGTCTACCGGTACTTCCCCAGCAAGGAAGCGCTGATCAGGGCGATCGTCGAGGAGCGGGTCCTCACCACCGCGGCGGCCGCCTTCGAGCAGATCCTCGACGAGGGCGTCGACGACCCCGTCGAGGCGGTCTCCGCCGCCCTCGGCATCGTCGACGCCGTCAGTGCTCGCCAAGGGGTCGACCTCACCCGCGTCGCGGTGCAGGCGTGGGGCGAGGCCCTGCGCAACCCCGACATCCTCGACGTGGCCCAGGGCGCCTACGCCAGGATGCGCGGCTACCTCGCTGCGGTCGCGCGACGCGCCCAGGAGCATGGCCGGATGCCGCCCGACGCCGACGCCGACGAGGTGGCCAAGACGCTGCTGTCGCTCGTCATGGGCTACCTCATCCAGCGGCTGATCATGGGCGACGTGGACCGGGAGAGCTACACCACCGCCCTGAGAGCGCTCACGGCCTTGGGTATGCCGGCCGCCAGCACCCCGTGAGGCTCGCCGCGGTGCCGGGGTGGCTCGCCGCCGTGCGACCGACCCCGGACGAGATCGGGACCCCGTTGCCCGGGGACGACGTCGTCCCCGACGCGGACGTGGTGATGGACCGCGGCTTCACGGTGTCGTCGTCACCCGCGGCGGTCTGGCCGTGGCTGGTCCAGCTGGGCAAGCAACGAGCCGGGTGGTACCTGCCACATCGCCTCGAACGACTCCTCCCCCGGAGCCGGCGCGCGACGCGTACGGTCGAGATCCGTTGGCAGGACATGAGACCCGGCGACGTCATCCCGGACTACGGCGGACCCCACGAGACGTTCGAGGCGGTGACGGTGGACCCGCCGCACACGCTGGTCTACCGGTCCCGACGGGGTCGGACGGACCTCAGCTGGGCCATCGTCCTCAGCGAGTCCGGCCCGGGGCGGACGCGGGTGCGGCTCCGGTTGCGGCTGGCGCCGGTCCGCCGCCGATGGCTGGCCTACACCGCCGGCGAGGCGATGGACGCGCTCACCATCGCGGGGATGGCGGCCGGCCTGCGCGAGCGGCTGGCCGGGCCGCCCGCCTAGGGGTGGGCCAGAGCGCTCAGGCGGAGGGAAGTTGCCGTCATAGGGGCAGTTTCCCTCCGGGTGAGCTGCTCTCGGAGCGGCTGGGCCCTATCGCCGGCTCCGGACGGTCCGCAGCTCGGAGACCTCCATGACCCACTCGGCGGACAGGTCCTCCTCGGTGAGCACACGGACCGGCTCCGGGCTCTCCACGGACACGCCGAACGCGTCGGCGACGGGCTCCGGCGCCACGGGCGCAACGGGAGCCACCGGGACGACCGGGACCACCGGGACGACCACCACCGGCTGGGCGGCCTGGGGACCCGGGATCCCGCGGCCGGGCATCCACCAGTTCCACCGGCCGAGCAGCCGCATCGACGCGGGCACGATGACCAGCCGCACCAGCGTGGCGTCGATGGCGATCGCGACCGCCATCCCGAAGCCCAGCTGCTTCATCGGCAGGATCCCGGCGAAGGCGAACCCGCCGAACACCACGACCATGAGCAGTGCCGCACCGGAGATCAGCGGCGCCGTGCTCGCGACACCGCGGGCCACGCTCTGGGTGTTGTCGCCGGTCTTGACGAACTCCTCGCGCACCCGTCCGAGGAGGAACACCTCGTAGTCGGTGCTGAGGCTGAACAGCAGCGCCAGCAACAGGATCGGGATGAAGTTCTGGATGTCGGCCGGGCCCTCCACGCCGAGCAGCGACGAGCCCAAGCCCTTCTGGAAGACCAGGACGAGGATCCCGAAGGTCGCCCCGACCGACAGCAGGTTCATGAGGATCGCCTTGAGCGGCAACAGGACCGACCGGAACGTGAAGAGCAGCAGCAGGTAGATGACCACGAGCATCACGCCGATGACGCGCGGCAGGTTGTCGGAGATCAGCGTGTTGCTGGCCACGCCCTCGGCGGTCTCGCCGCCGACCTGCACGGTGGCCCCGGGTATGCCGGCGCTCGCCGCCGCCTCCTGGGTGTCCGCGAGCAGGTCGCGGGTGCTCTGGTCCGACGCGCGGCCGGTGGCCACGACGTCGAGGACCAGCCGGTGGGCGTCGTCCGAGACGTAGTGACCGACGAGCGCCTTGACGTCCGGCGGCAACTGGTCCCGAACCGCCGGTTGCAGGGCGGCCAGGGGCGCGGTGGGCGAGACGCCCTTCAGTGCAGGCACGGCAGAGTCGACCCGGTCCACGGATGCGAGGTCGGAGAGGTGCTGCTCGAGCTTCACCACGGCCGCCGACGCCTCGGGGGTGTCCAGCGGCGTCGACGACGTCACCAGCACGTTGATCGGCGACGTCGACCCGGTGCCGAACTCGGACTGCATCCGGTCGAAGCCCTGTCGGATCGGCGAGGACGTGGGCACGATCCCGGCGTCCGGCGTGAACGTCGTGAGGTCCTTGGCCGGCAGCGCGACACCGACCAGAAGGACCAGGGCGGCGCCGAGGAAGACGAGCGGGTACTTCATCACGCGCTCGGCGATGAGGTCCCAGCGCACTCCACGCCGGGGTGCGCCCGGCACCGCCGGCCGCCGACCGCGCCACGGGACCCTCCCGGCGTTGATCTTGTGGCCGAGGATCCGCAGCAGGACCGGTAGCAGCAGCACCGAGGTGATGATCGAGAACGCCACGACGATGACCGCGCCGAGCGCGATCGAGGTGATGACGCCGAGCGGCACGAGGAACAGCGTGCTCATCGCGGCGATGATGGTGATCCCCGAGAAGATCACCGTCTCGCCGCTGGTCTTGAGCGTGACCGCGAGCGCCTCGTCGACGGTCCGGCCCTTGGCCAGCTCCTCCTTGAATCGCGAGATGAGGAACAGCGAGTAGTCCACGCCGACGCCGAGACCGAGCATGGTGGCGGTGTTCTGGACGAACAACGACAGCTCGGTCTGTCGGGCGATGACCGCGAGGACCGCGAAGCTGCCGAGGATCGACGTGACGCCGACCGACAGCGACACCAACGCGGCGACGAGGCCGCCGTAGAGCGCCAGCAGGACGAGGAGGATCAGCGGCAGGGTCAGCATCTCCGCGTGCGCCAGGCCGGACTCGCTGAGCGCGTTGACCTCGCCCCAGAACGAGGCCGACCCGACCAGCGAGACGTCGAGCCCCTCCGGCGCATACTCCGCCGCCAGGTCGTGCTGGAGGCGTGGCAGGAACTGGCGCGCCATGCCGTCGTCGGCGCCGAGGCCCAAGACCTCGAGGGAGGTGGAGCCGTCCTGCCCGACGAACTCCGCGCGCACGGGGCCGGTCGTCGACGCATACCCCAACCGGCTGGTGACCTCGAGCTCCTTGGTGGCGGCCACCTCGTCGATGATCCGGGCGGCCCGCTTCTCGAAGCCGGGCTGGTTGCTCGCGTACCACTGGTCGTGGACGACCACGGTGATGTTGGTCTCGCCGCGGGCGACGAAGCCGTGCCGCAGGGCGATGTTGACGGTGTCGCTCTCGGAGCCCGGGACGTTCCAGCCGCCACCGGACAGCAGTGTCGGCAGCGGTCCTCCGACGACGCCCGCGACGGCGAGGAGGACGATCCACAGCCCGACGACCGGCCAACGCAGGCGGCCGAGCGTCGACACCACTCGGCCCATCGCGCGGTCGAGTCGAGAGTGGTCAGCCATGCGGCGACGCCTCCCGGCTCGCGGCCAGGTCCCGCAGCGCCAGCACCGCGACGACGGGCTTGCGCAGCGCAGCACTCCAGCGACCGCGCGCGGTGCTCACGGCACGGTCGACGCTGATGAGCGTGTGCTTGCGCACCCGGGTCCCCGAGCTCACGGAGACGACCATCCTGGACGCCGCCGCACCGAACAGGAGGCTGGTGTAGACCAGCTGCGGCAAACCCTCCTCACCGGACGCGAGCATCGCCCGGGCCGACTCGAGCATCTCCACGGGCACGACCCGCATCGGGACCACCTTGCGGAGCAGCTCCCAGGTGGCGTCGGTCGCGATCGACTCGTCGAGCCCGGCGCGGTCGATGCGTCCGTCGAACGGCTCGCTGCCCGGGCGGTAGTCGTAGAACCGGATGTACTGCGCGCCGGCCATGTCGTAACCCGAGATCACCGGACGGCCCACCTGCGCAGCGGCCTCGTGGAGCAGGAACTTCGCGACCCAGCCGGCCGGCTCGGTGACGTCGACGCCGTCGACGACGACGTGGCAGCGGCCGACGAGGTCCAGGGCGTTCTCGGCCGTGATGCCTGTCGTGTCGACGTGGGCGGTCGCGTGCGGGTTCACCCCGGCGATCCGCCGGGCGTGGACGACGGCCTTGTTCTCGCCGATCTCGTCGACGAAGGCACTCTGCCGGTTGAGGTTGTTCAGCTCGTACGCTCCGGGCTCGGCCAGCAGGAAGTGCTGAACTCCCAGGCGTACCAAGGGTTCGACGGCCGCGCCGCCGGTGGAGCCGCACCCGGCGACGAGGACGGTGAGCTGCCCCAGGCGGTCCTGCGCCTCGTCGGAGACGAAGCCGCGGTTGCGGGTGGTGAGGTCGGCGTAGAACGCCTCCGGCGTGACGTGGCTAGTGGCGACGGTGGTCATCAGGCTCTCCAGGGGGAGGAGGGGAACGAGGGGTATGCGAGGTCGAGCTCAGGAGGCGCAGTCCGGGCGGCAGGCGCGCTGGCCGACCGCGTCGAGGAACACGGCGTGGATCTGGTCGGGGCTGGTCGCCCGGTAGGCCGCGCCGCCGGTGGCGGAGCTGATGGCGTTGAGGGCGGCCCGATCGGCGTCCGGCCCGAAGGCGATGGTGATCACCGGGACCGGCCGGTCCGGTTTCGCCTCGGCCTTGAGGGTCGCGACGACCTGGTCGAGCGACTGGCCGTTCTCGCTGTCGCCGCCGTCCGAGAGGATGACGACCGCGTTGACCCGGCCCTGGGCGTAGGACGCCTGGGCGGCGCGGACCGCGGCGATGGTGGTCGTGTAAAGACCGGTCCCGCCGGTCGGCTGCAGGGTCGAGACTCCGGCGAGGAGCTTCTGCTTCCCGGCGTCGTCGAGGGAGACGGTCGGGACGACGACCTTGTAAGGCTTGTCGCCGTCGAGCTTCTCCGAGAACGCCCACAGGTCGACCTGGGTCGAGGCGGGGTAGAGCGCGAGGCCGGCGACGGCCGACTGGCGGGCGATGTCCATCCGGGACGGACCTGGGCTGCCCTTGCCGTCGATGCCCCAGGCCATGGACCCGGAGACGTCGATGACAGTGGTCAGCTTGGCGTCCAGGCGGACCGCGGCGAGCGTCTTCTCGGCGTCGGTGAGCGAGGTGGCGTCGAGCCGGCTGGCCTTGCTGGCCTGGTCGCCGTCGACGCCGCGGGTGCTGGTCAGGTCGAACCCGGGGCCGCCCGCAGCGTCGCGGAAGCCGGCCGAGCGCAGCGCCTGCTGCGAGCTGGGCAGCGTCAGCCGGTCCAGGAGCGTACCCGCCGCCGCCTGGGCCGACGGTACGGCGGTGAGCACCGCGTACGGGTAGTTGTACGAGGCCTGGCTCGGGTAGATGGCGACCAGCTGCGGCGCAGCGGTGCCGGAGTTCGCGGCCCAGACGGCCTGCTCCGACATCGGGCGGGCGCCGTGGTCGACCGGCGCGGTCGCCGCTGCGGCCGGGGCCGCGGAGCCGGAGGCGGCCTTCGCCGCACCGGTGGCCTCGGTACCGACGGTGGCGCTGCGCAGCAGGGCGGTGAGCGCGCCACGACCGTCGGGTCGGGTGGAGGTGGCGTCGCGCAGGGCGAGGATGGCGCCCACGCGCTCGGGAGCGAGCCGCTCGGAGGCGATCTCGACGGTGGCCGGCGGCGTCGCAGAGGCTGCGCTGACGAGGTCCGCGACGGTCGGGCGGGTCTTCGCGTTGAGCACGGACGCCTCGGCGGCCGAGACCGCGAGCACCAGCGGGCTGGTGGCGATCGCCGGCGCGTCGGTCGCGGTGGCGACCTTGTCGTCCTTGGCCCGCGTCAGCCACAGGGTGGAGTTCGGGATCCAGACGTCCGGCGGCTGGATGGAGCCGGTCTGGAGCTGGGCGAGGACCGCGGCCGGTGCGTCGGCCGTGACCGTGACGTCGACGCATACCTGCGACTCGGCGGACATCCGCTGGGCGACCGTCGCGACGACGGGAGCGATGTCCGGCGACGCGGTCACGCGCAGGGCGGTACGCCCGGACGCGCAGTCAGCAGGAGTCGTGTTGCGGCTGGCGAGGTAGAGCCCACCGGAGACGCCGAGGGCGACGACCGCGACGACGGCGGCGATGATCGCCGCGGTGCGCCCGGTCCGGGCCTCACGCGGCACGACGCTCGCCCTCCACGCGGGAGAGCCGGCCCGGGCGGGAGGCGGACATGTCGGTAGTGGCCTGGAACAGGTCCGGCGAGTCGAGCGTCTCTGCCAGCATCGTCGCCTGCTGCGCCGCGAAGCCCGCGTCGGGCAGGTGCGAGACGAACGGCTTGACGCTGGCCCGCTCGGTGTACGCGTGCCGGAGCAGGTCGCGGTCGGTCAGCTGCGGGGTGGTGCCCTCGACCAGCTGCACCTCGAGGCCCGCCATGAGCAGGTGCCGCAGGGCCACCTGCTCCTCGACGTCGCCGATGAGCGTGCGGACGGCGGGCGACGACGCGACGACCGCCTGACCGAGGCCGTGCAGCAGCTCGAGGGTCACCCGCAGCCGCTGCGTCCGGTCGGTCAGGGTCCGCGAGTGGACGAACCGCTTGAGCTCGCGCACCTCGTGGGTGCCGACCCCGGCGAGGGGCGCGACGCGGTCGAAGATGTTGATCGCGTGCGCCTCCTCGACCGGGAAGGCGGCCCGCTCGGGGTCGAAGAGGTCCCTTGACTCGCCGTCCCCGTTCGTGGCCAGGCTGACGTACCCGAGGATCCGGCCGGACGGGCTCATCGTGATGATGTGCTCGTCGTCGGCGTGGGTCACCCCGAGCGGTTCGCAGAAGATCGCCTGTCGGTACGCCACGTCGGAGCACGCCCAGCCGAGCTGGAGGTACTGCGCGAGCCGGAACCCCTGCAGCCCGATGAGGTACCGGTGCGGCAGGTGGCGGGTCTTCACGGCGAGGGTGACGAGACCGTCTCCCCGCTCCGCGTAGTGCGTGACCCTCGCGGGGTCCTGCTGGGCGAGGTTCGCGAGGTTGCGGAAGCTGAGGTCCCGGTTGAGCGAGACCACGTCGGCCGCGTACTTCGAGGCCGGGTCCGCGGCGACATCCTCAGGGGCGGTCGTGCACATTGGACGGTTCCTTCTTCGGCGGGGTGGCAGGGGGTCTAGAAGTCGTCGGTCTCGTACAGCGACTCGGTGATCGCAAGAGCAAGGACTTCCGGGGTGCCCTCGTAGATACGTGAGCCGAGCGCGTCCCGAAGCCGCTTCTCCATGCCGTGGTCACGCAGGTAGCCGCGAGCGCCCATGACGCTCATGGCCTCGGTGCAGACCTCGATGGCGACCCGGTCGGCGAAGAGCTTCGCCGCGGCGGTCTCGAAGACGGGGGCCGGGATCTGGGTGTCGGCCATGTAGGCGGCGCGCAGGTAGAGCATCCGGCTCGCCTCGACCTTGGCGGCCATCTCCGCGAGCTTGCGGGCGGTGAACTGGTGCTGCCAGAGCACCTTGCCGCCCTGGATGCGCTCGCCCGCGAACTCAACGGCCTGCTCGAGCGCCCCGCGAGCCACACCGGTGGCGATCGCCGCGACGGCCGCGCGGGCCATGTTCATCTGCTGGACGTTGATGTAGACGCCGCCGCCCTCGCCGCCGGCGACGTTCTCGGCCGGGACGATGACATTGTCGAAGTGCAGCTCGGTGCCGAGGCAGGTGCGGTAGCCCATCTTGTCGGCGATCTCGCCGCGGGTGATGCCGGGCGTGTCCAGCGGGACGACGAAGCAGGTGAGCATCGTCGCGCCCTCGTGGCCCTCGATGTTCGCGAAGACCGTGCCGTACCTGGCGACCTTGCCGTTGGTGATGAACTTCTTGTCGCCGTTGAGGACGTAGTGGTCGCCCTCGCGGCGCGCCCGCATGACGTCGACCGCATACTCGGCGTTCTCCGGGATGAGCAGGTCGCAGCCGGCCTTGTCCTCGGTGATGGCGTTGCAGGCGAGGACGGCCTCGTCTCCGCTGAACAACGGAAGGAACCGGGCCTGCAGCCGCGGGTCGCCGGAGAGCAGCACCGGCGCCTGGCCGAGCATCGTGGCGCCGAAGACCAGCGCCAGGCCAGCGTCGACGGCGGCGAGCTCCTCGAGCGCGATGGCCACGCCGAACTCGCCGTAGCCCAGGCCGCCGAACTGCTTCGGAACGACCAAGCGGGTCAGGCCGAGGTCGTGGCCCTCCTGGATGAGGTCCCAGTCGAAGTCGTCGGCGTCGGCCGCGTCGAGCGCGCGGACCACGGGGGCGACGCGCTCCTGGCACCAGCGGCGGACCTCCTGCTGGAGGGCCGCGACGTCCGGCGGGATGGTGGTGAGAGTCGGGATGTCAAGGGTGGCGTCGAGGGTGGCGGTCATCGTCGTGGCCCCGGCCCGCTCAGGCGTTGACGCCGGCGTCGGCCGCGATCTGCGGGTACCGGTCGAACGCGGGCTGGAGCATGGGCACGAACTCGATGACCTTGGCGACGCTGCCGCTGATCTTGATCTTGCGGGTGGCGAGGGCGATCGGCATGAGCAGCCGGCCGGACCACAGGGCGTCGGCCGAGGTGCACGACATCTGGATGGTGATGGCCGGGGCGTTCGGGACCTCGTCGACGTAGACGCCGTCGGCGTCGAGGTAGACCGTCATCTCCGGGTCGGAGTGCTTGAACAGCACCGTCAGGTTCTCGTTGCGGACGGTGGTGGAGAAACGATCGTCCTCGAGGAGGATCTCGAAGAGCGTGGTGAAGACGGAAGCGGCTTGTTCCTTGCTGGAGAAAGCAGGCACAGGGGTGTCTCCTGGTCATGTCTCGTCGGCCACCGATGGGGCGACGGGGGTGTGGTGGACGTCGGTTGGGAGGCCACGCCGCGACCGGTGATACGTCCGGGTTCGCAGCAGGGCCGGTATGCGCGCGCCGACTGCCCCCGCTCGGCTTGCCCCCGCTCGGCTTGCCCCCATTCGGCTTGACGCTGAGTCGGGCGGCTTGACGCGGCATACACGGGGCGTCAAGTCGGCCGACTGAGCGTCAAGCCGAGTGGTCGTGGGCCAACGGCGCGTATCTGGGCAGCCCCTCGACGGCTCCATGCGGTCGAGGCGCCTTGGCCCCTGCCGCGCCCCCACCATCCCTAGGAGTCCCGCGCATGTCCATCTCGACCATGCCCGCCACCACCACCGAGATCGCCCCCTCGGACTGGGGAACGTCCACCGAGCTGCTCCCCCACGAGGCGGACAACCTCGCCACCATCGCCACGGTCGCACCGCTGTGGAGCACCCGTGACGTCCCGTCGCTGCTCGAGCACTACGCCGACGACATCGTGTGGCGCAACGTCGCCATGGACGAGGTCTACGACGGCAAGGAGGCCGTCAAGGCCTTCCTCGACCGGCTCTTCGTCGCCCTGCCGGACATCACGCTCGAGATCACCCTGCGCGTGCCGCGCGGCAAGTACGTCACCGAGGAGTACATCCTTCGTGGCACCCACTTGGGCCCGATGTTCGGGCTGCCGGCGACCGGTCGCTCCGTCGAGCTGAGGGTGATGAGCCTGCTCGAGCTCCGCGACGGGAAGATGAAGGAGGACCACTTCTACTTCGACGTGGCCACGGCAATGCGGCAGATGGGCTACTTCCCGGAGCCGTCCGCCGCGTACAAGCTGCCGGGCCGGGTCGTCCTCGGGCTGGTCAGCCGGGTCATCCGGCGCCGGTCGCGCTGAGCGCTAGACGTCGCCGACCGGCGGCGTCCGCACCTCGACCGCGGTGATCCCGGGCAGCCCGAACCACATCCGGCCGTCGCCCTGAACCACCGTCGCGAGCACGGCGTCGCACCCGGAGCACCGCACCACACTGCCAGCGTCGCTGACGTAGACCATCGCCGTCGCCAGCTGGGCCACCGAGCCGCAGCCGGCGCACCGGGCGGTCGCGGTCGTCACGTCGAACGTGAAGACCTCCGCGAACGTGCCGGCCAGCATGTTGCCGTCGAGGTGAGTCATCAGGTGCCTCCGAATCGTTCGGTACGGATCGAGCCCGGCCGGTGTCCGAGGTCGACGAGGACTTGCGCCACCGTCTCCACGAATCCCGTTGGGCCGCAGACGAACACGAGCGGGTCCTCGGCCGCCGGGACCACGCGGGCCTCGACGCCGGTATGCGTGAGTCGCCCCGGCGGGTCGGCCCACCCCGGTGGGGCCGAGCGGGTGTAGACGAGGTCGAGCGAGATGGCCCCGGACGCCGCGGCCGCGGCCAGCTCGTCCGCGTAGAACACGTCCGCGGGCGTGCGCACCGAGTAGAGGAGGCGCATCGGGGTCGCATCGCCGGCCGTCACGTGCGACCGCGCGATGGCCAGCAACGGCACGACGCCGGAGCCACCGGCGACGAGCTGGACGGAGCGCGTACCGGCGCGGTCGTCCGAGTCCGACGGAGGCCGCCACACGAAGAACGCCCCGAGCGGCCCGTGGATCTCGACGGCGTCGCCGACCCGCAGGTCGTGGACCAGGAACGGCGACACCTCGCCGTCGGGGACCTCGGCCACCACCAGCTCGACCGACGCCGCCGGACCGGAGGACGCGAGCGAGTAAGAGCGGGTCGCCTGGTACCCGTCCGGAGCCGTGAGCCGCACGTCGAGGTGCTGGCCGGCGTCGTTGCCCGGCCAGGTGGACACGTCCAGGACGATCCGTCGCGCGGAGTCCGTCTCGGCGGCCGCCGCCGTCACCGTGCCGGTATGCCACGCGGCGCGCACCGGAGCCGGGCGGGTCGCCGCGCGTCGGACGATCACCAGTACCGCTCCTCCAGCCACGGGTCGCCGTGCAGGTGGTAGCCGGACTGCTCCCAGAACCCCGGGTCGTCGTCGGGCATCATCACCAGCCCGCGCACCCACTTCGCGCTCTTCCAGAAGTAGAGGTGCGGCACCAGCAGCCGGGCCGGTCCGCCGTGCTCCGGCGAGAGCGGCTCGCCCTCCGCCTCGACCGCGACCCAGGCCTGCCCGTCCAGAAGCTCGTCGAGCGGGACGTTCGTCGTGTAGCCGCCGTAGCTGTGCGCCATGACGAAGTCCTGGGAGGTCTCGACGTCGGCGAACAGCCGGTCCAGCGAGACGCCCCGCCACGGCATCGCGAGCTTGGACCAGTGGGTCACGCAGTGGATGTCGGTCTCGACGTCCTCGAGCCCGAGGGCGTGGAACGAGTCCCAGTCCCAGCGGTGGACCTGGCCGTCCTCGGTGCTGATGGTGAACGTCCACTCCGCCGGGTCAACGGCCGGCGTTGGACCGGCAGACAGCACCGGCCAGTCCTCGACGCGGGTCTGTCCGGGTGGCAGCCGAGGGTCGTGGTCACGCGACCGCCCGGTGAAGCCTCTGGTGATGAAGGACATCGCGGCCTCCTCCCTGAGCGGGAGCGTATCGACGCCGGAACGGCGGGGCTAGTGGGGCCCCCTCGAGGTATCGGAGCGAAGCGTGGGGCCCCCGCGACGGATCGACGCGAAGCGGCGAACGTCGTGGGGAGAACCTCGTGGGGTGAACTAGACCGGCAGCCAGGACGGAACGGAGACTCCGAGCAGGTCCAGCGTCAGGAGGAACGCGAAGAACAGGCAGATGCCGCCGCCGATCCGGCGGATCACGGCCAGCCGCAACCGTTTCAGCAGCGCGCGGCCGATGACCGCTCCGAGCGCGGAGACCAGGGCGAGGGCCAGGAACGCGCCGATCGCGACGCTGAGCGGCTGGCCCCCGCGGGCGACGAACCCCGCGGTCGCCAGCTGGCTCAGGTCGCCCCACTCGGCGAGGAAGAGGACGAGGAAGCTCGTTGATACCGCGTGCCATCCAGGAGCGTCCGCGGCGGCCTTCGCGGCGAACTCCTCCTCGACCGCCGCCTCCTCCGAGTCCGCCTTCCCAGCGCCGCGGATGAGCAGGATGCCGGCGATAAGGAACAGCACGGCCACCGCGATGTGCACGGGCGTCTCTGGCAGCCGGCTGATGAGACCGCCGAACAGCACCGCGACGACGGTCTGCACGAGGAACGCGGCGGCCACCCCGATCCAGACGAGCAGCGGCCGGTATCGAGTGGCGAGGACCAGCGTCGCGATGAACGTCTTGTCCGGGAGCTCGACCACGAAGATCGTCACGAAGACGGTGGCGGCGAGGGCGAGGTCCATGGCGCAGCCAGCCTAATTGGGCGTCTGCAGTGACCTCTCTCACGCCGGGCTCGTGGCTACCCCCCGGGAGGCGGGCGGCCACGCATACGCGGGTCAATCGCCTCAAACAGGCGTAAATCTGCCGACAGTTCGAGGGGTGTTTGTCGGGCAGCGGCCCGGAGTTCACCTATTCTTGGGCGCTGGATCAGCCGCGGGGGGACCACGCGACAAGGACCCGAGCACTGAAGATGGACACTCACCGATGAGCTATGACGGCGACGTACACGAGACCCGTCGCAACATCGCCCTCGCCATCGGCGTGGCGGTAGCCGCGGTCACGATGGTGGGGCTGCTCTACTGGCTGTTCAGCAACATGTCCGGCCCCGCCCTGGCGGTGAGCCCGACCGCCGCGACGACGTCGACGACCTCCGCTACCGCGGCGCCCGCCCCCAGCCAGACCACCGAGGCCCCACCGCCGCCGACCATCGCCTCGTGGACCCCGACGACGACGTTCAGCCTCCCCCCGCCGGAGCAGCCCACCATGACGTCGCCGGTCGCTGGCCAGACCGCCGACCAGCCGAGCGCCCCGGCGACCACGCAGGCGGCGCCGCCTCCGCCACCACCTCCCGCTCCCGCCGGCCCGACCGTCTCCAACGTGAACCTCCAGTGCTCCAAGAACGACGGCAAGCGGGTGACCGCCAAGCTGAGCTTCGCCACCAGCGCCAAGGTCGACGTCGTGCTCAGCGCGGGTGGTCAGGTCGACCGGAAATCCGCCGGTCCGGGCAACGTGTCGCTGTCGTCGGCCGGCCGCGGCCCCGAGATCTGCTTCGCCAAGATCGGCGACCAGACCGTCGGGCCGGTCCAGGCGTCCTGACGGAACGGTTCCACCCCCGCCGCGTGTCTCACTGTCGGGACAGTGGTCCTGCCCATGGCGTATGCCTGTGGGGACGGTTCGTGTGACGGCTCGAGGGGCGGTGACGGATGGCGGGTTCGCGAGATGCGGACTTCATGGAGTTCGTCCGGGCGCGCTCGCTCGCGTTGCGGCGCACCGCATACCTGCTCTGCGGTGACTGGTCCGCCGGCGACGACCTCGTGCAGGAGTCGCTGGCCAAGGTGTATGTCGCGTGGCCGCGGATCGCCGCGAGCCAGGCGGTGGAGAGCTACACGCGCACGACCATGCTGCGCACGTACCTCAACGAGAAACGGAAGTGGCGCCGCGAGGTGCACTTCGAGCAGCTCCCCGAGCATCCGACCGACGACCAGGACACGGCGCTCACGGTGACGCTCTCGGCGCTGCTGCGGGAGCTGCCGACCAAGCAGCGGGCCGTTCTCGTCCTGCGCTTCTACCAGGACCTCAGCGTCCCCCAGATCGCCGAGGAGCTGGGCATCCCGGAAGGGACCGTCAAGAGCCAGCTGTCGCGGGGCCTGGCGACCATGCGGGTCCGGCTCGACGAGCCCGAACCCCAGCAGACGAACCGCGGCGACAGCAGTGACAAGGAAGTGACGTCATGACCGGAGGCACGGACCGTAGCCTCGAGGAGCTCCTGCGCGAGCAGCTGCACGAGATGGACACCGTGGAGCCGCCGGACCCGGACTTCGAGTTCCGCGCGCTGCGAGCCGGACGTGAGCGGCTGAAGCGACGCCAGGCGTGGACCCGTGGGCTGGTCGGCGCCGCAGCGGCCATCGCCATCGGCGCCGTCGCCATCCCGTCGTTGGGACGCCTCGGCACGGTCACCGGTGGGAGCAGCTCCGGGAGCGCGGTGGCCGGCGCGGGCTCGGCACCGTCGGCTCCCGAGGCGGCCACCGACGGTGACGCTCGCCAGCTCAAGGCGCCGGACGCCGGGGCCGCTCCGGACGGTTCGTCCCTGGACAGCGTCCCCGACTCGCTCCGCACCACCGTCGCCCGGCTGCGGACCACGCTGTCCGCGCCGCCGTACGACGCGGTGTTCACCTCGCTGACGTTCGACCCGTCCGTCGCACCGTCCGGCCGGGTCGTCCTGCACCTGACCCGGCCCGACCCGGCGGCGATCGACCTGGTCCGCTCGGCGTTCCCGAACGGTCCGGAGGTGACCACCGAGGTGTCGGCGTACTCGCTGGGCGCGTGCACGCAGACGTGGGCCAAGCTGGCGGCCGATCCGCAGCTCCACCCGCAGGATGTGCCGCTCACGGTCCTCGGCTGTGACGCGAACGGACGGGTCGCGGTCCGCGTGCCGCCGGGCGCCCCAGCCGCGACGCTCGACCAGCTGACGAGCTACGGCGACGCGGTGAACCTCGTCAGCGGGGGCTGACAGACTGACCGGCGTGTTTCTGGTCCAGCCACTGACGGCCCCTGTCACGCCGGTCGAGGCGCTCCGCCGGATCGCCTTCCTCCTCGAACGCTCGCGCGCCGGTACCTACCGCGTCGAGGCGTTCCGCAAGGCGGTCAAGACCATCGCGCCCCTCTCTGACGACGAGCTCCGCCAGCGCGCCGAGAGCAAGTCGCTCAAGGACCTGCCCGGCGTCGGGGACTCGACCGCCGCGGTGATCGCGCAGGCCGCGATGGGCGAGCTCCCCGCATACCTCAAGTCGTTGCAGGAGAAGGAGTCCGCGCCGCTGACCCGCGGGGGCGAGGGGCTGTATGCGGCGTTGCGCGGTGACCTGCACATGCACTCCGACTGGAGCGACGGCGGCTCGCCGATCGAGGAGATGGTGCTCACGGCGGTCGAGCTCGGGCAGGAGTGGACGACCCTCACCGACCACTCGCCGCGGCTGACGGTGGCCAACGGGCTCTCCGCCGAGCGGCTCAAGAAACAGCTGACCATCGTCGACGGGATCAACAAATCCCTGGGCGACCGGTTCCGGCTGCTCAAGGGGATCGAGGTCGACATCCTCGACGAGGGCGACCTCGACCAGACCGAGGAGATGCTCGGCCGGCTGGACATCGTCACGGCCTCGGTGCACTCCAAGCTGCGGATGAACGAGGCGCCGATGACCCGGCGGATGGTCAAGGCGGTTCTCAACCCGCGGGTGAACGTCCTCGGCCACTGCACGGGCCGGATGGTCATGGGCAGCCGTGGGACGCGCCCGCAGTCCGACTTCGACGCCAAGGCCGTGTTCGAGGCGTGCCTGGAGGGCAACACCGCGGTCGAGATCAACTCGCGGCCCGAACGCCAGGACCCGCCGGACGACCTCATCGAGGTGGCCCGCGACATCGGCTGCACGTTCACCATCGACTCCGACGCCCACGCCCCGGGCCAGCTGGACTTCAAGGCGCTGGGCTGCGAGCGCGCCGAACGCCTCGGCATACCAGCCGAGCGGATCGTCACGACCTGGCCGGTCGAGCGGGTCCTGGAGTGGGCTTCCGTGCGGTCCTGAGCCGGGCCTGGCGATTTGGCCGCCCGGTAGGCATCGCCTATGCTTTCGGACGTCTTCGACGGATCCGGGTCCCCATCGTCTAGCGGCCTAGGACTCCGCCCTTTCACGGCGGCAGCACGGGTTCGAATCCCGTTGGGGATACGCAGCACCAGTAGTTTCTAGGCCCCGTAGCGCAGTTGGTTAGCGCGCCGCCCTGTCACGGCGGAGGTCGCCGGTTCGAGCCCGGTCGGGGTCGCTCGCATGTCAGGAGCGAAGCACATCCAGCAGCTCCAGCACGCTGAGGGCGGCCACCTGGAGGCTGAGCAGGGCCGCGTGGACGGCCGTCGGCCAGCGCCTCGCCGGCTGGGCGCCGGTCCGCATCCGGTAGTGCCGGTGCGCCGTCGCGAAGATCACCGCGGCTTGCCCCAGCCCGAGGGCGACGACCAGCAGGGCGGCCGGACCGACCGCGCTGAAGGTGAGCCGGCCGACGACGATCGTGGCCACCGCCAGCGCCAGCGCGGACCGCTGCCAGGCGAGCGCGGTGCGCTCCGGCTGGAGGCCGGGGTCGCGCGGCGTGGCGGTCATGAGCCGCTCAGCGCAGCCCGGTGACGAACAGCAGGACCAGCCCGGCGACGGCGACGCCGCCGACGAGGACGGCGGTCATCGCGGAGCCGGGCAGCTGCTCGTTGCGCCGCATCGCGCGCTCCGACCGGGCCCAGCGCGACCAGCCCACGGCAGCGGTGAACAGACCCAGGACGATGAACAGGACGGCGAGCCACTTGCGGGGGGTGGGCTCGATGTCGACGGGCAGCGCCTGTAGGGCCACGCCGGTCGCGAGCAGACCCAGCGCGGTACGGATCCAGGCCAGGAACGTCCGCTCGTTGGCGAACGAGAACCGAGGGTCGGGTTCGTCGCCGTCGTCGTAGACCCAGCCGGGCCACCGCTTCGCCACGGTGGCGAGTATGCCGGGTCGCGCGCTCGCGGATATCGGTCGGCCCTGTCGGCGGCGTGAGCGACGATGAGTTCTGCCCGGCGGAGAAGTCTCAGAGGGGAGCGGTGCGAGGGCGGCGCACCCACACGCTTACGACGAAACGGAGAACGACGGTGATCCACGCCCGCGGGCTGGTCCAGACCTTCGAGACGAAGCAGGGGCGGACGAAGACGGAGGTCCGCGCCGTCGACGACGTCGACCTCGACGTGGCCGAGGGCGAGGTGGTCGGCTTCCTCGGCCCGAACGGCGCCGGCAAGACGACGACGCTGCGGATGCTCACGACCCTGCTGCGGCCGACGGCGGGTACCGCGATGGTGGCCGGCTACGACGTCGTCCGCGAGGCTGAGCAGGTCCGCCGGAGCATCGGCTACGTGTCGCAGAGCGGCTCCACCGGCGGCACCGCGCGGGCCGGCGACGAGGTGACCGACCACGGGATGCTCTACGGGATGACCTCGCAGGACGCCCGTCGACGCGGGCACGAGCTGTTCGACCAGCTCGAGCTGGACGGCCTGTGGGACCGGCAGCCGAAGTCGATGTCCGGCGGCCAGCGGCGCCGGCTCGACATCGCCATGGGCCTCATCCACGAGCCGAGCCTGGTGTTCCTCGACGAGCCGACCACCGGGCTGGACCCCCAGGCCCGCGCGAACCTCTGGAGCCACATCGCCGACCTGCGCGACCGACGCGGCGCCACCGTCCTGCTCACCACGCACTACCTCGACGAGGCCGACCATCTCAGCGACCGCATCGTCGTCATCGACCACGGCAAGATCGTCGCCAGCGACACCCCCGACAACCTCAAGGCGCAGGTCTCCGGCGACCTCGTCGACCTCGAGGTCGCCGATGCGGCCCACGTCGCGCCGGCGGCGGAGCGCTTGGGGACCGTCGCGAGCGACGTGGAGGTCGACGACCAGCACGTCCGCGGCCGCGTCCAGCGGGCCGGGGTCGTCATCCCAGGACTGCTGCGCGACCTCGACCAGGCCGGCATCACCCTCACCTCCATCGAGGTCCGCCGCCCCACGCTCGACGACGTCTTCCTCACCGTCACCGGCCGCTCGCTGCGCGACGGCTGACCCGCATACCCAGGAGTTGTGGTGACCTTCCTTCGCGAGAGCTACATCGTCTTCCGCCGGCAGATGCGGATGAACCTGCGCAACCCCGCATGGGTGATCATCGGCATGCTCCAGCCGGTGCTCTACCTGTTCCTGTTCGGACCGCTGCTCAAGCCGCTGGCCGACCAGTTCGGCGCCGACAACGCCTACACGTTCTTCGTTCCCGGGTTGCTGGTGCAGCTGGGCATCTTCGGCGCGTTCTTCGCCGGGTTCAGCCTCATCGCGGAGTGGCGGGACGGGGTCATCGAGGCGGAGCGGGTCACCCCGGCGAGCCGGACCGCACTCCTGGTCGGGCGGCTGATGCGCGACGTCACGCAGCTGTTCGTCCAGGCGCTCATCCTCATCGGGCTGGGCTACGTGCTGGGCATGAGGGCGTCGTGGCGCGGGGTCGTCCTCGGGATCAGCCTCACCCTGCTCCTCGGTGCGGCCTGCGCCGCCGCCTCCAACGCGCTGGCCCTGTCGACGAAGAGCGAGGACGTCATGGCGCCGGTCATCAACATGGTGATGATGCCGGTACTGCTGCTGTCCGGGATCCTGCTGCCGATGACGCTCGGCCCGGCCTGGCTGATCCGCGCCAGCGACTTCATGCCGACCCGGTGGGTCGTCGACGCGGTCCGCGGGTCGTTCGACGGGACATTCGCGTCGAGCGCGATGCTCTGGGGGATCGCGTGGACGCTGGTGCTGTTCACCGGCGCCCTGTGGTGGGGGACGTCTACGTTCCGCAAGGAGAACGCGTAAGGCACGGTCGAGGACGCGCTACCGGAGTGCCCACGCGTACGCCAGAGTGTCTCTCGTGAGCGACGAGGTCCCCACTTACCTGCTCGTCGACGGCGAGAACATCGACGCGACGCTGGGCATCCAGGTCCTCGGTCACCGCCCGCAGCCCGAGGAGCGGCCACGGTGGGAGCGCGTCCGCGACTTCAGCGCTGCGGTCTGGGGGCAGCCGGTTCGACCGCTGTTCTTCCTCAACGCGACGACGGGCCAGCTGCCGCTGCCCTTCGTGCAGGCGCTGATGGCGCTGCGCTACCAGCCGATCCCGCTGGCCGGTTCGGGCGACCGGAACGAGAAGGTCGTCGACATCGGCATCCAACGGACGCTCGACGCGATCCTCGACGCCGGTCGGGGTGACGTCCTGCTGGCCAGCCACGACGCCGACTTCGTCCCTCACCTGAGGCGGCTGCTCGGCGCCGGGCGGCGGGTCGGGGTGCTCGGGTTGCGCGAGTTCGTCAGTCTCGAGCTGGCGGGGCTGCGGGACCAGGGGATGGCGTTCTATGACCTCGAGGACGAGGTGGGCGCGTTCACCGCCGTGCTCCCCCGGATCCGGATCATCCCGCTGGACGAGTTCGACCCGCGCCGCTACCTCTGAGGCATTCGGCCCTCGTCAGACCAGGGCGTATGCGCCGGCCTCGTCAAGCGCGCCGGCCACCTCGGCCTCGGCGACCTCGCGCTCGGCGTCCACGGTGACGTGGGAGGCGCCGCCGGGGTGGAGGTCCACGCTGACCTGCGTCACGCCGTCCAAGGAGCGCAGCTCCTCGGTGACCGCGCGGACGCAGTGGTCGCAGGTCATGCCGGCGACGGTGTAGGTATGGGTGGTCATGACCGGACCAGCCGGGCGATCGCCTCGGAGGCCTCGCGGACCTTCTCGTCGGCCTCGGGGCCGCCCCGTCGCGCCGCGTCGACGACGCAGTGCTCGAGGTGCTCGTCGAGGAGCTCGAGGGAGAACGACTGCAGCGCCTTGGTGGCGGCGGACACCTGGGTGAGGATGTCGATGCAGTACTTGTCGTCCTCGACCATCCGCTGGAGGCCGCGGATCTGGCCCTCGATGCGGCGCAGCCGCTTGAGGTGGGCGGCCTTGTTGTCGTGGTACCCGTGCTGTTCGGTCACGCGTTCCAGTGTACCCCCAGGGGGTATGCGTCCTCAGCGACCCATGACGCGGGTCTTCTCCGCGGAGATGGTGAGGATCACCCGGGTCTGGGGGCGGTCGCCGTAGGGCTGGTACGGCCGGCCGGTGTACTTGTGGGAGAGCTGGTCGATGTGGTCGGCGCCGCCCTCGGTGGTCATCCGGATCACGTCGCCACGGATCTCGGCGTAGCGGGTCGGCCGCTTCGGGTCGCAGACGACGACGGTGACCCGCGGGTCGCGGGAGACGTTGCGCACCTTCTGAAAGCCGTCGACGGTGTTGATGACGACGTGCTCGCCGTCGGTGTCGACCCACGTCTCGGTGGTCTGCGGCGCCCCGTCCTTCATCAGCGTGGTGACGAAGCAGAGGCTGGGGGCGCGGAGGAGGTCGAGGATGTCCTGGGGGATGCTCACGTCGTCATCATGCGGTGCGCGGCTGGGCGCCGCGCGTTCAGCGGTCGTAGCTGTAGAAGCCGCGGCCGGTCTTGCGGCCGAGCAGCCCGGCGTCGACCATCCGGCTGAGGAGGGGCGGGGCCGCATACAGGGGCTCCTTGAACTCCTCGTAGAGCGACTCGGCGACGGCCTTGGTGGTGTCGAGCCCGATGAGGTCGGCCAGGGCGAGCGGTCCCTGCGGATGCGCGGCGCCTCGGACGAGACCGGCGTCGATGTCGTCGGCGGTGGCGAAGCCGGACTCCAACATGCGAATCGCACTGAGGATGAAGGGGATCAGCAGCGCATTGACGATGAAGCCGGCGCGGTCCTGCGACTCGATCGGGTGCTTGTCGAGCTGGTCGGTGACAAAGGCCCTCGCCCTTTGGGTGCTCTCCGGCGCGGTGAGGAGGCTGGGGACGAGCTCGACGAGCGAGAGCACCGGCACGGGGTTGAAGAAGTGGATGCCGAGGACGTGGCTCGGGCGCTTGGTGGCGACGGCGAGCTTCATGATCGGGATGGACGAGGTGTTGGAGGCGAGGATCGCGCCTGGGGTCGTGACGATCTCGTCGAGCTTCTTGAAGAGTTCGATCTTGGCGGCTTCGTTCTCGACGATGGCCTCGACGACGAGCTCGCGGTCGTGGAGGGCGGCCATCTCGGTGCCGACGGCGATCCGGCCGAGGACCTCCTGGGCGTTGCCGAGCTTGCCGCGCTCCTGGGCTCTGGTCAGGGATCTGGTGAGTCGTTGGCGGCCGGCGTCGGCCGCGTCGTCGCTGGACTCCACGACCGTGACATCGAGCCCGGCACGCGCGCATACCTCGGCGATGCCCGCACCCATGAGCCCACAACCGACCACGCCTACTCGCTCGATACTCACCCGGGGATCCTAGGCGGCGGGAATGCCCGGTCCCGGGTTGGTGGTTGCCGCCACCATGACGCAGAAGACATGGTTCATCACCGGCACGTCCCGCGGCTTCGGCCGCGAGTGGACCGAGGCCGCGCTCGACCGCGGCGACCGGGTGGCCGCCACGGCCCGCGACATCTCGGCGTTGGACGACCTGGTGGAGAAGTACGGCGAGGCGATCCTGCCGCTCCAGCTCGACGTCACCGACCGGGAGGCGGACTTCGCGGCGGTCGAGGCCGCGCACCGCACCTTCGGGCAGCTCGACGTCGTCGTCAACAACGCCGGCTACGGGCACTTCGGGTTCGTCGAGGAGCTGACCGAGGACGAGATCCGGGCCCAGATGGAGACCAACCTCTTCGGGGCGCTCTGGGTCGCCCAGGCGGCGCTGCCGATCCTGCGCGCGCAGGGGTCGGGCCACATCATCCAGGTGTCGTCGATCGGCGGGATCTCGGCGTTCCCGGGCATCGGGGCGTACCACGCGTCCAAGTGGGCGCTCGAGGGCTTCAGCCAGGCGCTCGCGGCGGAGGTGGCCGGCTTTGGAGTGAAGGTCACGCTGGTCGAGCCGGGTGGGTTCGCCACCGACTGGGCCGGACCGTCCTCGAAGCGCTCCGAGTCGCTGCCCGCGTATGCGGAGGCGCGCGAGACCATGGACCGCGAGCGCAAGGCGCGGGCGGGGTCGGGCGGGCCTGGTGACCCGAAGGCGTCGGCGGCCGCGCTGCTGCGAATCGTGGACGCTTCGGAGCCGCCGCTGCGCGTCTTCTTCGGGACCACCCCGATCGACATCGCCAAGGCCGACTACGCCCGGCGAATCGAGACGTGGGAGCAGTGGGACGACGTCGCCAAGCTGGCGCAAGGATAAGTGGCATGCCGCGCACCGTCGCCACCACTACTCGGGTCTCCCTAGACGGACTGCTGGAGTTTGTTCGGCCCCGGCACCACATGGTGCTGGTGACGCATCGGGCCTCTGGGGGGATCCAGACCTCCCCGGTAACGGCCGGCGTTGACGACGGGGGTCGGATCGTCATCTCGAGCTACCCGGACCGAGCGAAGGTCGCCAACGTGCGGCGGGCTGTTGAGGTGTCGGTGCTCGTGCTCAGCGACGACTTCGGCGGGGCGTGGGTGCAGGTCGACGGTCAATGCGAGGTTATTGACCTGCCCGAGGCGGTGGAGCCGCTGGTCGACTACTACCGGTCGATCTCGGGCGAGCATCCGGACTGGGACGAGTACCGGGCGGCGATGGTGGCACAGGGCAAATGCCTGCTACGTGTGACGCCTACGCGGTGGGGTCCGATCGCGACGGGCGGCTTTCCTGCTCGGTTGGCGGACGGCTGATCGGATTCGGGCTTCGGCTGGGCTGCTCGGTATAGTGACGCCCGCCGGAGCGATCCGGCACTCGTCTGTCCGAGGTCTCGCCACCTCGGGCAGGCCCGGCCAGGTAGCTCAGTTGGTACGAGCGTCCGACTGAAAATCGGAAGGTCGGCGGTTCGACCCCGCCCCTGGCCACCAGAAAACCCCAGGTCACAGGCCTGCGCGGCGGCCCGACCCGAAGGCTCGACGGAGGTTGACAGCAATAGTTGACAGCAACGGGCGAGCGTCTTCATCCGAGCCGCTCCCCCAGGCGCTGCATCGCGGCTCGCTTCTCATCAAGGGACGCGTGCGCGTAGATGGTCATCGTCACGCCGATGGTGCTGTGCCCTGCAATCTGCTGAACGATGTGCGGAGGTACTCCCTCCGCCAACAGCAATGACACGCAGGTGTGCCGCAGATCATGGAAGCGCGGTAGCGGCTCATCCAGGACGCTTCGCACCGCGTACCAGCTGCGGCTTAGGTTGTCCGGATCGAGCGGGGTTCCGATCCCCGATGTGAAGACCATCCCGGAGTCGACCCAGTTCGGACCTGCCCTCAAACGCTCCTTGGCTTGCCGGACCTGATGCTGTCGAAGCGCGTCGACCACGGGAGCGGGCAGTGGGACCGACCTCTTGGACGTCCTTGTCTTCGGCGGCAGCAGCCGCAGCTCTCCGTCAACACGCTGCAGCGTGTGATTAACCGACAGCACGCCGAGGCTCAGGTCGATGTCCTCCCAACGAAGGCCGACCAGCTCGGCTCGACGAAGACCCAGGTAGACGGCGACCACGTACAACGCATGCAGTCGGTCAGATTTCGACGAGGTGAGAAGGAGGCGCGCCCGGTCGACGGACAAGCCAAGTCCTACCTCGTACTGAGGAGCGGGGATGCGAACCAGCTTCGCAACGTTGCGCATCACCAGCTCGTCGCGCATGGCGTTCTGTAAGCCGGCCCGGAGCACGGCGTGCGTGTACTGAACGCTTCGTCGACCCAACCCTTGCTGCTGGAGGAGTTGTACGAGATTCCTGACGTCGATGACCGCTAGAGTCCGTAGCTTCTTGCTCCCGATCGCCGGGATAATGTGCCTTCGGACGATCAGCTCGTAACCCTGGTGCGTCTTTGGCGCCAGGTTCGGCTTCACGACCGTTGCGAGCCAGTGATTGAGGTACTCGCCCACCGTCCAGTTCTCGACCGGAATACGGACGCCCCGCCCCAGCTCGTGCTCCAGTTGCGCCAGCTTCTCGCGAACCTCAGCCCGAGTCCTCCCGTACAAGTGGACCCGCTTTCGGCCGCCGGTGTTGGTCAACGCATATGTGGCACCCACCCAGCGGCCGTCCTTCCGGCGCCAGATGCTTCCTTCGCCGTTCGAACGCCGGCTCATGCCGATTCGGCCATCATCCGCTCGACCAGGTCCCGGCAGGCCCTGACGGGGACGAGTCGACGACGGCCGATCTTGACAGAGACCAAGAGCCGCATGCGCATGAGGTCATAAATAGTTGACCTGGCGACGCCGAGAAC
>NZ_DATBTV010000087.1:0-24870 GCF_036559105.1 Lapillicoccus sp. | reverse complement strand
ACGTCGGGGTCGTCGTAGAACGTGGTCGCCTTGACGATCGCGGCGGCGCGCTTGGCCGGGTCGCCCGACTTGAAGATGCCCGAGCCGACGAACACGCCCTCGGCGCCGAGCTGCATCATCATCGCCGCGTCGGCCGGGGTCGCGATGCCGCCGGCGGTGAAGAGGACGACCGGCAGCTTGCCGAGCCGGGCGACTTCCTTGACCAGGTCGTACGGGGCCTGAAGGTCCTTGGCGGCGACGTAGAGCTCGTCCTCGGACAGGCTGGTGAGACGACGGATCTCGCCGCGGATCTGACGCATGTGGGTCGTGGCATTGGAGACGTCGCCGGTGCCCGCCTCGCCCTTGGAGCGGATCATGGCGGCGCCCTCGGTGATGCGGCGCAGCGCCTCCCCGAGGTTGGTGGCGCCGCAGACGAACGGGACGTCAAATGCCCACTTGTCGATGTGGTTCGCGTAGTCCGCCGGGGTGAGGACCTCGGACTCGTCGATGTAGTCGACGCCCAGGCTCTGGAGGACCTGCGCCTCGACGAAGTGCCCGATGCGCGCCTTGGCCATGACGGGAATCGACACCGCGGCGATGATCCCGTCGATCATGTCGGGGTCGCTCATCCGCGAGACGCCGCCCTGGGCCCGGATGTCCGCGGGCACGCGCTCGAGGGCCATGACGGCCACCGCTCCGGCGTCCTCGGCGATCTTGGCCTGGTCGGCGGTGACGACGTCCATGATGACGCCGCCCTTCAGCATCTCGGCCATGCCTCGCTTGACCCGGGTTGTCCCGGTCACGGTTCCGGACTGGGTCTCCACGTCTGAATCGCTCACGTCCTCAATCGTACGGCGGCCCGGCCGGCCCTCCGACCCCCGCCTCGGTCGCAGCGTTCAGACATCAACTTCTCCGCACGTGCCGACAAGAAGACCGACAATTCCGACGTCGCCCGACGACGCTCATCACGTCCCGAGAGGTTGGCGAAGTTTTGCGGAAGGGGGACCGGCCATCCCCGACGGTCCCCCACTTCTCAGAAAAGTCCGACGAATTGAGGCCGTCTCCTCCTTTCGGCGTTCACGGCTCAGACATGTCCGAGACGTAGACGGCCCACCGCGTCAGCCGCGGAGGCTCGGTGGCAGCTCGTCGTCGAACTCGATCGTCGCCGGGAGCTCGGCGTGACCGGCCAGCCGGAACAGCCGGACCACGGTCTTACGACGTACGCGCCGCACGTCGATGACCGCGTCGTTGTGGAACCGGCGGGCCATCTGGACGCGAACCCCCGCGGCGGCGATCCGGGTCAGGGACTCGGACGTCGGCTCGTCGATGGCGCGCAGCGCGTCGATGGTGATCGGGTTCAGCGCGGCGTGCAGCGCATCGGTGAGGTCGGACTCGACCGCCTCCCGGTCGGGGTCGCCCTCGACGGTGGCCAGCGACTCCGCCGCAGCAGACGCGAGGATCAACCCGGAGGCCGCGTCCAGATGTCCGGCGTTGGCCACCTCCAGCGTCGCCTCCGCCCGACGGACCAGCTGGGCGTCCAGGGCGGCCGACGTCGACTCGACCCGGGCGTGTAGCCGGTCGAGGCGGGCGGCGCTGTAGGACAGGTACCAGCCCAGGATCAGGACGAGGACGACGACGATCGTCACCCACTCGAGCGTGCTCACCGCAGGGAACCGGTCATCCGAGCGGTGCGCGGCCCGAGCGCAGCAGCCGGGTCCACCGCGAGGTGCTGTCGGCGGCCGGCCGGACCCGCGAGGCGCCGTCGGTGACCGTCTCGTAGACCGCCATGACGTCGGCGGCGACCACGGACCAGTCGAAGACGTCGGCCCGCTTCCGGCCGCGGGCCGCCAAGGCCTGCCGAGCCGGACCGTCGCGAAGCAGCTCCAGCAGCCGGCGCGCCAGGTCTCGTGGGTCCTCGTTGACGAACGTCGCCCCGGCCGAACCGCCGTCGAGCACCCGCACGAACGCCGGCAGGTCGCTGGCCAGGACCGGAGCGCCCGCGCTCATCGCCTCGATGAGGATGATCCCGAAGCTCTCTCCCCCAGTGTTGGGGGCGACGTAGAGGTCGACCGACTTCAGCAGCCGGGCCTTGTCCTCGTCGCTGACCGGACCGAGGAACTCACACGCCGCGACCACCTCGGGCGACAGCCCGGAGGCGACCTCCTTGGGATCGCCCGGTCCGGCCACCAGGACCCGTAGCCCGGGCACGGCCGAGAGGACTTCCGGCAACGCCGCCGCGAGCACCGGCATACCCTTGCGCGGTTCCTCCATCCGCCCGAGGAAGGCGATGGTCGGACGTTGCTGGGTGCCGACCCAGTCGGCGCGGGCCTCGGCGCGGTCGAACCGGTGCACGAACACCCCGTTGGGGATGACCACCGCATCGCCGCCGAGGTGGGTCGTGACGGTCCGGCGCGCGTCCTCGGAGACGGCGATCCGGGCGGTGATCTTCTCGAGGCTGGGACGGACGATCGGGTAGGCGGCCTGGTAGTAGCGCGAGCGGATCATCGAGGTGTGGAAGGTCGCCACGATCGGCCCTTCCGCCGCCCACAGGGCCAGGACGGAGACGCTCGGCGTGATTGGCTCGTGGAGGTGGACGAGGTCGAAGTCGCCGCTCTCCACCCACCGGGAGACCCTCGCCGCCGCCATCGGTCCGATGTTGAGGCGGGCGGTGGACCCGTTGTACTTCACCGGGATGGCGCGACCGGCCGACACGACGTAGGGCGGCAGCGGGGTGCGGTCGTTGGCGGGGGCGAGCACGCTCACCTCGTGACCCTGCGCGAGGAACACCTCGGCCAGGTCGCGCACGTGGTACTGGACTCCCCCGGGCATGTCGAAGGAGTAGGGGCAGACGATCCCGAGCCTCACGAGGTCGCCGCCGACGTCGACGGCTCCGGAGCACCGCGGTCCTCGAGGTCGTCGACGAAGATCCGCTGAAGCATGTGCCAGTCCTCGGTATGCCGGACGATCGCCTCTCCGAGGATGTCGGCGCAGGCCTGGACCATCACCTGGACCTTGTCGCGGGTGGTGCCGGTCTCCGGGGTGGCGACCGGCGTCATCCGGATGACCACCCGCTTGCCGGACGGCAGCGCCGGAGCGTCCTCGAACCACAGCGTCGCCACGAACAACGGTGCCTTCGTCATCACGGCGAGGACCGCCGGTCCCTTGGCGACCCGGGCGCGGTGCCCGCAGAGATCGACCTCGATGCCGTTGTGGGTCAGGTCGCGGTCGGCGAGCAACGCCACGAACGCACCCTCGGCGACGGCCTGCTTCAGGGCGATGAACGGGTCGCCACCGCCGGTCAAGGGGATGATCGTCATGCCCAGCGACTCGCGGAACTCCAGGAAGTCGCGGTAGACCTCCTCGGGCTCGAGGCGCTCGGCGACGGTGGTCACGGGGGCCAGGTGCTCGGAGGACCAGGCCCCGCCGGTGTCCCAGTCGCCGAGGTGACCCATGAACAGGACGCATCCGGACCCGCTGGCCAGCGCCTCCCGGATCGGCTCGTCACCGACCATCCGGACCGCGGCGGCCAGCTCGTCCTGAGAACGGTCGGCCAACCGGAAGGCGTTGCAGTAGTAGCGCATGTAGGACCGCATCCCGGCCCGCACCAGCGCGGCGAGCTCCCGCTCGCCGAGCTCGGGACGGACCCGGGCGTAGTTGGACCGCAGCCGGTCGACGCCCTTGCCGCCGCGGCGTGCCGAGACGTCGGCGATGAGGTCGAACAGCCGGTATGCGGCGGGCGACGGCAGCGCGCGTACGGCGGCGAACCCCGCGCGCAGGCCGAGGGTCTGCCCGGTGGACGCCACCCGGCTGGACGTCTCGTCGACGAAGTCCAGCAGGCCTCTGGGCACCCGTGCGCGCAGCCCGGCGGTACGGGAGGTCGTCACGGCCGGCTCACGGCGTCGACACGCCCGGGGGGTGCTGGTCGGGCGTCCGCGCCAGGGCTTGCCGGCGGACCGCCAGCATCCGCTGCACGACGGTGATGAGGCTGGCGACGGAAAGCAGCCCGAGAACGACGACCAGCAGGACGACCGACACGCCAAGTCCGACGAGGAACGTCGCCAAGAGGGTGACGAGCAGCCGGTCGGCGCGTTCGGCGATACCGACGTTCGCGGTCATCCCGAGGCCCTCAGCGCGCGCCTTGGAGTAGCTCACGACGAACCCGAGGATCAGGCAGGCGAGCGCCAGACCGGCGGCGAGCAGGTTCTGGTGGACGCCGGCGAAGTAGAGCACCAGGCCGCCGAAGATCGCAGCGTCGCCGATGCGGTCGAGGGTGGAGTCGAGATAGGCCCCCCAGGGCCCTTCGCGACCAGACATCCGGGCCATCACGCCGTCGACGTTGTCGCTGAAGATGAACAGCGTGACGACCAGCGTGCCCACGAGGAGCTGGCCTCGGGGGTAGAAGGCGAGCGCTCCGACGCATACGCCGACCGTGCCGACGACCGTCACGACGTCGGGACTGATGCCCAGACGAAGGAACAGTCTCGCGATCGGCGTCATGACCTTGGTCCAGGTCTGGCGCAGAAGTCGGTTGAGCATGGTGCTGTCAGCCTATCCGTTGCGCGGGGCTCAGCCCTGCGGCCACGCCTCCACGAGCCGCGTCCGGACGTCCTCGAGCAGCATCGGAAGGGCCTTGGTGCGGGCCACCACGGGCAGGAAGTTCGAGTCGCCGCCCCACCGTGGGACCACGTGCTGGTGCAGGTGGGCGGCCACGCCGGCCCCCGCGACGGCCCCCTGGTTCATCCCGAGGTTGAAGCCCATCGGGGCGCTGGCCGTCTCGAGCGCCCGCAGTGCCTGCTTGGTCAGGGCGGTGAACTCGGTGGTCTCCTCGTCGGTGAGGTCGACGTAGAGGGAGACGTGGCGGTAGGGGCAGACGAGGATGTGCCCCGGGTTGTAGGGGAAGAGGTTGAGCACGACGTAGCAGAGGTCGCCCCGGTGCACGATGAGGCCTTCGGCGTCGCTGCGGTCGGGTGCCGCGCAGAAGGGACAGCCCTCGCCGGCCTCGTCGCTGGGCTTGTCGCCGCCCACGTAGACCATTCGGTGCGGCGTCCAGAGCCGCTGGAAGCCGTCCGGCTCACCGGCGAACTCGGCCGGGGTCTCGACGTCGTCCGCCCCGGTAGCCATGCCGACGATCCTATGCAGCCGCTACGGCGACGCTCCGTCGCGCATCGGGCGTCCGGTACGGCCGTTGCTCCACGCCTGGATCTCCGCGACGACCGACAGGGCGATCTCGCCCGGCGTCCTGCCACCGAGGTTGAGCCCGGCCGGCAGGTGCACCCGGTCGAGGGTCGCCGCGTCGGCCCCCTCGTCGCGCAGCAGGGTCAGGACGCTCGCCGTTCGCTGCCGGCTGGCCATCATCGCGACGTACCCGGCCGGGCTCGCGATGGCGTCGCGGAGCAGGTCGTAGGCCTCGGGCGCGTCGTGGTCGCAGATGACCACGGCGTCGCGCGGGGTCGGCGGGTTCGCCGCCAGGCGTTCGCGCGGCGTCCCCTCGGGGTCGTCGTCGCCCAGGACGACGACCTGCCGGCCGGCGATCTCGGCGATCGTCGCGATGGCCTCCGAGATCGCGTTCCGCGTCGAGACGACGATCTGGCCCGGAGCGTGCTCCGTCACCTGGCTCATGGCCTCACCCTGCCAGAGGTCTACGCGGGAGGATGCTGGCATGACCGCGATCGGCCGCCTTCATCACGTCATCTACGACACCCCGGACCCGATGGGTCTGGCCCGGTTCTGGTCGGCGGTCCTCGGCCAGCCCGTCACGTATGCGTCGGAGGACTTCGTCGTCGTCGCGCCTCGCGAGGACCACTCCGGGATGGCGTTCCAGCTCGCTCCCGACCACCAGGTACCGGTGTGGGGCGACCCGACGCGGCCACAGCAGATCCACCACGACGTGATGGTCGACAACGTGCCGACGGCCGAGAGCCAGGTCGAGGCTCTCGGCGCGCGGCGGCTGGGGTCCCCGGACGGCTCCGTGTGGGCCGACCCGTCAGGTCACCCGTTCTGCCTCATCCCTCGCCCGGGGTGGGCGCCTCCCGTCACCGAGGGCTGATCGTGCGGGCCGGCGCCTCGAACCGCTTGGGGGTGATCGTCGCGTCCACGCCGGCGTAGGACCGCTGCTGTGCAGCCAGCCCGTCTGCCGACGCCGCAGCCTTCTGGAGGACGGCCGGTGTCACGGCGACCGCAGCGCCGACAAGGGCCGGGCTCACCAACGGGGTGTAGCCCGACGCCTGTCCGCTCCGGTTCGGGTGGAACGACTCGGTGACCGGCGACGAGAGCCCGTTGATCCACTCCGAGCGGTCACAGACCGCATGGCCGACGAACGCTTGGACCGGGCTGACGAACCCGAACCCCGCCGTCTTGGCGGCCACCGAGATGGTGGCGTCGAGCTGGTCGGCGGTCTGGTTCAGCCGTGTCATCTCGCTGCCGGAGAACCACGTGAGCAGGTTGCAGTCGGTGCCGTTGAAGATCCGGGGGTAGCCGACCACGACGACCTTGGCGTTCGGCGCCTTGGCGCGGATCGACGCATACAGGGTCCCTAGCGACCCGGGGAGAGTGTTGGCGATGTAGCGCTGGGCCCCGTCGACCGCCCCGGTGCAGTTGCTCAGCCAGGACGGCTGCGCGCACGTCGTGAGGACGCTGGCGAAGCCCGCGTCGTTGCCGCCGACGCTGATCGTGACGTACGCGTTCGCCGACGACAGCGCGCTCAGCTGGCTGTTCGTGACGTCGGCGACGGTGGCGCCCGAGCAGGCCCGGAAGTTCAGCGCATACCCCTTGGCGGCGGCGATGAGCGAGGGGTACGCATACACCGACCGCTGGCAGCTCGACCCGTCGTTGAGGTACGAACGCGTCCCGACACCCGACGAGTAGGAGTCCCCGAGCGCAACGTAGGACGGGGGTGCCGCCTGAGCGGGCGCGGCGAGACCGACGACGAACAGCGTTGCGGTGGCGATCAGGACGAGGACCAGGCGAGCGGCGCGCATCGTCGGAGCATCGCACCGCCGGACCGCCCGCGGGAGGTCCGGCGGTTCAAGACATCGTCAAGACGTGGGCGCGGTCACGACCTGCTCGCGGGCGGCGATGGTGGCGGTGATCTCGGTGACCGCGTCGTCGACGGGGACTCCGTTGCGCTGCGACCCGTCGCGATAGCGGAACGAGACCGCGCCGGCGGCTCGGTCGTCCTCGCCCGCGATGAGCACGTAGGGCACCTTGGACTTGCTGGCGTTACGGATCTTCTTGGGGAACCGATCGTCGGACTCGTCCAGCTCGACGCGAACGCCCTTGTCCCGCAACTGGTCCAGCACTCCCCGGAGGTAGGGTGCGAACTCGTCGGCGACCGGTACGCCGGTGACCTGAACCGGTGAGAGCCACACCGGGAACGCCCCGGCGTAGTGCTCCACGAGGACGGCCATGAACCGCTCGATCGAGCCGAACTTGGCCGAGTGGATCATCACCGGCTGCTGGCGGGAGCCGTCGGCCGCCTGGTACTCCAGCTGGAACCCGGCCGGCTGCGCGAAGTCGTACTGCACGGTCGACATCTGCCAGGTCCGGCCGATCGCGTCGCGGGCCTGCACGGAGATCTTGGGGCCGTAGAAGGCGGCGCCACCCGGGTCCGGGACGAGCTCGAGCCCGGTCTCCAGGGCCGCCCGCTCGAGGGCGGCGGTGGCGACCTCCCACTGCTCGTCGGTGCCGATGAACTTGTCCTTGCTGTCGTCCTTGGTCGACAGCTCGAGGTAGTAGTCGTCCAGGCCGAAGTCGCGCAGCAGGCTGAGCACGAAGTTCAGCAGGTGCTTGACCTCGGCCTCGGCGCCCTCGACAGTCACGTAAGAGTGCGAGTCGTCCTGGGTCATCCCGCGGACCCGGCTCAGGCCGTGCACGACCCCGGACTTCTCGAAGCGGTAGACCGACCCGAACTCGAACAGCCGCAGCGGCAGCTCCCGGTAGGAGCGTCCACGAGACTTGAAGATGAGGTTGTGCATCGGGCAGTTCATCGCCTTGAGGCGGTACTCCGCACCCTCCACGTGGATGGGCGGGAACATGTCGTCGGCGAAGTACGGCAGGTGACCCGAGGTGTGGAAAAGCCCGTCCTTGGAGATGTGCGGGGTGCCGACGTAGTCGAACCCCTCCTCGATGTGCCGCCGGCGGACGTAGTCCTCCATCTCCCGCTTGATGACCCCGCCCTTGGGGTGGTAGACCGCCAGACCCGAGCCGAGCTCCTCCGGGAAGGAGTAGAGGTCCAGCTCGACGCCGAGCCTCCGGTGGTCGCGCTTCTCGGCCTCGGCCAAGCGGTCCAGATGGGCCTTGAGGTCCTCCTTGGAGGGCCAGGCGGTGCCGTAGACCCGCTGCAGCTGAGGGTTCTTCTCCGAGCCGCGCCAGTACGCGGCGGAGCTGCGGGTCAGCCTGAAGGCGTTGCCGATCAGCTTGGTGGTGGGCAGGTGCGGCCCGCGGCAGAGGTCCTTCCACGCCAGCTCGCCGTCACGGCGGTGGTTGTCGTAGATGGTCAGCTCGCCGCCGCCGACTTCGGAGTCGGCGCCCTCCGCGGCGTCCCCCGCTGTGCCCTTGAGCCCGATCAGCTCGAGCTTGTAGGGCTCCTCCCGCAGCTCCTTCCGGGCGTCGTCGTCCGTGGTGACGCGACGGGAGAAGGTCTGGCTCTCGTTGATGATGCGCTGCATCACCCGCTCGAGCTCCTTGAGGTCGTCCGGGGTGAACGGGGTCTCGACGTCGAAGTCGTAGTAGAAGCCGTCGCGGATCGGCGGGCCGATCCCCAGGCGGGCCATGGGGTTCACCTGCTGGACGGCCTGGGCGAGGACGTGCGCGGTGGAGTGCCGCAGGACGTCGAGGCCGTCGGGGCTGTCGATGGTGACCGCCTCGACCACGTCGCCGTCGGCCAGGGCGTGCGCCAGGTCGACGAGCCGGCCGCCGACCCGGGCCACGACCACGCTGCGGTCGTCGGCGAACAGGTCGGCCGCGGTCGTGCCCTCAGCCACCGATCGCTCGTCTCCGGCGACGGTCACGGTGATCTGGGCAGACACGGCAGTACTCCCTCTCGTATGCGGTCGGCCGCGCGACTCGCGGCCGTCCGCAAGGCTATCGAGGGCTCGTCGACGGCCGCGACGCAGTTCCCCGCCCGACCGGCTTCGGGTTGGAAGGGGGCTAGGCGGGGGTGACGGTCGCGACGAGGTGCTCCCCACTGCCCTTCACCGGGAGCAGCACCGCGAGCCGGGCGTCGTCGGACACCGCCAGCACGGTGGTGCTGGGCAGCTTCACCGGCTTCCGGAACCACACCGTCGACGACCCCGCCGCGGGAACCCGAGCGCCGAGCGAGGCGAGCACTCGCGCGTACGAGAACATCCCGTGCGCGATCGCCCGGTCGAAACCGAACGCCCGCGCCGACAGCGCGTGCAGGTGGATCGGGTTGACGTCCCCCGACACCGAGGCGTACCGCCGTCCGGCGTCCTCCCCGAACCGCAGCCGAACCACGGCCCGCGACGCGAGACCGTCGACGTCCGGCGGACCCTCCGACGCCGCCGACTCGTCGCCGTGACCTCGGGCGAGGTAGGTGCTCACCCCGCGCCACACCACCTCGTCGCGCGACGACACCTCGGCCACGAGGTCGACCAGCCGGCCGCGCCGGTGCGGGCGCAGATCGGCAGCATGGACCCGGACGTCGAGGGTCTCGTCGTACTCCAGCGGTCGCGTCCACGTGATGCGGTTCTCCACGTGGACCAGGCCGACCATCGGCACCGGGAAGTCGCGGCGCGACATGACCGCGGCCTGCAGCGGGAACCCGAGCAGGTGGGCCCAGGTCACCGGCGGGTGCGCCCCGAGCCCGAACCCGCAGAGGTGCGCGTAGTCGGCCACCGCCACCGGATCCACCCGAACGACCCGTCGCTCGGCCACCACCTCAGGCACCGACGAACCGCCGAACCGGCTGTTGGCCGCCGCGGCCGCGTAGAGCCGCTTGAGGTCCGGTGCGGTCTCGAACCGCAGCATCTCGACCACGTCAGGCGCCCAGCAGGCTCTGGCCGCAGACCCGGACCACGTTGCCGGTGACGCCGGAGTTTGCGTCCTGGCTGAGCCACGCGACCGTCTCGGCGACGTCCAGCGGGAGGCCGCCCTGCTGCAGCGAGCTCAACCGTCGACCGAGCTCACGCGTCGCCAGCGGGATCTTGGCCGTCATCTCGGTCTCGATGAACCCGGGCGCCACGGCGTTCACGGTGACGCGTCGGGCGTAGAGGTCGGGGGACCCGCCGAGCGCGGTGACCAGCCCGATCACGCCCGCCTTGGACGCCGCGTAGTTGGTTTGGCCGCGGTTGCCCGCGATGCCGGCGATCGACGACACGCAGACCACGTGGCCGCCGTCGGCGATCCCGTCGGCCGCGAGGATCGCCTCGTTCATCCGGATCACCGAGCCGAGGTTGACGTCGACGACCGACGCCCAGCGGGACTCGTCCATGTTGGCCAGCAGCTTGTCGCGGGTGATGCCGGCGTTGTGGACCATGATGTCGAGCGAGCCGTGCCGCTTCCGGGCGTGGTCGACGATCCGGCGGCCGGCGTCGGGTGCCGTCACGTCGAGCTGCAGTGCGGTCCCTCCGAGCCGGTTCGCGTTGCGGGCCAAGCCTTCTCCCGCCGACGGGATGTCGACGCCGACGACGGTCGCCCCGTCACGAGCCAGCACCTCGGCGATCGACGCGCCGATCCCCCGAGCGGCGCCGGTGACGACGGCGACCTTGCCGACCAACGGGGTATGCCAGTCGTCCGGGGCGGCAGCCGGGCCACCGGAGGCGGCGCCCACCGTGACGACCTGGCCGTCGACGTAGGCCGAGCGTCCGGAGAGGAAGAACCGCAGCGCGGCGTCGGCGTTGGCCTCCTCACCCTCGACCACGGTGACAAGGTTGGCCGTGGCGCCGGCCCGCAGCTCCTTGCCGATCGACCGGACCACACCCTCCATGGCCCGGCGGGTGGCGCGCAGCATCGGGTCGGTGCCGGCGGTCGCGATCGAGCCGCCGAACACCACGACGCGACCGCTGGGCGCCAGTCGCTTCAGGGCCGGCCCGAGGATGGTCCGGAAGGCGTCCAGATCCGTCAGCTCCCTCGCCTGGGTCAGGTCGAGGACCACCGCGCCGACCCGTTGCCCCTCGGCGACGACGGGGATGATGTCGATGGCGTCGCCGCGCAGCAGGTCGGCGGCGCGGGCCGCCAGCGGCGCGTCACCGACTCCGGCGACGACCACCGGACCCGGGACGAGGGGCTGGTCCGGCGCATACCGGCGCAGTCGCACCGGCCGGGGCAGGCCGAGCCGCGACGCGACCTGCTTGCCGACCGTGCTGTTGACGAGGTCGCTGTAGGTGTCGGCCATCGGTCAGGCCGCCTCGACGACGGCGACGACGCCCTGGCCGCCGGCGGCGCAGATGGAGATCAGCCCGCGGGCTCCAGAACCCTTCTCGTGCAACAACTTTGCCAGCGTGGGGACAATCCGTCCGCCGGTCGCCGCGAACGGGTGACCGGTCGCCAGCGACGAACCCGTCACGTTGAGCCGGTCCTGGTCGATGGCACCCAACGGCGCGTCCAACCCCAGCCGGTCGCGGCAGAACGCCTCGTCCAGCCAGGCGGCCTGGGTGGTCAGGACCGTCGATGCGAACGCCTCGTGGATCTCGACGAGCTCGAAGTCCTGGAGCTTCATCCCGACCCGCGCGAGGAGTCGCGGCACGGCGTACGAGGGCGCCATGAGCAGGCCCTCCCCGCCGTGCACGTAGTCCACCGCCGCGGTCTCCGCGTCCACGAAGTACGCCAGCGGCGTCAGCCCGTGCTCGGCGGCCCAGGCGTCGCTGCCCAGCAGCACGGCCGAGGCGCCGTCGGTGAGCGGCGTCGAGTTGCCCGCGGTCATCGTCGCGCCCTCACCCTTGCCGAAGACCGGCGGCAGCGACGCGAGCTTCTCCAGGGAGGTGTCGGGGCGCAGGGTGGTGTCGCGGGAGACGCCGAGGTAGGGAGTGACGAGGTCGTCGAAGAACCCGTTCTCGTAGGCGACGGCGAGCCGCTGGTGCGAACGCAGGGTCAGCTCGTCCTGGGCCTCCCGGCTGATCCCCCACTCCTTGGCGGTGAGGGCCATGTGCTCGCCCATCGAAAGCCCGGTGCGGGGCTCGACGTTGCGCGGCGCCGCGGGGGCCAGGTGAGCCGGCCGGATGGAGGCGAACGCCTTGGCCCGGTCGACCGGGGTACGAGCCGCGTTGGCCCGCAGCAGCGCCTTGCGCAGACCCTCGCTGACCGCGATGGGCGCGTCCGACGCGGAGTCGACGCCGCCGGCGATGCCGGACTCGACCTGGCCGAGGGCGATCTTGTTGGCCACGAGGATCGTCGTCTCGAGGCTGGTACCGCAGGCCTGCTGGACGTCGTAGGCCGGCGTCGTGGCCGCCAGGGACGAGCCGAGGACCGCCTCGCGGGTGAGGTTGAAGTCGCGGCTGTGCTTGATCACCGCACCGCCGGCCACCTCGCCGATCCGCTCGCCGGCGAGCCCGAACCGTGCCACCAGCCCTTCTAGGGCAGCCGTCAGCATGTCCTGGTTGGAGGCCTTGGCGTACTTCCCGTTGGCCCGTGCGAACGGGATCCGGTTCCCGCCGAGGATCGCCGCGCGGCGCGGGCCCGAGCGGCCTCCGGACGTGCCTCCGGCCGAGGCCGATGCGGTGGTGCGAGGACGGGTCGCGCGGCGCGTCGTGGAGGCGGGCATGACCGCAGGTTACCAGCCGGTAACTAGCCCGACACCGTCGATCTCGACGAGGGCTGCGTCACTGCGGCGGGACGCCGACGAGGACCTCGTCGCCCACCGACACGTCGCCCGCCAGAGCGACCTCGGCGTAGACCCCCGGACAGTCGCCGGCGAGGCCGGTGACCTCGAGCTCGGTGTTGCCGATCCGCAGGCGGTGGCCGACGAGACCGTGCAGCTCGTCGGTGCCGATGTCGACGACGAGGTTGGCCCGCGGATGGAAGTCGATGTAGTTCTCGACCGCGACGAGGTGGACGGGCGACTTCTTGCGCCGGTCGCCGTCGAGGCCCTCGGGCGAGACGTAGGAGGTCTCCAGCGTCTGGCCGGGCTGGTCGCGGTCGGGGTAGATGATGATGCTTGAGACGCGCGCCATGCGCCCACGCTACTTCGTCGGGGCGTCTTTCCCGATGAGCCGCGGCGGACGGTCGCATCACGCGACAGAGCAGCTGCGACTGCTACGAGCCCTTCCCTGCCAGACTGGGTCCACTGGTCCCGAAGGCGCTGAAGAACCGGTCGCGGAACGCGTCCATGGGCCACACCGGCGCCGTCGCGGTCGGTCGCAGCCCCGGCTGCCAGCCCCAGCCCGCGATCCGGTCGAGGACCGCAGGATCCTTGGCCACCACGGAGATCGGGACGTCGTGGCTGGCCTTGTCACCGGAGATGACCGCCGCCGGCTGGTGGTCGCCGAGGACGACGAGGACGAGGTTGTCGTCGTGGGCGTTCGCGACGAACGAGGTCAGCGCATCCAGCGAGTAGGCCACCGAGTCGGCGTACGCCTGCTTGACCTTTGCCGGGTCGCTCCAGACGGCGTCGGCGGTGGCGGCCTGGTCGAACACCTGCTGGTACGCGGACCCGTCGCCGAGCGAAGCCGGGTCCAGGAGGCGGGGCAGCGGGGCCCACGGCGTGTGGCTCGAGACGAGGTCGACCTCCGCCATCAGCGGTGGCCGCGGCCCGGGCTTGAGCTCGCGTTGCGCGAGGGTGGCGAGGGTGAACTGGTCCGGCACCGGCGCATACCCGAACTTCGGTCCGCGGTAGCCGACGGCCGGGCCGTCGTAGAGGGCGTCGTACCCGTAGAACCCGGTGACCGGGGAGATGTCGTTCTCGTCGGCCGGGCTGACGAGAACGGTCCGCCAGCCTGCCGCCCCGAAGGCCGAGGCCAGCGTCAGGCGACGGCTGTCGATGACGGCGTTGTAGCGGACCTGGTCGGTGATCGGGAGGCCGGTCTGCAGCGTGGAGTGCGCCAGCCAGCTCAGCCCGCCGAAGGTCGGCGACGTGAGGTAGGCGCTGCGCCCGGAGAACCCCGCGGCGCCGAGCCCGGTCGTGGCCCGGTCGACGGCTGCAGTCACCGTGGGAGCCAGGCGGGGGTCCTCGAGGGCGACGCGCCCGTAGCTCTCGACGAAGACTACGAGGACGTCCTTGCCCTGCAGGCCGGCCAGGAGACCCTGCGGGGAGGTCGCGGCGTACGGGTCGCTCGCGGCGAGTCGCTCGAAGTCGTCACGGTCGGTGACTCCCTGCCGCAGGTCGCGCACGTGGTCGGCCGTGACGGTGGCGGTTTGCGCGGAGGCGACACCGAGGCCCGCTCCGGTCGTCGTCCCGAGCACGGCGACCAGGCCCCAGGCGACGGCGACCGCGACGACGCCGGTCGTCGCCACCCGCCGGTGCCGCGCCGCGGCCCGCGTCACCCGCACCGCGGCCAGCGGCAGGAGGACGAGGGCCGCGAGAGCCGCCACCCCCAGGGCGACGGCCACCAGGACGGCCCGAACGCCGCCCACGCTGTCACGTAGGACGCCGTAGCCCGCGCCGGCGTACGACGGGTCGGACAGTGGGTCGAACGTGCGGTAGAAGCCGACGAGCATGCCGATGTCGAGTGCCTTCAGCAGGACGACCACCGCCAGGGCCAGCCCCAGAACGGTGGCGACGAGGGTCCGGGCCCGGGGCGGGAGGACGACGCCGAGTGCGACGAGGACGACCAGCTCGAGGGGTATGCGGGCCCAGGCTCCCGCCGAGAGCTGCTCGGGGCGGTTCGGCAGGTTGAGGGCCGCGAGGAGCAGCACGAAGCCGAGGAGCGTCAGGACGGGACCCCGGAGCCGGCGCGGTCCTCGCCCCGTGCTGAGGACCGCTGGCGGACCGGCCTCGCGCTCGAGCGTCTCCGTGTCAGCCACCGGCCGACCGCGCCAGGTGCGAGCCGACCGGCGCGGGCGTCACGACGGGCGTCGCCGGACGGACACGACGGCGGCCACGGCCACGATCCGGTGCGCGCAGGTCGTGGTGGACGCGGACCAAGAGCAGGACGTCCCGCCCGAACGACTCGGCGAGCAGGGCCAGAGCAACGAGCAGGAGCATGACCGCCTCGGGCGTGGGCAACGCGCCGGACACGACGATCGCGAGGGTGACCCCCTGGATCGCGGCCACCACCTTGCGCCAGTAGCGCGGCGGCACCGGAACCCGGAGCCACGGCCAGGTCTGCTCGGCCAGCAGGAGCGCATACCGGGCGAACCCGATGGCGAGGACCCACCAACCAACGATCGGACCGGCCGCGACGCTCAGGACGAGGATGAGGAAGGCGTCGGCCTCCATGTCGAACCGGGCGCCGAGCGGGGTCATCGACCCGGTCCGCCGCGCAACCCGGCCGTCGACCGCGTCGAGAGCGAGGGCGACGGCGGTCAGCGCCACGAGCAGTCCGCGATGGTCCGGCCCGGCGAAGGACGCGGCAACCAGCGCCGCGACCGCCAGGCCCAGGCTGGCCCGCACCAGGGTCACCGCGTTGGCCGGCCCGAACCGGGTGGTCGCGGTGCGATGGAGGCCGACCGCCAGCAGGGCGGCTGCGGTGGTCGCGGTGCTCAGACCGACGGCCCAGCCGACCGCGCCGAGCCCGACCGCGGTCTGCACGGCCGTGAGCAGCGCGACGACGAGCACGAGGCCGCTGACCGGTGCCCGCTGAACCGTCCGCACGAGACCTCCGTCATTAAGGAGTACACAGGGAGCGTCAGGGACCAGCAGACCCCGAGCCCTATATCCACAAGGACGCCGTCCGAGGGTTGCCGGTTCACCGACGGGGTACGTCCACCACCAGGGTTCCATCACCGCCGAGGGAGGTCGAGGACTGGCGTGACGCTCGAGGCGGTCGCGTTCTGGATCCGGGCTCCCGGCGTCGGGGAGCTGCGGAGAGCGACCATTCCCGGTCCGGGTGACGGCGAGGTCCTCGTGCGCGCCCTCCGGTCCGGCGTCAGCCGCGGGACCGAAGCGCTGGTCTTCCGCGGTGAGGTGCCCCCGGACCAGTACGCCCGGATGCGAGCCCCGTTCCAGGAAGGGGACTTCCCCGGTCCGGTGAAGTACGGGTACCTCAACGTCGGCGTGGTCGAGCAGGGTCCGGACGACCTCGTGGGGCGCACCGTCTTCTGCCTGTACCCGCACCAGTCCCGCTACGTCGTCCCCGCCTCGGCGGTCGTCCCGGTGCCGGACGACGTGCCGCCCGCCCGAGCGGTGCTCGCCGGCACGATCGAGACCGCCGTCAACGCGCTCTGGGACGCCCCGCCCCTGATCGGCGACCGGGTAACCGTCGTCGGCGCCGGCATGGTCGGGTGCTGCGTGGCGAAGGTGGCGGCGGGCATACCGGCCGCGCAGGTGACGCTGGTCGACGTCGACCCGTCGCGGGCGTCAGTCGCGGCGGCCCTGGGTGTGGCGTTCGCGGCTCCCGAGGCGGCTGCGGGCGACCAGGACCTCGTCGTCCACACCACCGCCAGCTCGGCCGGGCTCGAGACCAGCCTGCGCCTGCTCGCCCCGGAGACGTCGGTGCTCGACCTCAGCTGGTACGGCGACCGGGAGATCCGGCTGTCTCTCGGCGCCCGTTTCCACTCCGACCGGCTCGGCATCCGGGCCAGCCAGGTCGGGACGGTATCCCCCGCCCGCGCCGGGCGCCGGACGTATGCGGACCGACTGCGGCTCGCGCTCGACCTGCTGTCGGACCCGTCGTTCGACGCGGTCCTCACCGGGTCGTCCCCCCTGACCGACCTGCCCGAGGTGCTGGCCCGGCTCGCCGACGGCGACACCCGGACCCTCTGTCACACCGTGACCTACGAGGAGGCGTGAGCGTGTACTCGGTGACCGTCGCGGACCACATGATGGTGGCTCACAGCCTGCGGGGCGAGGCGTTCGGGCCGGCCCAGGCCCTGCACGGCGCCACCTTCGTCGTCGAGGCGACGTTCCGACGCGCGGACCTCGACCCCGACGGCATCGTCGTCGACATCGGGCTGGCGGCGGGTGCCCTCCACGACCTCGTCGGCGCCCTCAGCTACCGGAACCTCGACGACATCCCGGCCTTCGCCGGCGTCAACACCACCACCGAGGTGCTGGCCCGCCACGTGGCCGACGAGCTGGCCGCGCGCCTTGCCGACGGGTCGCTCGGACCCCACGCCGGTGGGATCAGCGGCATCAGCGTCACCCTCCGCGAGAACCCGCTGGCCTGGGCCTCCTACGAGCGCGCGCCATGAGCCACCGTGTCCACATCGTCATGCCCGCGGGGGTGCGTGATCTCCTGCGGCCGAGTGGTGGCAACGCCTACGACGTCCGGGTATGCGCCGGGCTGGACGGCCGCGGATGGTCGGTCCACGAGCACGAGGTCGACGGAGCGTGGCCGGATCCCGGCGCGGCGGACTTGTCTCTCCTTGCCGGGGCACTGGAGTCCGTGCCGGACGGTGACGTCGTGCTCATCGACGGGCTGGTCGGCTCGGCGGCCCCGAAAGTCCTTGCGGCGCATGCCGATCGGCTGAGGCTGGCCCTGTTGGTGCACATGCCCCTGGGCCACGCTCGCGAGGAGCAAGCGCTGGAGGCGGCACACGTCGTCGTTGTGACCAGCGAGTGGACGAAGCGCTGGTTGCTCGAGGCCTACCGGCTGGACTCCGGGCGTGTGCACGTGGCGGTACCCGGTGCCGACCCGGTACCGGTGACACCGGGCTCTCCTGACGGGCGACGTCTGCTGGCCGTCGGCCCCGTTTCGCGGGGGAAGGGCCACGACCTTCTGATGGCGGCTCTGCAACGCTGCTTCGACCTCGACTGGCGGCTCGACTGCGTCGGCTCCCTGGACGTCGACCCCGGGACCGCCCAGCGCCTCGTGGCCTGGGCGGAGCGGTCCGGCGGCCGGGTGCGGATGCCCGGCCCGCTGGCCGGCCCGCGACTCGAGGCGGCGTACGCGGCCGCTGACCTCCTGGTCCATCCGTCCCGCGCCGAGACCTACGGGATGGTGCTGTCCGAGGCCCTGGCTCGTGGCCTCCCCGTGGTGGCGTCCGATGTCGGTGGTACGCGCGAGGCTCTCGGGATGGCCGATGGTGTCGTGGCTCCTGCCCTCCTCGTCCCGTCCGGTGACGTCGAGGGCCTGACCTCGGCCCTGCGCTCGTGGCTGACCGACGGCGCCGAGCGACGGCGGTTGCGCCGGGACGCGCTGGTCCGGCGGACCGACCTGCCGTCGTGGGACGACACGGTCGTCGCCGTCCACGCCGCACTGCGATCGGCGGCTCTGGTCGGAGCGACGACGTGACGCCTACGCGGCTGCGCCGCTGGCTCGGCCCGCTCGCCGGGGCCGTGGTGCTGGCGCTGCTGGTGTGGCGGTTCGGCGCGGAGGTGTTCCTCGACGGTGTGCGGCGACTCGACCCGGCGAGTGTGGCGTTCGCCCTCGTCGTCGGGTTCGTCACGACCGTGGCCGCGGCATGGCGGTGGACCGTCGTGGCCCAGGGGATCGGCCTGCGCGTCCCGCTCCGCGGTGCCGTCACGGCCTACTACCGGTCGCAGCTGGTCAACGTGACGGTGCCCGGAGGGGTCGTCGGCGACGTCGAGCGAGCCGTCCGACACGGGCGAGGCAGCGGTGAGCTGGCCGTCTCCGCCCGGTCGGTCGGGTGGGAGCGGTTCGGGGGTCAGGCGGTCCAGCTGGCGCTCACCGCACTGATCCTGCTCGCCGTCCCATCGGCGTTTCGGGTGGTGGCCGAGTGGGGCGCGGTCGTCCTGGTGGCCCTGGCTGTCCTGGTCGGGCTGACCGTCGCCGCGACGGCGACGTTCGGCCAGGGTCGCCTGACCCGACCACTACGGATCGCCGTGACCGACCTGCGGGTGGGCCTGATCTCGCGTCGGGCCCTCCCCCGCGTGCTCCTGGCCTCGGCGGTCGTCGTCGCGGGTCACGCCGCGGTCATCGTCGTGGCCACGCGGACGACCGGCGTCGACGTCCCCCTGGCCACGCTGGTCCCGCTGGCTCTGGTGGTCCTCGCGGGCTCGGCGGTCCCCGCCAACATCGCCGGCTGGGGCCCTCGCGAGGGTGTCGCGGCCTGGGCCTTCGCGGCTACCGGGGTGGGGGCGACGGCCGGGGTGACCGCGGCGGCCGCATACGGAGCCCTGGTCCTCGTCGCTGCGCTCCCCGGGGCGGTCGTCCTGGTGGTCCAGGCGATCCACGGTCGGCAGGGGGCTCCCGGAGCTCCCGCGGTCAGGGAGCGGGCGACCGCCGATGCCTGACCGCCCCTACACGCTGCTCAGCTGCTGCGTCTCGCTCGACGGCTACCTCGACGACGCCGGGCCTGAGCGGCTGGTCCTCTCCCCGGCCGCCGACCTCGAGCGCGTCGACGCGGAGCGCGCCGGAGCCGACGCGATCCTCGTCGGGGCCGAGACCGTCCGCCGCGACGACCCTCGGCTGCTGGTCCGCTCGGAGGCCTGCCGCGCCGCTCGCCGGGCCCGGGGCTGGCCGGCCACTCCGTTGCGGGTCACCGTCAGCGCCTCCGGCGACCTCGACCCGCGCGCCCGGATCTTCACCGAACCAGGGTCGGGAACCCTGGTCTACACGCCGGCCCCCGTCGTCGGTCCGTTGGCCACACGCCTCGGCGACACCGCGACCGTCGTCGACGCCGGCTCCGCCGTCGACATGGGGTGGGTACTCGCCGACCTCGACGCCCGAGGGGTCCAGCGGCTCCTCGTCGAGGGTGGCCGACGGGTCCTGAGCCAGCTGCTGGTGGGCGGCTTGGCCGACGAGCTCCAGCTGGCCGTCGCTCCGGTGTTCGTCGGCGACCCGCGCGCGCCGCGCTTCGTCGACGACGGAGTCTTCCCGCACACCGCGCCGAACCGAGCGCACCTGGCCGAGGTGCGGCAGGTAGGCGACGCCGCTCTGTTGCGCTACGCCCTCACCGACCGATGCCGCGTGACCGCCGAGGAGAGATGACCGTGTCGACGACCTTGCCCCGCGCCACCATCCGGACCCAGGTGACCATCCCGCTGCGCCTGGCCGACGGTTACGCGACCACCGCCCGGGCGTTCACCTTCGACGGGCTGGTCGACGGCCGGGAGCATCTGGCACTGGGCTTCGGTTCGAGCGCGCGGAGCCCACTGCGTCACGACCCGGGGCGGCCGACCCTGGTGCGTCTGCACAGCGAGTGCCTCACCGGCGACGTCCTCGGATCCGAACGCTGCGACTGCGGTCCGCAGCTGCGCGAGGCGGTCGGCCGGCTCGACCGCGCCGGTGGCTACCTCCTCTACCTGCGTCAGGAGGGCCGCGGCATCGGCCTCTACGCCAAGCTCGACGCCTACCAGCTCCAGAGCGAGGGGCTCGACACGTATGCCGCCAACGTTGCCCTCGGATACGCCGCCGACGAGCGGGACTACGCGGCCGCGGCGCAGATGCTGCTGGCCCTCGGGCGGCCGACGGTGCGGCTGCTCAGCAACAACCCGGACAAGTCCGTGCAGCTCAACCGGCACGGGGTCACCGTCGTCGAGGAGGTGCCGACCGCGGTCCACCTCAACGCCGCGAACGCCCACTATCTCGCCACCAAGGCCGCCGGCGGCCACGCCCTCGACCTGACCGGCCTCTGAGCGTTCGCTGAATGTTGGACCCTTTGAGTGGAACCAAACTGCTGTGGCAACGCCACTTTCGCTCCTCTGGGAGCCGGATTCCGGCCGAGCCGAACGGGATGCGCCACCGGCGATGAGTCTGGCGGGTGGCTGTCCACGAGGTGGTCGTCGTCCAACACCAGCCACGGCTCCGCTGTGGTCTCGGCCGGCTCGTTGACGAGCACGGTCATCAAGGTGCTCGACCGGCAGTGGAATGGATCCCGCCAGGTCCAGGGCTCGCGACCGGTGGTCGAGCACAGCACCGACGGGGGCGGTCACCACCCCCGTCCAGAACGAGGCCGCCTCGCGGTCAGCCTGGTCCAGCGAGAGCGACGCCACCGCAACGTCCAGTCAGGAGCCCCCCGTGCCCAGCCGCTCGGCGAGGAGCGTCGCCATCCCGAACTCGGCGGGCGCGGACGGCAGCGTCAGCCTTGGCCCGGCTCCGGCCCGGAGTCGCTCCAGGAGCCGGGGGCGGCCCACCAGATCGGGCCTCAGCCTCGGAAGCAGAGCCTGGTGGCGACCAACGGACAGCCCACGTCAGACATCACGCAGGTCGAGCCGCATGATCGCTCGCGTCGGGTCGGGCCGGGTGACACAACGGAAGCCCGCATGCTCGAACACGCCCTCCCGGCCGACGAAGTCGTCGCCCTGGCCGGGTTCGGCGCTAGACACGGGCCAACCCTCGACCGCGGTCGCGCCGTGATGCTCGGCCAGCACGACCGCCCCTTGCACGAGGGCATGGCTGACGCCCCTCCCCCGCTCCTCGGCCCGGACGAAGATGCACGGAACCAGCCAGACCGACTCATCCTCGCTCCGGTCCAGGCCATCCAGAAGGCGGCTGCGCCCGCCGACTGCCACCAGGTACCGCGCTCTCGGTCCGCACGCGGCCCAACCCACCGGGGTGCCGTCCATCGACGCCAGCACCCCCATCGGCGGGCCACCGGCATACGCCATGGCCTCGAACCGGGTCCGGTTCCGTCCGGTCATCCAGCCGAGTGCGAACTGGCTCCGGGACGAGCAGAACGACGTGCACCAGCAGCTGCGGGTGTTCCGGGAGGACCCGAACAGCAACGCCAGGTCCGCGAGGTCGTCGACGCCGAGGGGCCCGACCTGCCAGGGGAGGTGGTCCACGTTCGCACGCTAGTCGCCGCACGGCGCGGAGAAGGCCCCGACCGTGTGGTCGGGGCCTTCCTGGTCAGTCCGCGGTGGCCCGTCAGGCCGGGACAGGGACGGGCTGACGGCGGCCCAGGTGGACCTCCTCCTCCGCGGGAACCCGACGCAGGTGGCGCCAGCCGAGGAGCGATAGGGCTGCCATCGCGGCGGCACCGATGAACGAGGCGATGGCGGCGTAGATGGCGATGGTGCCGAGGGTTCCGAAGGCGTAGGCGTTGAGGAGCATCCCGCGCAGCGTGTCGCCCATGAACATCGTCTGGCGCAGGTCGCCGGCCGCCTTGACCGCTGCCGGATCGGCGTTGGCGTCCTTGGTCAGGGCCGTGTAGGCGGCGGAGACCTCACCGTACGTCTTGCCCTGCGACGCCGCGTTCATGTGAACGAGGATGAAGTGGTCGGCGTACGCCTGCGCCTGGGCCCCGGTCGTGAGTGGCTGACCGGCGTACTGCTCGAGGTACGGCTTGATCTGCGGGTCGGCGATGGCCGCACCCGAGGGCATCGTGATCCGCTGGTCGGCCAGCTGCTGGGAGACCGTGCTGTTGGCGAAGTTGCCCGCCCACAGCAGCAGCCCCGCGGCGACCAGAAGGATGGCGGCGACAATCGCGCCACCGATGGATAGGAGGGCGTCGAGAGTCCTGCGTCGCATGGTCCTTGCTCCTGCTCTTGTGTGGTTCCCCGGGGCCTGTCCCCGGGATTTCGGTTGTCTGCGTTGACAGTTCAAGAGTCGGGGTCGCAAGCAGGTAGCGGCAGGGACGAAGGTCCCGCGACTTCCGAGACCCTCTGCCCTGACGGCGTCGCCCGAGGTTCGATGTGCTGGGGCGAGGTGATGAACGTGTCGCAGCACGCTGTCGAGTCGTCCCCGGTCGTCACGCCGACCTGGCGTCATCGACACCTGTCGTCACCGTCGAGAGCGCCATGGCGGTCTTCGGGCTCGGTGGCGGCATCATGCTGATCTCCGGACACGGAACCCCGCCGGTCGAGGCCCTGGCGCCGCTCGGCCTGTCCAGCTGGGCGCTGCCCGGGGTGTGGCTCACGGCCAGCGTCGCGGTCCCCTCCGCCGCGGCGGCCTACCTCGCATGGCGGGGTTCGTCGTCGGCACCCCGAGCCGTACTGGTGGCGAGCGCATTGCTGGCGGTCGAGCTCCTGGTGCAGATCCCCTTCCTCGGCGTCGACGGCCTGCAGGCGCCCATGGCCTTGGTCGGCGGTACCGCGGCGGCCGTGGCCTGGCGCGCCCGAGCAACGTGGTGACGTCGTGGTCGGGTCGAGAGCGGTCTGTCGCGCATCACCCCGCTGGACCCACAGCTCGACGGTGAGCTCAGCCGATCACCTCACGCGACCGCGGCCGGGTCACAGGGGAACCAGCATGACGTCGCACGGCATGCGATGGAGCACAGCCCGGGTCCACGATCCCGTCACGTGACCGGTCAACCGATCAGGGCCCCGGTCGCCCAGGACCAGCAGGTCGTCGGGATCCGCGTAACGGAGCAGCCCCTCCGCATCTTCGCTGGTCCAGACCAGACGCCAGGGCACCGACTTCTCGGCGGCCAGCTCATCCTCGACGACCGAGCTCGAGAGAGGCCGACCCGCGCTGAACACACACAGATGGATCCCCCGTGTCGTCGCCTCACGGACCGCGTACCGGAGGACGGTCGGAATCTCGGGCGTCACGTGGACCGCAGCGACCACCTCGGGGTGGCGGGACGACGGCGCCGATGTCCTCAGCGGGAAGAAGCGCTCGTCCCGGCACACCAGGACCGGGCACGGGAAGGCCTTGACCAGGCCGCCGCTCGTCGTGCCCAGCCGGAACACACCTTGCCCGTCTGCACCGTGGCGGCCGAGCACAAGAAGGCCGGCATTGGCCGCGACCGGTACGACGTCGTCGAGGGAGGAGACCACCGCACCCCTGACGTGAAGTCCCGGCCGGGCGTCCCGGACGCGATGCTGCGCCGCGAGATTGACATTGCTCGCGTAGTCCGCCGCGTCGTTCTCCGCGCGCGTCCACGCCGCGTAGCCGGTGGGCTCCACGCACGGCAACGTCCTGACGGTCACGACGACCAGCCCGACACCACGCAGATCGGCCTCCCGGCCAGCCTGTTCCAGGGCACGATGACTCCCGCAGCCACCGTTGTCGACGACGACGACGTCGCGACGCTCAGGCCAGACGGTTCGCCTCTCCTGGATCTGTGGGCTGACGTCATGACGAAGCATGGGGTCCTCCTCGAGCTGGGTACCGTCGTTCTCGCTCCACGTTCCCGGAGGCCCGGCCCAGCGCCCAGGGCACAAGGTCCCGCACTCGACGCCGCCGACGGTTTTGGGGGGACGGGTGAGCGGTCAGCGGTGGTCGAGGGACGCCGGCGCTTCGCCAACGAGTGAGTGACCCAGCTCGGCGCCCCACTTCTGCGCCCGGGCGAGCTCGCCGCCGAGGAGAGGGCCGGTGGTGCCGTCGACCCGGAACGAGACCGGCTCCTGCGCCTGCATGAGTCCCTTGTGGGCGAGCGAGTGGGCGATCTTGTGCGCCGCCGACCCTGGTACCCACCGCTGTTTCACGTGGGTATCGAACGCGGCCGTTCTCGTCTGGGGCGACAGGAGAACCAGTGCGGCCAGCCACTCCCGGACCCCGAGGTCGCGCGAGATGACCGGCGTGCTCGTCTCCTTCTGCGCCTCGTGGCGAGTGTCCGGCGTGGACAGCCCGAAGGCATGAGTGGGCGCGCCGATCACCAGCAGCTCGACATCCTGGTCGATCACGGTCGGAGCGTCGCCCACCTCGACGACGGTGCAGCGAGTCGACCGCGAGAGGCCGTCAGCGACGGCCTCCGCGACCTGGCGAGTCGCGCCGAACATCGACTCAAAGACGACAAGGGCGTTGCTCATGACCTTCTCCTATCGGGTGAGGACGACCTTGAGGGCGCCGGAGTGCCCCGCGTCGGCGAACACCTCGTACGCCTGCAGCAGGTCGTCCAAGGGGAACCGATGGGTGATGAGCGGAGCCATGTCGAGCTGGCCGCCCTTGACGAGCCGGATCAGCGTCGGCTCGAGTAGGTGTCCACGAGGCCCGTCGTGATCGTGACGTTGCGGATCCACAGGTCCTCGAGGTGCAGCGTCGCCGGGGC